>JBBRAT010000022.1:0-64989 GCA_038206515.1 Anaerolineales bacterium | reverse complement strand
ATAAGCGCGGAAATCAGCCTGTCCAAGCAAGTGACTGTACTTGGTGATGGCAGCGGTCAGGGTAGTCTTGCCATGGTCAATGTGACCCATAGTGCCCACGTTTAAATGGGGCTTGCTTCGGTCGAACTTTTGTTTAGCCATTATCCTCTCCTTGACAAATACAGCCCAAGAAAATGACTGGTAACGAACGGCTGAAAGAGCCCTCAATGAGATTTGAACTCATGACCTCGCCCTTACCAAGGGCGCGCTCTACCAACTGAGCTATGAGGGCTTGCCGTCAAATACGAACAGTTTGGTAAGCTGCTCGTTGGTACCGCCGTTGTACCGGTCAGGACCAGTGGGTAGTAAAGGATTCGAACCTCTGAAGGGGTACCCCAGCTGATTTACAGTCAGCCGCCTTTGTCCACTTGGCTAACTACCCATATTCTATTTTCGAGCGTTGTCAGCTCGCAAACGAGAACGTTCTTCGCAAAACCTTCTCGTTCACCAACTTTCAACTGAGCCGACGATGGGAATTGAACCCATAACCTACCACTTACAAGGCGGTTGCTCTGCCGATTGAGCTACGTCGGCGCGCGCTGCTTTGTTAAGTTACTTGATTGAAGCGGGCAGATTATACCAGAGGAAGTTTAGATTTACAAGGTTATTCATCATTTCACTCGCTCTGGCGGTTCAATTCGCTTCGATTTCTTTCTTCAAGCGGGTATGAAGTTTACCCGATAGCGCGAAAATCGTCAAGGAATTAGGGCGTTTTCGTTATAAGGTTGCCGATGACGGCATGAAGGGTTGAATTACTGCGGGAGGGAAGTCTTTGCCGCCATGCAGGTGATTATCCAGGAATTTTTGTAAATTATGCAACGGGGCGTGCATGGTTTCGACACTCACCTGATGGCTGAGAAAAGCGTCTGCCATTTCTTCCAGGTCAATGATGCGGTAGGTTGGGCCGTTGCCTTCCACAATGACATCCACCCACAGGTCATCCAGTTGCAGGGTGTTGGCATCTAACCAATGGAGGTCAATCAGGTCAACATACCATTGATTTTTCCAGCCCCAGGGTTGGTACATGAGCTTAACGGATTCCTGAAGCAGGATATAATGGCGGACCATCTGCTGCCCTTTTGGGTCAAAAAGATCAAAGCATGCCACCTGATCATCCGTTATGCCCACGAGTTCCCCTAAACGCGAACAAATTATAATTTCTCGCATAGTTTTCTCTTTTGCTTGTAGGATTATGGAGAAGTATATCGCGTCTGAATGAAAAGAGGAACTCTGGAATTAGCATGGTAATCGTTGGGGAGAAGATCGCCCCTCACAACGATTACCACGCTAATTCCGAGAAAACCAGAAGAATGAAGATAGAGGAAACCCTATACTTTTTGATCTGCTGGCGGTTTCAGAAACGTTTTAATGTATAATCAAGGCAGTATGGAGCACTGGCGGGCAATGTCTGACAGCTGTTTCAGAATATTGAGGAGGGTGCATGGAAATTACTTGGTATGGCCTCTCGTGTTTTCGACTGACTGAAAAAGGCATGGCAACGGTCGTCACAGACCCTTATGATCACCGTCAATCGGGGTTTGGACCCTTAAAATTGAAAGCGGATATTATCACGGTTAGCCACGATACGCCAAACCACAACTACCTGGAAGGGGTGCAGGGGCAGCCGTATGTGGTTACCTCGCCAGGGGAATATGAAGTGGGGGGGGTTTTTATTACGGGTGTTCAAATTGATGGGCATCAGGCGGAAAGTGACACGCCAAATACGTTATTTGTGTATGATTTCAACCCGATCACGGTGGCGCACTTGGGGGATTTAACCCGCGTCCCCACGCAGGCGGAAGTAGAAGCCTTGGGGACGATTAATATTGCCTTATTACCCATTGGGAATGTGCCTGCCTTGAATGCCGCGCGGGCTGCGGAAGTGATTAGCCTGATTGAGCCGAATATTGTTATTCCGATGTACTACGGCACGCCGGATAGCAATAGCAACATTCCACTGGATTCGTTGAGCAAATTTCTGAAGGAAATGGGCATCAGCGACATTGAAACCTTGTCCTCATTCAAGATCACCTCTGCCACGTTTGCGGAAGAAACCAAAGTGGTGGTCTTAGATTATCAAACCAGCTAGAGGAGTCCCTCATGAGTTATAAATTGATTATGACCTGGGACGTATCCCCCGAACGCGAGCAAGAGTATTTTGAATTTTTGGTGCGCGATTTTATCCCTGGGGTGCAGCGTTTAGGGTTTGAGTTGACTGACGCATACGCCACGATGTACGGGACGCGCCCACAAATTCTGGTGGGGGCTACCATGTCCACGCTGAATAAAGTACAGCAGACGTTACGGTCACCCGAATGGCAAGGGTTGCATAACCAGCTTTCGGACTTTATTACAAACTATACCGAAAAGGTGGTCGTAGCGCAGGGTGGATTCCAGTTCTGACCCTATTCCTCTGACGCGCCCATTGGCTGACCTGCTTTTAACGTGGTACAGCCAAAGCGCGCGCGCTTTGCCCTGGCGAGATGACCCTACGCCCTATCGCGTATGGGTATCTGAGATGATGCTGCAACAAACGCGGGTAGAGACGGTTCTGCCGTATTTTGAGCGGTGGATGAGGCGGTTTCCTACGCTGCAGGCATTGGCGGATGCGTCAGAGCAGGATGTATTGCAAGCGTGGGAAGGGTTGGGGTATTATAGCCGGGCGCGCAACTTGCTGAAGGCGGCGCGTCAGGTGATGGAGCAGCATGGCGGGCAGATTCCAGCGGATGAGGCGAGCCTGCGGCAGCTGCCTGGAATTGGGCGATATACAGCTGGGGCAATTGCCTCGATTGCTTTTGGCAAAGATGCGGCAGCACTGGATGGCAACATCCGCAGAGTGCTGGCGCGTATTTTTAATGTGAGTGAACCGATTGATTCCCCGCAAGGTGAGCAAATTTTATGGCAGCTGGCGGCACAAAATCTGCCAACCGGGCGCGCCGGTGATTATAACCAGGCATTGATGGACCTGGGTTCTTCGATTTGCGTGCCGCGCGACCCGGCGTGCCTGATTTGCCCGCTGGCAAGCGTATGCGAGGCGCGTCCATTGGGGCTAGTGAATGAACGACCGATCAAAACGCCGAAGCCCCCTGTACCGCATTATTTGGTAGTAGCAGCGGTTATTCATCAGGCGGATAAGGTATTAATCGCCCGCCGCCCTTCTAAGGGATTGCTGGGCGGGTTATGGGAATTTCCGGGGGGAAAGGTAGAAGCGGGGGAAAGTCTACCGGAAGCATTGGTGCGGGAAATTCAGGAGGAGCTGGCGGCGGAAATTACCGTAGAAGACGCGATTGGTATATTTTATCACGGCTATACGCATTTCAAAGTCACCCTGCATGCTTTTCATTGCACCCTTCTTAGCGGTACCCCTACCCCACTGGAAGCCTCGGAACTACGCTGGGTGACGCCGCCGGAACTGGTAGATTTTCCGATGGGCAAGCTGGATCGGCAAATCTCGCGCTGCTTAGTGGAGGGCATCGAACCATGAGCGCACAAGAAGATCGTTATCGCCGAGCGCGCGAAGAAATGCTGCGCGAACAAATTGAGAAGCGCGGTATTCATAATACGCGCCTACTGGAAGCCATGTACCGGGTGCCGCGTCACCTGTTTGTGCCAGAGGAATTCCGCGAACGTGCCTACGAAGATACTCCGCTGCCAATTGGACATGGGCAGATGATTTCGCAGCCGTATATGGTGGCAGCAATGACGGATTTTCTGGCATTGAAGGGAACGGAGCGGGTGCTAGAAGTGGGGTCTGGGTCGGGGTATCAGGCAGCGGTGCTATCGCGGCTGGTACGCGAGGTGCATACGATTGAACGACACCCTGAACTGGCTGCTCTGGCAGAAAAGACCTGCGCGGAGCTGGGCTATACCAATATCTTCTTTCACGAGGGGGATGGTTCGATGGGATGGGCTGAATCCGCGCCATACGATGCGATTGTGGTGACCGCCGCCGCGCCGCGCCCGCCTGATCCGCTATTTGAGCAGCTTGCGGAAGATGGGTATTTAGTAATTCCGGTGGGCGGAGCGGAGGGGCAGGAATTACAACGCTGGAAAAAGGTGCAAAATAACGTGTACCGTGAGAACTTATTCCCTGTGCAATTTGTGCCGCTGCGGGGGGAATTAGGATGGGATGACGAAGGATGGGGGGAATAAATATCGTGGACTTTCTACGCGGGGCGTAAAAAATCCACGATAAGGAGATCAGAAAGAAAAGTTAGGCTTAGGAACGGGCAACCGAAACGAAGACCACCGGACGGCGGCGAGTTTCGTTGTAAAGGTAGTTTTTCACCACTTCTTCTACATCCTGCTTCAAGTTGCCGTTGGCATGGCTGACCACATCCACCACTTTACGGCGCGTTTGAGACATCAAATCACCGCTCTCAGTGGAGAGCAGGAAACCGTGACTGGTAATTTCAGGTTCGCGCACCAAGCCATGACCAGAACGATCCACGGATAAATTCACCATGACAATGCCGTCACGGGAAAGGGCTTCACGCTCGCGCATAATGTCGGGGTCTACGTTGCCCACACCGGAGCTATCCACGAAGATATAAGGGCAGGAGATACGCTCGGAGGCGATGTGCATTCTGCCATCCAGAAATTCAAGAATTTGCCCGTTTTCAATGATGGCGATATTTTCATCAGCAATGCCCAATTGGCGGGCTAACTTGGCGTGCTGTTTCAGCTGGCGCATTTCACCATGTACAGGGACGAAGAACTTGGGCTGCACCAGTTGCATGAGCAACTTCATTTCTTCCTGGCTGGCATGACCGGAAACGTGTACCGGAGCGATGCCTTCGTAAATGACTTCCGCGCCGCGCTCAAAGAGGCGGTTAATGGTGCGGTAGACGTTTTCTTCATTGCCAGGGATGGGACGAGAAGAAAGGACGATGGTATCGCCTTTTTTCACGTCAAAGAGGCGGTTCGTTCCAACCGATAAACGCCCAAGGATGGAAGTGGGTTCGCCCTGAGAGCCAGTACACATGATGACGACATCTTTATCAGGCATATTCAGCGCCTGATCAGTGGCAACTAAGAGATTATCAGGGATTTTCAGATAATCTAATTTGCGCGCCATTTTGGTATTATCCACCATACTGGTGCCAACAAAAGCCAGTTTGCGATTGTGGCGGATGGCGGCGTTCGCCACCTGCTGCACGCGGGAAATGAGGGAGGCAAAGCTGGCTAAGATGATGCGCCCTTTGGCTTCGCTGAAGACATCTTCCAGGGCGGAATCAATGGTGCGCTCGGACGGAGTCCAACCGGGGTGTTCGGCGTTGGTAGAATCCGCCAGAAGCGCTAATGTGCCACGCCGCGAAAATTCGGCTAATTTGGCATAATCACTGGGCCAGTTATCTACCGGGGTATGGTCAAATTTGTAATCGCCAGTGTGGACGATCAGCCCGGCGGGGGTATCAATGCCTAGTCCAACGGCATCAGGAATGGAATGGCACATGTGAAAGAAATCCACCTTGAAAATGCCAATTTCCACCGTTTCGCCCGCCTGCACAGTACGCAGATCAGCTTTGCCCATCATGCCATTGCGGGCGAGTTTGACTTCCATCAGACCGCGGGTGAGGGGGGTGGCATACACCGGGGCTTGCACCACCTGTAACAGGTGGTGAATTGCACCGATGTGATCTTCATGCCCATGGGTAATAACAATCCCGCGCACTTTATGGGCGTGATTTTTGAGATAAGTAAGGTCAGGGATGATGTAATCTACCCCTAACATGTCATTTTCGGGGAACATGATGCCAGCATCTACAATGAGCATTTCATTGTCGTACTCGTAAACCATCATATTCCGTCCAACTTCCCCTAAGCCCCCCAGGGGAATAATGCGCAGCTTTCCTGTGCTTTTTGCCATTCAACCTCTATCCATCAATAATAAGTTTTAAACTTTGCGTCCCCAAAGGGAGCAAAGAAATACGGTCTCATCTCAAAAGGGGAAATCGTCCAAAGGTTGGTCGTTGCCCCCGATTTTTTTGATTTAACAAAAAATTACCCCAGTTTTATAGTAACCGGGGCAATCTGCTTCCATTTAGAACGTAGATAAGAATTCTCCACTCAATTGGTCAGCAAAACCTCCGGCCATACAAGCTAGAAAACCGGTTATCGATATTTTAACACAAACAAGAGCAAAAGTCAAAATTAATTGCAAGGGGATATTGATTTTGCGTGAAGCCCAGAATCAATATCCCCTTGCAATTAATTTTCCCAAAAAAAATGGGGTTATAGCAGCACCTGACCTGTGCCGTATAACTGTTCGCGGATTTGGAGGACTTTGCGGCGGAGGCGGTCATCGGATTCGATCATATCCCTGACTTTATCGCAAGCGTACATAACGGTGGTATGGTCACGCCCGCCGAGGACTTCGCCAATTTGCGGAAGAGAGGCGTTAATGTCTTCACGCATGATGTACATGGCGATCTGACGCGGAAGGGCGACATCGTGCGAGCGGCTGCGACTAAGGAGCTGTTCAATGCTCAATCCAAAGACTTCGGCAACGGCGCGGATCACCTGGTCAGTATCCAAGGAGCGGTGCTGGGGCAAGAGATCAGCCAGAGCAGTTTGAACCAGGGATTGGGTGAGAGGATGCCCACTGAGGTCAGCATACGCCACCACGCGGGTGAGCGCGCCTTCTAGCTCACGAATGTTGGATTGAATGAGACGGGCGATGGTTTCCAAAATCTCATTTGGGACAGGTCGTCCGCCACGCTCAGCTTTGGAGCGCAGAATGGCAATGCGCGTTTCGAGGTCAGGGGCTTGAATATCAGCGGTGAGACCCCATTCAAAGCGAGAGCGCAGGCGTTCTTCCAGGGTGACCATTGCCTTGGGGGGGCGATCAGACGAAATGACAATTTGCTTATCCTGCCCATGCAGGGTATTGAAAGTATGGAAAAATTCTTCCTGAGTAGACTCTTTGCCAGCGATGAATTGAATATCATCAATGAGCAGCACATCAATGCGGCGGTAGCGGTCGCGGAAGGCGGGGGTATTGTGGGCGCGGATGGCGTTGATGAGGTCGTTGGTAAATTCTTCAGAGGAGACGTACATCACCTGAAGCCCTTGTTTGATACCCGCGTTGCCAATGGCATGGAGAAGGTGGGTTTTGCCCAGACCCACCCCACCATAGAGGAAGAGGGGGTTATAAGCGCGGGCAGGACTATCCGCCACAGCCATACAAGCGGCATGCGCCAGGCGGTTGGAGGTGCCAACCACGAAATTGTCAAAGGTGTAGCGCGGCACAATGGTGGGGCTGGCGGCGCGCGCCATGTTATGCGTCACCTCCACTTCGGCAGCCTCGGCTTCGTCAACCACGTCGTTGGCTTCGACATTGTCATAGTCCTGATGCCAGACGATAAACTTCACGTCTTGCGGGCGACCGATGACTGCGGTCAACAGGCGGGAAACGGTGATTGTCAGGCGACTTTCGAGCCAATCGCGAGCAAAGATATTCGGCACCCCTACTACAAACGTATCGTCCTCGCACTTTACCAGTTCTGCGCTGCGCACCCATGTATTATAAGCAGAGGTGGACATCTCCACCTGTAACTGCCCTAAAATGGCTTGCCATGCTTGCTGTGCGTTCATTGAACATCCTCCGCGGGACTAGATTTTCAGTCGATGAGCATTTGGTATCAAGGGATAGGAAACCGCTGCAAAACGCTCTCTTGCAGCGGGTATAGATGAGACTAGAATGTTGGCAATCTTTGATCCTGCGAAGCGACATACTGAGCATAAAGATAAGAATCAGCCTTCCGGTGGAAAGCCAATTTTGCTTTACCCTTTTCAGATGACGTACCGCAGAGTATTTCGTTCAACCCTGAATTACTGATGTAAATTCTATCAAAGATTGGGCTTGCAAACAAGTCTTTTCCCCTACGCTTCTCTAAAAATACGGGATTTGTTAAGATTCGCCAACCTTAAGAAATTACAACAATCTATTTTGCCGTTCACTTCTGATGAGGGGTACTGAGCTGCAATGCCACCCCTGGCGTTTCTCGCCCGATTTGACCCGTATATATGGGAAATATTGCGTTTTAGCGGTAATTTTCCAATATATAGGCAGTCAATCTTATTTTACCACACCTGTTCGTGAACGAAAGGAACAGGTGTCCAGATTCCAAAATTGGAATCTGGGGGACAATGGGGGGTGTTTTAGGCTGCCAGCATCTTTTGGGCTACGCGATGACCGATTTCAATGGCAAAATTTGTGCCACGATCCCAGGGATAAACCTGGCTCATACTGGCAAAAAAGAGACCCGGCAAGGGGGTGGCAATATCCGGCACATTGCGCGAATGATTCACTTCGGGGATGGGTTGGGCGTAGGGCGTGCGCGACACCCAAATTTTTCGCACCCAGGAGCGATCAAAGGCAGGATTAAACTTTTTCAGGGCGGGCAGGAAGCGTTCGAGAAGCTGCTCATCGGTCATGTGGAAATATTCGTGCGAAACGTCCAGATAATCACCACAATAAACGATATGATCACCGCCGAAACGTTCGGAAGGGACGAAGTTGGTGTGTTCGACCACTGCCAGGAACGGGAAACCTGCGGATTTGGGAATATTGAACCAATAATAGCCCTGTTCGGAGAGGGAATGGGTAAGGGCGAGGGTCATCACAACTGCGCCCATATTTTTTAGCTTGAGTAAACCGCCCAAATATTCGGCGGGCAGGTCGGGGGTGAGGCGCGCCATGAGGGCAGGGGAAGTGGTGGAAAGCACCTGATCGAAATGCTGAACGCCCTGCGCCAGATGGACATCTAAGCCGCCGGTGGGGGTGGGGGCAATCTGACTGACAGGGGACTGCAAATGGATGCGGACGCCCTTCCGACGGAGGACATCGGCAAGCCCATCACAAAACGCCTGGAAGCCGCCCTGGAAGGTCGCCAACTGGGTGGTGCGGGTCTTGAGGCGCGCCCACATCCACGCCATATTGACTTCGTGAACGTGATCACCAAATTTACCGGTCATGAGCGGTTCAAGCAAGGCTTTGTAGACCTTTTCGCCATACCAGCGGCGCATCCAGGCATCGGCGGATTCTTTTTCCAGCGGTTTCCAACCAGCGATGAAGCGCAGATAGGCAGTCACCAGCCCGAAGCGGATCATGCCAAAAAGGTCGTAGCCGGGGAAGCGGATGGCTGCAAGAGGGGAATCCAGCGGGTAAAAATGACCGTTGTAATAAGAGACGGTTTTGGGACGGCGGATAATCACGCGGTCACGCCAGCCGAGTTGATCAATGAGGGCAAAGACGTGTTTATCGGATAAAAACCAATGATGATAATAGCGATCCACCGCCCAATCCCAATTGGGTTCGCGGATGCCGGAAGCTAACCCGCCCACATAATCGGCGGCTTCGTAAATATCAATCTCATGCCCGGCGCTGACCAGGTCAAGGGCAGCAGTCATGCCCGCCAGACCCGCGCCAATAATTGCAATTTTGCTCATAGATGCCTCGGAAGAATTAAGTTTGAGTTTAATTTTGGGGACTTGCTCCAAAATTAAACTCAACGTCTTTATTTAAGAAGAAGATGAAGTTTCGGTGCGGACCACTTCGCGTCCCCAGCGGAGGGGTTGGCGGAGGTAATAATATGCGCCTAACATTGTGATGGGGAACCACAGGGCAGCGTGCAGCACCAGGGTGTAGCCAGCCGCAATTTCAGGGGGGACGCCATAAGCGGACAGGATGGCAATGCCGGGGGCGTCAAATGTGCCTACGTAGCCGGGTGCAGAGGGCAAGGTGGTGGCAAGATTGACCACGCCGTTCATTAACATCAAGGCAAAGAAGCTGACCTGGAAGGAGAAGGCGTGCATCACAAACCAGTATTTGGCGGTTTCGAGCAGCCAAATGATGACCGTTGTGACAAAAATCATGAGAGCCTCTTGTGGGGAACGCAACGCCTCTAAGCCGGAGAGGAAGCGCATGGTGACATCACGGGTTTTGGTGCGGAAGCGCAGAGGAATGAACTTGAGAGCCCAGTCCACAAAGCGTTCGGTGACATGTGGGAACATGGCAGCCAAGAGGAAAATTGCTAGCGCGCCCACGAATACCAGGGTGCCAACAATGGCAATCAGCTGAATATTGAGGTTGCCCAGTCCGCCGGATTGGTTGGCAAGGTGAGCGAGTTCGGAAAGGTTGACAAACACAAAGGCAAGCATGACCACGCCGTCAAAGATGCGCTCGACCACAATGGTCGCTAAAGAAGCGGAGATGGGGACGCCTTCACGTTCTTTGAGGACGGCGGCGCGCAGCACTTCGCCGGCACGCGCCGGGTAAATATTATTGCCCATGTAACCAATGGTGACAATGGGGAACATGGTGTTGGTATTAATCTTTTTGAGCGGACGGAGCAGATAATGCCACCGCCAAGCACGCGCCCAAACGCCAACAAAATAAACCGCCACCCCTGGCAGCAGCCAGAGATATTGCGCATTTTGCAGGGTTGCCCAAACTTCGGTTAATTTCATCCCGCGCAGCGAAAAATATAAAAAGATTGCGCTAATCAGTAATCCAGCCCAAAATTGCCATCGTTTCATGGGTGGAATTTTACCACGCCCAAGGGCAAAGAAGGGGTTTACTCCACAGATCAAGGAGATGCTTGTCAGAATTTCTGGCGGGCATCTCCTTGATCTATGGAAAGTATTGGGTTGGGTGAGGAAATTAGAAGCGGATCAGGGAGAGGAGCATACTGAGGATCAGCAATGCTGAGAAAATGAGCATAATGACCTGATTACGCTTGACGGAAGTGGCGTGGGCATCCATGGCGGGTTTTTTGGCTTTAGTGATGGCAGCCTTTGCCTGAGTGGTTTTGCTAGACTGTTTATTCATTGGTTGCGATTTCTCCTAACTTAGTTGAGTCTTGAGCATTTCCGCATCAGCGCGGGTAATGCCTTTAATGGTCATCAAATCTTCCATGCTGGCTTCTTTAATGCCTTCTAATGAGCCAAAACGAGCCAGCAACTTCTTGCGTTTAATCGGACCGATGCCGGGGACAGCGTCCAGGGTGGAGGCTAAACCGGCTTTGCTGCGGCGGTTGCGGTGGGCGGTGATGGCAAAGCGGTGGGCTTCGTCACGGATGCGCTGCAAGAGGTACAGTCCTTGCGAATTGCGCGGCAGCATGAGCGAGGCGCTTTCGCCGGGGAGGAATAACTCTTCCTGCTGTTTGGCAAGCCCAGCCACAGGAACGCGGCTGAGCAAGTCAAACCGTTCCAGAACAGCCACCGCACGACTTAATTGCCCTTTGCCGCCATCCACGATGAGCAGGTCAGGGAGGAAGGCAAAGGATTCATCCACTTTTGCGCCAGGGTTCTTTTTCTCCTCCTGGGCGGACTGCCAGCGTTTGAAGCGGCGGGTGAGAACTTCTTCCATGCTCTCAAAGTCATTGGGACCTTCCACAGATTGGATATTGAAGCGGCGGTAGAGGTTTTTGGCGGGGACACCCTGCTCAAAGACGACCATACTGCCCACGGAAGAAGTCCCCTGCGTATTGGAAATATCATAACACTCAATGCGGTTGGGCGGGGAGGTTAAATCGAGGGCTTGCTGCAACTCGGTGAGCGCCTGAATTTGCTTATTGGTATCCGTTTCCCACTGGGCACGAAGGGCAGTGAGGGTTTCCACGGCGTTATCAGTTGCCATTTGCACCAAGCCATGTTCGGGGGAATCACCATGCGGGACGATCATTTCGACCTTTTGCCCGCCGCGGCGCGAATTGAGCCATTGGTTGATGATCTTGGCTTCTTCCACTTCGTTGGGCAGTAATAATTGCGGGGGAACAATGGCGGCTTCGGCGTAGAACTGCTTGATAAATTCGCTGACGACCTCGCGGTCGGTTTCATCCTCTGTACCTTCCAGGATAAAATACTCGCGCCCGATGAGCTTGCCGCCGCGAATAAAGAAAATTTGGACGCAGGCTTCGCCGTCCGCACGCGCCATGGCGATGACATCTGAATCAATGCGTTCAGGGGAAATGACGCGCTGACGTTCCACCACGCGCTCAATTGCCTGAATCTGGTCACGCAAGGTAGCGGCGCGTTCAAAATTCAATTCTTCGGAGGCGGCGACCATCTCCTGCTGCATGCGGGCAATAATCGTCTCGGTTTTGCCTTCCAGAAACTGGCACAAGTCTTCGATCATGTTGCGGTAGCCTGCCTGATTGATTGCGCCAATGCAGGGACCTGTGCAGAGCTTAATATCAAAGAAGAGGCAGGGGCGCGGGTCTTTGCCGGTGATGTCGCGGTCGCAAGTGAGGTAAGGGAAGATGCGGCGGAGGACATCTAAGGTTTGATGCACTGCCCAGACGCTGGTATAGGGACCAAAGTAACGCGAGCCATCTTTGACCATCTGGCGGGTGATGGTGACCTTGGGGAAGGGGTCTACCCAATGAACTTTGATATAAGGATAGCGTTTATCGTCTTTCAGGCGGATATTGAAACGAGGTCTGTGTTTTTTGATCAGATTCATTTCCAGAATCAGAGCTTCTAATTCCGAGTCCACCACGATCCACTCGATATGGGCGATCTGGCGCACCAGTTGGCGCGTTTTCGGGTCATGGTCATGACTATTATGGAAATAGGAGCGCACCCGGTTGCGCAGGACAATGGCTTTGCCAACATAAATGATTTCGCCATCGGCGTTTTTCATAATATAGCAGCCGGGTTTATTGGGTAATGTATCTAAAATACCCTGTATGTGTTCAGACACAGGCATCATAGGGTTATTTTACTATATGTTCTATCGAAAGGGTCAAACTTTCATCAACAAAGTCTGGTTATTGTGGCAAATGGGGGCTGATTTTCGTATGATTAGAGTATGGAACAAACACCGCTCCCCACCTTCTCCCGCTGGACACCGCGTAATGTAGCCCTGGCAACCTTGACCGTTTTAGGCGTTGGGCTTGGATTTTATCTATTTGTACAATTTCGCCTGGTCTTTTTCTTGCTATTCACGGCGATTGTACTAAGTACGGCATTTACGCCCATTGTGCAACTGCTGGAGAAGTGGCATATTCCACGCTCGATGGGGGTGATTCTGATTGCCCTGATAGGAGTGGCGGCGGGGGCTTTGTTCGTGCAGGTGTTAGCGCCGTTGATTCTCAACCAGGGGGCTACGATGGTGAGTTTGCTGGCAACGTGGTATCAGCAATTCCATCAGGGGATGATGCTCTCGAGCAGCTTGATCTTGCGGCGGATTGGGTATCAGCTGCCGTATTTGCTGCCCTTGGGGGACGTGCCAGCAGTTGGAGCTACGCCTGCGCCCACTAATAATATAGAATCCTTATCACAAACGCTGGCACTGCTTAATTCCACAGTAGGGGAAATCCTGACGATTGGGGCGGTGGCGTTGCTGGCGGGGGTGTGGATTTTAGAAGGCGAAAGGACGAGTAAGATGGTGCTGATGATTTTCCCATCCTCGCAACGCGAAACGGTGCGCGAGTTCTTTGGGCAGGCAGGGCTGAAGGTTGGGGCATACGTGCGCGGGCTGGCGATCCTTTCGGCGGTGATTGGGGGCATGGCAATGCTGGCATACCTGATCATTGGTCTGCCAAACGTGCTGCTGCTGGGGATTCTGGCGGCGATTTTTGAACTAGTGCCGCTGGTGGGTCCGTTGCTGGCATCCATCCCTGCGCTGCTGGTGGCAGCATCGGTAGACCCGAGCAAGGTATTACCGGTGATTATCGCTTCGATCATCATTCAATTGCTGGAAAATAACCTGGTCGTGCCGCGCGTGATGGACAGGGCGGTTGGGGTGAACCCGATTGTTAGCTTGCTGGCATTTTTGGCGTTTGGGGCGTTATTTGGATTTGTGGGAGCGCTGTTGGCGATCCCTTTGGCGGCAATTCTGCAAATTACCTTGAACCGGTTTGTATTTCAGGCGCGACCGATTGATACGCCTGCCCCGGTTGGACGCACCGCCATCAGCGCATTGCGATATGAAACGCAAGACTTGGTGTTGGACGTGCGCAAGTACGTGCGCGAAAAGCCACTGTCCCCAGATTCGCGTGCGGATGAGGTGGAGGATTCGATGGAGTCAATCGCGCAAGACTTGGATTCGATATTGGCGCAAATTGAGCCTGACCCGCCGGATGCGGTCATGTCAAACACTGCGGAGCGGTTACCATGAAGCTATCCCGGGTTGCTATAAATGCTGCGGTGGTGATTGCCACCTTGTTGGTCGCCGCGCTGTTGTGGCAATTTCATCACGCGGTAGTAATGTTTGTCATCTCGCTGGCAATTGCGGCGGCGATTCGCCCACTGGTGGAATTTCTGACGGTGCGCCGACTGCCCCATGGGTTGGCGTTAATCGCAGTTTATCTGATGATTGCGGTGGTGGTGGTTGGGGTTATTGTGATCATCAGCACGCCAGTTTTGGATGAGGTTCAGCGCGGGACGGATGCACTGGCGCGGACCTACGATCAAATCTATGCCAGCTGGCCCAAGGGCAGCGCGATTGAGCAAATGATCGTGCGTCAACTGCCTGCTCCGGCGGATTTATATGCCAACTTCTCTGCGGACAAGCAGTCTTCCACCCTGCAAACCATCCTGGGGGTAACGCTTACTTCGGTGACGCTGCTCAGCGACATTGCTGCGGTGGTCATTTTAAGTCTGTATTGGAGCATGGATCAGGTGCACTTTGAGCGGTTGTGGCTTTCGCTGCTGCCAGTGGAATCGCGCACGCAATACCGGAATATCTGGCGGGATATTGAAGCAGACTTTGGAGCCTATATTCGCAGCGAGGTATTGCAAAGCCTGTTGGCGGGGGTACTATTGGGGGCTGGGTATAGCCTGATGGGGCTGCCGTATCCGCTGTTAATGGCAGTATTTGGGGCACTGGTATGGTTTATCCCCTGGCTGGGGGGCGTGTTGGCGGTGATTCCAGTGGCGTTGGTGGGAGCAATGGTCAGCCCGGTGATGGCAATTGCAGCAGTGGTATATACCATTGCCGTACTGTTCTTCCTGGAATTTTACGTAGAGCCGCGATTCACCAGCCGGAGGCAGTACAGTTCGATTCTCAATATTTTGCTGATCTTGATACTGGCGGGACCGTTTGGGGTGTTGGGGCTCATCGTTGCGCCTCCGCTGGCGGCAGCGATGGAACTCATCTTGCGCTATTCGCTACAAGGGCGGGCGACCGCTGCTCCTGACGATGAAGAAGTGAAGCGGGTGGTAAATTTACGAGAGCGGTTAGGGCAGGTGAAGGAAATGGCCGCTACGGCTACGGAACCCGAACCGCAGACCTTAAATATGATTGGGCGGCTTGAGGAATTGGTGGATAAAGCCGATAAAGCGATGATCGAATACAAGCGGAATGCGCGCCGCCAGAGGGCGAAAAGATAAATCAATGCCCTTTTTATGATTGGACTTTTGACAAAGTAAGCGAAAAAGGTGGAACTGCATAACAATTGGTGGTGTGAAGACACAATTGCAGCAGTTCCGAGATAAAGTTTACCAGAACTTTAACAACTATAAACGAACCGACACATTAATGGATTTGGTGGACGCGCTGAGCAGCAACACCACAGCCAAATCGGTAGTCGAATTAACCTTGAACCCGCAATTTCAGCGAACGTACACTGCTTTGAACAAAGCGCTCACTGTGGACTGTCTTGGGGGGCAGCGGCTAGCCCGTCTGGCAAGTGAGACGATCGCAACGCCACGAGCGCGGAAGTTCTACCTGATTGGTACGGATGTGACGTCAAACCCGCGACCGTTTGCCCAGACCTTGCCGGATCGAGGCTTTGTGTATCAGCCCAACACGATCCAAGGCAATAAGCCGATTGCCATTGGTCACCAATATTCGTTGGTGGCGTTGTTACCGGAGCGCGACCGGGCCAAAACCGCTCCCTGGGTGGTTCCGCTGGCGCTGAAACGAGTGACAAGTCAGGAAAACAAAGAACTGGTGGGAGCCAGACAAATCAGAGCCATCCTGGAAGACCCTCAGTTACCGTTTGGGAAAGACTTGTGTGTGGAAGTGGAAGATAGCGCTTACAGCAAACCGGCCTTTCTGAATGTCAATCGCGACAAAAAGAACCTGGTGACGATTACCCGGGCGCGCGGGACACGCACCTTCTACCAGCAACCGGAGCAAGACGCTGAAATCAGCGCGGCTGCGGGACACCCGACCTGGTTCGGCAACCCGTTTTGTCTGAAAGCACCAGAAACCTGGCGGACACCAGACGAGGTTTGCGAAACCACCTTCCTCAGCCAGCGCAACGTCACCTATCGGGTCGAAATTCAAGCCTGGCAGCATCTAGTGATGCGTGGGAAAAAAGGTCTGCCCATGCACCAACACCCGTTTACCCTGGTGCAAATTCGCTGGTACAAGCCCAATGGCGACGTTTTGTATGCCAAACCACTTTGGTTGATTGTGATGGGCGATCGACGGGGTGAACTGTCTTTGCTCGATATCTACCAATCGTATCTGCAGCGTTATGATCTCGAGCATTTCTTCCGCTTTGGCAAACAAAAGTTGCTGCTAGACAAGTTCCAGACCCCGGATGATCGCCATGAAGAAAACTGGTGGCGATTAGTGGCACTGGCCTATGTGCAGCTTTGGGTCGCCCGAGATTTGGTTATCCAACTGCCAAGACCCTGGGAACGCTATCTGCCAGCGGTTTTGAACCATCGGGTGACCCCCGCCATGGCCCAACGCGACATGGGCCGCATTATTCGGCAGATTGGGACACCCTCCCCTGCGCCCAAACTGCGCGGTAAATCCCCGGGACGTGCAAAAGGGGCTGTTCTTACCCCAAGAAAACGTCATCCGGTTGTAAAAAAGGCCAAGACTTGACCTTTTCGGTTCGTTTATTCGGTTGTGAAGGTACTTCCTTGCTTTTGGCAAAAAGCAGGGTTATTTCGGATTGTCAAAAGTCCAAAAATAGTAGTATAGTAGGTTCTGAATCGCAGGAAAGCGAAAGTGCAATCTACAGAACTTCTTCCGGTACAATCAAAACATCAATCCAGGATCACTATTTCGTTCTGGTGACGCTTGGACTGGTATATGCCTAACAGATGCCCAAACTATAGGAACCGGTAAAATGATGCTCCCAAACCCACAACCCAACAACCCATTGCATGGGGTTACCCTCGAAATGATCCTCACCCAACTGGCTACCCATTATGGCTGGGCTGAATTGTCAAAGCGCATCCCCATCCGCTGCTTCATCAATGAGCCGAGTATCAAATCCAGTTTGGCATTTCTGCGCCGGACTCCCTGGGCGCGCAAGCAGGTTGAAGAACTATATCTGAAATTAATTGAAAAATAGAAAACCACTTATGAAAATGGGTATTGACCACCATAAACATCTATGTCTGAATTTACTACTTACCACTTAAGAAAAGCGTCACAAACTGATCTACCGGCATGGAATCCAGTTCGTCAGGGGCAGCGAGCAGGCGAAGAATCTGCTGAATGCGTTCGGCGGATAAGACAGCCTGTGCATTTTGGGCAAACTTTGCCTGCAAGAGCGGAATTGCCTCTGCGCGCCGCCTGCGATGCCCCAGCGGATACTCTACCGCTACTTTTTCGGTAGAGGTGCCATCACGGAAAAATACCTGTACTGCGTTGGCAATGGAGCGCTTGTGCGGGTCGAGATAATCTTTGGAATAGTCCTGATCTTCAACACAAATCATCTTGCTGCGCAGGGCATCAATACGTGGATCGGCAGCAGATTCATCTTCGTAATCATTAGCGGTGAGCGCGCCGTTCAGCAACCCGATGGCGGTCATATATTGGATGCAGTGATCGCGGTCAGCCGGGTTATGGAGGGGTCCGGTCTTATCAATGATCCGCATAGCCGATTCTTGTGTGGTAATTTCTACTCGCTCAATGTCAGATATACGTATTTTCACCTGTGGGTGGAGCAGGATCGCTGCTTCTACCGCCGTCTGCGCGTGAAATTCCGCAGGGAAAGTGACTTTGAAGAGGATGTTCTCCATCACGTAACTGCCTAACGGCTGCGCCAGGGTGACGGGCTGCTCTTTGAACAGCACATCCGCTACGCCCCAGCGTGGGGTAGTCAGCACGTTTGGGTAGCCCATTTCCCCGCGCATTGCCAGGAAAGCGAACCACACAGCACGACTAGCAGCATCTCCTGCCGCCCAGGATTTGCGCGAACCGGTGTTCGGCGCGTGACGGTAAGCGCGTAAGGCAGCGCCATCCATCCAGGCATTGGAGAGAGCGTTGAGGATTTGCTCCTGTGATCCGCCCATCATGCGCGTAGCCACTAAAGACGAAGCGATGCGCACAAAGGCAACATGATCATACCCCATGCGATTAAGGCTGTTGCTCATCCCTAGTCCGCCCTGAATTTCATACGTCTGGATCATTGCCAGAAAGACATCCCGCATCGTTGGAGTGGGGATGCCTAACTGCGGGTTGCGCGCCAAATAGTCAGCTACGGAGAGAATCGCGCCCAGGTTATCGGAAGGGTGCGCCCATTCCAACGCAAGCCAGGTATCGTTGAAATCCAACCAGCGGATCATTGCGCCCAGGTCAAAGGCAGCGGTTACAGGGTCAAGCTCATAGGTTGTGCCTGGGACTCGCGCTCCATTACGCATAGCCATTCCATCAACCACAGGACCCAAAATCTTTACGCATGCTGGAAAGGAAAGAGCCGCCAAGGCGCAACCCAGCGCATCCAAGGTACAAAGGCGCGCGGTTGAATACGCTTCTTTGTGGATCCCCTCTCCAGAAGAAACGTATTCAACCATTTCGCTCAAAAGCGCATCAGGCGACAATTCTGACATTCTCCCCCGTTCCCCTATACGCGCTGATCGAGCTGCACATAATCCGTTGCTTCGGGTCCAATATAATGCGCTGCGGGGCGGATGATCTTATTATCCATGCGCTGCTCCAGGATATGCGCTGACCAGCCCGCCGTGCGCGCGATTACAAACAGGGGGGTGAACATGCGCGTAGGAATGCCCATCATGCGATAAACGACCGCGCTATAAAAATCAAGGTTCGGGAAGAGGTGACGCGCGTCCCACATCACATTTTCAATCCGTTCGGCAATCTCAAACAAAACAGGCTGCCCACCTTCGTAGCATAACTGGCGCGCATACTCTTTGATGATATTGGAGCGCGGATCGTGAATAGTGTATACAGGATGACCAAAACCCAATACAATTTCCTTGTTTTCTAACATCTGATGGATGCCCTGTTCAGCTTCGTTGGCATTGCGGAAGCGTTGGATCAAATCCGCGGCGCCTTCATTTGCGCCGCCATGTTTGAATCCACGCAATGCGCCAATTGCTCCGGTAGTTGCCGAATATATATCCGAGCCAGTGCCTGTAATCACCCGCGCAGTAAACGTAGAAGCGTTAAATTCGTGTTCAGCATACAGAATTAGCGAAACATCCAAAGCGCGCACATGGGTTGGGTCTGGTTCACGCCCGGTCAGCAGGCGCAAAAAATGCCCTGCCACCGAAGGCTCTTCTGTTTCAGGGTCAATCCGGCGGCCGTTACGGGAATAATGATACCAATAATTGAGGATAGACGGAAAACTCGCCAGCAAACGATCCGCAATATTACGCGCTTCACTGATATTTTGGTCTTCCCGTTCAGGCAGCACCGTCCCTAAAACGGAACAACCGGTACGCAACACATCCATCGGTTGGGCGGCAGGCGGCACTTGCTCTAATGCAGCTTTGAGCGGCGCAGGCAGCCCCCGCATGGTAGATAATTTCACCAAATAGCGATCCAGCATATAGCGGTTGGGCAGTTCTTCATGCACCAGCAGGTGAGCCACTTCTTCAAAAGAAGCGTACTTTGCCAGATCATGGATGTCATAGCCGCGATACCGCAGCTCTTTCCCGTTTGCGCCAACTGCGCTGATGGCGGTCTGCCCTGCTTCAACGCCTGAAAGGGCTACTGACTTTTTCCGAGGCGGTTGCTGTGTCTCTGTCATTCTGGCTTCTCCTTCTTAAATAAAGTGTCGAGCTTTTGCTCATATTGATGATACCCGAGAACATCATACAACGCTTCGCGCGTTTGCATTTGATCCATGATACTCGCCTGACTGCCTTCCTGACGAATGGTTGAATACGTATGTTCCGCTGCTGCGCTCATCGACCGAAAAGCAGAGAGCGGATATAAGACCATCCCCACCCCAAAAGTCTGTAACTCCTGCGCAGAAAGGATGGGCGTTTTGCCAAATTCGGTCATATTTGCCAGAATGGGAACGCCACTCCGTTGCGCAAACTGGCGATACATGGCAGGGTCCGTAACCGCCTCTGCGAAGATTGCATCCGCGCCTGCCTCAGCATATCGCGCTGAACGTTCGAGTGCGGCTTCAAGACCTTCGCCCGCCAGCGCATCGGTGCGCGCAATGATGACAAACTGCGGATCAGTACGCGCGTCCACCGCTGCCTTAATGCGATCTACCATCTCTTCCGCCGGAACGAGGGCTTTATTTGGGCGATGTCCACAGCGTTTTGCCTGCACCTGATCTTCAATATGCAATGCGCCCGCCCCTGCTTTAATCAAGGAGCGAACGGTGCGGGCAATGTTAAATGCGCTGCCAAAGCCGGTGTCTACATCCACCAAAAGAGGCAAGTCTACGGCATCCGTAATGCGGCGAGTATCAATCAAAACATCTTCCAGGGTAGTGATCCCTAAATCTGGCAAGCCAAGGGATGCCGCCGCAACGCCGCCGCCCGAAAGATACAGAGCGCGAAACCCTGCTCTTTGCGCCAACAGTGCAGCGTAAGCGTTAATCACACCCACAATTTGCAGTGGCTGTTCCGCTGCCATTGCTCGCCTAAAATTTTCCCCTGCGCTCATCATTCGCCTCGCTCTCTTATTCTCCCCATAATGATATTGTATACCCGCTTTGATAGAGCCATCTGAAAAAGAGGAACGCAGAGGGTCGCACCTTCAGGTGATTTTCAGATACAATAAAGATGATTTTATCTTCGATAAGGAGATTTCGCTTATGTATCCTCATTGGCAAGAGAAAACGATCCGCGTGAACGATTTGGATATGCACTACGTTCGAACGGGGGATGGTTCAAAGCCGCCTCTTCTATTGGCGCATGGTTTTTCAGATAACGGCATGTGCTGGCTGCCGGTCGCCCAAGACCTGGAAGCGGACTATGACGTGATCTTACCGGATGCGCGTGGTCATGGGTTATCCGCGCGCATTGACCCATCCGTAAAAATAGATGCGTCCCTTGACCTAGCCAGCCTGATGATTGCGCTAGACATCAAAAATGCCATTGTTGGCGGTCACTCGATGGGTGGAAGCACAACCAGCGCGATGGCAGTCCGTTTCCCCGACCTTGTCCGCGCGTTGATCCTGGAAGACCCAGGTTGGCGTGACCCTGCCCCCGCACAGCCTGAATCCGCCGAGAAGAAAGAACCGCAGCCAAATCCCTGGATGGAGTGGATCAAAAATACGCCAAACCGCCCGGTTGAAGAAATCATGGCGGAATGCCGGCGCGATAACCCCACCTGGCCCGATATTGAACTACGTCCCTGGGCAGAAAGCAAGCAGCAGATGGATATCAAAATGTTCACCACCGAGGCGGTGCATCCAGACTGGCGTGAAGTGGTCAAAGGGCTTCTCTGCCCCACCCTGTTAATAACGGCGGACGTTGAAAAGGGCGCAATTGTCACTCCAGCGTATGCAGAATTTGCCGCAACCAATCCGTTGGTGCAGGTGGCGCATATTGCGGGGGTAGGTCATTGCATCCATCGAGAAAATTTCGGCGCATATATGAGTATTGTGCATGCTTTCCTAAAAGAGGTGACTTAGACCCCAATTTCTCCCTATTAATGTGTTTATAAAGTTCCCCTAAGCTGGCGATAAAGCCAGCTTACTTTTTTAAAGGTATTATTCAAGTCGAAATGATTTCATAATCTCTGGCTCCATCGGTTCCATCGAATGGCGCCTGACTTATTCTTTGGAGGAAAAATGCAAAAGAAAGTGTCGCTTTTCAGTGCGATTATCGTAATTGCTATGCTGCTTTCAGCATGTGGGATGAGTTCTCTTCCCCTATTGCGCAGCAATCTCTCAACTGGCAGTTCACAACCCCAAACAGCCGCTTTAGCTCCCCGCCAGGCTGCGCAGGTTGCTGCAGCTACCCCAACGGCAGCTGCCCCTGCGCAGAATAGCGCAGCTCCCGTCATAAGCGGGTCAAATTCGGCGTTGCTTTCCGCTTATCAAGATACGCTTGAAAATATTTACCAGCAGGTCAATCCATCGGTGGTGAATATCAACGTGGTTGAAAATGTCACTCCCAGCCAAGGCAGCGGGGCATTTGGTGGGCAAAGCGCTCAACCTGCCCAGGCATTAGGCTCTGGCTTTGTGTGGGATATGGAAGGACATATCGTTACCAATAACCACGTGGTCGCCGGCGCCAGCAAGATTGACGTCACCTTCACGGATGGGGTCAGCGTCCCCGCGAAGGTCGTGGGCGTAGACCCTTATGCTGATCTGGCAGTCATCCAGGTAAGCACCACCGGGTTGACCCTTGTACCCGTCAAGCCTGCTGATTCTACGCAGGTCAAAGTAGGGCAGCTCGCCATCGCCATTGGCAACCCGTTTGGCTTATCCAATACGATGACGGTTGGCGTTGTAAGCGCAATGGGTCGCTCGATCCCTTCTACGGAAACAACTTCGCAGACCCCCGGCGCAAGCGGCTACACCATCCCTGATATTATCCAAACGGATGCGCCGATTAACCCCGGCAACTCTGGCGGTGTATTGCTCAATGATCAGGGTCAGCTAATTGGCGTCACCGCGGCGATTGAATCGCCCAGCCAGGCGAATGCAGGGATTGGTTTCGCGATTCCCTCCTCTATCGTCAGCAAAGTCGTGCCTGGCTTGATTAAGACCGGCAGCTATCAACATGCTTACTTGGGCATCAGCGGCGTTACGCTTACCCCTGACCTGGCGCAGGCAATGAATTTAGACCCCAAGACGCGCGGCGCGCTGGTGGAAGATGTTAATGCAGACGGACCTTCTGCCCAGGCAGGCTTAAAAGCCAGCGCTCAGGCAGCCACGATCAGCGGTTCGCAGGTGAATGTGGGCGGTGACGTGATTACTGCCGTCAATGGCAAGACCATCACCAACATGGACGAACTCATTTCCTATCTGTTTGGTCAGACGGAAGTCGGTCAGAAAATTACCCTCACCGTTTTACGCGGCGGCTCTTCTCAATCGGTAGAAGTGACATTACAAGCTCGCCCTGCGGATCAAAGCGCCAATAACCCCACAGGCAATGTTCCTAGCCAGGGAAATGGACGTGGAAATAATGGCACTGGGAATGGCAGTAACAATGGCAATAATAACAGCGGCGGAACCACGCAGCCAGCAACAGCCGGTTATTTAGGCATCAGCACCGTTGAAATGAACGCCGCCATCAGTGCAGCCATGAACCTGCCTGTCACTCAAAACGGCGTGCTGGTAGAAGAAGTTCAGTCGGGTGGACCCGCGGATAAAGCTGGGCTGAAAGCCGGGACGAAAACCGTAGCGCTTCTCGGGCAGGATATTATCCTCGGCGGGGATGTGATCACCGCGATAGACTCTACGCCTGTCAGCAATAGCCAGGATTTATCTACTGCCATGCACCAGACTCAACCCGATCAGATGGTGAAGCTGACCGTCCTGCGGGATGGGAAAACCATTCTCCTCTCTGTTACGTTAGGGACGCGCCCGGCGCAGTAATTCGCTCTTATCCTTCTACTCCCCTGTAGACTGAGGGGGATTTATGGCTCATTTCTCGCCATCAAGTCCCCCTCACTTTATTGTTTAAGGTACAATCGAGGCATAGAGGAAACGATGAAAAGGGTGGATGGGACTTTATGAATTCAACAATTTACGTTACGGGGCACGTTAACCCCGATACAGATTCTATTGCTGCGGCTTATGGATATGCTTGGCTGCTGCGCGAACGGGATGGCGCAGATACGGTTGCTGCGCGCGCTGGGGCGATTAATCAGCAAACTGCCTGGGTGCTGAAAACCCTTGACCTTGAGCCACCCATGCTGCTCAGCGATGCCTCCCCGCGTTTTGAATCGGTAATGCACCGCTTTGATACCACCGCCCCTGATCGTCCCCTGTATGAAGCTTGGGGAATTGCCAGTCGCACCGGTGGAATTGCGCCTGTTCTCAACCCCAATGGCACGCCTTACGGCTTAATCACGGGCGAAAGTTTATTTTCTTTCTTCAGCCGTCAGGTGGGTCCGAACCCACGCCGACAGGAAATGAAGATCAATGAACTGTTGGACTTGCCTTGCAAACAGGCGGCAGATACGAAAGTGCCGGTTTTTCAATCCTCTACTCGTATTCGTGATGTCCTCAGCCGCTTGTTAAGGGTGGAAAGAAACGAATTTTTCGTTGTAAACGAGGCGGAGCAATACCTGGGCGTGTGTTTGCAGCGTGATTTGCTCAATCCGCCCCGCCTGAAGCTCATTTTGGTAGATCATAACGAGCCACAGCAGGCGGTTGGCTCATTGGGTGAAGCTGAATTGCTTGAGATTCTCGATCATCACCGCCTGGGCAATCCTTCTACCTTTGTGCCGATTAAATTTACGGTGGATGTGGTTGGGTCTACCAGTACGTTGGTATCCGAAATGATTGAAACCGCCGGACTGAGTGCGCCGCCCCCCCTGGCGGGATTGATGCTAGCCGGGCTGCTTTCCGATACTTTGATTCTGACTTCCCCGACCACTACCGAACGCGACCGTCGGGCGGCGGATCGGCTGGCGCGCTGGGCGTTTGTGTGCAACTGCCCTTTGCAAGATGAAACGATTGAGACCTTTGGCAAAAAGGTGCTTGGCGCGAGTTCTGGCATCAGCACGCGCTCCTCCAAAGAGGTAGTTAGCGGGGATATGAAAATATATTCCGCTGGCGGGTATCAGTTCTCCATTTCACAAGCAGAAGTCAGCGACCTGTATGAATTAGATGACCACGTGAGCGATCTTAATCAAGGACTTGAAGAACTACGCGAAAGCAAAGGATTGGAATTTACCATCCTGATGGTCACGGATGTTGTGCGTGGCTCCAGCCGCTTATTGACCGCGGGCGCGCCGTCTATTTTGGATGAGCTGCCTTATCCGCCGCAAGCAGATGGCACGCGCCTGGCGGCTGGTGTCGTTTCGCGCAAAAAGCAACTTCTCCCTGGGGTATTAGGACTTTTGGAGGCATAACGTTGGCAAAATCTATTTTTCGAGCCATTGCAGAGTTAGAAGATCAGGGGAAATGCGGCGCTTTGTGTACTATTATTCAAAGCCAGGGGTCTACCCCGCGCCATTCCAGCGCAAAGTTACTGGTCTTTGAAGACGGGACAACCCTGGGAAGCGTAGGCGGGGGTGAAGTGGAAGCTCGCACCATTGCCGAAGCCCTTCTGGCGATTCAGGAAAAGAAATCAAGGTTATTAGGGTATAACATGGTCAATCCACAACAAGGCGACCCCGGCATCTGTGGGGGATCCGTGCAAATTTACGTTGAACCTATCCTGCTGTCACCCACCATTGTGATCGTTGGCGGCGGACACGTGGGAAAGGCAGTCGCTCATCTGGCGCGCTGGCTCAATTACCGCGTGGTCGTATCTGATGACCGCCCTGAATTTTGCACCCCCAAAGCCAACCCGGATGCACAGGTTTTTTATCAGGGTGACATGAAAGAACTGCCCAAGCAGATGCAAATTACCGCCCAGACCTATCTTGTCTTGACTACGCGCGGCAGTTCGGTGGATGTAGAAGGGCTGCCTGCCCTGCTGGATACGCGCGCAGCGTATATTGGCATTATTGGCTCAAAACGCCGTTGGTCAGTCACCCGTAAGGCATTGGTGGAAATTGGCATTCCGGCTGAAAAATTAGACCGCATTGTTTCCCCAATTGGGTTAGAATTAAACGCAGAGACCCCGGAAGAAATTGCAGTCAGTATTATGGCAGAAATTATGATGCTGCACAACGGCGGCAGTGGTCAACCAATGAGGATTAGGAAATAACTTATGTGGACCGAATACATTAACGCTGCAAGTGTAGAGCAAACGCTTTCTTTATTAGCAGAACGTGGCAGCACAGCCCGAATTGTGGCAGGGGCAACCGACTTACTGCTCGAAATGGAACGCGGTCAGCGCAAAGGAATCACCACCCTGATTGATGTAAGCCGTATCCCAGGCTTAGATCAGATCACCCTGACGGAAGACGCTCCCCATTCCATCATCCATTTAGGCGCAATGGTCACGCATAATCAGTGCGTTGGCTCTGCGTTGATAACCGAACGGGCTTTCCCCCTGGCGTGCGCCTGCTGGGAAGTGGGTTCTCCGCAAATTCGCAATCGCGGCACTGTGGCAGGCAACCTTATCACCGCGTCACCCGCCAATGATACGATTTCCCCGCTCATGGCGTTGAATGCGCAGGTGACGCTGCGCTCTGTGCGCGGCGAGCGTACCTTGCCCTTAGCGGAATTTTATACCGGCGTGCGCCGCACGGTGATGCAGCCGGATGAAATGATGGTGGATATTGCTTTCCCGGCAATGCAGGCGAATGAGCACGGAACGTTTGTCAAATTTGCGTTGCGGCGCGCCCAGGCAATTTCTTTGCTCAATGTTTCCGTTGTGGTTGAAATGCAAGCAGATCGGATTGAGAGTGCCGTCATCACCCTGGGGGCAGTTACGCCTGTTATCATTCACGCCACGAAAGCTGAAGAATTTTTGGCGGGGAAGACAGTCAGTGAGAATGTGCTGCGTGAGGCGGCAGAATTGGCGATGCAATCCGCGCGACCGATCAGCGATTTGCGCAGCTCTGCCAACTATCGGCAGAATATGGTGCGAGTATGCACCTTGCGCGCCTTGCAAGCAGCCACATCCGGCAAAGAAAAAGAAGGCTTCCCAACTCAGCCTGTTTTACTCCGCGCCAATCTCCCCGAAACGACCCCCCCAGTGCAATCTGAGAATCAAGAAATCGTTACCCGCGTAAATGGGAAAGAATATCGCATACAAACTGGTCAACACAAAACCCTCTTGCGTTTCTTGCGTGATGAAATCGGCTTGATTGGCACCAAAGAAGGCTGCGCGGAAGGGGAATGTGGCGCCTGCACCGTGTTTTTGGATGGTCAGGCAGTCATGGCTTGCATGGTACCTGCGCCCCGCGCGCATGGCGCAGAGATCACCACGATTGAAGGGCTGGCAGAAGAGGGTCGCCTGCATGTTCTGCAACAGGCATTTATAGATGAAGGCGCAGTACAATGTGGTTACTGTACCCCAGGGCTGCTCATGTCCACTGCCAAGCTCTTGGAGGAACGCGCTCACCCAGACCGTGATATGATCCGTCAGGCAATTACAGGTAATTTATGCCGCTGCACCGGGTATTACAAGATCATTCAAGCGGTGGAACGCGCAGCTGCAAAGCAAACCGTCCTCCCTGAAGAGGGGTAATCCCCAAAACCATAGAGGATCGAGCGAATAAGAAACGAGGGATACGATGAGTTTTCAGGATGATCGTTATAGTGAAAGAAAGTCCCGTCCCATTCACCCCGTCTGGCGCGGGGTAGGTTGCCTGTTTATGGTAATCATTCCCGTTATGTCTTACGTGATCGCTATGCTCCTCATAGATCAAAACAAAATCAGTCATTGGCTGCCTGTTCCTTATGACCTGTTGTCACAGCCGGGCAACTTCCTTTATTTTGGCGACCCGATGATCTATATCAAGATCATCGTTACCGTTACGATTGCTTTTGTGTTTTACGTTGTGTTTGTCTTTGCTACGTTTCTTATTAACAGCTTATTCGGGGTGTCTCGTTATCGCACGTATGACCTCCCACCGGTGAAAAAGCCACGCGGGGTCAAAATTCGCTAATCGTAGATGCCTTGTTGAGGAGAATTTTTTATGAATTATGTCGGTCAATCCGTTCAACGGGTAGATGCGCTGAGTAAAGTGATGGGCCAGGCTCTTTACCCTGGGGATATTCAGATGCCGGGGCAAATCTATATGAAGATTCTGTTTGCCAACCGTCCGCATGCCATTGTGCATACGGTAGATACCTCTGAAGCAGAGGCGTTAGCGGGCGTACTGTTGGTGCTAACTGCCAAAGACGTGCCTGTTAATGAATATGGGCTTATGGAGTCAGATCAACCTGTATTATGCGGTCCTGGCGCCGCCAAACCATTTACGGATCGCGTCCGCTATGTAGGCGACCGCGTGGCGGTGGTGGTTGCCGAAACAGAGGAGATTGCTGCTCATGCGCGCGACCTTATCCGCGTGGAATATGAAGATTTACCCGTTGTCACCGACCCAGAAGCCGCCATGCGCCCGGATGCGCTGCTACTCCATCCAGATTTAGGCAGTAATGTATTTGTCCGCTTCCACATCCGTCATGGGGATACGGAGGCTGCTTTTAAACGGGCAGATGTCGTCGTGGAAGGCGAATACCGAACCCCGGTGCAAGAACACGCCTTCCTACAACCAGAAGCGGGCATTAGCTATTTAGATGAAGAAGGGCGAATCACGGTGGTCGTAGGCGGGCAGTGGACGCACGAGGATCAGGAACAGATCGCACATTCTCTGAACATGCCCAAAGAGAAGATTCGGGTGATCTACCCAGCCATTGGCGGCGCATTTGGCGGGCGTGAAGATATGTCCGTGCAGATTGTGCTTGCCCTGGCAACGCTGCGCCTGCACGAACGCGGCATTGACCGCCCTATAAAAATTATCTGGAATCGTGAAGAGTCATTAATTGCCCATCATAAGCGCCATCCGTATCTTTTACGCACTCGTTGGGGAGCCACCCGCGATGGCAAAGTCATTGCAGTGGATGTAGATATTATTGCGGATGGCGGCGCGTATATTTATACTTCTGCCAAGGTATTGGGCAATGCTACGTTAATGTGTACCGGGCCCTATAACATTCCTAACGTCAAAGTAGATGCGTGCGCGGTGTATACCAATCACGTGCCGAATGGGGCATTTCGCGGGTTTGGCGGTCCACAAGCCGCTTTTGAAGCCGAAACGCAAATGAATAAGCTCGCTGAACTTCTGCACATAGACCCTGTAGAAATCCGTATGCGGAATCTATTAGAGGAAGGCGATTTGCTTTCAGTAGGCACACCCTTGCCAAAAGGGGTAAGCATCAAGCAGGTAACCGCAAAATGCGCCGAGTCTGCCGGTTGGGTGCATACCGATCACGGCTGGGAGTATCCGAGAGCCAAAATAGAGGAGATGCAAAGCGGTTCATCGCTGAAGCGTGGGATAGGCTTTGCCTGCTCGTATAAGAACGTGGGCTTTTCGTTTGGCGCGCCGGAGCATTGTTGGGCAACCATTGAGTTGCATGGAGACGCAGAAATCGAGAGAGCCATTCTGTACCATGCCGGCGCAGATGTGGGGCAGGGGTCTCATACTGTTTTTGCGCAGATGACCGCCGAAGCATTAGGCATCTCGATGGATAAAGTAAAATTGACCCTTGCGGATACCGCCACCAGCCGCAGTTCTGGCAGTGTATCGGCATCGCGCATGACGTTTATGGCAGGGAATGCAATTCGCGGCGCAGCAGCCGAGGCGCTCGCCAAATGGAATGCTGAAGAACGCCCGGCAATTGCCACGTACATGTATCGTCCCCCTGCGACCACTCCCCTGCACCCAGAGACGGGGAAATCAGAGCCAAATTTTGCTTATGGCTACGTAGCAGAAGCTATTCAAGCCGAAGTGGATACCGATACCGGTCAGGTGAGGCTGCTCAAAGTGATCTGCGCGGATGATGTGGGCAAGGCTGTCAACCCGCAGCAGGTGCAGGGGCAGATAGAGGGGGCAGTCGTTCAGGCAGCCGGGTACGCTATTTTGGAAAATTTCATCCAAAAAGATGGATATGTAATCACCAAAGGGTTATCCACCTACCTGATTCCTACGGTATTGGACGTGCCGGATGAAGTCCAATCCATCATTTTGGAATACCCTGACCCGATTGGTCCCTTTGGTGCGCGTGGCATGGGCGAAATGCCCTTCCTCCCCCTGGTTCCGGCTGTCACCGCGGCAGTGCATGATGCCACAGGCGTATGGTTTAATGAATTTCCGCTCACCCCTGAGCGCGTGTTTAATGGGCTGATGGGAGAAAAAGCCTGAAATGACCTTGCGGGTGGCTTTGCAGGGCGGCGGCGATCTGGCAAGCGGGGTTGCTATGCGTCTATGGCGCGCTGGTTGGCAGGTGTTGATTACAGAGCTGCCCCAGCCACGCGCGGTGCGCCGTCTCGTTTCCTTTGCCCAGGCGGTGTATGATGGGGAGATTCGCGTAGAAGAGATTCGCGCCCAACGAGTAAGCACGCTGGAGCAAGCGTTCATCTGCCTGCATGAACATATTTTGCCCGTAATCGTTGACCCCATAGCGCAGGCAGCCCGCGCATTCCATCCGCACGTCTGGGTGGATGGGCGAATGCGCAAGCAGCCTCCCGAACAGACGCTTTGCGATGCGTTTTTTACCATTGGGCTTGGTCCAGGCTTCACCGCCGGTCTCGATTGCCACGCAGTCATCGAAACCAACCGCGGACCTTCCCTTGGGCGGGTCATCTATCAGGGTTCAGCGCAGCCCGATACGGGCATCCCTGAAAAGGTAGGTGAGGTGCAATCTGAAAGGGTATTGCGCGCGCCTTGTACGGGTACATTAACGACCCTGGTAGAGATTGGGGCAGTGATCACCAGCGGTCAGCCTTTGGCGAAGATCGAACAGAGTGAAATAACCACCCTGCTCGCCGCACCGTTTGCGGGCGTGTTGCGCGGCATATTGCAAACCGGATTAACCGTGAAGCCCGGCGAAAAAATTGGCGATATAGACCCGCGCAGTGATCCAAAACTTGCCTTCTTTATATCCGATAAGGCGCTGGCAGTGGGTGGGGGCGTGATTGAAGCCATTCTGGCGCAAGAATCATTGCGTCCCCTTCTGTACGGAGGGGAAGATTAACCTGTTTCAGGCATTACGCCCTGATCAAAAGGCGCGAATTGCTTTTGTGGGCGCAGGCGGGAAAACCACTGCGCTCTTTGCTTTGGCGCGCCAGATTCCCAGTCCCGTTATTGTGACCACCACCACCCATCTGGGGGCATGGCAGTTAAGCCAGGCAGATACTCATTTTGTCGTGACGAACGGAACAGAAGCCTTAGAAGCTGTGCGCCAGGCGCATGGCGTGACTGCGCTAACTGGTGTAATTGGGGCGGATCAGCGCGCGCAAGGGTTGAACGATGAAATTTTGCTCGCCATCCACCAGGCAGCAGACTTCCCCATACTCATCGAAGCGGATGGGGCGCGCGGCAAACCGCTTAAATCACCTGCGGAACATGAACCAGTTCTCCCTGCGTGGGTAAATCAGGTGGTTTGCGTGGCGGGTCTTTCAGCGGTCGGCAAATCTCTTAATGAAGAGACAGTGCATCGCGCGGATCGCTTTGGTTCGCTGGCAAAGGCAGTCGCTGGTGAGTTGATTACCCCTGAACACATCCTTAAGGCGCTCTGCCACCCGAGCGGAGGGTTGAAAAATATCCCCACTCAGGCGCGGCGCATCCTCTTGTTGAATCAAGCGGATGACCAGGCGCAGCAAATCATTGCAAACGCTATGGCAGAATCGCTTTTATCCAGTTGGGATAGCGTTTTGGTTAGTTCGTTCTTAAAGGATAGAGATCAACAGGTGATGACAGTCCATGAAAACACGGCAGGCGTTCTGCTTGCCGCGGGGTCTGCTAGCCGCTTCGGTCAGCCGAAGGTGTTGCTAGACTGGCACGGGAAGACTCTCCTGCGTCACATTGCCGAAATTGCATTGCAGGCTGGTTTATCCCCTGTGATCGTGGTTGCCGGGGCAGAGGTGGAGCAGATTCGGGCGGCACTGGCAGATTTGCCGGTTCGCATTGTGGAAAATACAGAATGGCTGCGTGGACAAAGTACCTCTCTACAGGCAGGATTAAATGCTATTTCGCCCGCCCATGCTGGCAGCGCAATTTTTTTGTTAGGCGATCAACCCTTTGTGCCACCTGATCTTCTCTATCAACTCTGTGCGGAACACCTGAAGATACTTGCGCCTATCGTTGCTCCGCGTGTAAACGGGCAACGAGCTAACCCCGTTCTGTTTGATCGCAGCACTTTTCCTGAATTACTGACCTTGCAGGGCGACCAGGGCGGACGCAAATTATTTGACCGCTATTCTCCGCATTGGATAGAGTGGGAAGATGCCCGTCTTTTGGAAGATATCGATACTCCAGAAGATTATCAGCGCCTGCTAACGGTGATAGACCCATGAACGCAGACACCTATACACCCAACATTTGCAGCTTGATCCTGGTAGCCGGGCTTTCCACGCGCATGGGGACGCCCAAAATGATCTTGCCCTGGGGAACGAGTACCGTTATTGCTCAGGTGGTACGCAATCATTTGGCGGCTGGCGTGCAAAGTGTAACGGTGGTGACCGGCGCAGTTCGTGACCAGGTAATGAGTGCGTTAACCGGATTACCCGTCCAAGAGGTTTTCAATCCCTCCTTTGAAGATGGAGAAATGCTGCATTCCGTCCAAATCGGGTTGCGCAGTTTGCCATCCGCGTATAACGCCTGCCTGCTCGCTCTGGGCGATCAGCCGCAAATTTTGCCTGAAGTCATCGCCAGTGTGATTGAAGCGTATCGGCGCAGCGCAGCGCATCTGATCGTTCCAAGTTACCAGATGCGCCGCGCTCATCCGTGGTTGATCCACCGCGCCTTATGGGATGAAATTTTACAGTTGACTCCGCCGCATACCTTGCGCAGCTTTTTGGCTAGTCATCAAGAGGAAATCCAATATGTTAACGTAGATTCCCCTGAAATCTTGTTGGATATGGATACCCCAGAAGATTACCAACGCTTCCACCGCGGTTCTTAAACCTATTCAGCAAGCTGAATTGGCATTTGAAACCGCCCATCCGCCTGTGGGGAGAAATCAAGGACCCGGGCGACAGCCGCTACCTGAAGCAGTCCATAAATATGGGGGAATTGCTGACCTAAGCCGGGGGCTTCTTCAAAACGCAGTGGGGAGGCGAGCAAATCCGTATCAATTTCTAAAATCACCAACCCCTCTTTGCCCTGGTAATACCGATTGGCAGTATCTACAATCTGCTGATGCGTAGAAGCGTGAATAAACCCTTCAGTAGCGAGCGAGGGAGCAGAGTAACTCCTAGCAAGCTGAGCCTGATGCCAGGCATCACGTGAAGTAATGTGATAAATCATCATAGGGATAAACCTCTTTTTCTATAATTTGCTATTATAATACCCCTAAATGCTCTAAAATTCTGCCTTTTGAGGAAATAAACGTATGACTTCAACCCCTGGTATTGAGGTTTTCCGCACGAGCCGCGATGGTGAACGTCTGGCGCAACAACCTACGCTCCCTTTTGAAGGAAAAGCAGACGATCAAATTCCTTCTATCATGCTCGATCCTGACAAACGCTATCAGACGATAGAAGGCTTTGGTGGGGCATTCACCGAGGCTGCCGCTACCACTTTCTATAAACTCACCGATGAAGCCCAAGCCGCCATCCTGAAAGCCTATTTTGATCCGCAGGAAGGGTTGGGGTATACCCTCTGCCGCACTCATATCAATAGCTGCGATTTCTCGTTGGGCAATTATGCTTATGATGAGACCCCTGGGGATGAAAACTTGCAGCATTTTTCCATTGATCATGACCATCAGGCGCTCATTCCGCTGATTCTGGCTGCTATGCAGACCGCCGGCGGGCAAATGAAATTATTTGCCTCTCCGTGGTCGCCGCCTGCCTGGATGAAAACCAACAGCGAGATGAATCACGGTGGCAAATTAATGCCTCAGTTCCGCAACGCTTGGGCGCGCTATTATAGCCGCTATGTAAAAGCCTATGCCGAAGCGGGCATTCCGATTTGGGGATTGACCGTACAAAATGAGCCGGAAGCCGCTCAGTCCTGGGATTCCTGCATTTATTCGGGCGAAGAAGAACGTGACTTCGTGCGTGATTATCTTGGTCCTGAATTGCATCGCGCCGGGCTGGGTCACTTGCGCCTGATGATCTGGGATCACAACCGCGACCGCATGTACGAACGCGCCAAAATTGTCTTTGATGACCCCGAAGCGGCAAAATATGTATGGGGAACGGCTTTCCATTGGTATGTGGGCGATTTCTTCGAGAATGTGCAACGGGTGCATGACGCTTACCCCAACAAACATCTGGTGTTTACTGAAGGCTGCCAGGAAATGGGTCCGCATTTGGGCGATTGGAGCCTGGCGGAACGCTATGCCCGCTCGATGATGAACGACTTGAATCGCTGGACGGAAGGGTGGACGGATTGGAATATCCTGCTGGATGAGCAAGGCGGACCGAATCACGTAGGGAATTACTGCTCTGCGCCGATCATTGCCAATACGCAATCGCCTGACCTGGCAAACGTCACCTTCCAACCTTCTTACTATGCTATCGGACATTTTTCGCGCTTTATTCGCCCCGATGCTGAACGGATTCTGGCTGCCAGCACGCGCGATGAGTTAGAAGTGACGGCGTTCCGCAACACGGATGGGCGCATTAGCGCGGTGGTGATGAATTGCAGTGACCAGAGCTTATCGTTTGCGCTCAAATATCAAGATCGAGCTGCTATGGCGGATGCTCCGGCGCATTCCATCACGACCTATCGTTTTCACGAATAATGGGCTGGTAAATCTCAGAAAACGAAAGGGGGCGTTATTGAGTCAACTCAGTAACGCCCCCTTTGCTTACTTGTCCTTATACAATCCTTGAGCGCGGCGACAAAATGCTATGTTCTGTAACGCATTACTTGACTCAACCATAAATTGGTTTACCGAACCCATATATGGAGTCAGTTTACGAATTGTCTCATCCGTGATAGCAGTAGTGGTCGCCTGTGCAAAATCACCCGCATGAATAACCTGATACGGGCGACTATGGAACGGCGATGCGTCTACCGGTAGGGCGGGGGTGATGCAGAGTGCATTGTGCATTTGCGCCACAATCCGATAGGCTGCGGAGAATGCCTGTTCGCGGGATTGCCAATCTGCGCCAGAGAGGGCGGCTTGCAGCAATGGAGTCAGCGGATGGGCAACCGTCAGGCGTTGAAAATGCGCGCCAAGCCATTTGCTATACGGCGCATAACGTTTCTCCATCAGGAAGCACAGGCGCATCAACCGTTCGACCAGGCGCGCAGCAATCACCCGTGAGCCAAGCTCATCGCCATTTTCGCCGGTGCGCCCCATGAATGGCTCTTCCTGCGAAATGAGCATCCACTGGGAAGCCAATAAGTATAGCCAGACGTCCGTAGGGTAATAGGCAAATTGCTCGCGCACTGCGTGTAGGTTAAGATCGTCATGGAAAACGCGCCCGGCGGTCAAGGTTAAAAGGCGATGTTCCTGAAAGGTGAGCCAATCCAGGGGGGTAGGGTCAAGGAATGGATCCACGCCCAATTCACGCTCCCAAAATTCTTCCAGGGTGGTTACTTCGATCAAGTGATTTACGGGTCCACTTTCAATAGAAGTCAGCAGGCTGATGCCTTCCTGATCGGGCGGACCAAAATGAGTGGAATATCCGCGAAAAGTGGTGGGCAATTCATTGCGCAGCGCCTGATCCAGCCGTTGACGATTCGAGTCGAAATCCACGCAGGAGAGAAAAATCTGCATGCGCGGACCCCACATGTGATCGCGCGAAAGCGGCGTATCACAGCCGATAACATCCGAGCCATAGCCAATCAGCGCAGCAGCGTGGGGCAAGCTTGGGAAATGTCGCAGCACAATCGGGCGCACCGATTCCCAATAATAGGCTTCGCATAGGTCAAGTCCGGGGAGAAAGTCAGGGTTTGGGGTGGTCATGATCTATACCTCCATAAGTAGTTCTATTATAGAGGAGAATGGCAGATACAAAATGAAAAATACAGCCCATGACGAATATAACAAATATAATATGCCATAGGTGTCCTTCTTTTTGCCTTGCACGTTTTGGGGAAACGCCCTAGAATTGAGTTACAAGAAATTAGAATTTGCCAGTATTTGATCTCATAATCTTTGCCATAATGAAGATGCTCATGGGCTTGTCTGAATCAATATGAAAAGGGGTGCTGATGAAACGTTATAATACTCGCTTCCTTATTATTGGGATTGTGTTGGCGGTGATCATTTTCCTTGCCAGCCTGGCGCTGTACCCTGCCTGGCAAGCCGACCTGCGTTCCGTGGTGGCTTTGCTGGTGATGGCTTTTACCTCTGCTTTTGGATTCTTGAATAATGTTAAGCCAGGGCTTGAAGAGAAACCTGACCCCGTTCCACCTGCCGTGGAGATCGATTTCGGCGGTGGGCCTGTGGCGCTAGGTGACATGAATATACTCAATGCAAAAAAGATCACTGATTCCACTGTAATAGTGGGGAATGGTAATATTGTTACTGCGGGAGACCCGGCTGCTCAGGACCCCAATGAATTGTACAAGGCTTATCTCAACCTTGTTTTTGAAATTGCGGGGCGTTTGCAGCTTTCAGGCATTGACCCGAAAGCTGCCAGTGAACAAAATAGCAGCCTGAGCCTGGGGGGAATTTACACAGCGTTGATGACGCGCTCCTTTATAGATAAAAATGAAAAAGAAGGAAAACCTTCTCAAGCGCCCTCTAATGATAGGGAAGAGGATCGCATTTCAGCCCTTACCAAGACGGATCAGGAGGCGCGATTGGTGTTGTTAGGCGACCCTGGCAGCGGCAAAAGCACATTCGTTAATTTCCTGGCGCTGTGCCTGGCAGGGGATGCTCTGCAACATCCCAATATTAACGTGAAGCTGCTTACTGCGCCGCTTCCTGAAGAAGATGAGGATTCATCCGATCAACCTTCTCAATCCTGGAGACACGGGGCGTTGCTGCCGGTACGAGTGGTGCTGCGCGATTTTGTAGCGCGTGGACTTCCGCCAAAGGGTGAAGTTTGCCAAGCCTGTCATCTGCTGAAATTTTTAACGAGTGAATTAACCGCCAGTGGATTGAAAGAATATGCTCCTTTTTTGGAAAAACATCTTCATGAAAAAGGAGGGATATTCCTATTTGATGGGTTGGATGAGGTGCCTGAAGCCGATGAACGCCGTGAACAAATTAAGCAAATGGTGGAGAACGTCGCCAGCGCATTCCCTAAGGCGCATATTCTGATTACGAGCCGCACGTATGCTTACCAGGGCCAGGGGTGGCGATTAAACGAATCCTTTGCCGTGGCTGAACTGGCGCCCTTTAGCCGCGCGCAAATTTCTCAGTTTACCCAACGGTGGTATGCCCAGGTGGCGCTGACTCGCAAACTAGACCCACAAGATGCGCAAGGTCGCGCTCAATTGTTGAAGGAACGTATTTTCTCGAATGAGCGGCTGTATGAACTGGCTGAACGTCCGCTGCTTTTAACCTTGATGGCTTCTTTGCACGCCTGGCGTGGCGGTAATCTGCCTGAAAAACGGGAGCAGTTGTATTCTGATACGGTGGATTTGCTGCTGGATTGGTGGCAGGCTCCTAAATCTGTGCGCGATAGCCAGGGCAAGGTGATTAATCAGGACCCCAGCCTTGAAGAATGGTTAAAAGTGGATCGCGAGCAGGTACGTAAGCTGCTTAATAAGCTGGCATTTGAGGCGCACGCGGCTCAATCTAAACTGGTTGGTACAGCCGACATTCCCCAAGCCAACCTGGTTACTGGTTTGATGCGCATCACGAAGAAGGAGATTCGTCATGCGCTGTTGATTGAATTCTTGCGTGATCGGGCTGGATTGTTGCTGCCGCGCGGTGAAGGGGTCTACACCTTTCCACACCGTACCTTTCAGGAATATCTGGCAGCTTGTTGGCTGACAGATGATGATTACCCTGATACGTTAATGAAGTTGGCTTGCCAATCGCCAGACCGGTGGCGCGAGGTCACTTTACTGGCAGGAGCAAAAGCCGTCCGTGGGTCAAGCGCTTCGCTCTGGTCACTGGTAGATGCCTTGTGTGATCAAGATTGCGGCGCGAATCCTTTACCGCAAGACCAACAATGGGGCGCTCAGTTGGCTGGGCAACTAATCATCGAAAGCGCTGACCTGACCCAATTAAGCGAGCGGTATCAGAGAAAAACAGATCGCGTAAAAAGCTGGTTGGCGCGGATTCTTGGCGACACTGTCTTGCCCGCCCGCGAGCGCGTCTTGGCTGGCAGAAACCTGGCTATCCTGGGCGACCATCGCCCCGAAGTGATGACCGTGGGCGGGATGCAATTTTGCTTTGTGCCGGAGGGACCTTTCACGATGGGCGAGGGGGATGAAGAGCATGAAGTCCGCCTGCCTGCCTTCTGGATGGCGCAATTTCCGGTGACGCAGGCCCAGTTTGCCGAATTTACGAAGGCAAGAGGCTATTTGCAGGAGGGATACTGGCAGGAAGCCAAGGCGCATGGGGTTTGGTCTAAACTGGGCTTCAAAGGGTATGATAATAAACCGCGTACCGCCCCCAAGGAGTACGGGATGCCGTTCTGCCTGGCGAATCACCCGGTGGTGGGGGTCAGCTGGTATGAAGCCCTGGCGTTTTGCCGTTGGATGGAGGCGCGTGGAAAGGAAGAAGGGTGGCTGCCGCAAGGCTATACCGTGAAGCTGCCCAGCGAAGCCGAGTGGGAAAAAGCCGCCCGCAGTCAGCCAACTGGGCAGGGCAAAGAGGGCTTTCCGGTGATCCGCCCGATCACAGGCGTGGTGGAACAAGGCGAATGGCTGACGGCGCGTTCTCTACCAGATGCGCAGGAATACCCCTGGAAAGGGAAATTTGACTCAGAGAATGCAAATATTGATGATACCGGCATTGGTTCTACCAGCGCAGTGGGCTGCTTTGCGGGGGGGATGAGCGCGTATGGCTGCCAGGAACAGAGCGGCAATGTTTGGGAGTGGACCTCCAGCCTGTATTTGGATTACCTCTATTCCGCGGAAAAGAGCGAACAGCCCGAATCGAAAGATCGCCGTGTTTTGCGCGGCGGCTCGTGGGGCAATAGTGAATTCAACGCGCGCTGTGCTTACCGCTACAGGGACTATCCGGACGATTTCCGCGATGACTATGGGTTTCGGGTTGTGGTTGCCCCGCCTCTTCGCTCTGTACTCTGAAGCTCTGAAGCTCTGTTCCTCTGACTCTTTGGTTTTGCCTGCTCAATTCCCTCTGGTTCGCTAGCGAACCAGAGGGAATCTATTTTTTAGGTTTTCGGTTTTTTCTTCAAGAAAGCGCGCGCCAACACCGCTTTGCGCAGCCCCACAGTATTGGCGTAACGGGCGTGGTTCAAAGTGGGCAGCGCCAGGGCTCTTTTCGGCTCTGGCGTCTGAAGCTGCGTCTCTACCGTGTGGAAATTGCCTTCCACGATCTGCGCCGTATCTTCCTCTCGTTTGGCTTCTGATCGCGGCACACAAAGTCCCCGCCGTCCGTATGGATCGAAGAAACTGGTTTCTTTTTGCCTGCCGATCCGCTTTCCTTGCTCGGTCTGGCTTCAAAGTGTCAATCTAATTCTGTGGGTCGCTGAACCATGTCTAAAAAACAGCCTGGGGAATCACGACCTCCCAGGCTGTTTTTATTTGAAACCTAATCAATGCGGCGGCTAAAGATTAACCCAGCGCTTTTCGCGCGAAGCCTGATAAAGAGCCTCCATCACGGTACTGCGGTAAGCTGCCTCCTGCGCCGTGACGAATGTGACGCCCGTTTTTCCAGAAACCGTGTTCAGGAAAAGTTCAAAAGCATGCAGCCAGGGTTCGGGCAATTGGGTCCACGGACTCTTGCCATCCGCGCCTTCGACGTTTTTGCTTTTGAAATACAACTGACCGTTCATCACCAGGGCATGCCCTTGAGTGCCGCTTAGCTCAAGCGTCACAGGATTGGCTACGTCCGTCCAGCCCGCTGCCAGCGAGCCGATAACCCCGTTTTTGAACTTCAGGATACCTTCGCCAACTTCATCGCAGTCTGGATAACGCGCCGTGCCAACCTCGATATCCGCAGTTACACTGGCGACCTCGCCCATCATCCACAGCATAATATCCAGGACATGCGTGCCCAGGTCACCAAAACCGCCCACACCCGACTGGCTGACGTCAGCCATCCAGCGCCACTCTGTGTCGAAAAAGCCGTCCAGCGAACCAGAGTGGCAGTTTTCCATGCGCAGGCGCGTGATCTGCCCAAAAGCGCCCGCGGCGATTTGCTCTTTGATGAAGCGCAGGGTGGGATAGCCGCGCATAAAATAGCCGGTCTGAAAGGGAACCTTGGCTTTGTCAATTGCGTCCGCCATGCTGGCGGAATCTTTCGCCCCCAAACCCAGCGGCTTTTCTACAAACATCGGCTTGCCAGCCTTTGCCGCGGCGTTTACCAGGGCTTCATGCCGGTTGGTCTCAGAACATATGATCACCGCTTTGATTTCGGGATCATTCCAGATATCCTCCAGATTCGCGGTCACCTGTGCGCCCAATTCGGCTGCGCATTTCGCCGCCCGTTCGGGGTTATGGTCCCACACCAGTCGCACGGCGAATTCCTCACCGCGCTCTTTGATACGCTTGATAAATCCAGGCGTGTGAATATGCGCGACCCCAATCATTGCCAGTTGAATCGTCATCATTCCTCCCATTGTTCAGCGAAAGGTATCATCTCAAAAAGTAGGGGGGTTGAGTGTGTCTTTGGCGCTATGTGCTAAAAACATACTCAACTTGCCCCTGTTTATTGAGGCAATATTGCGAAAGCGCTTAAATGCCTACATCGACCTTTACTTCACACCCGGATGCCTGGCTGCGGTAAATCCCATCCAGGATCGTCTGCACATAGAGGGAATGTTCCGCTGGAACCGGCGAAGGCAGCCCTTCGGCGACCGCTTTGGCAAACTCGACACATTCCAACGCATGGGGTTCCATCGTGTCGGCAGTCAGCTGCAGCGTGCAGTTCTCCAGCTGGAGGGTCTTATAATTCATACTCAAAAAGTTGGACTGAGGCCACTCGACGCCGCCTTCTGTGCCATACAGCCAAATCTTCGCATCCTCACCATCGGTATTGTGATGCAGCAGCCAGCTAACTTCCAAAATCAGGGTTGCGCCGTTGTCAAAGCGTACAAACGCAGCGGCAAAATCTTCCACATCCATGTCCTGCGGCACAGGTTTGCGCCCGCCCCAGCTGGTGAAAGCGCCGTCGTGGTGAGCCAGTTCTGTCCGCGAGACACCGCTGACCGCTATCGGCTTGGGATGTCCCATCAGCCATAAGGTTGTGTCCAAAATATGCACGCCGATGTCGATGGTTGGACCACCGCCAGCATTCTGTTTATACAGGAACGTCGGGCTGAGAGGCAACCCCAACCGGCGCAACATCCAGGCTCGGGCATGATAGATCTGTCCGAGCATGCCCGTTTCCACTTCAGCCTTCACAGCCTGTGAAACGCCGCGGAAACGGAAATGCTGCGCGGTCATCAGCAGCTTACCGGAGCGGTTACGCGCTGCAATCATCTGGCGGATTTCATCAGGCGTAGGCGCGAGTGGCTTTTCGCAGATGACATGCTTGCCTGCATCCAGCGCCGCGATGGCTAATGGGGCATGGAACATATTCGGGGTGCAGATGTCAATAATATCAATATCTGGGTCATTGAACAGGTCCCAGGAATTCTCGGTGTAACGCATCACCCCATGTTTTGCCTGCCAGCCTTCAAACACATCGGGGTTAATATCCGCCCCAGCAACAATTTCTGTATAAGGCGAAGCTTTCCAACCAGGGACATGCGTATGCGAGATCCCACCCAAACCAATCATACCAACTTTCAATTTCTTAGTCATACCCGATCCTTTCGAGGAGAGCAGGGAATTTTTGATTGCGAGACAAATTATACAACCAGCTCGGACGATGGTGTTGCAATTCCAAATAATCTGTACCTGAATTCCACGTCAAAATAAAAATCCCAATTCCTCTGTGAAGTCCAGAATTTTCAGGTATGATCGATGGTAGTAATGGGCTCACCTCATGGCGTTTTTTTGTTTGGGAAAACAAGCTTGCCATGTTTCGGGAGCATTACCCTTTTATTGACCCCGATCAGTTAGCGAAAACGAAAGTTATCCTTTCCTTGCACTTACGCGCATGGCACCCCCATCACACCGAATTAAAGCGGCAATTTGCGACGCTATGAGGCGCAAATTGCCGCTTTAATCTTGTTCCGTTTTTTACGCTTTGACTTGCGCGCGATAGGAGCTGAGCAGCACAGCCAGGAAGACGATAATGGCCTTCACGATATATTGAACATAAATGTCGAAGTTCAGCAGCGTCATTCCATTGGTCATCACACCCATGAAAATAACGCCGACCAATGTTCCCCACACGGTGCCGATCCCGCCGGTAAAGCTGGTTCCGCCGACCACGACTGCGGCGATGACGTCCAGTTCCCAGCCTTTGCCAAAGCTGTATGTGCCCGCCATCACCTGACCAGAGGTCATAAACCCAGAAATCACCGCGAGAATTTGTACAGAGATGAAGGCAAATATTTTTGTCTTGCCCACATTAATGCCACTCAGCCGGGCTGACTCCGGGTTGCCGCCAACGGCATACGTTGCCCGTCCCGTGGTGGTATAGCCCATAATGAACAAAACCACGAAGAAAGACACAGCCAGGATGATCGCCGGAATCGGAATCCCGGACGGGCCTCCAATTCTACCCATACCCAATTGGTTAAACCAATCTGGGAATTGGTTAGCAATGGGATACCCCCCTGAAAGGATCGCCGCCAAGCCATATAAGGCATATAAACTGGCCAATGAGACGATAAATGCCGACCATGTTGAATGATACCATAGTCATCTTGACCACTATCTGTCAAACTCTTCCTATCGGCACCAACCTGCCAATGGTTCACTTTCTGTGGATGTTGATCAGTGGAGTGCTGTTGCCCAATCGGGGAGCCATCATTCCGGCTTTGAAGTCAATTGGGTTGAGCGAGGAGGAAACTCGGCGCTCTTGGGCTGGGTTTAGCAGTGGCGTGTGGAGCATCCATGAAATGTATTCCGAGTTCGGTAACTATGTTTGGAAACTGTCTGAGTGGAAGGAGCGCAGCACAATCGGGCGCACCGATTCCCAATAATAGGCTTCGCATAGGTCAAGCCCGGGGAGAAAATCAGGTTGTAGGGTGGACATCAAGCCTCGCTTTCTTACGAGTAACGCGCGGTGCGCGCCTGATCGCGGACTGCTTGCAGGTTGAGAATCTCGGCGACTTCAAAGCGCGGCGGAAGGCTGCCCTGTACCGGGCGCGTGCGCAATATTGAGGGGAAATAGCCCATGCGACCATGTAATTCAGCCAGCAGCAGGGCTGCAATAAAGTTCAGCGCAGGAAGGTTAATCAAGATCGCTTCAGTTTGCAACTCCTGTGCAGAAAGGGGTAAGCCATCTACGAGAGTATTGACCTGCGTTATAAAGGGTTGCGTGGTATCAAATTGAACAGGGACATCGATCACGCGATCCACCGGCTGATTCGCCAACCCAGCCACCTGGTTTTGCTGTTCCGTGTTCAAAGGGTGAGAGAAATTAATTAAGATCATAACCGCCTGCCGTTGCCTGCCATTTCGTCCGTAAAAGTTTGAATAATTAATTGTACATCATCCCTGCTGAGGGGGCGATCAGGGGAATAGCGAGGCAATTGAATAATCTTTACTCGTTTTGCCTGCGCAAGGTCCTGAATCTCGGGTTTAACCGGTTTCGCAGTCACCAAAAAACGATGCGCGTATGTTCCCAGGTAGGTTTGTTCACTCAGTTGATTGAGCTGATCCAACCCCTTTTTGAGGGTTTCATTGCCATCGCCTCCCCATTTTACTTCAACCACCCCAATCTGGTTATTTTTGCGAACAATCAGGTCAAGTTCAAGCTGTTCCCCTACGTTTGCCGGACGTATGCCTGCCTTCACTTCAAACCCACCCGAAACGAGCGCGCCCGCCACTTTCTTTTCCAAGTCGCCGCCTTTTTCAGGGCTAAAACCGCCTACTTCAAACCCATCCAGATACGCTTTTAAGTAGTATTCGATCGTCATTAAATCAGGTAAAGGTTGTGGCGCTATTGGCTGACCCACTCCTTGCGCCTCTAGCTGATAAGTATGAAGGATGCTGTTAAATTTCGTTGTCTCCAGGTAAGCGGCCTTCCCACTGCACTTCTGCGCCACAGCGTACATCGCCAGGCTCATGATCTTCGTTCCGCCCGTCAGATCAAACGTCATGCTATCTGCTTGCTGATTGGCTGCTAACTCCTGAATTTCTGCCTGACATCTTGCCAACTCATAGCCCCCTGATTTTAATTTATACGGTCGAAAGCAAACCCTTTCCGAAAAATTCTTTTGCAATCGCTTTGCAATCTTCTCGGTCAGGTCGGTACATAGGAGAATATGTTCGGTAGGCTTAAAATGCAACGCCATCAGCAACGCCGGCGTGGGCTGTTCACCCAATAAAGAAAATAGAATCATCAAATACCTCTGAAAATGCGCCTGAATGGAAATATTATTCTGCTACTCTGATCTTCAGTATAGATCAGGAATAACAAAATGGCATATGGTTTTTCGTTATTTAGAAATTTCTAGAGAAGCTATACAGTACTCTCAACGAGTCGTGGGGGAATGGAAATTCTTTACGTGAAAATCAAGTTTTTAATCGTTGAATTGCCAGTATGGTGGAATTTGATCAGCCTGTACCTGAAAAACGCCGTTCCCCTTCACGGTCATTTTACCCGCTTGTATTCCTTGTCCAAATAAAAGAAAAGGCAGTAAGCGTGACCAATGCTCTGAAGAGTAGAGCGCCTTCCCCACCAATCCACCCAGGGGAGTGCGATCATTCTTTCTGCCTGACCATGAAAACACATCGACCCAATGCGTATCCGCCTCTAATAGCTTGACGGAGCGCGCCATATCATATAACTCCGTTACTTCTCGCGCTTCTCGCCGTTGACCATTGGCAAATTGACAATTTAATTCATCCATGCGCTCTAACAGTCGCTGAAAGAAAATATCAAAAGAAGGCGTTTTTAACAGCGTTTCACGCTCTTCCTGACGATGAACAAGGCGCAGCGGAGTAAGAAATTCGATACAAAGCTGATTTTCCGCCCCTGGCAAAATTGACGCAGCTGCGCAGCTCGCATCCGCAAAGCGAACCTGCGCGCTCGGCACCCTCACTACATTTTCTCCGTGCTCATAAACGACCTGCCGAGTTCCTTCAAAAGGAGAAATGGTGTCAATTCTGGCTAATTCAAACTGCCCGCGCCCTGGTCCAACGCCGATCCGTCCCATTTCTGGGATTGCCAGAATAAAATAAGGCAGGTAGTTGATCCCTTCTCCAAACAATGTGATCGAAAAAGAGAATGTCTTTCCCGCAGACACCATTTCAGGGGCGGGCAACGGCGGCACCAGGGAATAGCATCTCCGCAATCCTCCTTCATTTTCGTGAGCAGCCAAGAGCCAGCAAGTGGGGCAGTTAGCAATGTGTTCCGCAGAAGGCTGGCTCGGGCGGTTTTGTTCTGGGCAACTGGTACGTAGCATCACGGCAGCTAAGGCATTACGTAACCTTTCCCCGGCTTGCACCCCCCCAAGGCTGACACTATTCAATGCTCTACACTCAATACGTAAATAGGTGATTGTCAGTCCAAATTCTGTCATTATCCTCTACTAATCCTCATCCTCATTTTTATGATCTTCTCTCCATTGCAAGCCAAGTTCATCATTATAATCGGCAGCAACCAGGGGTGGCAAGGTACGGTCACGGGGCAATACCTGTCCCTTTCCGATCAGGGTGTAATACCGTTTCCAGCGAATAGGAATCAACAATTCTTCTGCGAGCAGCGGATTCTCAGTCTGCATTTGCATATACTCTGGTAATAGCGGTTCTGGAAGTACTTCGATGCTATCAAACGCTTTGTAGAATTCCTTTTCCAAGTTTGGATCCGCCTCAAAAGGACGAAGAGAGCGCAGGCAAGCCATTTCAAAATCTTTCGCGGATTGTTCATAGGTATTTTGCCAGCTTTCGGCAATTTCTCCCTGATAAATTTCATCCAACCAGCCGCTTACCTGATCTTCGTGAACTGGGCAGCCTTCTTGTGCCTTAAAACAGGGCGGATCCTCTTGCTCTGTAAGCGATGCGTCAACAATACTATAATCATAGTAGAAAATATCTTACCTGTTAGGCACACGAACCGAAGGTCCGTCAGGTAAAGACATTCTCCACTGCGATCATCCATCCTCGCGTTGCGCCTCGATCGCTTTAATCAGCGGAAGGTGAAGCAAAGGATAGTCATTATCATTGATGTTATAAAATGAGTCAGTATGCTGAATGGGTGGCGTACAACCTATCACATAACTGAGAATGAGGAAACTGGAATTCCCCCGATTAAGTGGACACAAAGGAAGGGTGAAAGTAGTACACTAAAAGGGATAGGAGGAGCTATGGCGAACTATATGCGGGTGACACTGGAAATTGGATTGAATGGCAAGAAGGTGGTGGCGGTGGCTCCTGACTGGCCCGGTCTCGAGCGCGGGGCAACGACCCAGGAGGCTGCAATCGAACGCTTACGCTCCTACATTCCACGGTATGCAACGGTGACAAAGCTGGCTGGGATGGAGTCCACGTTTGCGACCATTACCGACGTCGAGTTGGCTGAGAGCTATCCGGGTACAGGCTCAACTGACTTCTGGGGTATCTCGTTCGCGTTTTCGAGCATTGACCAGCAAGCCATGTCGAGCGAAGCATTGGAGCGTGAACTCACGCTGATGCGGGCGTGCTGGGCGTTTTTCGATGATGTGCGTTCGCGCGTGTCTGCTGAGATGCAGCGGGGTCCGCGCGGCGGCGGACGAGATCGAGATCACATCGTCCGTCATACGTTTGCCACGGAGCTGGACTGGGCAAAGAAGCTCGGCGTGATCACGCCTTTGGATGCGATGCTGACCGCCGAGGGATTGAACGCGCATCGCGATGCCTATTGCAACGCAATTCAGGGGTTGCATTCCCAGAGCAACATGGCTCGTACGTGGCCGCTCCGATTCTTGATTCGGCACACTGCCTTTCACACACTCGATCATGCCTGGGAAATGGAAGACAAAGATTTGACTGCCAACTGAGCGTGAAACGGAATAAAACGTACAGCGCTGGCAAAGCGGCGTTTAGGGCAGGACGAGCTCAAACATTTTTCCGACTGGAACGATGGTCAACCCGAAACCGAGCTCAATTTCAAATTCTATCGTCAGGCAACGAACAAAATTGTGGGCATTTCAGATAATGCGGCAGGTTTCCTCCATGTACTGGGCAAACTGGTCGCCCACCTGGCAATGGATACATTGTTCACGAAGACTGGCGGGTGTGGTAGTCACCCAGCAGCCCAAACCCAGTGGTCTTAAAATGGGCGAAATCTTGATCCAGGGCGACCTACCCGTCATAGAATACCGTAAAAAGTGTTCTGCGCTTCAAAGTTCAAATGAATAACGGTTGGAAGAAATGCCGCAAAGGGCATAAAGCCGTAATGCGGGTACTGGTTTTGGTGGATCAATTCAATATTCAATCTCTAATCACTTTTCTGGAGAAGGAGCCAAAGAAATGAACCTCTTATTTGTTTTAAAAATCATAGCGGCGCTGGCAACTGCGGCGACTGGATTGCTGGCTCTGGTCAAACCCACAGCAGTCTACGGGTTCACCGGACTGACCGCCAATGGCGTCCGAGGCATTTCAGAGATTCGCGCTGTTTTTGGCGGATTATTCATCGGCTTGGGGATTGCGCCGTTGTTTCTCGGCGCGGCGACTTATCAAATGCTGGGCATTGGCTATTTGGCAATTGCCGCGGCACGCACGTTTTCCATCCTGTTCGATAAATCAACCGCACAATCCAACTTAATCAGCCTGGGTATAGAAATTGTACTCGGCGTGATCCTGGTAATCTAAGAAGGAATTATGACCGTTCGTATCGTTACCGACAGCACGTGTGATTTGCCAGCCGCCGTGGTTGCCAAGTACGGAATTTGTGTTGCGCCGCTGTATATCAACGTGGGCAGCCGGGGTTACCTGGATGGCATTGATATGACGCGCGATGAATTCTATAAAAAATTGCCCACTTTCCCCGTCCAACCTACCACGGCCGTACCCTCCTTGCAGAAGTTTTGCGCTCTATACGCCGCGCTTGCGGATGAAGGCGCAAACGAGGTGATATCTATTCACATCTCTACATCTTTAAGTGCGATCATGAATGTGGCTCAGGTTGCCGCGCAGGAGACGGTATCCACTGCGGTGACTGTCTTTGACTCCCGTCAGCTTAGCCTGGGGACAGGCTTCCTGGTCGAAACTGCGGCAAAACTTGCCCAGGCAGGGAATTCTGTCAGCGAAATCCTTCCCGTGCTCAACGCGCAGATCAAGCGCACCCATGTTTGTGCCGCGCTGGATACGCTTCAATTCTTGCGGCGCAGCGGCAGGATGAATTCAGTGATCTCTACCATTGGCGAAATACTACAAATCAAACCGCTGCTCAGGATGTACGACGGGAAATCCAGCGCTGAACGGGTGCGCACCCGTAAACACGCCACAAAACGGCTGTTAGATCTGCTTAATGAGTACAAGCCGTTTGAGAAGATCGCCTTTTTGCATTCCAATGCACTTGAGCAGGCTCAGGCTCTGATACAAGAAGTCAGGGATTTTCTTCCTGATGAAGATATCTGGCTCGAGCAAATTAACCCGATTCTGGGTGCACATATTGGGCCGGGCGTGGTAGGTTTCGCCTGTATCTCACAAAAATAATGAGGGAGAAAAAATGAAAATTGCGAAGTTGATTGCGCTCATTGGACTGCTTGCCATGACGGGCATACTGGTCTTCGGGTTTACCGCCGGCAATTTTTCCACCGAAGGGACTAAACTACTGGCAATGCCCTGGGGGATTGTCTCGCTGGTGGATCTGTATGTGGGTTTTTCCCTGTTCTCCTGTTGGATCGTTTTCCGCGAGAAGGACTGGCTGCCCTCAATCATCTGGGTAATCTTGATGATGGTGCTGGGATTCTGGGCGGGCGCGCTGTACACGCTGATCGCATTGCAGACGAGCGGAAATGACTGGAAGCGTTTCTGGTATGGAAAACGGTTCAGCAAGTAACGCCATCTCAGGCTTAATCAAAGAGATACACTTTGTACGCTAAAAACAGAGCCATCCTCCGAGGGTATCTGATCGGAGGGTTGTAGTTCTGTTGTTTGATGAATGGGCCCGTTTCAACGAATTGATAGATCGAAGCATCCAGTCATGATCAATAAAATGAACGAATTATGGCAAGAATTCCGCACCATTTTTTCCGGAAAGACTAACACTGCGGACACGATTATTCCACCGCTGCTGTATGCACTGGTGAACATGCTGTCCGGGCTGCTTCCCGCTACGCTCTCGGCTTTGGGATTGGCAGTGGTTCTAACAGTCTTACGACTGGTTCGAAAACAATCCTGGTTGTATGCCTTGAGCGGACTGGTATTGACTGTGTTGGCGTCAGGGTTGGCATGGTATAGCAAAAGCGCAGTCAATTTCTTTCTGCCTGATCTTCTTACCAGTGGCATATTATTGGCAGTTGCGCTGGTTTCCATTTTTGGAGGGAAACCCCTGGCAGCCTGGAGCAGCCATCTGACCCGCGCCTGGCCGAAGGAATGGTACTGGCTCTCCAAGATACGTCCGGCTTACACAGAGGTTACCTGGATGTGGGCTGCATTCATTGCCGCGCGCCTGATTGCTCAATATACCCTTTATCAACAGGGAAATGTCAATTTGCTGGGGTGGGTCAATGGTTTGCTGGGCTGGCCAGTGACCATTTTGGTATTGGCTATCAGTTATCTCTACGGCATCTGGCGATTGACAAAATTAGGAGGCCCGAGCGTGGAAGAATTTTTATCTCACCAGCCTGCGCCCTGGAAGGGTCAAAAGAAAGGTTTTTAGGTCTGGTTTCCAGGAGAAAGTGTCTTTTGTCGTCCATAAGAACTGTAAGGAAAGCGGATCGTAACTGAGTAATTCATGCAATGGTGAATTTCATTTGATGCAATGCCCCGCCAGCCGCCCAGCCAGAAAGTCCGCTGCGAGTTTTCTGTAGTGTCCTGGTAATTGTTCTTTTGGGGCTGAGGATCAGGCTGACCATGAGTTAGAACGGTTTGTAAAGATACAATTTCGGGCTCAAACAGTTATCATAATTCTTATAAATTCAGGGCTGCCGGAATGTTTTCCCGGCAGCCCTGAGATAGATTGGGGCTAATGCTTTACTGAGGAGGTAGGAGGACGGTATCGATCACATGGATCACGCCGTTGGAGGTGAGGATATCGGTGATAATCACCTGGGCATCGTTGATGTAGACCTTGCCATTATCCACCTTGATCGTGACCGGTTTCCCATTGACCGTGTCAGCGCTGGTCAGTTTGACCACATCGGCGGACATGACCCGTCCTGCAACCACATGGTAGGTCAGGACTGCGGTTAGCTTGGCTTTGTCAGCCAGCAGAGCGTCGAGTGTGCCGGCGGGCAGCTTGGCGAAGGCATCATCGGTGGGCGCAAAGACGGTGAAGGGGCCTGCACCTTTGAGGGTATCAACCAGTCCAGCAGCGGTCAGGGCAGCTGTCAGGGTCTTGAAGCGCCCATCGGCTACGGCAGTATCCACAATGTCAGAGGGGGGCATCAATACGGTGTCAATCACATGGATGACGCCATTGGAAGCCATGATGTCAGCCTTGGTGACGGTGGCATTGTTGATCATGACCTTGTCCATGTCCACTTTGATCGTGACGGGCAGCTTGGCAACCGTATCCGCCGAGGTCATCTTGGAGACATCCGCTGCCAGGACTTTACCGGCAACCACATGGTAGGTCAGGATTTGGATCAGCTTGTCCTTATTCTCCGGCTTGAGCAGGCTTTCCACGGTGCCGGCGGGCAGTTTGGCGAAGGCGGCATCGGTGGGGGCAAAGACGGTGAACGGGCCATCCCCTGCCAGGGTTTTATCCAACCCGACGGCGGTCAGCGCGGCGACCAGGGTCTTGAAGTTTCCATCCGCCACGGCAATATCCACAATCGTCATGGGCTTGGGGGTAGCGGTGGGCGCAGCGGTTGCGCTAGGTTCGGGGGTGGCGGTAGATGCCATCGTAGGTTCTGTGGTCAGGGTGGCAACAGCGTTCGGGGTAGGGGTGACGGCGGGAGCGCAGGCGCTCAAGATCATGACCAGTAATGCCAGCACGCTGGCGAACTTCATATACGCTTTCATTTTTTCTATTCTCCTATAAGTCGAATAATCATCGTACAATGTTTTCGGTACAACGTTTATATTACAGCAACGCCTAATGATTGTCCATTGTTTTATCAAAATGTATAACGTTTGAATAATATTTAACCTGAAAAGAATTGGATGCTGGAGGTGGCATTGACCAGATTCAACAAAAAACGCTCTCTATTTTATTAGAGAGCGTTTTTTTGATCTATGCCCAGCTCAGTGAGACATGCGATCATTACAATCTGGGTATCAATACGGGTGTGTTCTTTTTATAGGCTTCATAATCTGCGTCACCTCCCCATTTTTGATCCGCCTTTTTTTCAAGCATGGGAACCCCACTGACCCGAGTGAGAAGCAGGGTGACAAAAACAGGCGAGATCAGGGCGACCCATTGCCAGCCTTGTAAAACGGGCAATGCGATGACTGCCACGCCAATCCAAAGGAGAATCTCACCGAAGTAATTGGGGTGGCGAGATCGAGACCATAAGCCCGTTTGAATGAACTTGCCTTTGTTGCTCGGATTGGCTCTGAAGCGGCTTTTTTGGGAGTCGGATGCAACCTCAATCGAAAATCCAAGCGCCCAGATCAGAAAGCCAATCGCGGCGAAGATATCCAATTCTTTGCGGTTCGTTGTGGTGATCGCCACCAGCGCTGCTGCCATTGTGAATGTGACCCACAAGCCCTGGATCGTCCAGACATTCAGGAAACGGATAAAAGAAGGTTTAAGCTCATCGAAGCGATCATCCTTGCCCGCTTTGCGGATGCGGCGAAACAAGAAAGTGCCCAGCCGTCCTGCCCAGATCACGACCAGCGCCCATAAAAGGATCGACCTGCCATTCACACCTGGACTGAGGAGAGCCGCAAGGGTAATGACGGAGATATAAGTAAGACTGCCGGTCAGGTCGAAGAATTTTTCGGTTTGCAGCCGATAAGCCGGGATAAATACCAGCCATTGGATGAGAAAAACCAGTCCCACCGACAATCCAAATACAGAGATTCCGGCAATTGAACTTCCACCCTGACTGCCTGCAATCGCAAACAGAAGACCAATGATTATTAAAACCGGAAAAACAATCAATGCAATGCGATCTGATTTTTTCATGAAATGATTTCCTTATGCGGTTAGCCTGCCCGGTATTCATCGCCACAGTCGCCGATGATGCGATAGGGATCGCTTGACTTGACCAGAATGGTCTCGACTTTTCCAAAGTCTTGTTCATCTAGTTATAAATCAAACGCGCGCGGTAACATTTTGATCTTGCCCGATCCATCATCCATCCACATATACAGTATATCCCCATCCTCAGCACACCAAGCCTAGGGGCTTTACCCCAACGCCGTTTTTTGCGAAATGTCTCAAGCCGTTGGGCATGGTTCCCCTGGGTTGCAGGTTCTTGGGCGGTCCTTATTATTCCGGTTTGAGCCATGCCTGTCTATTCATTTCTTAAATTGCAAAGATAGGGTCGTATAAACCCGAAAATGGCTTTAAAACGAACTACAGACCGCTGCCACAGGAAAAACCCATGGATAGCGGTCTGTAGGTGTCTCATAGTCGGGGCGAGAGGATTTGAACCTCCGACCTCCTGCACCCCATGCAGGCGCGCTAGCCGGACTGCGCCACGCCCCGAGTGCAACCCATCACGCCTCTTGCGGCTGCCTGTTGGGGTTCCAGGCGGTCAGGTGAGTGACTGTGCGAGATTGTTCTTACGGGTTGGAATTATACGTCCCTTCCCTTACTTTGTAAAGGGCTGACGAATGCGAGTTTTGCCCTTTTGCCTCTTGACTTTTGCCCTGACGGTGGGTATACTCATCTCTAATATGAAATCCAACCTGGTCTTCTCCTTTAGCTACGCCTATTATTATGGAAACCGCACTCCGGTTGCCATTGGCGGCGCTTAAGGACTAGTCACTTTACCCTGAAAGCAAAGACGCGAGCCAATGGCCCGCGTTTTTTTATTGTTTATTCAAAAAAGGAGTTTGCTTATGCCTATGCGCGGAATTCGCGGCGCCATCACCGTTGCCGCTGACGAGGAAGCCCTTATTCTGGACGCCGCCTGCCACCTGCTCCTGGCTGTGCTGGATGCCAACCCATCCCTCTGTCCGGCGGATATTGCCAGTCTGTGGTTCAGCGTCACCCCTGACCTGCGCGCCGCGTTCCCTGCCCGCGCTGCCCGCCATTTGACCCCTGAATGGCGCGCCGTTCCTCTGCTCGATGTACAAGAAATGGATGTGGAAGGCGCTCTGCCGCGCTGCATCCGCCTGCTCATCCACTGGAACACGGATTTGCCTCAGTCGCAAATTCACCCCGTTTATTTGAACGAAGCAGTGCGTTTACGCCCTGATCTATAAAAATCGCCTTTTTTTATTATTTTAAGGAGAAGCCGCTATGATGATTATTATGTCCACCCAAGCCTCATCGGAAGATATTCAATCGGTCGTCACCCGCGTGGAAGGGCTGGGACTGCGCGCCCACCTGAATACCGGCACCGAACGCTGCGTCATCGCTGTTGTGGGGGATATTTGCCGTGTCAACCGCGAGCAGTTCAAGCTGATGCAGGGCGTATCGGATATTGCCCCCATCTCCAAGCCTTACAAGCTCGCCTCGCGTGAGGTGAATCCGCAGTCGTCCGTCTTCCCCATTGATGGGGTGCAGATTGGCGGACCGGAACTGGTGCTGATCGCCGGTCCGTGCGCGGTGGAAGATCGCAGTATGCTGATGGAGACTGCCTGGGCGGTGCGTGAAGCTGGGGCGCGCGCCTTGCGGGGTGGGGCGTTCAAGCCGCGCACTTCTCCGTATGCCTTCCAAGGTTTGGGTGAAGCCGGGTTGGAGCTGCTGGCTGAGGCGCGTGAAGCCACCGGTCTGCCGATTGTCACCGAGGTGATGGCGCCTGAGCAGGTGGGCTTGGTGGCAAAATACGCGGATGTGCTGCAAATTGGCGCACGCAATATGCAAAACTTCTCCCTCTTGCACGCTGCGGGCGAAAGCCACCGCACCATTTTGCTCAAACGCGGTAATTCCGCCACCCTGGAAGAATTTCTGATGGCTGCCGAATACATCCTCTCGCACGATAACCGCCGCGTCATCCTGTGCGAGCGTGGCATCCGTACCTTCGAGACGGCTACCCGTAACACCACCGATATTAACGCCATTCCCGTCCTCAAAAAGCTCACTCACCTGCCTGTCATCCTTGACCCGTCCCACGCCACCGGCAATTGGGAATATGTGGGTCCCATTGCTCGCGCGGGCATTGCCGCCGGAGCCGATGGGCTGATTATTGAAGTCCACCCGCATCCCGATGTCGCCGCATCCGATGGGGCGCAGTCGCTCAAGCCGGAACGTTTCGCGGAATTGGTGCGCCAGATTGCGATGATTGCTCAGGCAGTCGGGCGCGTTGTTCCCCCTGCCAAGCAGTTCCCTGTGCGCCCGTCCGCCGACCTATCTATTGCAGATGCTACCGATGAGCAAATTGCGCAGCACGTCAGCGTGACTGGGGAATAGCGCATGCCGGCTGAGGATGATTTTGCGGGGGATTTTGCCAACCTTGCCACGCGCCGCGTGCTGATTTGGGGTTTGGGGTTGATGGGCGGCTCGTTGGCGATGGGATTAGGAGGTCACTGCGCCGAACTGCTCGGCGTGGATTCCGACCCGGCGGTGATCGAATGGGCGTTGGCGCATGGGGTGGTGCAGCGCGCTTCCACCCAGCCGGCGGACCTCCTCGCCCAGGCGGATGTGATTGTACTGGCTGCCCCCGTGCGCGCCATTTTGCGGATGCTCACCCTCTTGCCTGATCTGCACCCTGCGCCTGCCCTGGTTTTGGATGTTGGCTCAACCAAGCGTGCGGTGATTGCGGCGATGGACTCGTTGCCTGATCGGTTTGATCCTCTTGGAATGCACCCGATGTGCGGCAAAGAGCGCGGCTCTCTCCATAACGCAGAGGCGGATTTATTTTGTGGCGCGCCGTTTGCCCTGGTGGCGGCGAAAAATACGTCCCCGGTGGCGCGGGCGGTGGGCGAGGGGTTGGCGCATACCCTGGGCGGCTGTCCCTTTTGGGTAGATGCGCATAGCCATGATAAGGCGACCGCGCATACCAGCCATGTGCCGTACTTGCTGGCTGCCGCGCTGACCGCCGCCACCCCGTCCGCCGCTCGCGTCCTCATTGGACCCGGCTTTCGCAGCAGCTCGCGCCTGGCGGGCAGTTCCGCGCGGATGATGACCGATATTCTCGCCACCAACCCTGATGAAGTCCTCTCTGCGCTGCAAGATGTACATTCTCAGTTGGAGACGCTCGAATCGCTGATCCTCACCCAGAATTGGGAGGCTCTCGAAGCGCACCTGGAACGCATCCGCCAACAATGGAATGATTTGGGATCAGTTTGAGATTCTATATTATTTTTTGAACACAAAGTGTTCAAAAAATAATATAGAATCTCATTTAAGGAGTTCTCTATGCAATTCATCAGCACGCCCGGTAGCTCCCTGCGCGGCGAAATGACCCTCCCCGGCGATAAATCCCTCTCGCATCGCGCGGCATTGTTCGCCGCGCTTGCCGATGGCGACAGCTGCATTGATAATTTCCTGGTATCCGGCGTCACGATGCCGCTGCTGAGCGCGATGACCGCCCTGGGGGTCGCCTGGCAGTTGGAGGGTAACACCCTGACGGTGCAGGGGCGTGGAATTTCCGCCTGGCGCGCGCCACAGCAGCCCATTGACTGCGGAAATTCCGCCACCACCTTGCGCCTGCTGGCGGGGGCGATTGCCGCGGCGGGGATCCGCGCCACGCTGACCGGCTCGGCAGGGCTGCGCCGCCGTCCGATGGGCAGGATCACCCAACCTTTGCGCCGCATGGGGGTAGAGGTTACCGCTGACCCGGGTGAATTGGCTCCGCTGCATTTTGCTGCCCGCGCCGCCGGTCAGTCCCTCACCCCACCGGATGAAACCCTGGAAGCTGCCTCTGCCCAAGTCAAATCTTGCCTGCTGCTGGCGGCATTGGCTGCGCCTGGGCAGGCAGTTTTGCGCGAATCCGGTCCATCACGCGATCATACTGAGCGGATGCTTGGCGCGGCTGGCTTTTCCGTCAGCAGCACGCAGTTAACGTCCGCAAGTGGGCAGACGATATACGAGACGCGCCTGCTTGTGCCAACCCATGCCACGCTGCCTGCCCTGCATGGTCAGCTGCCAGGAGATATTTCGGCGGCGGCTTTTTTGCTGGTGGCGGGGTTGATTGTGCCAGGCTCGGCGGTGACGGTGCGCGGAGTTGGGTTGAATCCCACCCGCACCGGCTTGCTGGACGTTCTCACCCGCATGGGCGCGCAGATTTCCGTCCATCCTCTGCCGGACGGGATGGGCGAACCCTGGGGCGATGTGACGGTACGCGCCAGCCGCCTGCATGGGGTGGAGGTTGGCGGTGAAGAGGTGGTGCGCATGATTGATGAATTTCCCATCTTTGGCGTGGCGGCAGCCCTTGCCCAAGGCGAAACTTGCGTCCGCGATGCCGCTGAACTCCGCCTGAAGGAATCGGATCGGATCGCTGCCTTATGCGCTGAGTTGCGGACGTTGGGCGTGGAGGTGGAGGAAGCGCCGGATGGCTTCCGCGTGATGGGCGGCAAGGTATGCGGCGGAACGGTCGAATCGCATGGCGATCACCGGTTGGCGATGGCGTTGGCGGTATTAGGCTTGGCAGGGCAGGGCGTGGTGCAGGTGAACGGCGCGGAGATGATGAACGAATCATTCCCTGAATTTGCCAGCAGTTTGCAAAGCCTGGGGGCGAATCTGCGCATAGCCAATGAATAATGATCACGAGAAAGAGGCTCACGAATGGCATTTTGGGCTGATTGGCTTTCCGCTGGGTCATAGCCTATCGCCACAGCTGCATCAGGCTGCCCTACATGCGGCAGGTTTGCACGGATCGTATCGCCTGCTGCCGATCCCGCCGCTGCCAGAAGGGGAGGCGCAGATTGCCTTCCTGATGGATGCCTTGCGCCAGGGTGCATGGGACGGGCTGAACGTGACCATCCCGCATAAGCTGTCCGTCCTGCCCTACCTGGATGAGATCAGCCCTGTGGCGCGCGCGGTCGGGGCGGTCAATACCCTGTTTTGCCGCGCAGATCGGCTGATTGGCGAAAATACGGATGTGCCGGGCTTTCAGCTGGATTTGCGCGATCAACTCAATGCGCAGCCTGGTGATGGGTGGGCGTTGGTCTTGGGCGCAGGCGGTTCAGCGCGGGCGGTGGTGTATGCGCTGCTGCAACTGGGCTGGCAGGTGCGCATCTTTGCCCGCCGCATGGAGCAGGCTGCCTCGCTGGCGGCGGATTTCAGCGGCGCACAGGTTTTGCCGGGTCTCTCTCCCCTGCCTGAAGGCTGCGGGTTGATCGTCAATACCACCCCGTTGGGGATGTACCCGCATCCCGAAGGCTGCCCGCTGCCAGACGATGCGCCATTTCCGCCGCGTGCCGCCATTTATGACCTGGTGTATCGCCCGGCAGTCACCCGCCTGGTGCAGCGTGCGCGCCTGGCAGGGCTGCGGGCAGCAAGCGGCGGGGGCATGTTGGCTGCTCAGGCTGCCCTGGGGTTTGCCCACTGGACCGGGCTGCCTGCGCCGTTCTCGCTGATGCGCGCTGTCATTTCCGCAGAATTGTCTGAAAATTCGTTATAATAACGACTGGTTTGTAGGAATCACTCTCCTTCATCCAAATCTTCCCTTTTCGGAGAACTCCCCCATGCGCCCTCGTCCTGCTCTCTCCTGGTTGATTCCTTTAATTGCTGTCCTGACGCTCATCACCACCCTTTCCGGCATTTTCTGGCAAGGCGGCGGGGCGCAGCATGCCTTCACCGCTGTGACCGGGCAAACGGTGCAACTGTATGGGCAGGGTTTGTACCGCAATGACACGGTTCAGGGCGCGGCAACCTTTCGCGGCACGGATATGATCACCCTGGTCATCAATCTGCCGCTGCTGATCTTTGCGTTCTGGCAATACCGGCGCGGATCGCTGCGCGGTGGGCTGCTGCTATCCGGTGCGCTCGGTTACAGCCTGTATAACGCCATGTCGTTAGCGTTTGGCGCGTCTTACAATCCCCTTTTTCTGGTATATGTGGCGCTTTTCTCCGCCAGTCTGTTTGCGGTCAGCTTGCTGATGACCTCCTTTGACCTGGATGCCCTGCCCCGTCACGTTGCGCCCAGTATGCAGCGGCGTGGCATGGCGATTTTCCTGTTTGTGGCGGGCGGCGTGCTGTTCCTGGTATGGCTGATGGATATTGTCAGCGGATGGCTGCCAAACGCGGTGCCGCAAGCCTTGCAGCATTCTACGACCATTGTCACCTACGCGATGGACATGGGAATCATCTGCCCGCTTGCGATCTGGATTGGGGTCATGCTGCTGCGCCGCGTGCCGCTCGGCTATCCGCTGGGCGTGCAGCTGATTATGCTCAATGGGCTGGTGGGGTTGGTGGTGATTGCGCAGACCGTGATGATCTTGATGGCGGGCGTGCGCATGGAAACGGCTCAAATTATGGCGTTTGTGGCGCCATTTGTGATTTTGGCTGGATTTGCTGTCTGGCTTACTTTGAATTTCTTTCGGAATATAGCCGAGAAACCGATCCTGAGTTCAAAAAGGCGGTGAAATGCGCTATTTGACGGCGGGCGAATCGCATGGTCCTGGATTAGTGGCGATTTTAGAAGGCGTTCCGGCGGGATTGCCTCTCTCGGCTGCTGATCTCAACGTAGAGCTTGCCCGCAGGCAGGCAGGCTATGGGGCGGGCGCGCGCATGAAGCTGGAGCATGACCAGGCGCAAATTCTGGGCGGGGTAATGGCTGGGCAGACGACCGGCGCACCACTGGCGATCCTGATTGAAAATGCCGATCACGTCCGCTGGCAGGGGAAGCGCGTGCCTGCCCTGACCACGCCGCGCCCCGGTCATGCAGACCTGGCTGCCGCGGTGAAGTTTGGCTACCGTGACCTGCGCCCTGCCCTGGAACGCGCTTCAGCCCGTGAGACAGCGGCGCGCGTGGCGGTGGGGGCAGTTTGCCGTAAGGTATTGGCGGCGTTTGGCGTGCAGATCGGGGGGTACGTCCGCTCTATTGGCGAGGTGGACGCAGTTTTGCCCGATGATTTGGATTATGCCGAGCGTTTTCAGCTGGCGGAGCAATCCGAAGTGCGTTGCGCTGATCCGGTTGCTGCGGGTGCCATGCGCGCCGCCATCCGTCAGGCGATGACTGACCGCGATACGCTCGGCGGGGTGATTGAAGTCGTTGCCCTGGGGCTGCCGGTGGGCTTAGGCTCTTCTGTGCAGTGGGATCGCCGCCTCGAAGCGCGTTTGGGCGCGGCGGTTCTCTCGGTGCAGGCAATTAAGGGCGTGGAAATCGGTCCAGCGTTTGCCAATGCGCGTCTGCCCGGCACACAGGTGCATGACCCCATCCGCCTGGAAGGGGATCGCCTGGTGCGTCCATCCGTTCGCAGCGGCGGATTGGAGGGCGGCATGACGACCGGTCAGGCGTTGATTGTACGTGCCGCCATGAAGCCCATCCCCACCACGCTTACCCCGCAGCCTACGGTGGATTTATTTACCGGCAAGCCAGCGGATACCACCTACGAACGTTCTGATTTTTGTCCCGTGCCGCGCGCTGTGCCGGTCATCGAGGCGGTCATTGCCTTTGTGTTGGCGGATGCGCTGATGGAAAAGCTCGGCGGTGATTCGCTGGCTGAGATGCTGCCGCGCTTTGCTGCCTTGCGCCAGGCGCGCCTCTCTGATTTGCCCATGCAGGGCGGGGAGATTGTTTTCTGGTAGAGGAAGAACTGCTCAGATATTCCAATTTGTGTAGTGGCTTCCGGCAGGAAGCCCAATCCTCATCAGCCAATTTCTGATTTGCAAGGGTAATTTTCGACTACCATCAGGCTTCCTGCCGGAAGCTACTACACGGATTGGAACACGGGCAGGGTATTCTTGAGTAGTTTAAAAAAGTGAAGGTGCATGCGCACTTTCACTTTTTGATTTAAAATTTTTAGAAACAATCTACCACCAGATGCGGAACCAGGTGGTATTGCTGGCAGCAGGTCCTTGGGGGATATTGACATCCGCGCGCACGTTCACCAGGTCAGTGGGAACAACATCCGTGATGGAGAAATCCATCATTGCCATGCCGTCCGCGTTGGTGGGGGCGTTGGCGCGGTAAATTTCCGTCTGCCCATTAGGTTTCGTGATTGTGATTTTCACCAGCGCACCAGCGACCGGTTGCAGAGCGCTATCACGCGCCAACACGGTGATGGATTGCTGACCGTTGGGCGGCAACATGCGGAATGCTGGGAACACGTCCACCTGAATTTCCGTCAGCGCGGCTTGTGGCGCATTTAACCGCCAGAGTTGAGAGGGGTCATTGATGACGTGCTGAAAATAAATCCGCCCAATATCGGTGAGGATCACGCGCTGACCGGCAGGCATTTCCGGTCGCCATTCCATCCGTCCGAGCTTGAAATATTGCACCAACCGCCCATCTATCACTTCAGTGGGCGAGATTGCTGCGCCGAGCGTGACCGACCCATTGTGGGCAAGGTAAAACTCCAGGAAAGAATAGCATACCGGCATATTATTGGGCGGGAAGGTGCGGCAAGCCCCGCTGCTGGTTGGAAAATCTGCTGGGCTGCCATGCTTGGAATTGGCGTATAGCCAGTCGCCGAGCTCGGCAACTGTCACCTGTTGACCGGCGGGGGCGGAAGCGTCATATTCCAACCGTCCGCGCTCAAAATATTGCACTTTGACCCCCTGGCTAATGGGGTGATCTAACACTTCCGTAATCGGCGATCCTAAAAACAGCGCGGCATCGTCCATGCTTATATATTTTTCATAGTAGGGACCCCGCACCCAATGCCCCGTCTCTGGGAAATATTGACCACCCTGGTCGGTTTGGCGCAGCGGCATACGCAGTGACCCGCTCATCGCAGCAGGCAAGGGCGCAGCCGAAAAACCCGTTAGGGCAATCAGGCAGGCTATGAAAGAGAGAAAAAATTTTACAGGACGCATATAATTAATTATACCGATGTTTTTAATCAGCGCAAGTGCCAGAGAGGCAATTTTACCCAAACTTTACCCAATCTTCTTTCAAACCGTCAGCAGCATGCGCCCTGGCAGCATCATCCAGGTCTGACAGGATGTCTTTGTTGTATTTTTTTCGATGGCGAGCGGGGGGATCATGGGTTTATTCATCCATATAACGGGATTGATCTACCTTGCGGCGGAATTCCTCTTGCGGGTCAACCGGCGGGGCAGGGGATGGGTCAGGCTGGGCGGCGACGACCTCGGCGCGTTCGGCGGCTTGCAATTCCGCTGGCGAGCGGCGCGTGACCATTGCCCAATGCCCGCAGTAATCGCAGCGGTCAAAGCGGGCCGTGCCAAAGTGGGCTGCCCAAAAATGCAGGCTAAACGGTCGTCCGCAGCGCGCGCAGATGCCGCCGCCATTGAAGCCATAGGTGCGCGGCGCGCCCAGTGGCAAAGAAGCAAATTTACCGCGCGTCAGCAGCACAGACCCGCCCACGACCAGCAGGAGGATCAGTAAAATTCCGCCGATTCGCAGAAGGATACCCTGCACAGCCCCAAATTCAACGCTTGAATCCACAAACTGGAATCGGCGCGCATCGGTCTTTCGGCTGCTGCCATCCTTCAGGGTGAGGGTGGCGTTCAGGGTATGCCAGCCATTCGCATAGTCACTAGTCTTGAAGGAGTAGGAAAAATCACCACTGCTTTGGGTCGCCATAGGCTTCTCATCGATTTCATAGCGGATCGCGCTCACGCGGCTAAGGTCGCCAATGACGGAGATGCCAAAATTGCCGCGAATGTCATCGCCGCCGTTGTAGCCAAACTCGCGGCGCACATTCAGGCGATAATCGCCCGCTGCGGCTTGCGCCCATACCGCGCCAGTGAGGAATATCAGCAGGCAAATTGTTAGCAGGGCAACTGTTTTCCAATGGATTCGTAAAAATATACGCATATCGCTTCTACTTCCACCGGGTGAGAATGGCTTCGCGCTGGAATAGGGATGCGCCCATCCACACCAATGCAATATCCACCAACGCCAGTGCCAGGCCAGAAATGATCATCAGGGTTGGGTTAATGATAATGAAACCTGCCAGCTGACCAAACAGCAAGATCATCACCGGCACAATCATCACCCCCGAGATTTGCTCGGCGGCGCGTGGGTCGTTCACCCGTGAAGAGACCAATATCGCCACGTTCACCGCGGCAATTGCCATCAGTGGACCCAATACCAGCACGGAGATCAACCAAGTGGGGGCGAATACCAGCCCAATCAATGCGCTGGATGTGCCGACCAGGGGCATGAGCGCCACAAACGTGAAAAAGGAAATCCACGTGGCGGCAATGGCGGGGATGGCGGCTGCCAAGGCTTTGCCGGTCAGCAGTTCCACCGTGCTGATGGGGGTCGCCAGCAGCGGCTCCAGGCTATGAGTGGTCTTTTCGCCCACGATGGAGTAGGCGGCAATCGCGGTGGGGATGATGAGGGGCATCATCATAAACAGCAGCAAAAATTCGTTTAGGACAAAATATTTCATGCAATCCGCAGCAGGCAGGGTGGCGGGGCAACCCTGGGCGAATTGGGCGGGCATGCTGGTATTGGTTTTTATGTTCAAGCCTGGGGTGTTCAGGGTATAGAGCGTGAACAGCGGCAAAACGGTGAACAGCAACGGCAGCAACGCCACCGTAAGCAGCACCACTTTGTTCTTAAAAACTTCGTTCCACTCTTTATCAAGGATGGTGAGGACGCGGTCAAAGTTCATGGGTTATGCCTTCTGAATCAATTGCAGGTAAATTTCTTCCAGGGAGTGACGCAATTCGCCTACAAACTGCACATCCGCGCCCACTTCCACCAGGCGGCGAATGACCACCGGATTTTGCTCTTCGGGGTTGTCTAACGAGACGATCATGCGATTCTCCACCGCTTGCGGATCGTGGACAAAAGGCAGGTCGGTGACCGCCTGTTGGATGCGCTCATCCAGATGCGCCAGGTGAAAGACCACTTTGCGCCCGTACATTTGCTTGCGCAGCGCGGCGGTCGTATCCAGGGTGATGAGGTGGCTCTTGAAGATGCCAATTCGCTGACATAGCCGGTCGGCTTCATCCAGGTTATGTGTGCAGAGGAAAATGGTGACGCCCGATTCTTTCAATTGCTCGATGAACTCGCGTACTAGGTGCGAGGCTTCCGGGTCTAGCCCAGAGGTGGGTTCATCCAAAAAGAGCAGGCGGGGTTCGTGCAGCAGGGCGCGCGCAATCGCCAATTTTTGGCGCATCCCCTTGGAAAAGCTGCCCGCTGGGTCAAAGCGGCGTTCCCACAAGCCCAGCATTCGCAGATATTTTTCCACCTGACCACGCACATCCTTTACCCCATACAGGCGGGCGTAGATGGTCAGGTTTTTCTCGGCGGAGAGGCGATCATACATGCCGGGCGTTTCCGTCAGGATGCCAATAGATTGGCGAATTGACTGGTCATCCTTGCCAACTCGGAAGCCGTTGACTTCCGCGCTGCCGGAGGTGGGCCCGATCAGGCTGGAGAGCATGCGCACAGTGGTGGTTTTGCCTGCGCCGTTGGGTCCCAGAAAGCCGAATACTTCGCCATCCGGCACTTCCAGGGTGAGGGCATCCACCGCCACATTTGGCGGCTGATTTTTGACAGTCGTGAAGATTTTGGTGAGTTTATCCGTGCGGATCATGGTTTCCGTTTTCTCGTTTTTTTGATATTTCTTTGATGGTTTTATAAGTGTATCTTAACTTCGTTTCTCGTACAATAGGGGTAGGAGGAAAATATGAATATTATTGCATGGGTCGTTTTAGGGGCAATCGCCGGATGGTTGGCGAGTATCGTAACGGGGCGCAACTCTCAAATGGGCTGCATTTCCAATATTATCGCGGGCGTCATAGGGTCAGTCGTGGGCGGATGGGTGATGACCCTCTTCGGCGGACCAGGCGTTACAGGGTTCAACCTGTATAGCCTGATTGTGGCTTTTGTCGGCGCGGTGATCGTGCTGGCACTTTGGAATTTGATTTTTGGTCGCCGGCAAGGCAGATAAGAAAGAATCCCACCCCTAACCCCAGTCGCCTTGTCGAGCGCTCTTTGCCCAACAAGGCGACTGGGTAAATTTTCAGGTCACAACTTACTCTTGCTTGAATATATCGACCGAGATCTCCACCGCTGGCGTCGTTCCTCTGTTCTCAAGCCAGTGCGTGGTGTCTTTGTCCTCGGGCCAGCCCGCTCCTGGCCCATACTCCTTAGCCACTCCATTTCGATGGTCAGTGATCGTTCCTTGCAGTATGTAGACCATGCCCGGCCTGTCTTTATGGTCGTGAATCGGGCCGAAGACGCCCCCAGGTTCGAAGGTCACAATACGCATTCGAAGTTGACGCCCTGCCATGCCCTCGATTTCAGAGCCAAGGTCAATCGTTTCAAGTAGCTTCACCGTGATGCCTTTCGTCTCAGGTGCCGCCTGTTCGTTTTTCATCGCTATCTCCTTTCTGTACGTACTGTCCGCTTACTTATTCATTATACTGATATAGGATATTACTGTCCATTCGCTGAAATGAAAACGACTTTTGCAAATTACTGCTCAAAGCATCAAACTTGGCTGGAAAACCTGTCATTTTTAATCCGAACATGTATCATCTCAATAAAACGGGAAAAACTAAAAGGAGCAAAAGCCTTTTAATTTTTTTCATAAGCTGTTAAAATTTTTAAATGATGTTAGACAAGATTGATTTGAGCGCAATACAAGACGAAAATGCCCGGGAATTGATC
>JBBRAT010000021.1:0-67990 GCA_038206515.1 Anaerolineales bacterium | reverse complement strand
GACTGTCACGTCCGTCCGGTCAAACTTTGGTTCTGGTACGTCCACCTCAACCTGCACACTGGCAAAGTAACGCCCTGACTTGGTTTTCGTCACGGTTACGTTTTTCACCTTGCCTTCGCAGGGTCGATGGATGACGGCTTTTACCTTGCCGATTTTCGGGAAGTCAATCCATGTCCCACCAACAAATACGTATTGCATGTAGCGGGAAGACTGTTTATCATTCTTTTTGTGGAACTTCGGAAACTTCGTGCGCTTGGTGAAAAAATTCTTGTAGGCTTGGTCGAGGCTTTTTAATGCCTGCTGCAAAACCTGCGAATGTCCTATCTTGAGCCAATCATACTGCGGGTCTTTCTTCATCTTTTTTAACGCGCCCGCGTTATCTTCGTAACTCAGCCCCTTTTTCTTCTCAGTCTTGTGTGCCTCGTAAAATGCCTTCCGTTCCGCCAGAAAAAAATTGTACACAAACCGTGCCTGACCAAAATTGTGAGCAAAAATCTGCTCTTGGTCAGCCTTTGGATACAACCGGTAACGAAAGGCTTTGCGAATTACCATATGTTTATGACGATTTTAGCACAAATTTTTCAAAATTGCCCCAGATCGCGCCTTCGGCGCACCCGTCTTTCATCCGCGAAGCTGAAGACTTCGCGGTTTTCAGTCGGTTCTTCTTATAAATTTACTTCATCCCATGAGCTATCTTTTTCTTATCAAAACTGTACAGAGTATTTGTACCATTCTCTTTTATACTCATTAATGGGAATTTCCCATTTCTGGAAACGGCAACCCATCTTCGTACCAGCGGAAAATCTTCACGCCGCCGTTTCCTTAAGGAATTCGCCTGGCAATCCAGTCTGCCCACAACTCCTACGGCGAATGATTTTGATCACTTTTAAGAAAAGGAGTCTCTTCTTAATGCGTAAATTTATCTATACCTTCCTAATGGTTGCAATAATGATGAGTGGATGCGTCCCCGCGGCGCAAACCACGCAAGTAGCGGCGGCGCAAGTGAAAAAAGAAAGCGTTGCACCCTCAACTGCTAACCCAACGGCAACCACTCTTCCCACCTTACCCGTCAAACTCACCCAAGCCCTTATTCCAACAGAGGCAAAGCAAGCTACCGCTGCGCCAACCGCCACAAAAGAGGTGATCTTACCAACCGCTACCCAGGCAGTGCAGATTCCCCAGGCGGTTGGTCCTGAAAACTTCCCGGCAGGCATCAATCCATTGACCGGTTTGCCCGTCTCAGACCCCAGCACGCTGCAACTACCGCCTGCGCTGGTATCCGTCACCAATTTCCCCATCACCGCCCGCCCGCAAGCCGGGCTTTCTTTCAGCCCCTTTGTGTTTGAAATGTACATCGGCGAAGGCATGACTCGTTTCCTCGCCCTCTTTTATGGCGATTACCCTCACGCTGGCGCGAATGCTGCCGCAGGCGTTTCCGCCACCAACGATGGCATCGGACCCATCCGCTCCGGTCGCTTACCCTATGAGAGCATCCGCCAGTTATTCAACGGCTTTTTGGTCATGGCATCCGCTTCCCCCAACGTCAAATCCAACTTAAACAGCTACGTCAACGTCTTTGGCAGTGACGCATCCGACATTAACAGCGCGCTTGTGCCTGCTACCAAACTCCGTGAAGCAGCCGAAAAAAGCGGCCAGCCAATCAAGGAAAGCGACCTGTACGGTCTGCGCTTTGATCCCGCCGTTCCGCAAGATAGCAAGCCCGCCAAGACCATTTTTATCCCCTGGAGCTACATGAACCAGGTGATCTGGCGTTATGATGCTACCAGTGGCAAGTATCTGCGCTGGCAAGATAACGCTGATGGCGAAACCTACACGCAAATCACTGATCGTCTGACCGGCGCACCCCTGGCGTACTCCAACGTGATCGTCATGTTCGTAGAGCATCACGCCAAAGCCGAAACCCTCATTGACATGGACCTCATGTACCTGGATCATCGTCCCGCCCTCCTCTTCCGCGATGGCAAGATGACCCCCATCTTCTGGTCCACCCTCAGCGGCGATTATGCCCGCGCCACCGGCCGTCAACGCCCCCTTCACTTTGTAGACGCCAAAGGCAACGCAGTCGCCCTCAAACCTGGGCAAACCTGGATTGAAATGATGGAACCCCTCACCTATTACACCGAAACAGTAGAACCCGGCACTTATTTTGATAAGCTCAAAAAAGAAACGCCAGGCTCTGGCGATTGGGTCTTCCATTTTTATGCCCCCAAGATTGAAGGAAAATAAGAAGATAACAAGGTTCAGGGAATTGATGCTTCTATTCCTCATCGCCTGAACCAAAACGAGCATTGATCTTTGAGAAATGGCGTGGTTGATGAATCCCACGCCATTTCTCAAACGAATCTTCTTCCCTTCTCAAAAAGAATAAATCCTGATAAGATAATGAAGTCAAAATCTATGAATGATTACAATTCTGTTACAAAAGCAGAGCTGTACGTTAAAGTTATTCAGATTTGGTTTGTAAGCGAGTATAATCTTATTAGGTTTTCATAGTTAAGTAATTGAAAAAGAGCAAGAAACCTGCCTGATTCCATCAAGCTAGGCGGTGTTATGACAACTTTGTGAGAAAATTGGGGATTCTCGCTTTCAGGAAAAGGGTGGGATTGAGAAGAGAGAGAAATCCAAACCTTCTCCCGAACCGGTACAGTGTTTCTTCACAAAAAAAAGCGTGATAGCCCAAACAACTAATTCATAAAAGGATGATTTCTAAAATCCCCGCCTTTGTTTTCAAAAGGAAAAAATGGAAAATTTTCGAGCGAACAAGGCTATAGATACACTAAAGGCGCTTTGTGCCTTTGGATTATTAATGTTCTTGTTAATGGGAGCGCTCACGGCTTGCAGTCCGACGGGAGATTCAGCTGATAAACTACCCGCTGAGGAATGGGTGCAAACCTACCCTATTGATGGCGCTCTCAAAGAGTTTTATGAAGCCATGGCAAAGAAAGCACCATTAGGGCAGGTCATCAGCACCGCCATCGTGGATAGCAATGGAAAAACATGTCAGTTCGCAGAAAATGTTGAACTGTGCTACGACCCCAATGCCAAAGCGCCAGATCGCTATAACTTTGCCTCATTGGGGGGAAAACTCATTAAAACACCCGAAGCTCCCTTCAACCTCCCCCCAGACAGTAATGATCCTGAACCGAGATTCGTAGATGGTTATGTAATCAATTACAGGTTGGTATCCCTCTATGATAATCTAGGTGGAAAACGTTATGTGGGCAGCGTTCTTAGCAATTGGAAAGAAAATCCGGAAAAAAACCGCATCGAGCAATATTTTGAAAACGTTGGCATGGCAGTTGATCTGGGTGACCCCAACGCGCAACCTTACTTGCTCCCCTATGGCAGTTATTTTTGCAGACAAAACACCCCAGACGGGAAAAGCTGCTCTTCTCACCTCGATGAATACTGGAATATCGTCCGGTCGGACTTGGTCAAAAAGCCGCATGCGCCTCTCTTAGATCGTGTCGGCGGGCCAGTGTTTACTGGCGACCCTCGCCTGGAAGCGAAAACCCTTTCCAATGGGGAGACGGAACAGCTCTATGCCAATATCTTCGTCTATTTCACTGCCGATGATCCCAACACCCTGCGCCTACGCCCATTGGCAGTCATCTTAGGCTATAAAGATGGCCCCCACAGTCCGCTCCACGCAAAAAGCAGTCAGCCCGGCGTTACCTTTATTTTAATCAAGGGCGACCTCGGTCATAATGTTCTCATTGAGTTTGAAAATTATAATGCCATGCGCAGCTCCGGCGAACTCGCCGGGTTGCCCATCACTGAGATATTTCAGACGAATGATAAAAAAATATATGAGCAGTGCTTTGAAAATTACTGCCTCCTCTATAACCCTTCCGCCCCAGAGGATAAGCGCGTCAGCATGGCACCCCTCGGGGATGAATATCTCAAAAAATTCCCAGCCGAAGCCCCCCAGCTTCTTAACAATATCTTTAACTCCGAGAATATTGTGCTGGTCGCTTCCGCTGAAAAAGTGGAAGTCGGTATTAACGATAACCAATACCTGCGCATCGTTGTCCTCTCGCGCAGTTCAAACGAGCCGATTGAAAATGTAGAAGCCTATGCGGAATTATCCGTACCCAACAAAGGAATTTCAAAAATCTTTGACTTCCCCGCCACCGATGCAAATGGCTTATCTACATTGAAAATTCCTTCGATTGATGGCTTGGCAGAAAAAGATGACGTAAACTTCAAAGTCTGCCTCAGATTTCCCTCAGACCAGCCTAATTGCTATTCCAGCACCTATTTGATTTGGGACCCACAGTAATCGCTTCTCATTTCTGCAAATATCTTGCCGCCAACCCCGCCCTGTGCTAGACTCTCTATATGCCCAGTCCTCAAGATCAAACATTACAAGAAGCAATCACCGCCACCCACACCGGCGAATTGCTTCACGCGCGCGAATTGCTCTCCCGACTGCTCAAAGCCGATAAAGACAACGCCGAGTATTGGTTATGGATGAGCGCCGTGGTCGAAACCGCCAAAGAACGCGCCGTCTGCCTGCAAGAGGCTTTGCGCATCCGCCCAAGCGACCCCTCTGCCTTGCGGGGGTTGGCGCTTTTGGGTTTGACCCCTGCCGATGAATCCCTTGCCCTGCCCGCGCGCTATCAGAAGCGCAGTTGGCAATCGAATGTCTCTCAACTTTCTGTGGCAGGCAACAGCGCCTTATCCGTCACCGGCGTCCTGCCCCTCTGGCAAACCCTCACCATTGCAGTTGTGATCTTGCTGGTTGTGGCGGCTGGGTTCATTTTCGGCTTACCGCTGCTTACCCATCCCAGCCAAACCGCCGCCACGCCAGCCCTCACCCGCACCCCGCGTCCTACCGTCACCCCCAGCCCCGCCGAGTCACTCACGCCAACCGCCACAATCGAAACGCCGCTGGCAGTCCTGCTGAAGTTGACCAGTACCCCTACCCCGCTTTACGTTAGCACCCCCCACCCGCTTAACGACAATTACCGCGTAGGAATGTCTGCTTTTCAAAAGAAAGATTGGGCATCCGCTCGTGAATATCTCACTTATGTGATTACCCAAGAGCCAACCGCCGCGGATGTGTTTTATTACATCGCCGAATCCTATCGTGAGCAAAAAGAATACGACAAAGCCGCCCAAGTCTACACCCAATCCATCGCCCTAAACCCCACTTTTGGACCAGCCTATTGGGGTCGTGGGTGGGTTGAACATGCCCAAAGCGCCGCCGCTCCGGCAAAGCTCCCCCTTGCGCAAAAAGACCTGGAAACTGCCATTACCAACGACCCTTACCTCATCCCTGCTTATCTGGAACTGGCAACTGTACTCACCGAGCAAGGCAAAGCATCCTCCGCCTTACCCATCTTGCAACAGGCGCTGGCTCAGGCAAGCATCCAGGAACGCGGTACAGTCCAGCTGGCGCTGGCAGAGGTATATATTCAAGCGAATCAGCCCGCGAAGGCGGTGGATGCCGCTCGTCAGGCTGTCGCAGCAAATCCGCGTAACCTCTCAGGCTATCGGACATTGGGAATGGCGCTGCAAGCCAACGGCGATGAAAAATCGTCTCTTGAACCCCTCAGCACCTATCTGCAATACACCCCCGCCCCTGATGCCCCTACCTGGGTGCTGTTGGGGCGCGCTTATCAGGCAAATCAACGCGGGCAAGACGCTCTGCAAGCCTTCACGCATGCCCTCAGCCTGGACGAAAAATCCGTAGATGCTCTTCTGCTGCGAGCGCATACCTACCTGACCCTCAATCAACCTTCCAGCGCATTAGATGATTTCCAAACCGCGCAACGGTATACCCCCAACTCATTTGAAATTCGCCTGGGGATTGCCCAAGCCAAACTCGCCCTCAAACGCCCCGGGGATGCCTACGTGGGCTTAAATGAAAGCGAAGCAATGGCGGTCACCGACCTGCAAAAAGCGGATTTCTATTACTGGCGGGCGCAATCCTTAGATGCCTTGAAGGAAAACCTCGCTGCCCTGCGTGACTGGCGCGCCCTGTTGGCTATTCCGCCTGCTGCCCTCTCCGCGGATTATCGCCAGGCAGCACAAGCGCATATTGCTTCCCTCACTCGCCTCACTCCTTCGCCTACCCCCACAGTCACCGCCAGCTCCACCGCCACCCCTCTGCCCACTTCCACCCGCTGGCCCACCAGTACAGCCACCCCTACCCCTAAACCGTAGCCTGCTGTGCGTAAGATTCGCGCTTATTCGCTCTACGCTCGCCGCCAACGAAGACGCATCCGCACCGGCAGACCTCTGCGCCAGCGGATCGAGCGCCTCGCTTTTGGATGCAGCGCCGCCTTATTTGCTGTTCTCCTGGCGTTGCTGCTGCTCGCTGGCGCAGGGTATGCACTTCTCACCACCGATCTGCCTACCGTCAGCCAGGTAAGTGCCCTATTTGACCATCAAACCGGGCTGCTCTTACAACCCACCCGCTTTTATGATCGCAGCGGCACGCAGTTGCTTTACACCCTCGAAACCCCAGGCTATCCGCGCAAATACGTGTCGCTTGACCCTAATCAGCCAGAACATTTCTCGCCCGAATTGGTGCGTGTTGCCGTTGGGTTAGAAGACCCAGATTACTGGCAGAATCCTGGCTTTCACCCGCTCGCGCTCCTGGATGATCAACCCCAAACCATCGCCGAACAGGTAGCTCTTGATCTGCTCCTCTGGCAGGAGCCGCCAGGTCTGCGCCGCAGCTTGCGGATGCGCCTGCTCGCCGCCCAGCTCATCAACACCTATGGGCATGTACAGGTCATGGAATGGTATCTCAACAGCCTGCCGATGGGGCATCTGGCGTATGGGGTGGATACCGGCGCACGCATGTATTTGAATCGCTCCTCCAGCAGTCTCACCCTGGCGGATGCCGCCCTCCTGCTGGCGGTGCATCGTTCCCCCGCTCTCAACCCGTTGGACGCGCTCGCTGCCGCCTTACAACAGCGCGACCTTGTTCTCGATCAACTCCGCGCGCGTGGCGTATTAACCGCCGATGAAGTCCAGCGCGCCAAAGCCGCCCCCCTGCGCTGGAATGAAAACGTGCCGCCCAGCGCCTCCCCTGCCCTTGCATTTGTCCATCAAGCGCTCAGTCAGGTGACGGCGCGCCTGGGCAGCCCTCGCCTAGAACGCGGCGGTCTGCGGGTCATCACCACCCTCGATTATCCCCTCCAACAGCAGCTTAACTGCCTCCTTCGCACTCAACTCCTGCGCGTTAGCGGACACGCCAGCGAGGTGAAGCTGCCAGATGGCGGAGAATGTCAATCCGCCGCGCTCTTGCCCACGCTGCCACCCGGTCTGCCTGCCCTGCCAGATACCTTAACCAGCAGTGGCGTGGTGATAGACCCATCCACCGGGCAAATTCTCGCCCTCGCCGGGGATATGTCCCTTGCAACCGATGGCGAAAAACTGCTCTCCCACGCTCCCGGCACATTGCTTGCTCCCTTTGTGGCGGTCTCTGCTTTTTCGCGCGGATTTAGCCCCGCCAGCCTGGTATGGGATATTCCCCCCGCATCCGAAATCAGTAGCTCGCCCATCCATTCGTATCACGGACCGGTGCGCCTGCGTATGGCGTTGGTCAATGACTATTTGAGCGCGGAAAATCAACTGGTAGAGCAAATTGGAGCGCAAAATATCGTCCAGCAAGCTCAAATTTTAGGATTAAGTGCCCTGCAACCCCCAGCGAACGGCAATTTATTGAACGAAGGCAGCCCAATTACCCCGCTTGAAGCCGCACAAGGGTACGCCATCTTCGCCTCCGAGGGCAAACGCAATGGACAAACCGTAAGCGGCGCAGATCTACAGCCTGCTGCGGTGCTGTATGTGGAGGACGCTCGCGACGGTCAACCTCTGTGGGATGCGCGCGCCCCGCAGCAGCAGACGATCCTCAGCGCGCCGCTCACATCCCTGGTACACAACGTCCTCAGTGATTTCACCGCCGCCTTGCCCAGCCTAGGGCATCCGAACGCCTTTGAAATCGGTCGCCCTGTCGGGGTCAAGCTGGGCATGGCGCAAAATAATCAATCCAGTTGGGCGGCAGGCTACACCCGTCAGCGCGTGGCGGTATTTTGGATCGGCACAAATGCGGATGCCCCCATAGATGGGCGCGCGCCCGCCGGTTTGTGGCATGCCCTCATGCAGTGGATGCACCGCGACCTACCCGCCACTGATTGGGCTGAACCTGCCGGCATTACGCACCTGGATGTCTGTGATCCATCCGGCCAACGCCCCACCCCTGCCTGCCCTAACGTGGTCAGCGAAGTCTTTCTGACCGGCAGCGAACCATCCACAACCGACAGCCTCTATCAAACCTTCCAAATCAACCGCGAGACCGGTCGCCTGGCAACCATCTTTACCCCACCCCCCCTCATTGACCAAAAGACCTTCCTGGTTGTTCCGTTGCAAGCGCGTACCTGGGCTGCCGCTGCCGGGCTGCCCCTGCCGCCCAATCGCTATGATGCTATTCAACCTCCGCCCCCCTCCGCAGATGTGCGGATTGAACAGCCCGCCCTCTATGCCTACGTGCATGGCAGAGTAACCGTCACCGGTACAGCCGCAGGCAGCAACCTGCGCTTTTACCAGCTGCAAGCCGGTCAAGGACTGAACCCAACCTCCTGGCTGCAAATCACCGAGCAGACAGACCAACTCGCGCAAAATAGTGTCTTGGGCGTATGGGATACCACCGGACTGGATGGGCTATACGCCCTGCGCCTGCTGGTGGTACGCCAGGATCAAACCGTTGAAACCGCCGTCATTCAGCTTACCGTAGATAATACCCCGCCCACCGTGAACCTCCTCTCCCCGCAAGCTGGGCAGATGCTTCCCTCTGGCGCTCCGCTGCTCCTTCAGGCAGAGGCAAGTGACGCGGTGGGCGTGGATCACCTCACCTGGTGGCTGGATGGTGCGCTCATCGGTCAGAACGATCAGCCTCCCTTTGTTTTTTCGTGGCGCGTACCGCCCGGAAATCACACCCTGGTCGTCAAAGGCTATGACGCCGCCGGAAATGAGAGCATCTCCGCGCCGGTGCAATTTGTTGTAAAATAGCAAGCATCTACAAACTCAGAAATTTCTCAGGATGTTTTGGTATACTATGATTCTTATCGTTAAAGGGGTAGAGGAGTTCGTATGACTTTTGATCGTTTTGGACGTTCCATTCATTATTTACGCATCAGCCTGACGGATCGTTGCAACCTGCGCTGCGTCTATTGCATGCCCGAAAAGATGGTCTTTCGCCCAAACCCAGAATTAATGCAAGATGACGAACTGATCCAGCTGGTGAACTTGTTTGCGGGCATGGGCTTCGATAAAATCCGCCTGACCGGGGGCGAGCCAACCGTGCGCGCCAACATTGTTGACGTGGTACGGCAGATCGCTCAGGTGCCAGGCATTAAGAGTACATCCATGACTACCAACGGCATGCTGCTCCAAAAATTAGCCGTCCCTCTCAAAGAAGCCGGCTTAGAGCGCGTGAACGTCAGCGTGGATACGCTGGACGCTGACCGCTTTAAACGTCTCACCCGCTGGGGGGCGCTGGATCAGGTCTGGCGAGGCATCCACAGCGCGGAAGAAGCCGGGCTGCTGCCAATGAAGATCAACACGGTAGTCGTGCGTGGTTATAACGAAGGTGACGTAGCAGAATTGGCTCGCCTCACCCTCACTCACCTCTGGCAGGTGCGTTTTATCGAAATGATGCCCTTCGCAGGCGCAACGGACCTTCAACAGCAGCAAGTCGTCCGCACCGCCGAGATCATCCAGCGGATTGAGGCTGAACTGGGTACACTCCAACCCGCCACCGATGGCGCGTTGGATGGCGAAGCGCGCATGTACCGCCTGGAACAAGCCATCGGTCAGGTAGGCTTTATCTCCTCGGTGTCGCTGCCCTTCTGCGCCTCTTGCACCCGCGCCCGCCTCACTGCGGATGGTCGCCTGCGCTTATGTTTATTGCGTGAAAAAGAAATGGATTTGCTGACCCCTTTGCGTCAGGGCGCCAGTCTGGAAGAATTGCGCCAGAAAATCACCGAATCCATCTGGCAAAAACCCTGGGGGCATGGCTTGGCGGATGGCGAAGTGCCGCTTAACCGCGTAATGAGCGAGATCGGCGGCTGAGGCTAGCGCTGCTGCGAAACCACTCCGCTGCCGCGCGGATGGCTTCTTCCCCAGAATATTCCGGCTGCCAACCCAATGCCGTATGCGCTTTCGTGCAATCGTAATAGAAAAATGCCCCGGCAAGGTGCAGCGTTTCCGGGCTGGTAGGCAAATCAATAAACCGTGAGAACCACCCAGCGGGCGCGGCAAATAAATGCACCAGGCGGTTAGGCAAGATTAAATTGGGCGGCGGAACGCGCGTTACCTTAGCAATCAGCCGGAAAAGGTCAAAGAACGACCTGTTTTCGTTTCCCAACAAATACCGCTCCCCCGTCTTGCCCCGTTCCAAAGCGCACAAATGCCCGCTGATCACATCTTGCAGGTGAATGATATTCACCCCACCTTCAATCGCCACGCTTAACCTGCGCCGCGCAATCTGGTTGACCAGCGAACTAGATTGGCGATATTGATCGCCCGCGCCAAAAATGAGCGTAGGGTTGACGATGACCGCGTCCAGCCCTTGTGCCACCGCCTTCTGCACTTCCAATTCCGCCAGATATTTAGCGTAACCATATGGATACCATTCCGGGCGAAAATTCCAGGTGTGCTGTTCGTCAATCGGCGCAGTAGGCATACGCGCATCCGCGGGCAAGCGTGGCACGCCCAACGCCGCCGCGGAACTGGTATGCACAAACCGCCGCACCCCCGCTTTGAGCGCAGCTTGCAGCAAACTGCGCGTCCCCTCCACCGTCACCGCGTATTGCTTGCCCGGTTGATGGCTGCCGCCCATCCAGGCAGCCGCATGAAAGACCACCTCAATCCCCTCCAACGCCGGAATCAGCGTCTCCGGTTGGGTCAAATCACCTATCGCATGTTCCACCGGCAGCCCCTCCAACAGGCGAGTCAGACTGCTCGGTCGGTGAAAAGCGCGCACGGTATGCCCCTGCACCGCCAACGCGCGGCAGAGTTGCGACCCTACAAATCCGGTGGACCCCGTTACCAGAATATTCAATCCAACCACTCCACCAGCAGCGCCTCGCCCTGCCCAACCCCCACGCACAGAGTCGCAAGCCCATAATACGGGCGTTTCTCCATCGGAGCGCGGCGTTGCATTTCGTGCAACAGCGTAGTCAAAATGCGCGCCCCTGAACATCCCAGCGGATGCCCCAGGGCAATCGCCCCGCCGTTGACGTTGACGATCTCTTCGCGCAAGCCTAGTTCGCGGATCACCGCCAGGGTTTGCACCGCAAACGCTTCGTTGATTTCCACCAGACCCATCTGATCCAACGCAATCCCAGCGCGCTGCAAAAGTTTGCGTACCGCTGGCACGGGTCCTAACCCCATCACACGCGGCAGCACGCCCGCAGACGCCGATGCCACCACCCGCGCTAATGGTTTTTTGCCCATCTGCGCGGCGCGTTCTGCGCTCATCAATACCAATGCCGCCGCCCCATCATTCAACCCGCTCGAATTTCCAGCCGTCACCGTGCCATTCGCGCGAAAAGCCGGCTTCAATCGCGCCAGAGCTTCCAGCGAACTATCCCGGCGCGGGCGTTCATCCGCGCTGACGACCAACGGCGACCCTTTTTTCTGCGGAATGCTCACGGATACAATCTCCGCCGCAAATTTCCCCGCGTCCTGGGCTGCCACCGCCCGCTCGTGACTGCGCTGCGCAAAAGCGTCCTGCTCCTGGCGGGTGATACCGGTTTGCTCGGCGATATTTTCCGCAGTTTCGCCCATAGACTCAGTGCCATAGCGTTCCGTCATGCGTGGATTCGGATAACGCCACCCCAGCGCAGTATCATAAGCCGTCAGATTACCGAATGGGAAGCCACTTTCCGCCTTGGGCAGGGAATATGGCGCGCGCGACATGCTTTCCACCCCACCCGCCAACAAGACTTCTCCTTCGCCTACCCGAATGGTCCGCGCTGCCAGACTCACCGCCGCCAACCCGGATGCGCACAGCCGATTCACCGTCAGCCCGGTCGTCTCGGGCGGCAGCCCTGCCAGCAGCAACGCCATCCGCGCCACGTTACGGTTATCCTCCCCCGCCTGATTCGCGCACCCGAAAAAGACTTCCTCTATCGCCGCTCCGGGCAAGTCTGCGCGCTCCAAAACGGCGCGCATCGCCCCCGCCGCCAGGTCATCCGGGCGCACCGCCGCCAATGCGCCGCCCAAGTTTCCAATGGGCGTGCGCACCGCTTCCACAATCACCGCATCCGTCATAAGTGGGGACCTCCTGCGTGCCAATAATCACACAAATCATTCACCGGGCAGATCAGGCAGTTCGGCTTCCGCGCATGGCAAATCCGCCGCCCCAAATAGATCAAATTCAAGTGACCCGCCCCATATTGCTCCGGCTGAAACAAACTTGCCAGATGCAAATGAGTTTGCTCCACGCTCATCTTCGCCGGTCGCAGCCCAATCCGCCCGCTGACCCGATACACATGCGTATCTACCGGAAAAGCTGGCTTACCCAGGGCAAATTGCAACACAATAGACGCCGTTTTGGGTCCAACCCCCTTAAAGCCCACCAACCAGGCAAATGCCTCCGCCGCAGACAGCGCAAACAAAAAATCCAGGTTCAGGTCGCCGCGTTCCGCCGTGATGGATTGCAACGCCGCCTGAATGCGCGCCCCCTTTTGGTTCGCTAACCCTGCCGGGCGGATCGCCTCAATCACCTGCTCCAACGGCGCATCCCGCACCGCCTCCCAAGTGGAAAACGCTGACCGCAGGCGAGAATACCCCAGGTCACGGTTGCGGTCATTGGTATTTTGTGAAAGGATCGTGGAAATCAACTCATCCAGGGGCGGCTGCGGCTGCGTCCAACGCGGCAGTCCAAAAGCCTGCTCCAGTCGGGCATATACCGCCTGCGCTTTTTGGGTCTGCTGCGTTATTGGATCAATGGGATCATTCATATCATCTCCCCTGCTTTGGGGAAGTTCTTTAACCTTCGCGCTGCAACGTGAAGGCGGGGCGAATTTCACCAATTTCAATCTGACGCCAGTTATACAGTGGGCGGGTATAGAATTCACGCAGTTCTTGCACCTGCGCATCGGTCAACGCGCCCATTTGACGCAACACTTCCACCCCCACCAGCGGACGGGCGCGCCCGGTCAGGTCACCATCTGCAATTTTATAGGTAATCCCCATTGCCGGTGAATTTGCTCCACACGCCCCAGGCAGCACCGCCAACGCCTGATACCCTTCCGCCCCACCCTTCGAGACGATTTTCCCGCCGCCCACCTGCATTAACACCGTATCAAACGCGCCGGGCCCAGCCACCATGTCCGGGTGGCTGCTCATCGCGTGAAAGATGCGGCGCAGCGCAGAAGCGCGTGGCTCCGGCAGGCTGCTTGGATCAGCCAAACGCGCAAATGCCATCGCGGCGTTCCGCAAAGGCGCGGCAAAGGTTGGCGCGGAACACCCATCAATCCCAATCAACACATCTTCCGGGCGCATATCCAGCATTGCGGCAAAGGTACGCAGAATGGTCTTTTGCACCTCATGTTCCGTATTGAGGTAATCCTCAATCGGCAGGTTACGCAGGCGGGCATGAGCTAACATACCAGTATGCTTGCCGGAGCAGTTGTGCCGGTTGGATGTCGGCGCTTCCCCGCGCGCCAGCATTGCCTGAGCGGTAGCGGCATCACTGGGTGCATGCACCCCGCACAGCAAATCACTTTCGCTAATGCCCACCTTTGCCTGCAATCCGCGCAGCACCGCCACGTGGTCATCCGTGCCATGATGTGACGCGCAAATAATCGCTACTTCGCGCTCGGTCATCCCAAAAACGCGGTCGCCATCTCGCTCAATGAAGCCCAGTGCCTGAAACGGCTTGGCAGATGAGCGTAAATTTGCCACCAATTCAGCGTCCCCCACCTGAGCCAACAGCTTGCCAGAGGCATCTGCAATTGCCAGCGCGCCAAAATGCACCGATTCGACCAATGGCCCGCGCGTCAACTCGACCAATACTTCAAACGGATTTTGCATGACTCTTCTTCTCTCTTTTATTCAACAATTTCTTCGCTTGCTGATAAATAATGGCGGGTGTAATAGTGCGCCAACCCATGCTTCAGGCGTTGCGCATATTGCGCCGCGCGCCCTTCAGGGATGTCAAAACCTACCAGCAACGGCGCAACCAGGGATTCCGTCTCGGTGACAGGCGCTTTTTGCTCTGCCAATCCGCCAATCAGTTGATGCGCCTTCTCGAGATAGTTCAGTTGTTGACGAACCTGAAGTTGGGCGATTAATCCACCCCGACCGCTCACCAATAGATAGTCGCGGTACATCGGCTGATCCATCAGATGATGCAGTGTATCTATCCAGATCGGCAAATCAGCATAAGCCAGGAACGGCGGCTGCCCCGGCGTGACGGCATCCCCCAGGAATGCCACATGCTGATCCGGCAGCAACGCCCATGCCGCGCCCACCGCCGGTCCGGGGTGATGCTCCAGCCGCAGGTAGACTTCATCCCAATGGATCGAAAGTTCTTCGCTAAAGGTAATTTCAGGCATCACCCAGCGCACAGACCCCAGCCCATTATACAATTCCCACTCCGCGCCCGTTTCTGACCCCTGCGTTTTGAAGGTGACCGGGCGATTCTTGAAAAAATCCACCATTTTTTCCTGACCAACAATGGTGCAGTCCATATTCCGCACGCCCAGGGTGCGGTCAAAATGGGCATCCAGGTTCACCAATAGGCGATCAATCCCCCCGCCCAGGTTCAACAGCGCCGAACGCCACGAACGAATATCATCCGGGCGAAAAGGCGAATCAATTAAGATTAATCCATGCGATCCATTAATTGCGCCAAGCGTGACCCCAGCGTAAGCCGTTTCGATATATACATGTGAAGCAAGTTCTTGCATTTCCACATCCTAAAGGATAAAAATAAAAAAGATTTCCCAGCAACTTATGCAGCAGCTTTCGCGCTTGCCTCAGTCAATGGCAGCGTGAAAGAAAACCGGCTGCCAGAACCTGGCTGATTCTCGACCCCTATTGTACCCCCATGCGCGCGCACCGCCAGGCGGCAAAATGCCAAGCCCAAGCCCATTCCCTTCGGAAAATGCTCAATATCCAGCCGCGCAAATTTGTTGAAGATCAACTCGCGCCCCTCTTCAGGGATGCCGGGCCCGTCATCTTCTACCCAAATGCGCAATAAGCTGCCTTCCTGGTGCGCCCCCAGCGTGATTAATCCCTCTGCCGGCGTAAACTTGGTGGCATTATCCAGCAGGTTAATCACCACCCGCCGGATCATATCTTCGTCAATCCAGGCTTCAGGCAACGAATCAGGCGCATCCAATTGTAACTTTTGCCGGCGCGCCTGCGTAACCGCCTGAAGGTTATCCAACGCATCTCGCAGCATGGGCAGCATCGCAACATTCTTGCGCTGCATGATCGGTTGGCCCGCTTCCAGGCGATTAATATCCAGCAACGAGCTAATAAGGCGCTGCATCCGATCCGTAGAGCGCGTGGCGATTGCCAGTAGTTGATGAGTCATCTCATTTTCATCACTGTTTTGCGGCAGCACAAATGTGCGCAACATATCCAGGCTAGAGACGATATTGCCGAGTGGAGCGCGCAGGTCGTGATAGATCATCGCACTCAGATCGTCACGCAGCGTATCCAACTGTTTCCGCTCAGAAATATCGCGCACAATCCATTGCAGCAGATCCTCGCCGTCAAAACTCACTTTGCGGACATAAATTTCCACAGGCAGCGGCTTGTTCTCAGGCGGCGTGAATTGCCCTTCGTAATGTAACGTTTCCCCTGGCTGGATAGAATTAATTTGCGCTTCTAGCGCTTCATTCGGCGGGGTATGGTACTTCCAAAAAGACATTTCTTTCAGCCCAGAAAGCGGGCGCAGACTGACAATCGCTGCCTGACGGTTGGCTTCCTTAATTTTCCCATCCAGTCTGGTGATCAGAATGGGGTCAATGCTATCTTCAAATAACTCCTGATAATTCTGACGGACAATCACCAGCGAAGAAAAAAGACGCGCATTGTACACCGCCACCCCAGCCTGATCGGCAATGGCTTGCAGCAGCGTAAGATGTTCTTCCAAAAAAGCATTCGGCGAGCCATGCACCAGGGTCAGTACCCCCACCAAATGCCCGCGTACTAGGATCGGCGCGCAAATAGCGGATTTCGCTCCCGTGCGCTGCGTATCATCATCCGGGCGGCGCTGCCAGCGTGGGTCCTGACTGGTATCTGTTACCAGCGTGGATTGTAAACTGCGCATCACCCACCCCGCCAACCCTTGATCCAGCGTGGATTGCATTGAATCCAACGGATAATGGATCAGCCGACCTTCGTACACCATCGCCGCATCCACTGGTAAAAGGTGATCGTCAAACACAATCACGCTGCCACGTTCCGCATTCACATTACTGGTAGAAAGCGTAAGAATGCGCTCTAATACCGTATGCAAATCGAGCGCAGCGGTAAGTTCGCGGCTGATGCTATAAAGTAACTCAAGAGAAGCGCGCGTGCTGTCGGTAGTCATGGCTCAGGATTTCCTCCGATGCGTGTTCTCAAACGGTTTTGACAGCCTTACGCACCGCGTTGCAGCGCTCACAGGTCTCTTTGCCGCATAATAGCGCATCCGGTTGTTCGCGGATGAGTTCCGTAATCAGGCAAATCATCTCAGAAAGGGGCAGCAAGCGAACTTCAGCATTCCCCAACCGCGCAAAGCGGGTGATCGGCTGCAAAAGCGGCGCAGCTGCCTCGAACCCATCTGAACATCCCGAAAACCCAGGGCATTCCTTCACCCCTTGGCGAGTCAGCGCAAACCGCACAAACTGCTTGCGCCAGGCAAGTTTTTCACCCAGGTGGATGCTGGTATTGCAGGTATGATTGACCCCAATCAGCAATGCCCAGCCATTCATCTCCGTCAACGTAGCAATCGGCGCGAGCGGCTCAATAATCGTCTGACTATCCAGCGCCGCTTGCACGCCCACCCCCGCATAAGAAAGAATTGGGTGCATCGAACGACTGGCAGCCGGGTGACGCCGCAACGTCTCAGGCAAAATGCCCATCATTTTATCCGCAGGCATATTCGGTGAAAACACCTCTGCCATCAAGTTCTGATCTTGATCCGTGCCATATACCATAGCGTTATCCGCCGGTCCATCCATAGGGGTGAGCATGGTATTATAGGTAAACGTGGGCGCCATCACCCCCTGCGTAGCAGAAAGCAGCGCACCCACGATGGTATCCGCCCCCCCACGAATTTCCCCGACCGCTGAAAGCGATGCGTGAACAATCACCGGCTGGCTGGCGGGCATCCCTAGCTCGCGTAAGACTTTGACCACATCCCGAAAGATGACCATGTTTCGCTCCTATTGACCTGCCTGGCGCGGCAAGAGAACTCGAAAAAGACGCCCGTTGGCATCCACCTCCGGCGCGGCGCACAACTGGATAACCTTCTCTGTCAGGAGTGAATCTGTGCCGGAGCTTTCCAGGCTTAAAAGAACACTATAAATATTATACGCGATTAACTCCCGCGCCGCTGTCTGGACAAACGCCAATATTCCATTCTGACTGGCGGCTGTGGCTGCGGACATCCCACTTGCCCGCGCTGGGTCGCTTACCACCGCCATAATCACCCCACCCCCGGCTGCTTTCATCTGCTCGGCTGCCAGGCGAACCGTCAAAAACGCCCCATTCAGGTTCATTTCCAAAGTGCGCCCCCAATCGTACTCATCCGTCTCCATCACAGACCGGTTTAATTCCACCCTTTGGTTCAGGATCAGCCCGTCAATCCGTCCCCAATCGGATAATATTTCGTCCAACAAGGCGCGCGCAGGCATCCCCCTGGATGAATCCCCCACATAACTGCGTATCGGCAAGCCTGTTTGCAGCGCAAATTCATCCAGCGGATCCAACAAATTCGGGGTCATATCCACCGCCGCCACGCTCGCCCCATTCTCTGCCAACGCGCGCGCGATCACCGGTCCAGGCCAGCGTCCTGCGCCCTGTACCCAAAATACCTTGCCCTGTAATAGATTGCTGCTCATGGGTTTTCTCCATTGATCGGTGAACATAGTGGAATATCCGGCGGGTTACTGCGCGCATTCAACCCAAGTCCCAGGTAAGGGGATGGGTCGAGCGTATTATGAATATCCAGCTCGTTGGCGAAACGCCCTTCAGATGATTCAAGCACAATCGAAAAATGCAAATGTACCCCCACCGGCGAACCCGGCGTGCCGGAGTAATTCCCCTGATGCCCCAACAGCATCCCCGCCCGCACAAATACCCCCTGCGCGCCAGGGGGAAAGTCCGCCGCAATCAACGAATTGCCCTGCGGATCCGCCATGTGCGTATAATAGGTCCAAATCGCACGGGATGGATTGAGTGGGTCTTGGGGGATACGGATAATCACGCTGGATTTCCAGTCCGCCTGACGGGTCAGATAACCATCTGCCGCCGCATACACCGGCGTATCCCCTGGCTGCGTACCCGCGAAAATGTCTATCCCTTGATGGCGATGCCCGCGCTGAAAACCATCATCCCACAAATAGCCAATATACCCACGCGCGGGCATGGCAAACGGCGCATTTCCGCAGCGCGTGTTCGCCTCCATTACCCAATCGGGATGATCGCCGGGCGCATTAATCCACGCCAACACGCGTTCATCCCGCGCCGCGCTATACACCCCCTCCGTAGAATCTGCCACCCCACCTAGTGGGAATTTAATCCAGGCAAAAATCCCCGCCAGCAGCACGCCAACGATCACGATCCACAACAGGATTGACCTGCATCCATTCTTTTCCACAAAGAGGATTATAACCGCGAATGAACTACCCCTATACCACTTCACCCAGCATAGACCACGGACCAGTCCAGTTAATCTTCACATCTCGCTCCTGCCCGCGCAGATCGCCCTCATTTTCCACAAATACAAGCCGGTTGGTAGGCGTGCGACCGCGCCATCGCTGCTTATTTTTCTCTTCAAATAGCACCGATACCGTCTGCCCATCTGACCGCTGATTAATTTCTGCGATGATGCCTTCTTGCAATTCTTCCAACACGCGGAAGCGGCGCATTTTCTCCGCCTCGCTCACGTCATCCTTCATCCGCCGCGCTGCCACCGTCCCGGGTCTGGTTGAATATCGCGCCAGGTGAGCTACATCCAGCTTCAGATCAGCCAGCAGGTCATAGGTGCGCTGGAATTGCGCTTCTGTTTCACCTGGGAAGCCCACGATGATGTCGGTTGCAATCGAAACGCCCGGAATCCGCGCCCGAATGCGTTCCACCAAACGGCGGTACTGCTCGGCGGTGTATCCGCGTTTCATATTTTCCAGCACCTCGTCATCCCCCGCCTGAATCGGCACTTCAATGTGCGGGCAAACCTTGGGCAAACTGGCGACCGCATCCAGCAGTTCATCATCCATCCAATTCGGATGCGATGTCAGAAAGCGAATCCGTTGCACCCCTTCCACCTGGCTTAACCGCCGCAGCAGTCCCCCCAGGTGCGGATACTCCGGCTGATCTTTGCCGTAGCGATCCACAATCTGCCCCAGCAGGGTAATTTCTTTCACCCCCTGTGCTGCCAACGAACGCGCCTCCGCCAAAATCAGTTCAGCCGGGCGGCTGCGTTCAATCCCGCGCTTGTAGGGGATAATGCAATACGTGCAAGCATGGCTGCATCCCAAAACGACAGGTACATACGCTGAAACGGTGCGCCCACGCTCTTGTACCGGCAATTGCAAATCATCTGCCGCGCTCAGGGCAGTATCCATATAATCAAATCGCTCGCTGGTCAACTGCTCTTCCTGACCGTGCACTTCGGACTGGGTCAGGTGCGCAATCAGCGCAGACGGGTCTGATGGCGGCGAAAATACATCCACATAAGGGAAGCGCTTGCGCAGCGCGTCATTATTCTTTACCCCCACCAGGCAACCCATCAGGTTAATTACCAAATTCGGGTTGCGCTCTTTTAGCGGCTTAAAAGAAATCAGCCGTCCATACGCTTTGTTTTCTGCGCTCTGGCGTACCACGCACGTATTTAAAACCAGCACGTCTGCCTCTTCAGGCAGATTCGTCCCAGAATACCCCAGCCGTTCGAGCGCGGAAGCCACCCGCTGCGAATCGGCTACGTTCATCTGACAGCCTTCAGTCCAAATGTGATACTTCATCATAGTAACCGCGATTATATCACGCCTTCCCGCTTCTTTCGCCCCTTATTTACAGACTTGTTGGGTAAAGGATAGCCGAATTGTCTATCGGAAATCTGGTACAATACTTGCCATGCCGAGCAAAATTTTCTCTAAAAACATAGTTATCCTTGCGGCAGTTGCCGTACTCCTCCTCATCGCCCTGGTCGCCTATCAAGTTCCTAGGGTGCAAGCTGCCATAGACTGGCGCATGCAGCGCGCGGATGCCTATTGGCGCGGGTTGGTAGACCCGGTCAAACCCATGCCTACCGCCGCCGTCACCGAACCTGACCCAAGCGCCACCTCCACCGCCCTACCCACCCTCACTGCCACCCCACAAGCCACCCTGGCGCAAATCGCCACCATCACCCCTACCGCCACTCTCCAACCTACTGCCACCCCCTTGCCTGGCAGCATAACCCTGGACCCGCCTCCGTATGAAAAGCAAGATATGAATAACTGCGGGCCCGCCACCCTCACTATGTACCTGCGCTACTATGGTTGGACGGGCGACCAGTTTAAAATCAACGATGTCATCAAACCCATCCGCGATGACCGCAATGTAAACGTAGAAGAATTGATGTCCTTCATCCTCACCAAGGTCACTTCCCTTGAGCCGCAATATCGCGTGGGCGGCGATACCGCGATCCTGCGTCAACTCCTGGCAAACGGCTTTCCCGTGATGATCGAAGAAGGCATGACTCTCGATGAATCCTACTGGCCCAACGATGATCTGTGGGCTGGGCATTACCTCCTGCTGACCGGTTATGATGATGCCACCCAAAGCTTTATTACCCAGGATTCTTTTCGCGGGCAGAACCGCATGGTCAAATATACCGACCTCGATCATACCTGGAAGCAATTTAACCACGTTTATTTTATGATTTACCCGATTGATCAACGGGATGCCATCAAATCTATTCTGGGTGATCAATGGGACCCCCAACAAAATCGTAAGCATGCCCTGGAGCTAGCCCAGTCAGAGATCAAAGCAGACTCTACAGATTCGTATGCCTTGTTCAATTTAGGTTCAAATCTGGTATATTTTGAGAAGTACCAGGAAGCGGCGAAAGCCTATGACGCAGCTCGTAAAGCGGGTTTGCCTCAACGGATGCTCCGCTATCAGTTTGGACCCTTTTTCGCTTATTTTCATGTCGCTCGCAATCAAGATTTAGTAGATTTGACCGATTATGCTTTAAAGCGGACTCCAAACTCAGAAGAAGCAATGCTCTGGCGCGGATGGGCGTTTTACCACCTGGGACAAAAAGATGAGGCATTGAAGTGGGAACAGCAGGCGCTGCTTGCCCATCCCGGATACTCCGATGCGCAATACGCGCTCGATTTTATCCAAAAAAATTAACAGTAGTTGCCAAAAGAAAGCGATGGATATTATGAGCCAGTCAGACGAAGAACACGGCCGCTCCCAGGAACCAAATTCCAATGGGTTAGATGCGTTTGATTTGTTGAGCAGCTTTTTAGATGAAGATGAATGGTTCCCGCGTCGCATTAATGGGAAGTTCGCTTACAGCATGTCCTACTCTGGCACAAATGGCGATCTGCGCTGCTACGCTATTGTCCGTGTAGATTTAGAAGAATTTCTGTTTTACGCAGTCGCCCCGGTGCGCGTTCCCGAAGAAGTACGTACCGATGTCACCGAATACCTGATGCGCGCCAATTATGGATTGCGTATTGGCAACTTTGAAATGGATTATGCCGATGGCGAAGTCCGTTATAAGAGCAGCCTGGATTTTGAAGGGCAGAACCTGACTGGTGACCTCATCCGCAACGCCATCTACCCCGCCGTGCACAGCATGGATCGCTATTTGCCCGGACTGCTGCGGGTCAGCTTTGGCGGTGCAACCCCGCTAGAAGCAATTGAAGAAGTCGAAAGCGGACCCCTCTCAGACCAAGAGGGAAATTAAACGTGGCGCGGCGCGGTTGGCTTTCCGTATTCACGCTCTTGATTACCTTTTGCCTTGGGGTGGGGCTGTGGTTGGTGATTGGAATTCTTGTGGCGCTTACCTCTTTGGGAGGGTAACGCTCAAAAAAAGGGGAACGGGATGGGGTTAGACGTGGCGCGTATTCAAGCCATTTGCTTTGACGTAGACGGCACCCTCAGTGATACGGATGACCTGTGGGCGGCTGCTTTGGCGCGCGCCCTCGCTCCCCTTCGCCTCCTTTCCCCACGCGCTGACCTCAATTCCTTTGCCCATTGGGCATTGATGACCGCCGAACGCCCCGGCAACTTCCTGTACTCCTGCCTCGATTGGGCGAACCTGGATGATGACCTTGCCCGACTCACCCAATTTCTCGTTCCTCCTCGCGCCCAGGTGCAAGATGATTATTGGATCGTGCAAGGCGTGCGCGAAACGCTCTTCGCCCTGCACGCACGCTATTCACTGGCAGTCATCAGCGCGCGCGGCGAACGCCATACCCGCGGCTTTCTAGCCCGCTTTGGACTCGATCCCTTATTCCCCGTAGTCGCCACCTCCTTCACCTGCCGCCACACCAAGCCCTTCCCTGACCCTGTCCTATGGGCTGCCAAGCAAATGAACGTTGACCCGCGCAATTGCCTCATGGTCGGGGATACCCCGGTGGATATTCAAGCCGGTCGCCGCGCCGGAGCGCAAACTGTGGGCGTCCTCTCTGGATTTGGTCGCCAGCCAGACCTCACTCGCGCCGGAGCCGACCTCATCCTCCCCAGCGCAGCCGCGTTATGGGATACGCTTCTCTTATAATTCAGCCTTCCTCCGGTTTTCATCAGGTTCCCTTACGTATAGAAAGAGGTAAGTATGCAAGATCAACTTCCCACCCCGCAAGAATGGCAGCAAGCGCAAACCGAGATGGCATCTCTTCATCAAGAATTGGCTCAAAAAGAGCGTGACCTGGTGAAGGCGCGCAACCTGCCCCTTGCTTTCATCAATCTTACCGAAGATATTCTCTACGTCAAAGATAACGCCGACCATCTGGTGGTGGCGAATAGGAGCATGGCGCGCCTGATGAATAGCCGCCCCGACTTGCTCATCGGCAAAACCGATACCGTCCTCTATCCCCCTGACCTGGCGGAACAATATATTAAGGATGAACAGGCGCTGCTCGCCGGAGAAATAGATCATATTGATCAGGATCAGCGCATTCTGGATGCCAATGGTGGCTTGCACTGGATGCACACCCGCAGGGTTGCCACACGCGGGGATGAAGGACAAATTACCGGCGTGATGTGCGTAGGGCAAGATATTACCGCTCAAAAGCAAATGGAAGAGGTCTTGCGCCGCCGCGAAACCGAACTGCAAGACGCCCTGGTCATCGCCCGCCTGGGCAACTGGGATTATGACGTTGCCACCAACAACTTCACCGTCAACGATCAATTCCTGACCCTCCTCCATACCAATGTCGAACAGTCGGGCGGATATTTAATCCCAGCGGAAGAGTATATCCAGCGTTACCTCAACCCTGAAGATCAAGACCATATGCGCGAAACCTTCCAGCTCGCCATCCGCGAAGCCGATGCCCAAAAGATTTATCAGAGTGAGTCGCTGCAAAAATGTGAAGACGATCAATGGGTGGTCTTGTTTACCTCGTTCCGCATAGAGAAAGATGAACTCGGCAATGTCGTTCGCTTGTATGGCGTCAATCAGGACATCACCGAACGCAAGCAAGCGGAACGTCTGAACGCCAAACGCGCCGCCGAATTAGCCACCGTATCCCAGGTGGCCACAGCCGTTGCCACCATCCTTGCCCCCGATGAAATGCTCCAAACGGTGGTGGATTTAACCAAAACCAGCTTCCATCTTTATCACGCCCATATCTATCTGCTCAACGAAGCCAAAGATACCCTGGTGCTGAACAAAGGCGCGGGCGATGTAGGTCATCAGATGGTTAACGAAGGTCGCCGAATCCCGCTGGCAGCTGAAAAATCGTTGGTCGCGCGCGCCGGACGTACTTGCACCGGAGTTCTGGTCAATGATGTTCGCCTCGACCCAGAATTTCTGCCCCACCCGCTGCTCCCAGACACGCGCGCCGAACTGGCAGCCCCACTAGTGGTCGGCGATGCCCTCCTCGGTGTAATGGATATTCAATCCCAGGAAGTCGGTCGCTTCACCCAGGAAGACGTCAACATTATGACCACCCTTGCAGCCCAGGTGGCTGTTTCCCTCCAAAATGCGCGTTCCTATGCCCGCGCCCAACGCCAGGCGGAACGCGAAGCCCAAATTAACGCCATCTCTGCCCGCATTCAAACCACCCGCAGCGTGGAAGAAGCCCTTCAGGTCACTGTCCGCGAACTAGGGCGCGCATTAGGGGCGCAGCGTGCCAGCATCCAGCTGGAAATTCAGCCTCCCGAAGAGAAATCCAGCCAATGAACGCGCCAGACCGCCCCCAAACTGCTGACCAGCAGACTGCCTGGCAAGTTCTGCTGGATGGCATCCACCATCCAGAACGCCCTGGCTACGCCTATTTCCGCGCCGAGAATCGCCTGCAGGAACTTACTTCTTTGGCAGATCGTTCCCCATCCGGCGGCTTGAATTTGCCTATCCAAACAGCAGATATTCCCATTGGCGCGCTGGCATTATTCGCCGAAGAGGGCGAAACCTGGCTGCCCGAAGACGAAAAAGTCGCCCAAGCGGTGACTCAAGCCCTTGCCTCGCACCTGGAATCCCTGCGGTTGCTGGAAGTCGCCCAACTCGCCCGCACCGAAACGGAAGAAGCGCTCCTTCACCTCACCTCCCGCTGGAATTGGCTCCTCACCCCCGGCGGCAAACCTCCTACCCCCACCTCTTTGCGCGCCGAAGTCTATCCTTCCCCCATTGCAACCCAAACCATTGGCTTCTCCTATGACGGTCAGCAGGTATCCTCTTTGCAGGCGGATCCTCTCAGCCGGTTGCAATGGACTTCCACCGCGGATGAACTGAACCTGCCCCTTGCCTTGCCAGATCGCGCCCAAGGGAGTTTGCAACTCCTTAGCGCCGCCGATCATTTTTGGACTCAGGATGAGCTGGCGGTTGCAACGCGCATTGCCGAACGCTGCCTACGCCAGATTGAAAATATCTCCCTGTTGGATGAGGCGCATTATTACCGGCAAGCCACCGAGCAAACCGTCCGCCAGCTAACCTCAGAAACCTGGAAAACCTACCTGCAAGGGGGCGATTATCCCTCCGGCGCGGCTGCCTTCACTTATGAGGCGGGGCGCAAGGTGGCGCATACCACTGAATCCGTTGATCTGCCCTCCCAATTCCCCATACAGGTACGCGGCGCGCAGGTGGGTGAGATTGGCATCAATTTGCCAGCTCTCGATGAAGATCAAGCCAGCCTCCTGCAAGTCATCACCACCCAGTTGAGCGAACATCTCGAAACCCTGCGCCTGAACGAGCAGCGCGAATTGTCCCTCTCTGAAAGTGAAGCGTTATACGCCATCAGCGCGCGCCTTAGCACCGCCCAATCCCTCGAAGATGCGCTCTGCTCCCTTTCCGAGCCAACCTCCGTGCGTGGATCCAACAGCAGCCGCCTGTTTCTGGTAAACTATGACGACAAGGGTCAAGCCGAAAGCATCTCGCTGGCGGCTTTCTGGTACGCCAAAGAGGGCGCGCAAAGCGTCCAGGCAAGCATAACCTTCCCTCTCAGCGATTATCCGGTCTACGCCTGGTGCATGCAATTCTCAGACCGCCTGCTGTTGATTGAAAATGTCGCAACCGACCCGCGCCTGAATGATGAGATGCGTTCCGCCTTCCAGCGTAGTGGCGCAGAAGCCTTAGCGATGATGCCCCTCGTGATTCATGGACGCTGGGTGGGCATGACCTTTGTCCACTGGCTCCAGCCGCGCGTCTTTCGCGGCACCGAAAAGCGCGTATATCTCTCCCTGGCGAATCAGGCAGCGGTCGTCATTAACAACTTGATCCTCCTGGAACAAACTCGCCGCCGCGCCCAGGAACTCCATACCGTTGCCCAGGTTTCCACCGCCGCTTCCACCATCCTTGATCCCCAGGAATTGCTTCAATCCGTGGTGGAACTAACCAAATCGAGTTTCAGTCTCCATCATGTTCAGGTGTATTTATACCGCGCAGAACAGGCGTATTTAGAAGCAGCTGCGCAAGCGCCTGCCGCCAACCCGCAAAATACCCTTGATTCCACCCGCTACGAAATGTTGGATGGCGATTCTGCCATCGCCCGCGCCGCCCGCGAACGTCAGGTCATTATCCTCAATGACCTCTCCGCGGAGAATACCCCCATCGCGGGCGCGCGTTCCGAGATCGCCATGCCTATGGTCATTGGTGAACGTCTGTTAGGCGTGTTTGATGCCCTCTCCGAAACGAACAACCGCTTTAGTCGTGAAGATGCCCGTATCTTTTCTACCCTGGCATCTCAAATTGCGGTCGCCCTGCAAAATGCGCAACTTTACGCCGAACAATCCGTCACCATGGCCCGCCTGCGTGAATTGGATCACCTGAAATCGGCGTTCCTGGCAAATATGAGCCACGAATTACGTACCCCGCTGAATTCGATCCTGGGCTTTTCAGACGTACTGCTCTTAGGCATAGACGGTCCCCTCAATGCCGTTATGCAAAATGATGTAAAATTAATCGAGAAGAATGGGCAGCATTTGCTCAGTCTCATCAACGATGTACTGGATATGGCAAAAATCGAAGCCGGGCGCATGAACCTGACCTTTGAGCATTTCTGTTTCACCGACCTCCTCCAAGATGCACTGGAAATTACCAGCTCGCAGGCGCGTGAAAAGGCATTAGATGTGCAACTCCATTGCCCGGAGGATGCCCAAGCTCTGGAAATCATCGCTGACCGCGTGCGCATTCGTCAGGTGGTTATTAACCTGCTCTCTAACGCGGTCAAGTTTACGCCATACCGGGGTGCAATCACCCTGACGGTCCAACCAGCTGGCGATAAAGTCCGCCTGATGGTGCAGGATACCGGCATTGGTGTCCCTGCCGACCAGTTGGATGTGATCTTTGAAGAATTTAGCCAAGTAGATACCAGCACCACCCGCAAAGTGGGCGGCACCGGCTTGGGACTGCCCATCAGCCGCAAACTGGTCGAAATTCACGGCGGACGCTTATGGGCTGAAAGCTCCGGCATCGCGGGGGAAGGCACGACCCTCATCATGGAACTGCCTACCCGGGCAGAAAATGCAAAGGAATCCGCATGATCGCAACAATCTTGTATATCGAAGACAACCCGGATAACCTCACCCTCGTAAAGCGCGCCATTGAGGCGGTTGGGCATACCTTTGTGGGCGCCAGCAACGGGACGGAGGGACTGCAAAAAGTGGATGAGATCAGACCAGCCATGATCTTATTGGATATTAACCTGCCCGATATTGATGGCTACGAAGTGGCGCGTCAGTTACGCAGCAGCGCCGACCCCTATAAGATGTACGTCCCGATTATTGCTATCACCGCCAATGCCCTGCGTGGTGATGCCGAAAAAGCCTTAGAAGCCGGCTGTGACGTGTATATGTCCAAACCTATTAATATCCGTGAATTGTGGCAGCGCGTAGACGCTCTGCTAGAAATTGCCAAAGGTTTAGGCATAGGCAATTTGCAAAATAAAGAGAATTAAGGCCATTCCTCCTCCCCCATCAAAAAACACGCTTTCGCGTGTTTTTTGATGGGAAAAGGTTTCTCTTATAGCCAGGGACGAGCTACATTCGCCAGGAAGGGCCACGGAATTGCCGCCAGGACTGCCACCAACGCCAGCGTATAGAAAATGGCGGCGTTGCGGTGCTGCGCCAGCTTATCCTTCGCCTTACGTGATCGCGCCCTGCCAATATGCACCAGAGCAACCGCCACCAGCATCACCGCCACGTGTTCAATCCCAAAATAGCGGATCACCGGGTCTTTCATCACTCCGGCAGCGCCTTGCAGCAGCATCTTCGTCAGCGGGCTGAAGAAGAAATACAGCAGCAGCCCGATCAATATCTGCGTGTCAAACGCAATCGTAAAGAACAGCCCGGCGCGGTCATCCATGCGTTCCCAGGGACGTTTAAAGCGCAGTCCGGTCAGAGCGCGAATAATGACAAACAAGCCGAGCAGCAGCACCACCCAGCGCAAAATGGAATGAATGGCGAGTGTAATGGGGTATAAAACATTTAAGTTGAACATGGATTAACCTTCAAGAAATTTCTGTAACTGAGGGAGAGCCAATAACAAGACTGCCAGGGTTTTGCCATCCTGAATTTCGCCGCGCTGCGCCATTGCCATCGCCTCTTTCACAGGCAACGCCACCGGCTCAAGAAACTCATCATCATCCGCCTGCAAACGCGAATCGCGCAATCCCAGCGATAAAAAGGCGTGCAGCTTCTCAGTAGAGTACCCTGGCACCATGTAGAACTGCCCCAATGGGATAAACTGCTCGCCTGCTTTGCCAACCTCTTCCTGTAATTCACGGCGCGCGGCAGCTTCAGGCGGTTCGCCTGGCTCCAGCACGCCCGCAGGCAGTTCTAATAGCCACTCCTGCGCCCCCACCCGATATTGCCGCACAAACCAGATATTCCCCTGCTCATCCACCGGCAAGATCACCACCGCCCCGTGATGCGCAATCAGGTCGTAAGTATGTTCTTTGCCATTCGGCAGGCGCAAATGGGTATGCGTCAAGTCAAATACTTTGCCGGAATAAATCGTTTCACTGCCAAGGAATTTGTATTCCACCCTGATGTTCCTTTCCAGTCTGCATGTACTCACTGAGAAATGATGTTTCTCATTTCTCTAAAATAGAGGGACGCGCCCTTTATTTTATAGAAATGAGAAACATCATCTACTGAGAGGGTAGGTTGACGGTAGCAAACGCCATCACCCTACCCTCTAAAAATTAAATTTCAGATCATTTCCGATGAACCCAACCGCAGGCTAGGGGATATTCAGCTCCATGCCCGCCTTAACATCCGTATCATTCTTCAGGTTATTCGCCGCCAGAATCGATTCGGGCGCAACATCCCCATACTTGCAGGCAATCGAATAAACCGACTCGCCGCTGCCAACCGTATATTTGCCAGGGTGCGTCTTGATGCTCAACGGACCGTACAGGGTGGTATTCCATTTCCCAGTCGCGGCAATCTTCAACGAAGCCCCAGCCGCAGGCTTTGAATCAATAGTCATGCCATTTGCCGCAAGAAAGACAGGCAGGTCCAGGTTATAGCGACGCGCAATGCAGTACGGGAATTCACCCGGCTGCAAGGCGTAAGTCGCCGGACGAATCACCACAGGCGTAGGACCAGCAGGCATCACGGGCGCAGGGGTGGCAGTCGCCTGATCAGTCTGTACACCAGGCTGAACAGCGACATCCGGCGCAGGCGTATTGGTAGCCACATCTACTCCTGGGGCATCGGGCGTAGCAGTCGCGTCCCCAGGCTGCGCAGCCACGCCCTCTGGCGTAGCCGTTAGCAGCATATTGGCAATCGCCGTCTGCGTAGCAAGGTCAGCCACTGAGCCTTGCGTCTCAAACGGGAAAGACACTTCGGCAGTGGGCGTGGTGGCGTCCGGCGCAGGGGTGGAGGCTGCGATCTTACAGCCAGACACGCTCAACATAGCGATCAAGGCAACCAGGGCAGCGAATTTCGGGAATGTTTTCATCTCTTATTCTCCTTCTTCCTAAACGGGCTTGCTTTCTATATAAGATTTTTCTTGCAACGTACATAGCAAAGGTGATGCAGGATGCGTGCCAAGTGATAAATCGGTGTTCTTTCAAATGATAGTAGCATAAGCCCCCATTAGCGTCAAGCAAGGAATGCGTACGAAAGCTCAACCCATTCAGATGATTTTGTGCGCGTCTTGTGAGGATCACACACGCAGGATATAATCAGCCCTTGTGAACGCCCTAACTGCCCTAACCATTTCTTCTGCCGAAATCGTTTCTGCGCCCGCCGCTGGCAAAATCAGCGTGCTGATCCCCGCATATAACGAAGAGGCTGGTATTGCCCCCACCCTGCAAGCCTTATGCGCCGAACCTTACCTGCAAAATGCCGAAATTATCGTCATTGATGATGGCTCACACGATGTGACTGCCCAGGTTGTGCAATCCTTCCCGCGCGTCCGTCTGATCCAACATCCTTTTAATCGCGGATATGGCTCAGCGATCCGCACTGGCGCGCACGCATCCCATGGCGAGGCAATTTTCTGGTTCGATTCGGACGGTCAGCACCGCGTAGAAGACCTGGTGAACGTCTGCCGCAAACTCTTAGAGGATAACCTGGAATATTGCATCGGCGTGCGCGATGAAGCTTCTTATCAAGACCCCAACCGCCGCCTGGGTAAGTGGCTGCTGAAGTGGGCTGTGAATTTTTCCGTAGGGCGCGCTGTGCCGGATTATAACTCCGGGCTGCGTGGATTCCGCCGCGATGTGCTGATGCGCTACCTTCATCTGCTGCCCAAAGGCTTCGGCGCGTCCACCCTCACCACCCTGCTAATGGTCGAAGGCGGGCATTATGGCGCCAGTGTGCCGATTGTGGTGCAGCGCCGCGTGGGCAAGAGCAGCGTCAAGCAATTCCGCGATGGCATGCGCACCCTCTCCATCATTTTGCACCTGGTCGTCTTATTCAAGCCGCTCAAGTTCTTTGGCTTGCTAGGGTTGGCATTGATGGTCATGGGCAGCGTATACGGTTTGCTGAAAGCCTCCATCGTGCATGAGGGCATTCCCATTTTTGCCTCCCTGCTGATTATCCTGGGGGTGCAGTCCTTCTTCTTCGGGCTGCTGTGCGATCAAGTAAGCGCATTACGCCGCGAACGCTTCAACTAACCACCCTGAAAGGTTCTCCCCCTCTATGAATCCCCGTTCCCCAAAGCGAACGCTCTCCCCCTGGAATCTGCTTTATTTTGCCATTGGTCTGTTCTTACTTTATTTCCTGCTGCGCAAAACGGATTTTCAGAGCCTCTTACAACTCATTCTGCAAATAAAACCAGAATATCTGCTCCTCGGTGCGCTCATCTACTTCTGCAAAGCCCTCACCCGCGCCGCCCGCTTTACGCGCGTCAACCGCCGCACCCAGCCTGCCTTCTGGCGGATGCTGCGCCTCTCGTTGGCGTCCAGCTTGGCAAGTCAGATACTGCCGCTCAAATTGGGTGAGCTTTCATACGTCTACCTGCTAAAGATGGATCACCGCACCGAGCTTTCGCGCGGACTGTCCTCCCTGGTGGTCATCCGTCTGTTCGACCTGCTGGCAATTTCTCTCCTCTTTGTCATTATCACCCTCTTTAGCGGATTGAGCGCGGGGCTTTCCGTTTATTTCTATTCTATTCTGGCGTTCATGGCGCTGCTGATGGTGGGCATTGCCCTGCTGCTCTTCTTTGCGCGGCGCGGCGAATCTTTCCTACAGTGGACGTTTGGACTGCCCATCTTCCTTCACCTGCCCGCGAAGATTACCCCACTGCTCAGCAAAATCCGCCAGGCGCTTGCCAACCTGTTTGACGAACTCTGCCAATATCAGCCGCGCGAATATGCCGAGTGGACTGCCCTCGCCGCCCTCGAATGGTTTATTAATTACCTCACCTACCACGTCATTCTTGTGGGATTGGGCTTCACCCCCAGCTTTTTCACCACCGTTGCCAGTGTCACCTTTGCCGCGCTCGCCAGCGTGCTGCCCGTCAACAGCTTTGGCAACTTTGGCACCCAAGAAGCCGGTTGGGCGACCGCCATGCTGCTTTCTGGCTTCTCTCAGGCAGTCGCCATCACCACAGCCTTCGCCACCCACCTGCTCACCCTGGCATACATGCTGCTCTTTGGTGGCATTTCGTGGGTCTCTTATTTATTTGGGCGCAAAAGATAACCATGCCCGCCCACCATCCAGGGTATCCCTCGTTACTTCCCCAGTCCCGGGTTTGGGCAGTTATAGTGGAAGATCAGGTCAGAGCCGATAATTTCCCCGGCAACCCGCAGATGCCCTTCCGAATATTTCCGCACCGGGCGAATGCCCACCCCAATGCTCTCTGATGCAGGCAAATCAGCGGCGGAAAGCTGTACCGTAAAGAGAGAACCAACCTCACCCGCTGGTTTAGGGAAGGTCAAGCCTGCATATTCCCCCACCGGTAAGGCACTTAGCGGTACGTCTTGCCGAGCAACTTCTTTCTCCGCTCCATCCACCACCGTGAACCGTATTGTGCCTGAACTCCCCGCAGGGAGTGATTTAATCAAGACTGATACGCTCTCTACCGCGCCGCAATGGCTGACAAAGCTCTGTGATACGGCTGAAGCAGCGTTTACTTTCACTTCAGGCGCATCGCCCTTCTCTAAATTTTTATAGATCGGCAGTTGGCAAGACCGTCCGGCAAAAGTAGAATAACCGCATTCTGTGTAATAACTGGCATATAGCCCCAGCGAATACAGCCCAACCGTGACCCCCAGCGCGCCAATCGCCACCCATCGCAGCGCAAGGCTTGCTTTATGCGGCATCGCCAGCCAGCCGCTGATCGCCAAGAATAGCAGCGGCAGCGTGGGCGTAAAATACCGCCCCTGCCGACCGACCGTATCCGTCACATCCGGGGAATAATGCAGATAAAAGTACAGGAAGATGATCGCAGCCGTCGCCAGCAGCGAAACGACCGCCATCCACAGCCGCGTGCGCCCGGTGAATATCTTCTGGCGCGGTTCAGCCAACACCGCTGCAATCAACGCAATGGGATAGGCAATATACACCCCCACCGGCACTTCCCCCACCCAATAACCGTACACGCCCACCCAATCCTTAAAATAATTTCCCGCCGAAGCAAAAATACCGCGGAAATACGTCAGCAAAAAGTTAAACGGGTTCTCCATAATCAACCGCAGCTGCCGACCCAGGTCTTGTGATCCACCCTCGCCAAAATGTGACTTCGGCGTACTGAGGATCATCCAGCCAAAGGTGATGGCAATCCCCGCCAGAATGCCCACCCACAGCACGAGGAGCGTTTTGGCAGTAAATCGCCGGCGCGGCAGCAAGAAGAGCAGCCCAAATAGCAAGAAATACCCTGGTTTCGCCAACCCAATCAAAAGACACAGCCCCGCCAACGCCAACACGCGCCCGGTGCCAATCGGCGTTTCCACTGGCTCTACTGCCGTCTTTAAGGTCAGCCCAATAAATAGAAAGCAAGCCGCGCTGGTGAATCCATCCGCGCTGAGGGTGCTGGTCTGGAAAAGAGCCATCGGCGCCAACGCCAGAATAAGAAATACCCATTTGCCCATCGGCAGCCAGCGCAAGGTAAAATACACCCCCAAAAAGTAGACGAGTAACCCCGCCCAGCGCATCAGCAGAACGCCAGGCAACATCGGCAGCGCCAACACTCGCCACGCAATCTTCGCCACAATTGCCTCAGGCAGGAAGATCGCCGGCGAGTAAATAGACCGGGTCTGCACGCCCAGCGCTTGCTGCACATCCACTGGCTTCGCCAACGAATCGGACGTAAACATATCCGTTGCCGGAGACTGGAAATCGCGGCGTTGATACGAGCGCGACAAGAAGTCCTTTACGGTAACTGTCACCCCATTCTGGCTGTGATTAGGGGAAAAATTCAGATTGGCAATATCCCAAATCCGCACCAGGTGCGTTTCTTCGTCAAAGCCTGCGCCGTATGGGATAAAAATGCAATAGACCGCGCTGACCAATACCCCCACCAACAAAACAGCCGTAAGCCAGGAAATGCGCTTGCGCATCAGAAAGAAAACTCCTCAATGGCGCAAATCACCCGCTCTTGATCCTCACACGCCAGCGTGGTGAAAAATGGCAGCCGCACCAGCCGGTCGCTCGCCCATTCCGTCACCGGGCAATCCCCAGCCTGCCCGCCAAATTTGCGCCCCATATCAGAAAGATGCAGCGGCAGATAATGAAACACGCTCAGGATGCCCCTCTGCCGCAGGTGCGCAATAAACGCCTGACGAATTTCCAGGGTTGGCAGCAGCAAATAATACATGTGATAGGCTTGCTCGCATTCTTCCGGCACCGTGGGCGTGCATACCCCATGCTGGCTCGCCCAGTTACGCAGTGATTCATCATACCTTTGCCAAATCACCTGCCGCATGGCTTGAATTTGCTCGCTCAATTCCAGCTGCGCATACAGGAACGCTGCCAGCATATCCGAAAGCACATAGCTAGACCCCACATCCACCCAGGTGTATTTATCCACCATGCCGCGAAAGAACCGGCTGCGATTCGTCCCTTTTTCGCGGATAATTTCGGCGCGCTCAATATATTGCGGATCGTTCAGCAGCAGTGCGCCCCCTTCTCCGCAAGTGACGTTCTTGGTTTCGTGGAAGCTCTGGGTTGCCATCGCCCCAAACGTCCCCAACGCCTGCCCGTGATACTTGCCAAATAACCCGTGAGCGTTGTCCTCAATCACCACCAGGTGATGCGCATGAGCAATCCGCAGGATCGTATCCATTTCGCACCCCACCCCGGCGTAATGTACCGGCAGAATAGCCCGCGTGCGTGGGGTAATCTTGCTTTCCAGCAAACGCTCATCCAGGTTTAGCGTATCTGGGCGGATATCAATGAAAACTGGGCGCGCCCCGCGAATCACAAAGGCATTCACGGTAGAAACAAAGGTAAACGAAGGCACAATCACTTCATCGCCAGGTTGAATATCCAGCAAGAAGGCTGCCATTTCCAGGGCGTGGGTGCAGTTGGTGGTCAACAGAGCGCGTTTCGCGCCGGTGATCTTTTCCAATAATTCCTGGCAACGTTTGGTGAACGCCCCATCCCCAGAGATATGCCGTTGCTCCACCGCCTGCTGAATATATTTCAATTCATTGCCCATCAGGGTGGGCTGGTTGAAATCAACCTGAAAATCAGCCATTGAGTTGTGTCTTTCTACTTACGCACCAAAATAGTGAAATCATAGACTTCGTAATCATGCAATAATGCCACATTCCGCGAAAAATGACGCTTGCAATAATCAAAGAAAAAGCACGGGTCAGCGTAATACAGGTTCGGGCGCATGTGATCAACATCGGAATATATCGTAAGCATATTAAACGAAAATCCCTTCTCTGCCAGCCCGTCAATCTTATTCAGTACGCCAATCACATACTGCCTCCAGCTTTCTATGGAAGCGTCTAGCTTGATATTAAAAATGCCAGAAGCGATCACATAATCCATTGGATGCAGTTCACTCAAGTCAGCGGTAAACGTGCGCTCAGGGTGATCAGAATGCTGCTTGCGCGCCTCCGTCACCATATCCGGCAAAATATCATAGCCCATATATCGCGCTAGCGGATAGCCCATCTTGCGCAGGTAATTCGCCAACGCCCCATACCCGCTGCCGTAATCCAGCAAAGAAAAAGGCTGCCTGGCATTACACACTTTGGCAAGCTGCGCAAACCGGACTTCCTGCGCCGTTTCCGAGTTCCAATCCACCCCGCGGGGCGTAGCGCCATGCTCATTCAGTCGATTCTGGAAATATTGGATGGTTTCATCAAAATTAGGGGGTAATTCGCTCATTGTTTCCTCATTCAAGCCCACCGGACTGCGTAAAATAAGAATTTGCCTGCGGTCCCGTCATTAAAAGTAAGTCTAACGCGGATACAAACGGCTCATAAGTCGCATATAGCTGCGGATAAGCCGGATAATTGTACTGCATATATTCCAACGTGATTCCCGCCGCCGCAAACTGTTCCGGCTCGATGTAATCCTGCGCGGACGGACCAGAGATATAATGCGTTGCGCCCACTCGTTGCAAAATTTGGATCAGGCGCGCCGTCTTTTGCCCCTCGATCCCTTCCAATTCGGAAGATCGCATAAATTGGGTATGCGCAATACCCAGCTGCCGCGCCAGTTCTATGCACACTGGAATGGTGAAATCCGCCAGTTTCGTCGGTCGCCGCGTATACACTTCTTCCAACCAGGCAGCATATCGCTTAAAATAAGGCGCTTTGCGGTAGGCAAATTGAATCGCTTTCCAGTGCCGTTCCGCCCAGGGCTGCTCCCAATCTATTTCAATTTGATGAATAGGGATGTTTTCTACCTGCGCGCCATGCCGATGAACCGGAATGGTCAGCCACTGCAACCCTTGCGCTGTCTTGATTCGGTTACGGTTGCGCCAGCCGCGCGTATCATATTGCACGTCATCATAAAAAATGAACAAATCCGCCCGTCTGATCTCATCAAACGTCCCGCGCCAGGGAATGTACGAGGGTTGCAGTATAACAACGTTCATTCCGATTTCTCATCAATCGTATCAATCACATAAGGAGGGCGATCCATGCTGCGGTCGAATATCCGCGCTAGGTATTCGCCCAAAATCCCCAGCGCGAACAGTTGAATCCCGCTGAACAGGGCAATCAGCGAGGCAAGGAAAGGAAATCCTGGCACCGAACCATCCAACAGGTACGAGATGACCACGTAGAAGAAGATCGCCACGCCAAATAGCGTAAACGCAAATCCTAACAAGCTGGCAAATTGCAGCGGCAGTGTGCTAAATCCCGTTAGCACCACCATTGCCACATTAAACAGCTTGAAGAAGTTATAGTTTGACTTCCCGCTCGGGCGTTCATCCTCATGCACCGTGACGGTGGCAAACCGAGTCGTCCCCCACGAAAGCAGCACATCCAAAATGATATTGGGATTCTGATAACTGGCGAAAGCCGGGCGCAGACGGCTGCGGAACGCGCGGAACGAGCCAATATCGCGGATGCCCCCAATGCCCATAATCCGCGCCAAAACGCGCTTGGTCATCACCGAAAACCAGTTGCGCCACCAACTGTGCGGGCGTTTGACAGGGATGCCATACACCACGTCATAGCCCTCATTCAGCTTCGCCAGTAACGCTGGAATTTCTTCAGGCGGATGCTGCAAATCATCATCCAGGGTGACAATCAGATCATAGGATGCAGCCCGCACCCCGCATAACGTAGCGTTATGCTGACCATAATTGCGCATTAGCCGGATGCTTTTCAGCCATGGGTAGCGTTGGCACAGCTGGCAAATGACTTCCCAGCTATTATCTGGGCTGCCATCGTTTACCAAAATCACCTCAAATTTTGCGGCGGCTTGCGGCAAAACTTGCGCCATTCGTTCCAACAGCGGCGGCAATGTCTCCGCGCCATTATAGACTGGAATCACCACGCTTAGGGTCCGCTCCACGGTAGTTTCAACGCAAGTCACAGTGCAGTCCTTCCATAGTTTGCTTCGCCTCTTGATAGGCGGAACTATTTGCCAGGTTCATCCCCTCCGTAGCGCGTTGCCAGGTGGAACATAACGCCGGGCGCAAATTGGTAGACGCCGCATACGAGCGCATAGAAAGCGCGGCTGCGTCTGCCAGAGCGTTATGGTGAATAAACCCTTCGATGAAAGGCAGATATTCCGCAGGGTCAGCGGATGGCGGATATTTAACAGCCTCTTTCGCCAAAGAAAAAACCTGCGCCCAATCCCCCTGCTGACGCGCCAATTCCGCCTTCTCAAACGTATAACACCAATTATGCTTCGGTTCTACTCCAAACACCTCTTCAGGCGGTCGAGCAGCGGTAGGCATATTTTGAACCCACTGCTCAGGATGCGAAAGCGGCATGGTTTGCAGCAGCCGGTTGGATAAGCCCGGCAAGTCTGCGTCAAAGCGTGGATCCAATATTTTCAAGCAGCCAGGCGGCGAATACGCGATCACCAACGCCTGTGAACTGGACCCCGTAAAGGTAAACCCGCGATCCGCCCTCAACACCGCCACCCCCGGTTGATAAGGTCGAAACGATGTGCGCCGGGTGGGCAGGTCATACCATAAATAATGGATCACATCCGGCGCGTTGTGCGGATCATACGTCCAATTCAGCGCAGCATTGAGGGAATCATCTTCATAATAATGCAAAGGCAGTGCATCCGATAAAATCAAAGTATTGGGAGCAATGGATGGCGCGCGCCAGGTGAGCTGCCAGAATAAACCTCTTGCATCCGCCCAATCTTGCACATACGTATTTGCCACCTGATTCTGAAACCCGGCTGCCAGCCCCAAAAGCAAGGCGAGCGCCATCGCTTTGCGCGCAAGCGTGCTGCCCAGTCCATCCAACATTCCCGCCACCAGCAAACTCACCCCTAACGAGAGCGGCAGGGTGTAACGATCCTGTGGCCAGCCTAGAAACATTGGCAGTCCGGTGATCCAAAAGGGCCACCCTGCCACCAAAATGCCAAACACGCCCAGGAAAATCGCCTGCTGCGCCCAATGCCGGTTCTCAAAATCTTGCAAAGCCAGGGTGGCGGTAGGTTGATAACTTCGCCCCAATAGAATAAGATAGCCCCAGGCGAGCAGACCCACTGCCGCCACCGGGGCGAACCAGCGCAGCCACACCGCAGGGTCACCAGCAAACAAACTAGCAACGTTCAGCGTCTGCCCCCAGGCTGCCAGCGTAGCTTGGAAAAAATCCCGCGCAATCGTCAAAAACAACCCCAGCGCAGTGGCAAACGGAGAAACTTCCGCCTTGCTGAGTACTGAAAGCGGTTTATCTGGGAAGGTATGCAAAACTCCGCGCCATAATACGAAAAACAGCATCAGGATCAGATACGGCAGCCACCAGCGCAAAACGCGCGTCCCCTCACGCCGCAACCAATCCCGCCGCGCCATGCCCGATTGCGGCGCAGACGTAAGCACAATCCACAAAAGCGCAGGACGCAGTAATTCCAAGCCGAAGAAATATTCCGTAGAGAACATGGCAAAGGCAGAAAGCGCCACCGCCAGCAGTGTGCCTATTGGCACCACCCAGCGGCGAGTGATCCCGGTCAGCCTGCCGGAATGCACCTGACGCGCCAGCCAGATCGTGATCCCCAACGAAAACAGCAGTGCAGCATATAAAATAAACGCCTGCCCATAGATAATGGCAATCCACTGCTGCGTAAAACCGGGGTACACCGTGAAAAGCGCAGCCACCCAAAAAGCCTTATGCCGCGCATTGGGCCATGTGACCGAAAACAGCCACCACACCCCCACCCCGCATAACCACCGCGCAAACAAAGCAAAAAGCTGCCACCATGCACCAGAATTGCCAAACAGGTTAAGGGTGACGGAATAAATAAAGCTCAGAAAAGGCCTGTCAGCCGAAAAAGCCGTTACAATCCCACTTTGACCGGCAGCGTGGTAAATCCATAGAAAAGGGAAGTCATCCCAAAAAAAGCCAAGCGAAAAAGCATGCAGCCCGTAGGTAATCAGCGTCAATACAGCCAACGCCAGGGGGACGCTGTAACCTGCGGCGCGAACCCGGCGGATGGCACTGCGGAACGGAGGAAAAGAAGAAGAAAAAGAGGTCATGAATTAAAGGAAAAATCGGTTAGAATAAGCCGCTAGAGGGTGGCAGCCCGCCTTCCAGGCAGGTCAGAGTATAACACAATTTTTTTTGCAAAAATAAGACCTTTACGCTGCGCCCAGTCCATGTTATAATCTTTGTCCGCGCCCCAATTAAGGCGAATTTTTGTTGTGTTAAGCTATTATCTTCATATCAAGAAGACCTACTCTATCTGGTAAGGATTGTTAAGCATGAGTGAAATTTTGCAAGCCATTGAGGCACCCGCTAACCCCAATATTCCTGACCTGCGCGCCGGTGACGTTGTCAGCGTTCACGTCAAAATTAAGGAAGGCACGCGCGAACGTATTCAGGAATTTAAAGGGACTGTTCTGTATGCCCGTAACAACGGAGTAAGCTCCACCTTTACGGTACGCCGCATTGCTACCAACAGCATCGGCGTGGAACGCACCTTCCTCACCCGCAGCCCCCGCATTGACCGCGTTGTGGTAGAACGCCACAGCAAAGTCCGCCGCGCCCGCGTTTACTTCCTGCGCGAACGCACCGGCAAGAGCGCCCGCCTCAAGCAGCGCTTTTAATCTGCGGCATCTTGGCTCTTTCTTCCCAAAGAGCTTATTACCACTTCTGACAATATTTTCATATTTGTTTTGAGAGGCTTCCCCCTCCCAAAACAAATATGAAAATAATTTTGTCTTTTAAGGACATCCCACACTGGAATGACCCCTCCCCCCTTCCCGCCTGCAAAGAACGCAAACAAGCGCAAGCCGTTTTCGAACCAGCTGGCGACTCTATTTCACTCCCTCCAAAATTCCTCCAAGGTTTTCTTTCTCTGGGCAGGAATTTTATTTATTGCAGGGGCAGCCGTCTGGGTTTGGTTCTTTAATTCCGGGCAAATCCCTCTTAACTTTCAAGACTGGGATAAAGTCACCGTACCGCGCCTGGCATTCCTTCAAAATTCCATCCGTCAGGGCGTTCTTCCGCTGCACATCAACGATCAATCCGCGCTTGGTGGCATGACCGACCGCTTTATGGGCATCCCCGATGTCATGCTTTCTCCCCAAGTCCTGCTGCTGGCATGGATGGATATCCGCGCCTTCCTTCTGCTCAATTTCCTGCTGCTCTACGCCGCCGGGTTTGCCGGATTGCTGGTCTTTGGGCGCAAGCAAAAATTAGGGATGCTTGCATTTACCATTCTTTTCGCCTTATTCAACTTCAACGGGCATCTGGTCGCCCATCTTTCCATTGGGCATTATACCTGGACAGGGTACTTTCTCTTCTCCTGGTTATTGGTCTTTATTTTTGACCTGTTCGCAGGCAAGGTGGAGTGGCGTTGGGTAGCTCAGGTCTCCGTGACCCTTTTCGCCATGCTGCTGCAAGGCGGCTATCACCAGTTTGTGCATTCGCTCATCCTACTTGCGCTCTTGGCAATCACCCTCCCCGGCAAATTCTTTGACCTGCTCAAGGCTATTCTTTTTGCGGCGCTATTGAGCGCTGTGCGTCTGCTGCCTGAAGTGGTCAACCTCCAGAATTTTCACGATACCTTCTTTTACCTGGGCGGTTATCCTTCCCTCGCAGACCTTATAGACTCACTAACCCGTTTGGCTGGACCCACCCGCAGCACAAGCAATGGACTCACCTATCCGCTCTGGTCGTGGGAATATAACCTGTATATTGGGCTGGCGGCTGCTCTCTTTCTCCTCCTCTTCGGGGTGATAATCCCCTACTTGAATCGCAAACAACCCGCAAATCACCTCGTTCTCTGGATTCCTGCCATTGGGTTAATCCTCCTTTCCATGGATCAGGTCTTTTTCTTGCTGCAAAATATTTTCCACGTTCCCCCTCTCACCGGCGAACGAGCGCCGGGGCGGATGGCGGTTCTTGCATTTCTCCTCATCCTGGCGATGGCAGGGATTGAATTTCAAAAATGGTGTAAAGATCACCAGAAGCAATCGATCCTCTATCCTCTTGCCTGCGCAGGCGGGGTGATTTTTATGCTTCATGACCTCTGGCAAAACCTGCGCATCTGGCGAATTGTGGACATTGCCAAACAGTTTGCCATCGAAGAAGAATACCCCCTTGCGCATTGGCAGGTCGTCAATCACACCGATACCCGCTACCTATTCGCCCTGGCGGTTGGTGCGGCAATAAGCCTGGCTACCCTGGCGTGGCTCATCTTCATTCAGACTCGAAAAACGCAACCCATCCCTGACAATTAAACGCGATACAATAACCTGATGCTCTCTAATTTAAAATTCCAAGGTGCAATATGACCCTTCCTGTAATTGGCATTACCGTGAACACCCAACCGCCGCGTGAATCCCGCCCGGCGCAATTTATCCTGGCAGAAACCTATGTCAATTCCGTGATGCGCGCAGGCGGCGCCCCCGTGCTGATTCCTACCTCCCTGACGGGCGATGGGTTAGCCGCCCTGTTTGCAAAGCTGGATGGCATCCTGTTCACCGGCGGCAGTGACCTGGACCCCGCCCTGTTCGCCGGTCAGCCGCACCCGCGCGTCTATGACATTGACCCCGCCCGCGATGCGCAAGAACTCTGGCTGGCGCGCGCAGCTGCCGCGCAAAACAAGCCCTTCCTGGGCATCTGCCGCGGCATCCAATCCATTAACGTTGCCCTGGGCGGCACGCTCTTCACCGATATTGCCGACCAAAAGCCCAATGCCCTCCGCCATGATTATTTCCCCGATTTGCCGCGTGACCTGCTGGCGCATGAAGTCACCGTGACGGCTGGCAGCCGCCTGGCAAGTATTCTGGGCAGTGAGGTTGTCAAAGTCAACAGCCTGCATCACCAGGGCATACAGCAAATTGCCCCAGGCTTCACCCCGGTTGCCTTTGCGCCGGATGGGTTGGTGGAGAGTTTGGAACTGCAAGCTCATCCCTTTGGATTAGCCGTCCAATGGCACCCGGAATGCCTGCCCCAATACGCCGAACAGCGCGCCCTATTTGCCGCCTTTGTGCAGGCTGCCGCGCACGTATGACAACGCCCCCTGCGATTGGCATTTTCGATTCAGGCGTAGGTGGGCTTTCGGTGCTGGGCGCGGTACGCCGCCTGCTGCCCGCTCATCCCATCCTTTATGTCGCGGATCAGGCGCACGTACCCTATGGCGAGCGCACCGCCGCGGAAGTCCGGCAGTATTCAGAAGAAATAACGCGCTTCCTCTTGAGTAAAGGCGCGCAGCTGATTATAGTCGCCTGCAACACCGCCTCAGCAGCCGCCTTACTGCCCCTCCGCCAGCAGTTTGTGGATGTGCCGTTTGTGGGCATGGAGCCTGCCGTCAAGCCCGCGGCTGAAGTCACCCACAGCGGCGTGGTGGGCGTTTTGGCGACCCCTGTCACCTTTCAGGGCGCTATGTATGCCTCTGTGGTCGAACGCTTCGCCCAGGGCGTGACGGTTCTGCAAGATGCCTGCCCCGGTTTAGTGAATGAGATTGAAGCAGGGCGCTTGCATGGCGATAAAACCCGCGCCATCCTCGAAGCTGCCCTCCGCCCTATGCTCGCTCAGGGCGTGGATACCGTCGTCATGGGCTGCACCCATTACCCCTTTGTCATTCCGCTTATTCAGGAAATCACCGGACCGCATGTGCGCGTGATTGATCCCTCTCCCGCGGTGGCGCGTCAGGCAATGCGGCTGCTGCAACAGCGTGGCTGGCTCAACGAGAATCCCCAACCGCGCGCACCCGTCACCCTGTTTAGCTCCGCCTCATCTGATCAATGGGTAGGGACACTCCCAACCTTGCTACAGGAAGACTACCCTGTACAACCTATCCATTGGCAGACTGGAATTATAAGGGAATGACGGTGTATACTAGTAAGCAAGTACAAGGAGAAAGCGTATGCCGCGCATTGAGATTGATCTGAACCCCGTCACATCTATCACCGCCGATGCCATTGGTCAGCCTGGGCAGCGTGTCTTTTATATTCAAGGGCAAACTGTTGAGCGCGTGGTTACGGTTATTGTCGAAAAAGTACAAATTCAAACCCTGGCGTTGGGCGTGGAAGACTTCCTGACAGAAATCACCACCCGCTACCCGAACCTGGAGCCCTCTTCGCCAGAATATGACGAAAGCCTGATGCACATTGAGCCACCCGTAGACCCCATATTCCGCGTAGGCGAGCTTGGCTTGGCGTATGATGTCGACAGTGACATGGCTGTGCTGGTCATGCGTGAAATTCAATCCGGCGAAGAAGAAGTGAACCCTGAAGAAGTCAGCGTCATTCGCTTTTGGTGCACCCGCTCGCAGGTTTCAGCCATGGGGCGCTGGGGATTGGAAATTTCAGGGCGTGGAAGACCCGTCTGCCCCTTATGCGGTCAACCCATGGATGTGAATGGTCATTTTTGCCCAAAACGCAACGGTCACCTTCACTAACGCTTCTGCCAGCCTGCCGCTCCTCTTTGATTGTGCCATAAAATCACCCTGATCTTCAGTGTGATCTATATTCCTGGAAAGTTTAGATCATATGACGCAAGAACCTCATTCTGTAGAGAAAGCCTGGCTGACGCGCGCCTTCCAGAAAGGCGAATTTGACCTGCAAGGTCAGTTTATGAACGGGTCAAATTACACCTTCCTGGCGAAAATCCTCTATGAAGAAAAGTGCTTACAGGTCGTCTATAAACCCATTCGCGGCGAACAGCCTCTGTGGGACTTCCCGCATGGCAGCCTCTCGCGCCGCGAAGTTGCCGCCTATCTGGTCAGCGAAACCCTGAACTGGGACCTCGTCCCGCTAACTATTTTACGCAAGGATGGTCCCCTTGGCGCTGGCTCCGTGCAGCAATACATTGAGCATGACCCCGATGACCATTACTTCAACTATGAAGACAAAGACCGCCAACGCCTGCGTCCGGTCGCCTTGTTTGACCTTATCCTCAACAACGCGGATCGCAAGGGCGGGCATATCCTCCGCGACCCCGAAGATCACCTCTGGCTGATAGATCATGGGTTATGTTTTCACAACGAAGATAAACTGCGCACCGTCATTTGGGATTTCGGCGGTGAGCAAATTCCGTCAGAATTAATGGCTGACCTGACCCGCTTGCAAGACCAGCTGCGTGAAGGCGAAACCGCCTACAAAGCCCTCGTCCCCTATTTGCGCATCAGTGAAATCGCCTCACTCGCCAGTCGGGTGGAACGCCTGTGCGAAATGGGCTGCTTCCCCATGCCCCCCGCCTCGCGCCGCTCCTATCCCTGGCCCCCCGTGTAATTCGCTGCTTTGAGGGAATTGCTTAGGCATCCTTATGTTTGTCGTGCTGCCCCCGTCCGTGTAGTGGCTTCCGGCAGGAAGCCTGGTGTCATTCAAAAAATTCTCTTTGCAACACAGAAATTTGCTTGACAAATGCTCAGGCTTCCTGCCGGAAGCCACTACACGGATGGGGATGTCTGAACAGTTACTCTTTGGGTATAATAGGACTGATCCACGCGCAATCCAGCGGGATCAGTCCTGCTTTTTGGAAAGGAAACGCACCAGTGAAGCATGTATCCCTGGTTTTAATTGGTTTTGGCAACGTAGGGCGCGCCTTCGCTCATCTGCTGCTTGAAAAACAATCGCAAATCGCCGCAAGTTATGATCTCTCGTTCACCGTCAGCGGAATCCTCACCGGTCGGCATGGCGGCGCAACCAACCCACACGGCATTGACCTGCCCGAGGCGCTCCGCCTGGTGGAAAGCGGGCAGTCTCTTACAGCCCTCTCCACCCAACCCGCGCCGGAAGACCCTTTTGCCTTTATCCTCGCCTGCCCTGGCGATGTGTTGTTTGAAAATACGCCCGTCAATCACCATACCGGTCAACCCGCTGCGGATTATCTGCGCGCTGCGCTGGAAAAGGGCATGCACGCCATCACCGCCAACAAGGGACCGGTCGTTCACGCTTACACCGAACTCACCGCTCTGGCGCAAAAACACGGTCGCCGCTTCCTGTTTGAATCCGCCGTCATGGATGGCGCGCCCATTTTCTCGCTCTTCCGCGGTTCGCTCCCTGGTGCAACCCTGCTTGGCTTTCACGGCATCCTCAATTCCTGCACCAACCTGCTGCTCGAATGCCTGGAGGCGGGCGAATCCTTCGCGGATGCCGTCCACTATGCCCAATCCATTGGCATCACCGAAACCGACCCCGGCGCGGATATTGATGGCTGGGACGCCGCCATTAAAGTAGCCGCGCTGTCCACCGTCCTCATGCAATCTCCGCTCAAGCCGCAAGACGTACAGCGCGAAGGCATTCGCGGCATCAGCCCAGAAATGATCGCAGCCGCCACTCAGGCAGGCGAACGCTGGAAGCTGGTCTGCCGCGCCCAGCGTGGAGCAGATGGCAAGGTGACCGGTCAGGTGAAGCCAGAACGGGTGACGCGCAACTCCCCGCTCTATAACATTCGCGGCACCAGCTCTTATGTGCAGTTTGAATTGGACGTACTCCCCGGCTTGGGCATTGTAGAGAGCGACCCCGGTCCAAAAACCACTGCCTATGGCTTGCTTGCCGACCTCATCAACGCGCTGCGGGGGGCTTAAGTGACGGACCTTAGCGAGACGTTCCTCATCGCCGCTCTGCAACAAGAAGCAGAAACCGCCACCCCGCAGCAAACCGAATCCATGCTCAAGAGCGTGCTGCAAAAAGCGCGCCTCAAGCCCCATCGCGTCCAAGAAATCCACTGGTTTGGCGATGACCTTACTTCGGAGCAAATCAGCCCGCTCCTGCCCAAATCAGCCCGCTACTCCTGGGCGGATCCTTCTCTACAACATTTCGTACTGCAATCCACCGCGCAAGCCTGTGCCTGCGCCGAACGTGACCTGGTACTCCTGGGTCAGACCTGGGAGAATCACGCCTGCGGGCTGCTGGTTGCCTCCACTCATGCCACCGGCAGGGATAACCTCCTGCCTGCTGCGCGGATCGCTGCCCGCCTGACTTTTCACGGGCTGCAAGCGGAAACCCTCTTCCCGGTAATCAACAACTGGATGCAGAAAACGTTGCACAACGCCGAAGAAAAGCGCGAAGCCGCTCAGAAAAACGGCGAAGAAGCCGAGGATGCCGAACCTATTGCCCTACCCACCGCCCAGGAAGTCGCCTGGGTGGCATGCGGTGACCTGATTGACCTGGATGCGCTGGCGCAAACCTTCCCCAAGGCGCGCCGGTTGGCTGCCTTGCCTCCCGCGCCCCCTGGCGACCTTTTCCTGCTGACGGCTCTCCTGCGCGCCCTCCTTCACACCCGCGAACGCTGGGGTTGGTTAATTTCAATAGATGCCGCGCGTGGCGCAGCCTTGGCAACTCTCATCGAGCGCGTATAACCGGAGGCAGCATGAGCGTGCGCGTTTACCTCTCTTTAGGCAGTAACCTTGGGCAGCGTGCCGCACATTTACGCGCCGCCTTGCGCTGCCTGCCGCCAAAGGTGCAAATTGAGCGCGTCTCTCCCATCTATGAGACTGCGCCTTGGGGCTATACGGATCAGCCTGCCTTCCTCAATCAGGTTGTGGAAGCTCGCACCGATCTTTCGCCGGTAGATTTATTGGCGTACCTCAAGCAAATGGAAATGCAGTTAGGCAGGCAAATCACCTTCCGCTACGGGCCACGCCAGATTGATATAGATATTCTCTTTTATGGCAATGAGAGCGTCAAAACGGAGCTTCTCACCATTCCTCATGCCCACCTCGCCGAACGCGCCTTTGTGCTTGCCCCGCTCAATGACCTTACTCCTGACTTGATTCACCCTGTCTTCGGACAGAGTATAGCCCAGCTGCTCCGTCAGGTAGATGCCTCCGGCGTGCAGCGGGTGATGACCCATCTGCCCGCCTTCGGAACGCGCACTTTTGTCATGGGCATCCTCAATATCACCCCAGATAGCTTCTCTGGGGATGGCATCCTGCAGCGGGCTGCCCCGCAAGAAGTGGCGTTGGCGCAGGCGCAATATTTTATAGCGTGTGGCGTGGATATTCTGGATATTGGCGGCGAAAGCACCCGCCCCAATGCCCCCACCGTCACCGAAGAGCAAGAGTTGGAGCGCGTCCTCCCCGTGATTCGGCTATTGGCTCAGGAAACCGACTGCCTCCTCTCCATTGATACTTACAAAGCCCGCGTAGCGGAGGCTGCCCTGCAAGCCGGCGCGGATTGGGTCAATGACGTCTGGGGACTACGCGCCGACCCTGAGATGGCAGCAGTAGTCGCCCGGCATAACGCCCCCGTCATTCTCATGCACAACCGCCTCAAGCCTACCAACCCTCACTTACTCACCCGCCTCGGTGATGCCTCCCTGGGCGCAAGCTACACCGACCTGCTGGAAGATGTCAAGCGCGAACTGCTCCAAAGCGTATCCCTGGCGCGTCAGGCAGGCATTCCCGAAGAAAATATCCTGCTTGACCCTGGCATTGGCTTCGGCAAATCCGTAACCCACAACTTGGAACTCATCAACCGCCTGGATGAAATCGCCGCGCTGGGCTACCCGGTGTTGTTAGCCCCCTCGCGTAAATCCTTTATTGGTCAAACGCTCGGGCTGCCCGCCGATCAACGCCTGGAAGGTACTCTGGCTTCCATCAGCCTGGGTATCGCGCGTGGGGCGGATATCGTCCGCGTCCATGATGCGCAAGAGGCAGTCCGTACCGCTCGCATGATGGACGCCCTCCTGCAATCCTCTCCCTGGCGATAAACGAGGTCTTTTTATGGATTCTTCTTCTCTTTTGTCCTTTGCTGACGCCTTCGCCGCCTTGCTGTGTGGGCAGGCTGCCCCCTCCGACTTGCGCATCTTAGCCCATTTGCTCCCGGATACGGACGCCCCAACCTGGCAGCGGTTAAATTCACCCTCCGCCTGGAAAATCTCGCCCGGCGAGGAAATTCCACCCGCCGCCGCTCAACTGCTCATCGCTTTCGCTTCGGAAATCAATTCCAGCAGCCGCCCGCGGATGGATGCGGCGCAAATGGAATGCCTCACCGCCTTTGCCCACGAAAGCGCAGCGCAAGGGTTGCCCTCTGCGGGCGCGTTATGGCGTGAAGCAGGTCGTCAATTCACCGCCCAGGGTCAATTTCAATCCGCCCAAGCGGCGTATGCCCAGGCTTTACAAGCGGATCGTTCTGCCCAAGCGGAAACGAGCGCAGCCATCGCCCGTGATCTGCGCGCCCTGGGTGGCAGCCTGCAAGACCTGGGGAAATTTGCGGATGCCCTTCCCCTGCTAGAAGAGGCAGTCATCCTCAGCGACACCACCCCGCCGCTCCCCACCCTCATTCACAGCCTGGTTTCCCTGGGTTTGCTCAAAAAAGAAATGGGCGACCCTCAATCTGCCCAACCCCTGCTCGAACGCGCCTTACAACTTGCAACGGCTCAGGAAATCCCCAATTCGCAGGAGCTGACGCGCTGCCATTATGCCCTGGGGCTGCTCTGGCAAGACCTGGGCGACCTCGAAACCGCCCAATCCCATTTGCAAAACTCAGTGCAGCTTGCCGAATCCGCCTATGGTGCGGATCACCCGATCACTGCCCGCTCCCTAAACGCCCTCGGCAGCGTCTATCACGACCTGAACGCAATCCAGCAGGCGCGTGAAGTCCACCAGCGCGCCTTGCAAATAGACCGGCAAGCCTATGGTGGAGCGCATCCGGCAGTCGCCCGCGACCTCAACGACCTGGGGGTTGCTCTCCAAGCCGCTGGCGACCTGGATTCTGCCCGCGCAGATTACGAGCAAGCCCTCACCCTGGATACCGCCGCCCTGGGGGATGCGCACCCCAACGTCGCCCGTGACTTGGCGAACCTGGCAGAAGCCTTGCGCGCTCAGGGGCAGCTTCCGCAAGCAAAAGCCGCCGCCGAACGCAGTCTATCTATCTTTGAGCAAACTTTGGGCAACACCCATCCGGTAGTCGGCACGTTGCTCAACAATTTGGGGCATATTGACCAGCAGCAAAATGACCTCGTAGGCGCAAAAGATGCCTTTGACCGCGCTCTGGTCATCCTGCAAAAACGCTATGGCAGCCGTCACCTAAGCGTGGCGCTGGTGCTGGGCAACCTGGGCGCGGTGCTGATGATGCAGGGCAAGCTGATGGCTGCCCGCGTCACCTTAGATCAGGCGCTGCGCGTGGCGGAAGAGCATTTAGGCTCCTATCACCCCACCGTAGCCACCCTGCTCAACAATATGGGCGAAGTTATGCGCTTGTTTGGTGACCTACCAGGCGCGCGCAAAGCCTACGAGCGTTCTTTATCCATTGATGAAAAGCTGCTTGGCGCGGATCACCCCGATGTTGCCATCCGCCTGGGCAACTTGGCGCGTACTTTGCAGGCAATGGGCAGCCTGCCCGAAGCCATCGCCGCCTACCAACGCGCGCTGCAAATTGACCAAATCCACTACGGGGCGCAAAGTGGGCGCGTGGCAGCTCGCTTAAACGCCCTGGGGTTAGCCTACCGTCAAGCCGGACAAATGCCTGAAGCCCTCCAGACTCTTTCGCAGGCGTTGACCATTGCGCAGGCTGCCTACCTCGCTCCCAACAGCGAAATTGCCAACATCACCTTTAACCTCGGCAGCGTACAGCAATCCACCGGTCAAAATCAGGCAGCCCGTGACCTCTATGAACAGGCGCTGGCAATGGATTTGGCTCTTTATGGCGAGCCTAGCGCGCAGGTCGCCCAACGCCTAAAAGGCTATGCGCAGCGTTTAGTGGAGATGCAAGACCTCCCCACCGCCCGCGCCTGCCTGGAACGCGCCCTCTCCACTGAAATAGCCATCCTCGGCGAAACCCACGCCCGCCTTGCTGAAACCTGGGTGCAGCTCGCGCGCGTACTGGTAGCTTTAGACGACAAAGAAGCTGCCAAAGCCGCCTATCAGCACGCCCTGGAGCTCCTCAGTCGCAGCCTGCCGCCCCGTCACCCCCGCCTGGCTGCCATTCATCGCGCCTTAGAGGAAATGTAAATGGATACCCAACGACCCCAATTTCACTTCTTGCCCCCCAAAAACTGGATGAACGACCCCAACGGGCTGATCCAGTGGCAAGGGACGTATCATCTCTTTTACCAACACAACCCCAACGCCGCCGTCTGGGGCGATATGCACTGGGGTCATGCCCGCAGCCAGGACCTCATCCATTGGCGGCATTTGCCGATGGCTTTAACGCCCGATTATTCCCCTGATTCCCCCGACCGCGGCGGCTGCTTCACCGGCTGCGCCCTCAATTGGAACGGGCAGCCCACCTTCGTCTATACCGGCTGGACGCCCGAGCGCGAAACCGTTCTGCTGGCAACCTCGCAAGATGACCTGCTCACCTGGCAAAAACACCCCGCCAATCCGGTCATTGCCTCCGCACCCGCCAACATGCAAACCACCGGCTTCCGCGACCCATTCCTCTGGCGCGAAGGCGCGGAGTATCGCATGGCGATTGGCTCCGGCATCCAGGGACAGGGCGGCGCAGTGCTGCTCTATACCTCCGCTGACCTGATCCATTGGGAATATCGCAGCATCCTCTGCCAATCACTGCCCGAACCGCTCAACGGCTTGGATCAGGGCAGCATGTGGGAATGCCCAAACTTTCTTCCCGTGGGCGAAAATCACCTGCTGATCGTCTCGGTCATGGCAAAAACGCAGTATACCCTGGCGCTGCTTGGGGATTACTCTGGCGACCACTTCACCCCGCATCAGGCATTCAAGTTGGATGGCGGCAACATCTCTTGTTACGCCCCGCAAGTCTTCCAGGATGAGCGCGGGCGGCAAATTTACTTTGGTTGGGCGTGGGAAGCGCGCTCTCAGCAGGCGCAGGTGGAAGCGGGCTGGTCAGGCGTGATGACCCTGCCCCGTCTCATCGAACCCGGCGGCAAGCATGGTTTCCGCGTCCGCCCTGTGCCAGAGGTAGAATCCCTGCGCGCAGCCCCCATCGGTCCGCATCAATTCGCTCTTTCCCCTGCCGAAGATGTGATATTGCCGGATATTTCCGGTGACAGCCTGGAGCTTCAACTCACCATCCCCTTGCGCGAAAATCCCCTTTCGGGCGCAGTAGGCTTATACGTGCGCCAATCCCCCGATGGGCAGGAGCGAACCGAAATCCGCGTAGACTTAGAAAATCAGCTGCTCATCGTGGATACCTCCCGCTCCAGCCTCAGCCCTGAAGCCGCCCCCAACCGCTATGAGTTGCCCCTCCCCCTGGCAGACACAGATGTCCTGACCCTGCGCATCTTCGTGGATCATTCCATATTAGAAGTTTACGCCAACGAGGATGCCGTTATCACCGCGCGCATGTACCCCACTCGCGCCGATAGCCTGGGCGTGGCGCTGTTCTCTACACAAACCGTCCCAAAGGTGGAAATCCGCGCCTGGAAGATGACCAGCGCCTTCGAGGAATAACTTCTCTTCACCTTCTCTCCCTTGGACGACCTGCTTTCATGCAGGCCGTCTTTTTTCTTTCCAGTCCGCTTGGGGCAAAAGATAATATCTGTCATACTGTATTATGGGTTAATTCGTAAAAATAAATTTTACACGTAATTAATCGAATGTTTAGCGCTTCTTAATAGCGGAATATGTACAAAGGTTATATAAACAATACATATCATTCTTCCCCCAATAGAAAGGTCATTAATTCCCACCAGACTTTCCCCCAGGCTGCCCGATTCATGCAGAAATGACTCACCGAGAAACGCGCAAAGCATGCCGCCATTACAAACCTACATCACATCATCTATTAACAGATTGTTCCTCGGAATTTATTATGAACGGAAAGGTGTAGGTTGTTATGAAATTCAATATCCGCAATAAGCTATTGCTCGCTTTTGCCGTTGTTTTGGTGATTACAGCCGGTGTCTCGGCTTTTGGATATAATTCCACGCTCCAGCGTAACCAAACCATTGGATGGGTTGTCCATACCTATACCGTTCTTGAACAAGCGGATACTGTATTGTTGGGAATGGTTAATATGGAAACCGGTTTCAGAGGCTTCTTGCTTTCTGGGCAAGAACAGTTTCTGGACCCATACAACAGCGGCAAGCAGCAGTATCAGACTGCTTTAGCAGAACTCAGAAAGCTCACTGCTGACAACCCTGCCCAGATTCAACGATGGAATGAGGTTGAAACCCATGCGCAGCAATGGGAATCGCAATGGGCGCAGCCCGGCATTGCATTGCGCAAGAGTGTGGTCACTGGCAAAGCGACCATTCAGCAAGTGGCGGATTACGAAGCTACCGGGGGGGGCAAGAAATTCATGGATGGCTTACGCGCTACTCTCGCAACCGCCAAAAGCGCGGAAGCCAGCTTATTAACCTCACGAACCAAAGCAGATGATGATACCAGTCAGTTGACCTTGGCTGTCACATTATGGGGCAATGTGGCGGCGGTGCTGCTTGGGTTAGGCATTGCTTTCTTCTTAGCCAGATCCCTTTCTGGCGCAGCAACCCAGATGCTTGCAGCCGCAAAAGAAATTGCAAACGTTGATCTTTCCGCCCTCTCCGCCGCAACAGCCGCTTTGGCGGATGGCGATTTAACCCAATCCATTTCCTTCCAATCACGAGAAATTAAATACAAATCCAGCGATGAGATGGGCGAATTAGCCCAGGCTCTGAACTTAATGATTAAAAGTCTGCAAGAAACCGGCGTTTCTTTCGCCAATATGACCCTTCATTTGCGCGAATCTGTGAGCGAAATTGCCGAAAACGCCGGCATGCTCTCTGCCTCCTCCGAGCAGTTGGCAACCGCCGCCAACCAGGCCGGGCAGGCAACCAGCCAGATTGCCACCACCATTCAGCAAGTGGCGCGGGGAACTTCTCAGCAAACTGAATCCGTTGCCCATACTGCCCTATCGGTGGAACAGATGAGCCGCTCCATTGACAAAGTCGCCCGGGGCGCGCAGGATCAGAATCAGGCAGTCTCGAAAGCAGCGGACATTACCAATCGGATTAGCGAAGTCATCTCGCAGGTATCCACCAATGCCGAGGCTGGCGCGAAGGGTGCCGAACAGGCAGCGCAGGTCGCCAGAGGCGGCTCGCAAACCGTCTCCGCCACTATCCACGGCATGGAAACGATCCAAATCAAAGTTGCTCTCTCTGCTCAGAAGGTGCAGGAAATGGGCGCGCGGTCAGAGCAAATTGGACTCATTGTGGAGACCATTGAAGACATCGCTTCTCAAACAAACCTGCTTGCGTTGAATGCCGCCATCGAAGCCGCCCGCGCTGGCGAACATGGCAAGGGCTTTGCCGTGGTCGCGGATGAAGTACGCAAGCTGGCTGAACGGGCTTCTTCCGCCACCAAGGAAATCGGCGGGCTGGTGAAGGACATCCAACGCACCGTGAATGACGCAGTAGCCGCCATGCAAGCCGGCTCCACCGAAGTCGAAAATGGCGTCACCCAGGCGAATCAGGCAGGACAAGCCCTGGCTGAGATTCTGAAAGCCGTAGAAGGCGTCAACCACCAGGTCGTTGAAATTGCTACCGCTGCCCGGCAAATGGGCGGGTTATCCAATGAACTCGTTGCCGCTACCGATGCCGTCTCTACGGTGGTTGAAGAAAATATGTCCGTCACCAAACAAATGGCGGATGGTTCAGCAGAAGTCACCGGCGCAATTGAAAATATCGCCTCGGTCAGCGAAGAAAACAGCGCGGCAACCGAACAAGTATCTGCCTCTGCAGAAGAAATGACCGCCCAGGTGGAAGAAGTCACCGCCAGCGCGCAATCTTTGGCTGAAATGGCAGAATCGCTCCAACAAATCGTCTCTCAATTCAAACTTTCGGACGAATCAATGCAACGCCAGGTTCACGTAACCCCTTCAAAACCCGCGCCGAGTTTATCTCGCCCCAGCCTCCCTTCAAATGGGAAAACCAATCATCAGAAGCCAGCGCCCGCGAAACACTTGCTTGAATCGCAATAACCCCCATTCTCATTAATCAATGAGGCGCCGTTTAGGATGCGAAACATCCCAAACGGCGCCTCATTGATTTGCAGCCTCTCCCCGCTTCGTCTTTCACAATTTCTTGCACAACCAATCTTGATGGATGGTACAATAAACCTAATTCTGTCCTTCTTTCACCTGATGAAGGCAAAGAATCAGATGCTTTGCGTATCTTTATAACTCTATGTGGGGAATTTGACAAAGAGAGGGTAACCCTGTGACTGAAAATCAGAGTTTTGACGTAGTTGTGATTGGCGCTGGTCCCGGCGGATATATTGCCGCCATTCGCGCCGCCCAGCTTGGATTAAAAACCGCCATCGTGGAAAAGCAATGGATGGGTGGCGTCTGCTTAAACGTGGGCTGCATCCCTTCTAAGGCGCTCCTGCGCAATGCAGATATTGCCCATACCTTGCGCGAACGCGGCAAAGAATTTGGCTTCTCGATGGAGAACCTGAAACTTGACTTCAGCGTAGCCGTCAAGCGCAGCCGCCAGGTTTCGGATCGCCTGGTGCGCGGGGTGGGCTTCTTGATGAAGAAGAATAATATCACTGTGCTGGAAGGCACTGCTGTCCTGAAATCGCCTACGCAAATTGAAGTCACCGCCAAAGATGGCAGCAACAAGCAGACCGTTCAGGCAAAAAACATCATCCTGGCAACCGGCGCGCAGGCAATGTCCATCCCCGGCGTCACAGTGGACGGCAAGAAAGTCCTCACCTACCTGGAAGCCATCTTGCAAACCACCCTGCCCAAGTCCGCCATCATTATTGGCGGCGGTGCAATTGGCGTTGAATTTGCTACCATCTGGAGCGGGTACGGCACGAAAGTGACCATCGTAGAAATGCTGCCGCGCATTTTGCCCCTCGAAGATGAAGAATCCTCCGCTGAATTGACCAAAGCCTATCAGAAGCGCGGAATTGACATCCTCACCGGGCATCGCGTCATGGCAGTCGAAACCACCGAAACGGGCGTGCGCGTGCGCGTTTCCCCGGGCGAAGGCAAAGAGGAAAAAACCCTTGAAGCGGACCAAACCATGATCGCCATTGGCTTCCGCCCCAATAGCAAAAACCTGGGGCTGGAAGAAATCGGCGTAAAGGTCAATCAGCGCGGATTTATTGAGATCAATGAACGCATGGCGACCAGTATTCCCAACATTTACGCCATTGGTGATGTCACCGGTCAGCTGCTGCTGGCGCATGTCGCTTCCACCCAAGGCGTGATCGCCGCCGAAAATATCGCCGGCGTAGAAACCATCACCCTGAACTACAAGATGATGCCCCGCGCCACTTATTCCGACCCGCAGGTCGCATCCTTTGGCTATACCGAAGCCGAAGCTAAGCAGTTAGGCTATGAAGTGAAGGTTGGGCGCTTCCCCTTCCAGGCAAACGGCAAAGCCCTGGGTCTAGGGGATTACGCCGGGTTCGTCAAATTGATCACGGACGCCAAATACGGTGAAATTTTGGGCGCGCACTTGGTCGGTCCAGAAGTCTCAGAGCTGCTGCCGGAATATACCCTGGCGCAATCGATGGAGCTGACCGCCGCCCAAATTGCCCGCAACGTTCATGCCCACCCCACTCTCAGCGAAACGCTGCTTGAAGCCGCCGAATCCGTTGAAGGTCATCCCCTGAATATGTAAATCAGAAAAGCAACAAGGGTAAATTGAACAGAGCTGTTCAATTTACCCTTGTTGCCATTTAAAACCGTTATGCTGCCTGCTGACGTTCCTGCTTGCTTTCGTCATCCAAATTTAACCGCTGCGCCATCGCGGTTTCGTTGAGGTAAAACAGCCGCGCGTATGCCATATATTCCAACAGCTTTTCATCGTGCATCTTCTCATTCAAAGCCGCCAGCAGCATCGGGTTTGACATCAGCTTATAACAAATATCACAAGTGCAGGTATTCACGTATTTCTTCGGCAAAAATTCGCCCAATCCCATCTCAGCCAACATCGTAACCAGTTTATACGGTCCCCATACCCGAATCATGTGCAGAATCGGGTTGACCTCTGCCCGATCAAAAATACCCGCCAGCGATTCTTCGTTCAAATTGCCCAGGTAAAGCGGGTGATTGTTTGGTAAAGAAACAATGGGACCAATGCACCCCAACACTTTGCCATCTGGGAAGGCAATTGGTGAGCTTGCCATCATGCAGGCGGCAGCGGGCGGCTCAGGCGTCAGTGGGTATTGGAAATTCTTCGCCAACCGCTGCGCCCGCCCCACAGGGAATGTAATCGCCGTGCGAATCTTATCTGCATGACCCAAAGCCGCCAGATCCGCCACAATCTGAAGGTATTCCGGGTTCGTCTTACGATCTGTGCAAACCGCCACATTGAAAACGCGGTTTAATTTTTCGCAGGCGTGAATCAAATGAACAATGTTTTGAAACGGAATGGTCTTCAGGTGATAGACATCTGTACTCATCGAAATCATTTGCACATCAGGCAGCCCGGAAAGAACTGCAACCGCCTCTTCTTCGCTCTTTGCCCAAAAGCCATTCGTTACTACCGAGATTAAAAATCCCAGCTGATGCCCAAATTCCACCAGCTGGGTTAGTTTCTCTGGAATACAAAAAGGCTCGCCGCCAGTTAACGCCAACCCTACCATGCGACCATTTTGATATTCCCTGGCTTGGGAGATCCAATCCAACGCCTGATCCAGCTGAACTTCCTCTTTGCGATGCGGCCCAGCCTCTACGATGCAGTGAGCGCAGGCAGTCGTACATTTATACGTCAGCAGCAATCCAAGGTTGCTTAAAAACGGCAGTTCAGCAGGCGCATTTTCCATAATCCAGACCTCCGTCTAAAAGTGCCTTCCTTGTAAAGCAAAAGGGCGAGAACCCTTTGCGCGCGTTCTCGCCCTGCATCAAAACCTAGCGTTGCATGGTGTTTTTGGGGATGATGACAATCTGGAATTGTTTGCCAAATTCTGCGTTCGTTGCTAATTTTTCCAGAAGTCCCGCTTTTAAGAGAACACCCGGATCAACGGGCCAATAGCCTGGGGCGCCCCAGTCAATATAAATCCGCCCATTATCCATAAATGTTTCTCTTAATTCTTTGGGGATGGTGAAGTGAAGTTCATGCGAAGAGGTAATTTTCTCTGACGCTTGCATACAAACTCCTATTTCTGAATTGAAACAACAATAGAAAGAGGTAGAGTTGCGTATCAGGTTGTATTGGGGTTGGATGGTTTTATTCCACCTGGAAATCATGTCATGCGTCCCTCCTTATCCAGTACCTATTCGGAGGGGGAAATGCTGCAATGAATTGACAATGTTCCCTTGTGAAATATTATACAATCAAATCTGCGTTTTGTACCCTAGAATGATTTATGTACTTTATTGATATATGTATATTAAAGATTTACAATAATCTCAATTTCGCAAAACCGCACTGGTTTCCTCTTTTTTTGTCAAATACATATCCCAACGCAGGAGTTGATTCCTCCAAAAATCAGGAAAAATCACCTCCTGCCGAAACAAATCCTCTAAATGCTAAAATCTTCCCCACGCCAGACGCCCGATTTTGGCGTATGCGGTCCATGCTCCGGTTCTTTCGCGCCAACGGCTTCCAACGTATGCGAATGCCCATTGCTATTGCCATTTGGGGCATGTACATGACTTTCCAAATGCCCATGCAGCTTCATTTCCAAAATTTCCAGCTTTTCCAGGCTGCCCGTATACGTGCGGTCATCATGCCCGCCGGATAAACGCGCTTCCACGGAATCCAATCGTTCCATCAGCGAAGAAAGCGTAATCCCAATCGTATCCGGCAAGATATTATGATTCAGGTCAGGCGTGGAAGCATTGGGGCGCGGCTTTGAACGTACCACCACCTGCCCTGGTACCCCCACCACCACCGAATTGGCTGGCGCCGATTTGACCACCGCGGCATTTGCCCCAATGCGGCTGCCTGCGCCAATCACAATCGCGCCTAATATCTTTGCCCCTGCCCCCACCACTACATTATCTTCTAACGTGGGGTGACGTTTTCCCTTTGCAAGGGTCGTGCCGCCCAACGTGACCCCGTGATACAGGGTAACATCATTGCCTACTTCCGCTGTTTCCCCAATCACCACGCCCATGCCGTGATCAATAAAAAAGCGATGTCCAATGGTTGCCCCCGGATGAATTTCAATGCCCGTCAAGAAGCGGAAAACGTGCGAAAGCCAGCGCGCCAGCAAATATTGACGCCGCTGCCACAACCAATGTGTAATGCGAAATCCCCAAATAGCATGCAGCCCCGGATAGCTGATCAGAATCTCCAGCGTGCTGCGGGCAGCAGGGTCACGGTCAAACACCGATTGAATATCTTCCTTCATCATACGAATAAATTCACGCATTCCACGCTCCAAATCCCTTTATTCAGAGCCGCGTTATACCCTTCAAAGCATACAACGCGGCTCGTAATCGCTCCGAAGCTATTTATCCAACAGGTCAGCAAACAATGGGGTACTCAGGTAACGCTCGCCAAACGAGGGGATAATCACCACAATCAGCTTACCCGCGTTCTCCGGTCGTTTGGCAACCTCTAAGGCAGCCCAAACCGCTGCGCCGGAAGAAATGCCCACCAGCAGCCCTTCTTCACGCGCCATGCGCCGCGCAGTGGCAAAAGCGTTATCGCCCGTCACACGGATGACCTCATCATATATTTTGGTATTCAAGACGCTCGGCACAAAGCCCGCGCCCAACCCTTGCAGCGGATGCGGTCCCTTTTGCCCGCCAGAAAGCACCGCAGAAGTGTCTGGCTCAATGGCAATCACTTTCACGCTGGGCTTGTGCGCCTTGAGGGTTTCACCCACGCCGGTAATCGTGCCGCCCGTGCCAACGCCTGCCACGAAAATATCCACTTTGCCAGCCGTATCCCGCCAAATTTCTTCGCCCGTTGTGCGGCGGTGAATTTCGGGGTTTGCCGGGTTATCAAACTGCGCCGGGATAAAATAACGCGGGTCTGCCTGCGCCATTTCCGTAGCGCGGCGAATTGCCCCAGACATGCCTTCCGCACCCGGCGTGAGGATCAATTCCGCCCCATACGCCCGCATCACCAGCCGGCGCTCTTTGCTCGCCGTCTCAGGCATGAGGATCACGCATTTATAGCCACGCGCCGCGCAAACCATCGCCAAAGCAATGCCCGTGTTGCCGCTGGTCGATTCAAGAATAATGCTATCCTTGTTGATCTTGCCTGCCTTCTCCGCCGCGTCAATCATCGACATGCCAATGCGATCCTTCACGCTGTGCGCCGGGTTGTAAAATTCCAGCTTCGCCACCACTTCCGCCACTGCCCCTTCGGTAACGCGGTTCAGGCGCACCAAAGGCGTGTTGCCAATCAATTCCGTCACGTTATTGGCGATATGCAAAGTGCTTGTAGTTTCCATACGTTTTTAATCCTCCCATAAGTATGAAATTTTCTCTTTTTGAGAAAATTTTTGATGAATTAACAAAAAACAGCTCCAGACAATAAAAAGCAGCGGGATGATGCCGCTCTGCAACCTATTCAGGATGCGAGGCTATCCAGTCCGCTGCCAGTTCTAAAGCCTGAAACTGTTAATCGCTTTTTGAAAGGGCAGTGGCCTTAGCAGCCCCGCCCCAGACACATGCAAGAAACCATCATACACACTCCATCAAACAATAACATCTCTAATTCTTATGAGAATTATAAAATAAATTCGGCGTCTGTCAATAGCTTTGTAATAGGAATTTTCAACCACACCCCAAATCTTGCGCATTCCTTGTTTTTGTCATGACATCGCCCTGCGTGTAGTGCCTTCCGGCCGGAAGCCTGAAAATCATCAGGCAATTTCTGTTTAGCAAGGTAAATCTCTTAATTGCGATCAGGTTTCCTGCCGGAAACCACTGCACGGACTTGGGACACCGCTAGACACTTGCAAATTTGTTAGACGCCCCCTAGAATGAGTCAGGCAATCAAAAAATGGGATGGGTGGGTATATAATGGAACGCACGAGGTAATTCGCCGAAAGTCCCTTTATAAAAATCTATGCTGCCAGGCGAATTACCCAAGGAAACGGCGGCGCGCAGAAAATCCTTTTGTAAAGAAACATCCAGCCGTTTACAAAGCGAGCAACCTTTTGCATCCTTCTTTTGAATTTGTCCCCAACGAAATCCAGCAATCCATCCGCACGGACCGCCTCCTGCTGCGCTGCCCTACCCCCGATGATGGGCAAACGTATTATGACGCTGCTCAAAATTCCCTGCCAGAACTCCGCCCTTGGTTTGATATGCGTCAGGAAGAGACGCTCTCCGGCTGTGAAGGCAGAATGCGCTACGCTCAAGCGCGCTTCCTGGCACGCGAATCCTTTGAATTTTTAATCTTCCAGCCAAATTCCCCGCAGCTGCTCGGACGGGTAGGCTTATATGCCGCCAACTGGAAGACGCCCAGCTTTGAAATGGGCTATTGGCTGCGCACTGCCGCCTATGGGCAAGGGATCATGACCGAAGCCGTGACAGCATTAACTCATTTCGCCCTATATAGCCTGCATGCCAACCGCGTTGCCATTTTCTGCAACGAGAAAAACATACGCAGCGCAGCAGTCGCCCGGCGCGCCGGTTATCCCCTGGAGGGCGTGCTCCACAATGATGGTCGTCATTACCTCACCGGTGAATTGTACAATGCCTGCGTCTTTGCCTGCACCCCCCAAACCTTCGCGCCGGAAGCCGCTACATAGCCATGCCTGACCTTGTCAATTCCGCTATAATCAAAATATGAGCTTCTTAGGCGATCTTTTCTTCCGTCCCTACCGCGCGGAACACCGTTACGAGGTTGAACAACTCCTAACAGAACTCCTCCAAATTGGCGGGGGCGATGATTTCCTCTCTGAACGCCCCGGCGCAGGCTTTGATCTGCAATGCAGGCACATCCGCACCCGCGTTATTGGCGTGCGCCTGAACGAAATCGGCGGGCTCGCCTTACTGGAATATGCCTTCCGCCGCGTCAGCCGCCGCCTGGGCAAACCCCTCGGCGAGCATCTACGCTATGCCTGGGACGAAATCGGCGATTGGATTCCATAAATGGTTAAATATCTCAATCAAAAATGGACGCACAGTGCGTCCATTTTTGATTGAGATCGGCGTAGGTTACGCTTCGCTAAACAAAAACTGCCCCACGCTGCCCGCGTGCCAGTAGACCGGAATGCGCTCGATGGGCGCGGAAGCCGTCAACCACTTACCGCCGGGCAGGGTTTCACCCGTCCAGGCATCCACCCAATCCGTTCCAGCGGGCAAATAGACCTGGCGTTCCCGCCAATCCCGATGCAAAATAGGCGCAATCAGCAGATCAGCGCCAAGCATAAATTCATCCGTGACGCCCTCCGCTGCCGGGTCAGCCGGGAAGTCAAAAAAGAGTGGGCGCATCACCGGATGACCTTTCTCGGCAGCCATGCGCGCCAGCTGCTGCAAATAAGGCTTCAGCCGCTCCCGAATCATCACAAACTGGCGCAGGATCACGTAATTTTCTTCGCCATACGACCAAATCTCATTCGGCGCGCCACTGCCGCCCGCGCCACTCTCTTCTGTCATAGGCAAACGCGCTCCATGAATGCGGAACAGCGGGCAGAACGCGCCATATTGGAACCAGCGCACCAGCAGCTCACGGAAATCTGTGCTGTTAATATCCCCGCCCATAAAGCCGCCAATGTCCGTTGTCCACCAGGGGATGCCGCTCAGACCCACGTTCAACCCGCCCGTCACCTGGCTGCGCAGCGCTTCAAACGTAGAGGGAATATCCCCTGACCAGACCGCCGCGCCATACCGTTGGCTGCCCGCAAATGCCGACCGCGAAAGCGCCACAATCCCTTCCTGCTCATCGCCAGAGGGGCGCAAATTCTCCCAAAAGCCCTGCTGATGTTTCAGCGGGTAGATATTGCTCACCTCGCGCCCGTTACCCAGCGCATACCGCAGGTTCGAATGGGTCATTGGGTAAATTTCAGGCTCGTCTGCATCCAGCCAATACACGCGCACGCCCAGGTCGTAATAATTCTTGCGAATCTTCTCCCACACAAAGCGGCGCGCCTCTGGATGAGTGGCGTCATAATAGCAAACCGGAATCACGCCCACCGGGGTGGTATCCGCAATGGGCAACTGACTTTGCAAGCCCTTTTCACTCCGCAGCAGCCAGTTATTGTTCTTCATCAGTCCAAAATTAGCGTTATTGGGGTTGACGGTGGGCCAGATGGAAACCATCAGCCGCACGCCCAACTCCTCTAACTCCGCCATCATCGCCGCTGGGTCGGGCCAGCAAGCCGGGTCAAACATCCAATCCCCCATTTGCGACCAGTGGAAATAATCCGTGACGATTACCGAAAGCGGCACGCCACGCTGTTTATATTCCCGCGCCACCTCCAGCAGTTCTTCCTGGGTGCGATAGCGCAGTTTGCACTGCCAGAACCCCAACGCCCAATCTGGCAATATAGGCGCGTGCCCGGTCACATCCACGTAATGCTCCAGAATTTCGGGGTAGCCATCCGCCACCACCAGATAATAATCCAGGATGCGCGTGCCTTCTGCCAGCCAACGAGTGGCGTTCTCCGCAAATTCCACCTGACCAATCGCAGGGTTGTTCCACAGGAAGCCATAGCCCTTAGACGACATCATAAACGGGATGCAAACTTCCGTGTTGCGCTGCTCCAGTTCAATCACGCAGCCTTTTTGATTCAGCAGCCCGTGTTGGTGCTGACCTAAACCATAAATGCGTTCGCCTGGGTTCGGTTCAAAGCGCACCGCCAGGCGCGCCAGATCGCCATGCTCAAAACGCCACCAACGCGCAGGCGGCTTATTGAAATACGGCGCAGGCTCGGCAAGCAAAAGGTCGCCGGTAATGTGATTGAAGAAGCGCAGCGTGCCTTCCTGGTTGATCTCCACTCGCACGCGACCGTTAATCAGCGTGACTCCGCTTTCCGTTTGCGCTACCTGCCCGTTGGACGCAGGCGGCGTATCCAGCAAACCGCCCGGCACCACCGGCATTTCCAGCAGCACCGTAGCCTGCACGCGCACGCCATCCGGTCCCCAGGGCTGCACCAGCAGCGTTTCGCCATCCCTGCGCCAGGTTATTTTCTGATCTTCAACGCAAAAATTGCTTTCCATATCAGGTTCATCTCCTTAAGATGGGACGTTTTGGCAATCCATCAACGAAAATCAGGAATTGCTCAGGTGTTTCTCTCCGTGTAACGGCGCACTGCGTGCGCCTAAACTTATGCAGATAATTCTCTTCGCAAAAACGCGGCTGCGTTAATCCAATAATGGGCGCGCGCAGCGCGCTGCTACAGAAAGGCGCGGCAAATTCATTCCAAAGATCATGCCGAGGCGGAAAGAACCGATGCCCCCTCCGCGGTGGTTTCTAGCAAGAAAGACCGCGCGCGTACGCCATGGACTTCAAAACTGTGCTGCATCGCCTGAGCGAGTGGGGCAGGGTCATCCTGCGAAAAGGCAATCAGGCTGGGACCCGCCCCTGAGAGGGCAACCGCCGCGCCCATCCGCCGCGCAGCATTCCGCGCCGCCTCTGCCCCAGGGATCAACGCCAGGCGGAACGGCTCATGCAAGCGGTCGCTCATCGCCAAACAGAGCAATTCCAGGTCGCCCTCGCGCAAAGCCTCAATCACCAGGGCAGTATGCGCCAGGTTATAAGCGGCATCCCGCATGGCAACCTGTACCGGCAAAGCCGCGCGCGCCGTACGGGTAGGCAAATCCACCGCAGGCAAAACAATCGCCACTCGCAACGCAGGCACCTCTACCCTGCGCACCAGCCAACGCTCCTCGCACGCAGCCACCAGGGTCAGCCCACCCCACAGTGCAGCCGCAGCGTTATCCGCGTGACCTTCCATCGTGGCTGCCAACCTCAAAAGGCTATCCGGGTCAAACGGTTCGTCTGTCAACGCCGACCCAGCCAACAGCCCCATCAACACCGCCGTTGCGCTGGACCCCATCCCAGACCCAAGCGGCACACGGTTGACGCAATGCAGGCGAACACCTACAGGCATCAGCAGCGAACGCGCCTCATAGAAAAAGCGCAGCGCCTTAATCACCAGGTTACGCTCATCCCGCGGCAACGTCCCTGCGCTCTCCCCTTCCGCAGTGACCACCACCCCCTGCCCCTCCAGCGTGATCGTGGCTTCATTCCATAGCCCCAACGCCAGCCCCAGGCAGTCAAAGCCAGGACCCAGGTTGGCGGTGGTCGCCGGCACGCGCACTTTTACCATGCGGGCATTCATGCCTTGCCGCCCACAATCACGTCTTCCAATTCCGCCAGGCGTGGGAACACCTTGCGCGGCTTAGGCATGGATTCGGCAATAATTCCAGGGTCTTTCATGCCGTGACCAGTGCAAACAACGACTACACGCATCCCCTTGACACTCATCCTGCCTTCTTTTAAGCGATGCGCCAGCCCAGCCGCCCCAGCCGCGGATGCCGGTTCCACCCACACCCCACTTGCAGCCAATCGCCGCTGCATCGCCAGAATTTCCTCATCCGTCACAGCCATAATCTCGCCCTTCGATTCTTCCGCCGCCTCAAGCGCCTGTTCTCCACGCGCCGGGCGACCAATCCGAATGGCAGTCGCTATCGTCTCCGGGTGATCCACCGGATGTCCCAGCACCAGTGGAGCCGCCCCTGCCGCCTGCACCCCCAGAATACGCGGCAATCCCGTACCGCGCGCCGCCTGATATTGCTTAAATCCCATCCAATACGCGCTGATATTGCCCGCGTTGCCCACTGGCAGGCACAGCCAATCCGGCGCAGCGCCTAAATCTTCGCAAATTTCAAACGCCGCTGTCTTTTGACCTTCCAGGCGGTATGGATTCAGCGAATTGACCAGAGAAATGGGGTGTTTGTCTGAAATCGCCACCACCAAACTGAGGGCATCATCAAAAGAGCCGTCAATCTGAATGACTTCCGCGCCATACGCCACCGCCCCAGCCAGTTTCCCCGCCGCCACCTTGCCTTCAGGGATAATCACAATCGAGCGCATCCCCGCGCGGGCAGCATACGCCGCCGCCGAAGCCGCCGTGTTGCCCGTTGACGCGCAAATCACCGCCTTTGAACCGCGCCCGGCAGCCTCACTGATGGCAACCGTCATCCCGCGATCCTTAAACGAGCCAGTCGGGTTCATGCCCTCGAACTTGACGAACAGCTCAAACCCGCCGCCCAATTCTTCCGCCAGCTTTGGCATCGGAATTAGCGGAGTAGACCCCTCATTTAAGCTGATGGGGGTGGTATAAGCTGGAATGTCCAGCCAGGAGGCGTAACGCGCAATCACACCGATATTGTTCACTGAGTCTCCTTGAGGTCAATAAAAAACAAGCCAGGGAAAATTCTCTGGCTTGATTATACATACGTTTCAGGCGGTTTCTCCGATTAAATTACGCCACCACTCATTCCACAGTAATCTGATCTTGGCTATTTCGCTCCTCCAATAATCGGAATGACGTGTTCGGACGCGACAATCTCATAATGCGTGATAATCTTGGCAACCCCGCGCACGGTAGCTGCCACCGAGCAATATTTTTCCTGAGAAAGTTGAATTGCCTGTTCCACTGCCTTTTCCGTCAATCCTTTGCCCTTCAGGCGATAATAAATGTCAATCTGGCGATACGCCCACGGCGGTTCTGCGTCCTGCTCGCCTTCAATGCGCACATCCAACAGCTCTAGCGGCATTTTCTTCTTTTCCAGAATTTCCACCACGTCCACCGAAGAACACGAGGCAACCGCCACCAGGAGCAGTTCAGAAGGCTTCATCCCCACCCCTTCGGAAGAGGTAGAAAGCACCACCGAATGATTACCTGAATCTGTGCCGACAAATTTTTTTCCGCCAATCCATTGCACCTTCGCTGACGCCATAAAAATTCCCTCCTTAGGATGGAAAATGAAGAATTTTGTACCGAATTGTTTTCCTATATCCATTATACCAATACCTGACTTGCTTTTTCATTCGCGTTTCTATATACTTATTTCATCAACAATCTCTGCACGACTTGTTGCTCAGATCACGCGAAAGGAGAACCCAATGGAATTTACGGTACGTGACTGGATGATGGACCTGGTGGTTTACGTGGAGGCTGATTGCCCGGTAACAGACGCCTTAGAGACCATGCGGCGGAGGTATATCAACAGCATCATTGTCAACCGAGGCGAGCATAACCGCGATTACGGTATTCTCACTTCCACCGATATTTGCGATAAGATTGTGGCGCAAGACCGCGACCCCAGCCAGGTGAAGGTGAGCGAGATAATGACCAGCCCGCTCATTACCGTCAGCGCGAATATGACGATGGTGGAGTGCGCGCGATTGATGAAAAAGCACAACATCCATCACTTGCCTGTGGCGGATGAAAAGGGACAAGTCGTAGGCATGATCTCAGCGACCGACTTCCTGATCGTGGCGGAAGCCATGGGTCGCAGCGGGGAACGCGCTCTGCGATAGAATATCTTCCATATATAAGCCAAAAAGGGCGATTAGAATGGGGCATCTGTGCCGCGCATTTTAATCGCCCTCTTTTTTCGGGTATAATTCCCCACTCAAGCTATGAAAACACAAAAGTTCTTCCTCTTTTTCACGTTATTTTGTCTGCTCTTCACCGCTTTTGGGCAGCCGGGCAAGGTACAGGCGCAGGCTGGCTCTGCAGGTGACTTGATTGCCGAAGTGAACGCCTTGCGCGCCAGCAACGGCTTAGGACCGTTGGAAGTAGACGGCTCGCTGATGGCATCTGCGCAAGGGCATTCCAACTTTATGGCATCCACCGGCAGCATCACCCACACCGGCGCGGGCGGCACCCGTCCGCATGATCGCGCTGTGGCGGCAGGCTATGGGGGCGGCGCAACCATTTACATCTCCGAAAATATCGCCGGTGGAAATGATATGTCCGCCAGTCAGACGGTCTATTCCATCTGGTCGGATGGGCTGCACATGAGTACCATGCTAAACAGCTCCGCCACCCACATCGGCGCGGGCGTGGCAGTGGTGGATAAATTTGTCTATTACACCATTGACGTAGGCTTCATCTCCGGTCAACCCGCCAAAAACCCCACCCCCAAGCCCAATACCCCCGGTCAGCCCAATAACCCCAAAACGCCCAACGCACCTGCGCCCACCGCCCTGCCTATCTTCGCGGTTGGTACAGCCACCCCCGCCGCGGATGGCTCGGTCATCCATGAAGTGCAGCCGGGGCAATCCTTATGGAGCATTTCCAACGCTTATAAAGTGAAAGTGGCGGATGTGAAACGCTATAACAGCTTGAATGCCTCCGACATTGTCTACCCCGGCGATAAACTGGTGATTGTGCCTTCCTCCACGCCTACCATCACCCCCACCGTCACCCAAACGCCCAAGCCGCCCACCCGCACGCCGCGGCCCACCAGCACCCACCGCCCAACCGCCACCCTGCGCAACACAGAGAGTAGCACGGCGGTTGCCGCAGATGCAGCCACCGCCGTCTCCGCCGCCGAGCAGCAAGCCATGTCCCCCACCCCCGCCACATCCACCACGGATGGCGCGCTCCCCATGCGTACCCTGGGCATTGGCATGATCGTCATCTGCGCCCTGGGCGTTGGATTGGTCTTATGGAGTGGTTTAAGGAAGAAATAATGGTATCATGACGTCCCGGTAATAAACGACAATCATCGTCAGTCGGGACGATGTGCTTGATCACGATCTCTTTTTCACCGACAACGATGTGATCAATTAACAACCGAATAACTTCCTGTTGGAGTTCGGACGATGGGTTGGTC
>JBBRAT010000020.1:0-69085 GCA_038206515.1 Anaerolineales bacterium | reverse complement strand
ACTCGTTCTTCCAATGTGGTTGTTTGTCCTTTTTGGCTCATCGTACCTATCCTGCTTTCGCTTTTGCTTGGCAGTTATGTGATACGACTTTTTGAGACTTTTGTTAAGGTTCAGGTATACGACTTTATGAGATTTGACACATCCATTGAAATAATTGCGCCTGACTGGCGGCAAAGCGATAGTCTGGGTCGTGCTGCATGTTAGCTAAGGCGGTGGCGAAGGTACGCGCGCCCTTGCGCTTGGTCTCACGGATGGGCCACATCCAGCCTAAATCAATATGGGCATGACCAATGGCGCTGATCTTCAGGCTGGGGTCGCCACCTCTTTTGGCAAGCTCGCCAGCCAGGGCAGCGCGCGCCTGCGCAGCGGCTTGCTCATCTATTCCATTCCAGATGCAGTGAACAGCCTCATTTAAGGCGACCAAAATATGCTGGTAACGCGGGGATTGCTCCGGCAGCACTTTGAGGCTGTCGAGCAGCACTTCCAGGTCATAATAAAGCGCCAGGGTTTGCGGGTTGCAGATGGCAACTTGGGCGTTGCGAATCTGCCCATTATCCTGAATAAAGCCAAACAGGTCGTTCATGCCGGCATCCGCCCAGACTTCAATCGGCTCGCCGCCCTGCGCAGCGGCAAACATGGGCAGGATGCGCTTGCCGGGCAACCCCAGGCTCTTGTCAAACTCAGAAGCCACGTTGGTCAAGCCGCGCAGGGGTTCGCCGGCGGCATCTACCACCAACATTTCGCCGTTGACATCCAACATCAAGACGACTTGCTTTCCGGCGGCTTCGGCGGGGACGGTGCCGCGAAAACAAAACCAGGCGCAATCAAATAAATTACCCCAGCGGTCGCCCAGGTGCAGGTCAAGCGGTTCGCCGGTGGTGCGATCTGCAAAGGACACCGGTTCAGCGGTGCGCCATGCGCTAATTTGAAGCGGCGCAAGCAGAGCATAACTGGCTGCGCCCACCATTTCGAGGGCAGCGTTCAACTGGTGATGGGTATAACGAACGAAAGGCAGCATAAGCGGGTTACTCCAGGATATTTTGAATTCCAAGTGAATTGGCGAACCGCCAGGCGGCGGTTTCAATGGGGGCGAGCAGACTTTGTGGCAGGCTCGTGGCGATAAAATAGAACGCCTTATTCGCCCAACCAGGCACAACCATGGAGCGACCTTCGCGCATCCCTTGCAGCGATTCAGCCACAACCTGATCGGCAGTCATCCACAGGAAGGCGGGAACACGAGCGCGATCCATCTTGATAATATCGTGAAATTCGCTCTCGGTAAAGCCGGGGCAGAGGGCTTGAATGCGCACGTGCCGCGTAGAGAGTTCCCCTTGCACTGCCTGACTGAAGGAATTAAGGAAGGCTTTGGTTGCGCCATAAGTGGCGTTTTTGGGAGTGGGCAGGAAGGACATGGTGGAAGAGACGTTAATCAATGCGCTGTTGGGTTGATTTGCCAAAACGGGCAGCGCGGCGTGCATGATGGTCATGCTGGCAATCACATGCAGGCGAACCATATCCAATTCGGGCTTGAGCGGGACGCGCGCAAAATCGCCGCCAGTGCCAAAACCAGCGTTGTTAATCACCACTGCCAGGTTGGGGATTTGGGGAATGCGCGCCTCCAGGCGGGCGAGGTCTGCCGTGTTGACAAGGTCAGCGGGGAAGATTTCGATCTTTACCGGGCTGATCTGCTGGATTTCTTCTGCCAGGATTTGTAAGCGATCCGCGCGGCGGGCGATCAGCACCAGGTTGTAGCCCTCGCGTGCCAGGGCGCGCGCAAAGGCTGCCCCAATCCCTGCCGATGCGCCAGTAATCAGCGCGGTTTGATGGAGTAAATATGGCTGCTGCACGCGCCAGTGCCGCGCTGCTTGTATCCGCTGGACTGCAATGCCGCCAACCGCCCCGGCAACTGCGCCCATGAACATCATTTTCCAAAAGGATTTCATACGTTTGCCTTCTTTATGATCATTTCTATTGCTGCTTTTTAATTGTATCACTGGCTTGCGGCGTTCTCTTCGTAAAATAGAAGGTTCATTGTGAATTGGCGTGGTAGCCAATTCACACAGTTCCAAATAGAATCTTCTGACAGAATCAAGGTAAAATAAACGAGTGAGCCTGCGCCCCCCTTATCCCATGCCTTATCTGCGCCCCTTAGACGTTACCAAGGATCTGCCTGCGGTGGCGGACTTGATTGAAATTTGCTTTGCCTCCACCTTGGATGCGGATGGCGACAGCTATCTGCGCCATTTGCGTTGGGCAGCGGGGGATTTGCGTTACCAGAATTGGATGCGGGGTGGCGTAAACCCGCTCACTGCGCCGCTTTCAGGCTTTGTCTGGGAAGAGGATGCGCGCATTGTCGGCAACCTGAACCTCATTCCGCTGATGCGCAACGGGCGACTGATGTATTGGATTGCTAACGTGGCGGTCCACCCAGAATATCGCCGGCGTGGAATTGCCCATCAACTGACTGCGCAGGCGCTCAACTTGCTGCGTGAACGCGGCGTACCCACTGCCTGGCTGCAAGTCCGCGCAGATAACCCGGCGGCGTATCGCGTGTATGCCTCGCTGGGGTTTGTGGAACATTACCGACGCACTGCGTGGATTTCCAAGAGTGATTTGCCTCAATCACTGTCATCTGGCTCAGGGGTCGCCCTGCGTGGGCGCACTAGGGCGGATTGGTCTTCGCTGCGTGCCTGGTTGTGCCAGATTTACCCTGAAGATGTTGCCTGGGGGCTATCTCTAGATATTAATGACTTAGCCCCGAATTGGTGGCGAAGTTTAATCCGCTGGGTGCAAAATGAAGATCAAGAAGCCTGGTGCGCCTGGCAAGATGGGCAGCTTTGCGCCGGGTTGACCTGGTCGCCTTCTCATTCGTTTGCAGATTCGCTCTGGCTGGCTGTGTCTCCGCAAATGGATGAGGCTGCCGTCAGCGCGGCACTGCTTCAGGCTCGCCAAAAAATGGCGTACCGCAACCGCCCTCTGTGCATCAATTTCCCTGCTGGTCATGCCGAGATGGCTTTTCAGCGGGCAGGCTTTGCGGAACATCAGACCTTGATCTGGATGAGCGTGCGCACCGGCAAATAAAACGTTACCTATTGCGAGTTAATGAAACAGAGTTGTAGCTTTGCTACAACTCTGTTTCATTAACTCGCAGCTATCTCATATACTTTGGTGATCTCATCACGCGCCGGGCGAGGGAGAAGCGCGCCGTCCGTCTGTGAAACGGTCATCTCGCCCGCCTGTACCTGCCCAATCTTCTCACAGGGGATGCCTTCGGCTTGCAAGGCGCAGCAAATGGCAGGCGCATCCGCGTGGTCTACCGCCATCAACAGCGCGCCAGAGGCAATGGTCGCTATCGGGTCTAGCTGGAAAGCGGCGCAAATTTTTGCCGAAAGCGTTGAAATGGGAATCATTTCAGGCTGGATGACCAGATGCGTATTGCTTGCTTCTGCCAGCTCCCATAAAGCAGAGGCTAACCCGCCCTCGGTGGGGTCGTGCATGGCATGAACTCGCCCGGCAGCCACCGCTAGGGCAGCGTCACGCACTACGCTGATACCAGGGTGAAATAAGTATTGGCGCGCCTCTTCTAATTCTTCTATGGTCAAAAATTTTCCCAACTGCTCGGCAAATTCGCGGGCGAGCAGCGCGGTCGCCTCAATTGGGATGCCCTTGGTGAGCAACAGCGTATCCCCCGGCTGCGCGCCGCTCGGAAGGATGAGTTTATGCCGCTCCACTTCCCCTAACAGCGTCCCCATCAAAATGGGATGGTCAATGCCGTGCGTGATTTCGGTATGTCCGCCCACGAGGGTGATGCCCAGGGAGGTAGTGGCATCTTTCAACTGCTGAAAAATCCGCTCTACCTGTTCTGTCAAGGTATTGGGAGGCAGCAGCAGGGTTGCTAACATCCAATGCGGGGTAGCGCCGGTAGTTGCTAAGTCGTTGGCGTTAATTTGCACCGCGTACCAGCCAATTTCTTCGCTGGCAAAGGTGATTGGGTCGGATTTCATCACCAGCACATGCTCGCCCAGGTTAATGACGGCGCAATCTCGCCCCACGCCGGGTCCATACAATACGCGCGGGTCCGCCTGTGGCAGACTGGAAAGCAAACGCGCTAATAAATCAGCAGGAAGTTTGCCGAGTGGCAAAGCCATAAGGTTATTTACCCCAAATTGATTCAAGATAAGATTGGCGCAGCGTATCAATCATCACCATCGCGCCGTCTGGCGTTTCGTAATACCAGCTCGTCCAGCCGTTGCATGGGCTGTTATTGTTATGCGTCAGGCGCTTGCCCGTTGCATGGATGGAGCCGGTAAAACCATCCACGCTTAATTTTCCGCCTGGCTGAATTTGCGCCAAAAGGGTGCGATCCGCGCGGAAGTAAAGCGTCTGTCCGGCGGTGAGCAAGCCTGCTTCGATTAAATTACGGAACGGAACGCGCCGTTGTGTGCGCTTCTTATCTAAGGAAATAGGCAGATCGGTTTCTGAGGCAGCCGGGGAAGTGGCGTCAATGCGCTGTTGGGCAATTTGGACATAATGGGCATCGCGCTCAATGCCGATCCATCGGCGATGCAGCCTTTTTGCCACTGCGCCGGTCGTCCCTGTGCCAAAGAAGGGGTCTAGGATCACATCCCCCACATTACTGGAAGAAAGAATGACACGTTCAAGCAAACTTTCGGGCTTTTGGGTGGAATGTGCTTTGTGACCATTTTCCTGGATGCGTTCTGCCCCCGAACAAATCGGCAGCAGCCAATCACTGCGCATTTGCAGGTCGTCATTGAGCGACTTCATGGCATGGTGATTGAAGGTATGGCGGCTGCCTTTGCGTTTGCTTGCCCAAATCAATTCCTCGTGGGCGTGGGTGAAGCGCACCCCGCGGAAATTGGGCATGGGGTTTGCCTTCACCCAAATGATGGAATTGAGCAGCCAGAAATCCAGGTCTTGTAGCAGCGCGCCAATGCGATAAATATTATGATACGAGCCAATCACCCACAACGTGCCGGTATCCTTCAACACGCGCTGGCAAGCCGTCAGCCATTGGCGCGTGAAGGCATCGTAAGCGGCAAAGCTCTCGAATTGATCCCACTCGTCATTGACGGCGTCCACCAGGGATTGATTCGGGCGGCGCAATTCTTGCTGCAATTGCAAGTTATACGGCGGGTCGGCAAAAATCAAGTCAACAGATTGCTCAGGCAGTGAATTTAATACCTGAACGCAATCCCCATGATAAATTTGATCCACCTGAATGGCTGTTGAATCCACAGAGCCGCCCACGCTGCCTATTGGCAGAGATTAAGATTAAGTACGGAGTCATTTTAACGCATATTAACAAGAAAAGAGGTCGCAGTTGCTCTGGGCTGCGACCTCTTTTCTTGGGGAAATCAGGATAGCGTAGAGCTTAAGGCATTTTGCCTGGCTTTTCGCCCTGCATCTGACCAGGTTTTCCCTGGTCAGATGGCTAAAAATTGGATGATGTTTCTCATTTTGAAATACGCAATCCTAAATTCGGCGGATGCGGCGCACCGTGCTGCCCAAATCGCGCAGCCAGAGGGTTTGCCCAATGTTCATCCATGCCAGCCCAGAACGCTGACCGTCAAAGCCTTCGATCTCATAGACGGTGTCAGGGTCTAAGCCTTGCAGGTAGAGCGGTTCCCCTTGAGCCGGTTCCGCCAGATGGACGCGGAAGGCAAACAGCACGCCCTCCGAGCGGTCTTTGCTCATGTATTGCACCGCGGAAAAGCTGGAGGCTTGCGGCGAAAGCAAGCGATATTGGTCGCCCAGCTGAATGATAGGGCGAATGTCTTTGTAGAGCGCGATGAGTTCCGCTGCCTGAGCGCGTTCTTCTTCCGTCCAGTGCAGCAAATGACCGCCCACGCCCAACGAGCCGCACATGGAGACGTGGAAACGAAATTCCAACGGAACAATGCCGCGCCCGGCGTCCGTCACCCAGGCTTCCATAGTGTTGGCGGGAAAGAGCTGCGAAAAGCCTTCCTGAATGTTCAGTCGGGCGGTCGCTTCGGTGTTATCGCTGACCCAAATCTGATCCGCCAGTTTCAGGATCGCCATATCCGCGCGACCGCCTCCGCCCGAGCAGCTTTGGAAGATGACCTCAGGGTGATTTTCACGCAGCGCGCCCCACACGCGATAAACGCCATAGACGTAGCGCACCCAAATTTCACGTGGGTCGCCGGGAGCGGTGGGCCAGCCCGGTTCGCTGACGTTGCGATTCATATCCCATTTGATAAAGGCGATGTTATTTTCGGTGAGCAGCTTATCGAGCAGCTGAATTAAATAATCCTGCACATCCTCGCGCGCCAGGTTGAGGATCAACTGGTTGCGCCCTTCGGTGCGTTCGCGGGTGGGGAAGTGAATGACCCAATCGGGGTGCTGGCGATACAGGTCACTGTTGGGGTTGACCATTTCCGGCTCTACCCACAAGCCAAAATCCATGCCAAGGGCGTTGACCCGCTCGATCAGCGGCTTGAGACCATTGGGGAATTTGCGCTCATCGGGCCACCAATCGCCCAAGCCAGCGTGATCGTCATCACGCCCATGGAACCAACCATCATCCATGACGAAGAGTTCAATCCCCATTTTGGCTGCCAGCTCTGCCAACCGGATTTGCGAATCCACATCCACGTTGAAGGTGGTGGCTTCCCACGAGTTATACAGCACCTTATGCGTGACGGGTCCATGCGGCAGCACTTCGCGGCGGATGTAATCATGCAGGGTGCGGCTGGCTGCGCCAAACCCCTGGCGGGTATATCCGGCAAAGGCGTGAGGGGTGTGGAAGCTCTCGGCCGGAGTTAGCTTCCAGGCGAAATCCCAGTCATTTAAGCCGATGGAAAGACGGGTGGAGAGAAAATCAGTCACTTCGGCGGCGAGTTTCCAGTTGCCGCTCCAGGCGAGTGCGCCAAACCAGACTTCGCCCTGGGTTTCATCCGCTGCGCCGCGATCTACGGCAAACCAGGGGTTGTGATGGTGACTGGTAGTAATGCGGCGGCTCTCAATGGTCTTAATCCCCTGGACGAGCGGCTCGCGGTGCAGATGCATTTCATCCAGCCAGCGTCCCGTCAGGTGAGTGAGGCGGTAATGTTCGCCGGTGGGCAAGTGCCACTGCGCCGAGAAAACGCGCTCCACGCTGATGGGGTCAGTGCCCTGGTTGGTGAGCGTCACCCACCGTTCGATCAGGTCATAGGTTTCGTGAACCTGGTAATGCAAGACCACCTGAAACGGATATTGAGCGTCCTTCAGGGTAATGTGCAGCAGCGATCCTTCTACCTGGGCGGAGACAAAGCGCAGCACCACGTCGCGCACTTGATCAGCAAAAGTTACTTTTAAGCAGGGATCAATGAACTTCATGCCTGCGTAGCCGGGATATTCTTCAGGAGTCAACTGCTCGGCATTGTTGAAAGAAGCCCAGCCGGGCGGGTTGATGGGGTCAGGATAGTCAGTAGAGCGGGGGAGGCGCGCGCCCCAATAGCGATGCGTAAGCAGCCCGGCTTCGTTCAAGCCAAAAGCATAAGCAGTATGGTTGGTTTGCAATACCCAACTGGTTTCAGACGCGAGAATGGTCATGGTGATGTGATCTCCTTCAGGATTTATTCTACTTCAACAAACTGCGCATCCCCGGTTTGCAAATCGAGGATGCAGAATTGACGTGGTTCGCGCTTCGTTCCGCCCAGCGCGCCGGGGTTAATCAGCCGGGTCGCGCCAATTTGTTCGTCCTGATGCAGATGAGAATGCCCCCGAAAGACGTAAGTATACTGCCCGGAATGCACCAGCGAATCAATTGCGCCGCTTAAGTGCCCATGCGCCGCCGCTATTTTGACGGCGCCCACCTCTCCGGTAAAGGTATGCCCGGCAAAGCCAGCCGGATGCAGGGCAAGCACCCCCTCTCGAATATCACTTTGGGAGGTATCCCCATTGCCGAAGACGTAGAGGACGCGAAAACCTGCGATCTGGCGCAGCAGTTCAGGATCTGTCAGATCACCACAGTGAATGAGGGTATCGACATCCGCCAGGCGCAGCAGATGCAGGGCGCGCATGAGGTTTTCAAGGTTGTTATGGGTATCGGAGAGGATGCCAATTTTCATTCAAGCTCTCAAAGAAGATTAGACCAGCTCAATGGAGTCAAATTCAATACCGCTTTCCAGATAAGCCTGTTCCAGCAGACGCAGCTGATCAGACGTCAGGTTTTTGACCACCAGGCGCAGATCAAAGCCGCCGCTCGAGAGGGTATTATTCACTGAGCGCAAAATATTACCGCCATACGCGGAAACCATGCCCGCCAGACGCGCCAACATGCCGGGGCGGTTTGCCTGGGCAGGCGCGGCAATGCGGATAGTCGTCCAATGCAAAATGTCTTTCGAGATGCCGATGCGGTGAAGAGCCTGTTCAATATCTGTCAGACGAATGGCGCCTCCCCCCAGTGCAGAATAGATGTCTTCCAGGTTGGCGCACGCTAATTGTTCCAGCAAATTATCCCAGCGATCGGGGTCAAGCGTGCGCACGTCATCCAGAGAGAGGATCCCTTGCGCTGCCAGAATGCCTTTCATCAGGCGTTGACCTTCTTCGGCAGAGTGACGTAAGGCTTCAGTGGCGAGCGCCGTCTGCAACATGCGCGCGGTGGACTGGTTAACAAAACCCAGCCAATCCTCGCTGACCGTCATACGCGGACCGTTGGTGATGACTTCCACCACATCCCCTGGGCGCACCGGCTCAGAAAGGCGCGCCAGGATGCCATTCACGTGCACCGCGCTGATTTTATCCAGCAAGTTTTCTTGCTGAATAGAAGCGACCGCGTCTAACACGGTGGAGCCTTCCGGCAGGAAGCGCGCGCTTCCCGTGGGCGTCAGGATTTCAATGGGGCGGTAGGTGCTGATATCTTTGCCATTTTTGACGGCATACACCACACCCCAGGTATTTTCGCCTTCCATATCACGGGTGGCGATGGCAATTTCAATCATGCCTACATGCGGCAGCCAGATCGCCGTATGCAGGGCGCGATAGCGGTTTTGTGGAGACGCAATGTGATCACTAAACTGACTGGTTTCCAGATACGCGCCAAAATAGCGGTTGACCTCCGCCAGCAGGGCATAACACAGCTTTTCATCGTCCTGGTCAATGACCATGCGGAAGCTAATCATGTCATTCACGGCGGCAAAGGAATGCAGCGAAGCCTGACGCATCCGCGCCAGGCGGCGTAACTTTTGCCAGGCGCGCCAGTATCCGTTGACGATAATGGATACCTGCCCATCCATGCCTGCCCGTTCCATGATTTTGCCCAACTGATCCAGAGTGTGATTGATAAAATCACACTGCAAGCGCGGGTCGCGGTCAATTTGAGACTTGACCTGCGTATAGGTATCCATATCCACAAAGGGGAAAGCCATATCTTCCAGCCAGCGCCGCCATTTATAGCAGTTCATAATGCCCGCCAGCTTGCCATACGCGCGGATTGCTTCCACCGCCTTTTCGCGGCGGCGAGGCTCGCGCATGTATTCCAGGGTCATCAGGTTATGGCTTTTATCTGCTAATTTGACGATAAATACGCCCGGGTCGCGGAACATTGCCATTTTGCGCAGGGTTTCCATCTCGCGTGAGCGACCATCGCGCGGATTCGAGAGCTTGGTAACGCCATCTACAATATGCGCCACTTCATCGCCCAGGGGACTGGGGAAATGATCGCGGATTTTATCCAGCGTTTCGCCTGAATCTTCCACCGAATCATGCAGCAGACCGGCAATCGTCCAGGCTTCGTTGCCCACCAGGTTATCTAAAAATGCGCCGACCCAGGCGCAGTGCGTTTCAAAATAGGGTTCTCCGCTGATGCGCAACTGACCGGCGTGCAGCTCTTTGCCCCAGCGGTAGGCTTCGGCTATGGCGGGAGTACGCGCAATAAATCGCCCGGGGTCAAATTCATTTGCCAGGCGCGGGCGAATCTCGTTGATCCATTCTATCCTGACCAACTTTTCCTCCTTAATAAATGCCCTTCAGGTCGGTCTATAAGCCGCATTCTGTCTGCCCTCCGAGGAGGGTTGGACGATCATCTCTCTAGGCGAAAGATTACTCTTCCGCTCGTGCAGCCTACCCGAGGTTGATAGGAAAGCGAGCCGCTTCCCTCATTATAAGATGGGCAAGCCCACCCGGTAATGATTTGCCTCTGCTTGGCCTTGCTCCGAAAGGGGGTTACCTGGCCGTGACATTACTGCCAACGCCGGTGGTCTCTTACACCACCTTTTCACCCTTGCCCGAACAGGCGAACCTGCCCTGGCGGTTTGTTTTTCTGTGGCCCGATCCGGCAGATTACTCCGCCCCGGGCGTTACCCGGCATTCTGCTCTGTGGAGTGCGGACTTTCCTCGACTATGCAAGCATAGCCGCGATCATCCGACCAACCTGAAGGAACTTTATCATACCTGCATTGGGGAGGGCTGTCAAACCCTTGTGTGTGATAATCTATTTTTCCCCACGAACCTCTCTTCTGGTTCCTTGGGGACTGGGGGATGGTCATTGAGAGGGGACGATCGTCCCCTCTCAATGACCATCCCCCAGTCCCCAGAGTTCCTCTTGTATTTAGTAGAGCAAGCCGGTGATTTGCGCTATACTAAAAGAGCATCAAGTGTTTAGAATCAGAAAAATAGATACACAAACCTTATTCTTTTTGAGGAGAGAGTTCATGCGAAAGCCTTTTGTTGCCGGAAACTGGAAGATGAACAAAACGGGGGAAGAAGCGCGTCTGTTGGTTGCCCAAATGCTGCCGGAATTGCAGGCGATTGAGCATATTGATATTGCCATTTGCCCGCCATTCCCTTACCTGATGTCTTTAAGCAATATGCTTTCAGGCACGAACGTTGCCATTGGCGCGCAAAATATGCACTGGGAAGAATCCGGCGCATTCACGGGCGAAGTTGCGCCTAAGATGGTAGCGGAATTTTGCCAATATGTGATTTTGGGTCATTCCGAACGCCGCCAATATTTTGCGGAAACGGACGAAACCGTCAATCGCAAGACCAAGGCTGCTTTTGCGGTAGGGCTGACCCCGATTGTATGTGTGGGCGAAACCCTGGCTCAAAATGAAGCCGCTCAGACCGAAGCGGTCGTCACCCGTCAGGTGCGCGAAGGCTTGAAGGGGCTGACCGTTGAGCAGGCGGGAAAAGTCGTGATCGCTTACGAACCTGTGTGGGCGATTGGCACCGGTCGCGCTGCTACCAGTGATGGCGCGAACGCGGTGCTGGCAAATTACATCCGCCCCACATTAAAGGAAATGTTTGGCGAGGGCGTTGCCCAGGCAGTCCGTATTCAATACGGCGGTTCGGTGAATGCCAAAAATGCCGCTGAATATTTTGCCCAGCCGGATATTGACGGGGCGTTAGTCGGCGGCGCAAGCCTCAAGGTGGCGGATTTCGCCGCAATTATCAAAGCGGCTGCCGCTCGCATGAGCTAGAGTTTGGATTCGCTGGGAATGGGTGTGGTAGGGGTTTAGAGAGAATATCTTCCCTCTAAACCCCTACCACACCCATTCCCAGAGTTCCATTTTTGTTTTAGTGTGTTTTGCTAAAAGGAGGATACGATGATTAAGGCAGGTTTGATTGCAGGCGCGATTATGTTCGTATTGGCGTTGGGCTTTGGCGCAACCATTTCGCCCATTTGCACCCCCTGTATCGCCATCTTTGTGGGACTGTTGGCGGGCTACCTGACGGGGAACTTCGAGAAACCCATGCTTTCTTCGGATGCGATGAAGCGCGGCGCAATGGCTGGCGCGATTGCAGGCGTTTTTGCCATCATCGGTCAGCTGGTGGCAGCGGCGATCAACGCTTCTTCGATTAACCCAGAAACCTTAAATCAAATCCTCAGCCAACTGGGCAATAATTCGATTGTGCTGGATCGCCAACAACTGTGGCTGTATCAACTGGGCGGCGGTTGCTGCATTGGGCTGTTCAACGTGGCGTTGTTGGCAGGGTTGGGCGTAGCCGGCGCATCCATCTGGTTCTCGATGCGCGGCAATAAGCGACCCCCCGCCAGCAATATCCCGCCCGCGCCATATTCTCCACCCCCGGCGCAGTAGCAGAATCATTTTGGAGTCTCTGAAATTGGGTGTAATGGTGATCTAGAGTGGTGATCTTCCCCTCTAGATCACCATTACACCCATTCCCCCTTTGATCCGTTTTGATTGGATTTCCCATCATGGCGTTGGATGCCGTCTTGCCGTATCTCTTGGATGTGGCGTGGCTGATCGTGATACTTGCGCCGCTCATTTTCATCCAGAATCGCTTGCACCGTGAGATTCAAGCGGTATTTTTGTTATTAACCCGCAGTCTCAATTTTTCATTGGGGGCATTTGCGGTGCTTTTTTTTCCTGGGGTGCTGCTGCACGAGACCAGCCATTTTCTGATGGCGAATCTGCTGGTGGTGCGCACCGGCAAATTCTCGCTCCTTCCACAGCTGATGCCGGGTGGTCAGCTGCGTCTGGGTTATGTGGAAACCGCCAAAACCGATTGGGTGCGGGATGCGTTGATTGGCGCAGCTCCCCTGTTGACCGGCGGCGCGGCGGTGATGCTCTTAGGCACGTATGCTCTAGGGTTAATGCCGCTGGTGGGTGCAGCCGTCAACAGTGACTGGTCTACCTTTTGGTTGACGCTCAAAGCTTTACCCGCTCAACCCGATTTCTGGCTGTGGGTCTACCTGACGTTTACCGTCAGCAGCACCATGTTACCTTCCGCCTCTGATCGGCACGCCTGGCTGCCCATGGGCTTGGTGATGGCTGGCTTGCTGGGGCTGGCAATTTTCGCAGGCGCAGGTCCCTGGATGGTGGCAGCCCTGGGACCCGGCTTTGAGCAGGGCATGGGGCTGATGACCACCATTTTTGGCATCAGCCTGACGCTGCACGCGCTGATCTTGTTGCCCATTTTTGTGCTGCGGGCTGCTCTGCAACGCATGATGGGCTTGCGGATCGTTGAGAATCGCTAAACGCTCATCTCAGGCAGTGCCAAATTGACGGTCGCCGGCATCCCCTAACCCGGGCAGGATATAGCCTTTTTCATTCAGGCGATCATCCACACAAGCCAGGTGCAGGTCAATATCGGGGTGATGAGATTGCATCGCCTGAATCCCTTCCGGCGCTGCGATCATCCCCAGGAACTTAATTTTCGTCACCCCCCAGCGTTTGAGGACGTCCGCCGTAGCCACTGCCGAGCCGCCGGTTGCCAGCATGGGATCCAAAATCAGGCAGACCGAGACAGTCGGCTCGATGGGCAGTTTGTTGTAATATTCCACTGGCTTCAAGGTGCGCTCATCTCGATATAAGCCAATGTGCCAGACTTCCGCCGAGGGCATCAGCTCCCAAATCCCTTCCACCATGCCCAACCCGGCGCGCAGGACAGGCACAAGTCCCACTTTTTCCTTCAGTTGGGCGCATTTGGCAATTGCCAGCGGGGTTTGCACATCTACCGGCTCGGTTGCCAGGTCTGCGGTGGCTTCATAGGCAATCAGAGCGGTAATTTCTTTAATTAACTGGCGGAATTTCTTGGGTTCCGTGTTGACATCCCGTAAAATGCTGAGTTTGTGACTCACCAGGGGATGATGCGAGACAAAGACGTTCGACATAATCGCTCCAACAAAATTTTGTTCATTATAGCGGAGTCTCTGCAGAAACGGGAGGGAAGATTGTAGCGTTAAATTCACCCCTGCTTTTTCCTTTCCGCCGCCCATTTGCAGGGTTGGAAAACGTTTGCCTCCATAATTAAGCTATGATATACTGTTGCAATATATCTTATCCGATAAGGCTGGTTTACTGGTCTTGGTGATTGGCTTACGAGCGGGGGCATAGCAGAGCGATCCGAAACCAAAAGAGCCTTTGAATTTCGATCTGGCAAGCGTGGAAACGATTGAAATGATCAATACATACCTTCCTTTACTGATTTTGCTTGTCCTGGCGACCATTTTAGGTATTTTGGTTGCCGTTTTAGGGACGATTTTCGGTCCCAACCGTCCGAGCGGGAAAAAGGCGATGCCTTATGAATCCGGCATGGTGCCTTATGGGCCAGGGCGGCGGCGCATGAACGTGCGCTATTATCTTATCGCGGTGCTTTTCATTCTGTTTGATATTGAAGTGGTGTTCTTCCTGCCCTGGGCGGTGTCTTTCCGCGGCTTAGGGGCGCAAGGATTGGGGGCTATCCTGGTCTTTGTGGTTATTTTAGAGGTAGCGCATCTGTACGCCTGGAAGAAAGGAGCGTTGGAATGGGATTAGAGCAAAAAGCTGGCAATATGGGGATCGTCACCACCTCTTTGGAAACGATGGTGAACTGGGCGCGTACCAATGCTATGTGGCCCATGCTGTTTGGCTTGGCTTGCTGCGCCATTGAAATGATGTCCGCGCAGGCTTCGCAATATGATATGAGCCGCTTTGGGATGGAACTCATGCGCGCCAGTCCACGCCAATCAGACCTGATGATCGTGGCGGGGCGGGTGAGCCGCAAGATGGCTCCAGTTGTGCGTCAGTTATACGATCAAATGCCTGCGCCGAAATGGGTGATTGCCATGGGCGACTGCGCTTCTTGCACCGGCGTCTTTAATAATTATGCCCTGGTGCAGGGCGTGGATGAGATTGTGCCGGTGGATGTGTACGTTGCCGGCTGCCCGCCCCGCCCCGAAGCGCTCATTCACGGGGTAATGACCTTGCACGAGAAGGTCAAGCGTGAAAAACTTCAGAAGTGGGCTTAAGCGAGGATCATGATGGATAGCAAACTCGAATCGCTTGCCACTGCCCTGGAACAACGTTTTGCCGCCAAACAAGAAATCTTCCGCGATCAGCTGACTCTGTTCCTTACCCCAGACCGGATTATCGAGGCAGCGCGCGCCCTGCGGGATGAATTTGGTTTTACCTTCCTCAGCGATGAAAGCGCGGTAGATTATTTCCCCCAAGAATTGCCGCGCTTTCATGTTGTTTATCAATTGCGCACGATGCAAGCGCCCTATTTGCTGCTCACCCTGCGCGTCCCCATAGAGGGCGGTGAGCCGCACATGCCTACCTTAGAGAAAGTCTTCCCCAACGCAAACTGGTTCGAACGCGAGCTTTGGGATATGTTTGGCATCCGCTTTGACGATCATTCCGATTTGCGCCGCATCCTGATGCCTTTCGACTGGGAAGGTCACCCGTTGCGTAAGGATTATCCACTGGGATATGAAGAAGTGGAATTTTCCTTCAATTTTAATGAAGTTGAGGCGCGCAAACCTCACCCCAAAGACTAGACGCGGAGGAAACCAATGACCGAAATTCGAGAAGTGGACACCAAAGAGTTAAAACATCTGGTCTCGGAGCGGGCGCTGCGGGGTGAAACCATGCTGCTTAACATGGGACCCCAGCACCCTTCTACGCATGGTGTTCTGCGCCTGCTGCTAGAGCTGGATGGCGAAATTGTGGTCAACTGCATCCCCGATATTGGCTTTTTGCATACTGGCATTGAAAAGAACATGGAAGCCAAGATTTATCAAAAAGCGGAGGTGATGACTGACCGGCTTGATTACCTCAACCCATTAGGGAATAACCTGGCGTACTGCCTGGCGCTTGAAAAGCTGCTCGAGCTGGATGTACCTCCGCGCGCTCAGGTGCTGCGGGTCATCCTGGCGGAGCTGACGCGCATCAATTCGCATTTGCTCTGGCTAGGCACTTCCGGGCTGGATTTAGCTGCCATGTCCGTCTTCCTTTACTGCATGCGCGAACGCGAAGCGATCCTGAATATCTTTGAAATGATCTCCGGCGCGCGCATGATGACCACCTACATCCGCCCGGGTGGGGTGTGGCGTGATGTCCCCGCCGAGTTTGAAGCTGCCGTGCATGATTTTGTGGCGATGATGCCCGCTCGCATTGATGAATATGAATCCATGCTCACCACCAACGAGCTATTTTTGGATCGCACCAAGGGCATTGGGGTGATCTCTCAGGAAGACTGCATCCGCTGGGGGATCAGTGGACCCATTTTGCGCGCTGCTGGCATGCCGTATGATATGCGCAGGGTCGCCCCATATTCCGGTTATGAGCAGTACGATTTTAATATCCCGACTGGACCCGATGGGGATGTTTTCTGCCGCTATAAAGTGCGCGTAGATGAGATGCGCGAGTCGGTGAAGATCATTGACCAGGCGATCAAGAAGCTGCCCTACGGTCCTATCCGCTCCAATAATCGCAAGGTAGTGCCGCCGCCGCGCTCTGAGTTAGGCTCTAGCATGGAAGCGCTGATCCATCACTTTAAGTTGTGGACGGAAGGCTTCAGTGTTCCAGCGGGTGGCGTATACACCGCCACCGAGTCACCGCGCGGAGAATTGGGTGTTTACATGGAAAGTAACGGAGGACCCAAGCCGCAGCGGGTACGCTGGCATGCGCCGACATTCGTCAACCTGCAAATTATGCCGCTGCTCTCGCGCGGTCATTTTGTGGCGGATGTAGTAGGCATTATTGGAAGTATCGACATCGTTTTGGGAGATTGCGACCGGTGAACGAGATACTCAGCAAATACAAAGACGAAGTGGAGCGTATCTTAGCCAAATATCCCGCCAATGCGAAGCGGTCTGCCATTATGCCACTGCTCTACCTGGCACAGCGTCAGCAGGGGTACGTCAGCCGCCGACAAATGGACGATATTGCCGAGATTGTTGGCATAACAGGTACGGAAGTAGCTTCCATTGCGGGCTTTTACTCGCTTTATTTTGAAGAGCCGCATGGTCGCTATCACGTGCAAATTTGCAATGACCTGCCGTGCGCCATGCACGGGGCGGATGAATTTCTAAAGCAGGTATGCGCCTTTTTGGGCGTGGGCGTGGGCGAAACCACCCCGGATGGCTTATTCACGGTGGAAGCCGTCAAATGTCTGGCGGCATGTCATCGCGCGCCCATGTTCCAGGTGCAGGAAGGTGATGCGCTGAACTTCCATGAGAATCAGACCATTGAGCTATTCAAAACCTGGGTCGCGGATGTTCGTCAGCAGGCTGCCGCGCAACAAGCCGCCCAGAAAGTAGGCGCGCAATGAGTCAACAAGAGTACGTCTTACTCCGCCACCGCACTATTCCGAACCTGAATCAGCTGGAGGTTTACCGCGAAAATGGCGGCTTTGAGGCATTCCGCAAAGCCGTCACCAGCATGACCCGCGCGGATGTGGTCAATGAAGTCAAAAATTCCGGCTTGCGTGGGCGCGGCGGCGCGGGCTTCCCCACCGGCACCAAGTGGAGCTTCCTGCCGGATACCCTCTGGCCCCATTACGTTGCCTGCAATGCGGATGAATCCGAGCCCGGCACGTTCAAAGACCGCGAGATTATGGAAAGTAACCCGTTTCAGTTCCTGGAAGGGGTCATGTTGTGTTCGTATGCGGTGGGCGCAACCGAAGCCTATATCTACCTGCGCGGCGAATTTTGGCCCATTGCGCAGGAATTAGATAAGCGCATTGATCAGCTGCACGCCGAAGGTTTTTTGGGCGATAAGCTCTTTGGCACGGACTATTCCTTGCGGGTCTATACCCACCTGGGGGCGGGCGCGTATATTTGCGGCGAAGAAACCGCCTTGCTGGAATCGCTGGAAGGCAAATTAGGTCAGCCGCGCTTGCGCCCACCCTTCCCGGCAATCGCGGGCTTATATGGCAAGCCTACTGTGATTAACAACGTTGAAACGCTTACGAACCTGCCTATGATTATCACGCACGGGGCGCAGTGGTATCGCCAATGGGGAACCGAAAAAAGCCCCGGCACCAAGGTTTTCTCGCTTTCGGGCTGCGTCAATAAGCCTGGTAACTATGAACTGCCTCTTGGCACTACCTTCCGCGAGCTGATCTATACCTATGGCGGCGGAATTTTGAATGGCAATAAGATCAAAGCAATCCTGCCAGCTGGCGCGTCCTCCTCCATTATCACTGCCACCGATGAAGCCCTGGATACGCCGATGGATTACGAATCGGTGGCAAAGCTCAATTCACAACTGGGGTCTGCTTCCGTCATTGTGGTAGATGACACGGTGAACATGGCTTGGCTGGCGCAAAAGACGGTCAACTTCTTCAAGCATGAATCTTGCGGCAAATGTACCCCCTGCCGCGAGGGAACGTATTGGATGAACAGTATTTTGCAGCGGATTGGCGCAGGCAAAGGTCAACCAGAAGATATTGACCTGTTAGTGGATGTTGCCAACCAGATTTATGGCAAAAACCTGTGCGCCCTGGGGGATTTTTCCACCATGGCGGTCACCACCGGCATAAAACAGTTCCGCGCAGATTACGAAGCAGCGGTACGCGGCGATCAGGGGCGCAGCCCAGGCGCTGACCGCGAACTTTCACCGGCTTCTGACAACAACAATGCGGATTTAGCCGGAACCGCAGGTCGGGGGAGATAACGAACGTTATGGCAAATCTTGTTACCCTTACGATTGATGATAAAACCGTCACGGTGCCAGCCGGAACGCTGATTGTCAACGCCGCTAAAGAGATTGGCAATGATATTCCCGTGTTCTGCTATCACCCCAAGATGGAGCCGGTGGGGATGTGCCGCATGTGCTTGGTGGATATTGGTCGCCCAGGCATGGATCGCGCAACCCGTCAGCCGCTGCTCAACCCTGATGGCACGCCGGTCATTCAATTTGGACCAAAGCTAGAAACCGCCTGTACCACGCCCGTTTCAGAAGGCATGGTCGTCCGCACCAACAGTGATAAGGTGCAGGAAGCGCGTAAGGATGTAATTGAGTTCCTGCTCACTTCGCATCCCCTGGATTGCCCCATCTGCGATAAAGGCGGCGAATGCCCCTTGCAGAACCTGACGATGGCATACGGTCCGGGCAAAAGCCGCTTTTTGTACGACCAAAAAATTCACCTTGCCAAGCATTATCCATTGGGTGAGTTGATTTTCCTGGATCGTGAACGCTGTATTCAATGCGGACGCTGCGTGCGCTTCCAAAAAGAAGTTGTGGATGACCCGGTAATTGCCTTCTCGCAGCGCGGTCGCTCGTTGGAGATTATCACCACCTCTGAGCCAGGCTTTGACTCGTATTTTTCTGGCAACACCACCGATATTTGCCCGGTAGGGGCATTGACCAGTACGGATTTCCGCTTTGCGGCGCGTCCCTGGGAGCTAAAATCGGTGGCATCCATCTGTACGCAATGCCCGGTCGGCTGCAACCTGACGATTGACGTCCGCCGCGAAGCCATGGCTAATGGTAGGGCAGTCGTTAAGCGGATCATGCCGCGCCAGAATGAAGAAGTGAATGAAATTTGGATTTGCGATAAGGGCAGGTTTACTTATCACTTTGCCGAAAGCGGCGACCGTCTGAAAACGCCGCTCATCCGCCGCAACGGGGAATTGGTGAAAGCTACCTGGGATGAAGCCCTTGACCTGGTCGCTCAGTCCTTACGCTCCAACAGCGCGAACCTCGTTACCCTGGCGGGGGGCAGTCTGGCAAACGAAGACCTCTTTAACTTGCGCCAGTTCACCCTGGGGCTGAAAGGTCGCCTCATTCAAGATAGTCCGATGGCGGGTGGGGAATGGACTGCGCGGGTGGGCTTGGGCGCAGGCTCCAACCTGGGCGCGCTCGGCAAGGGCAGCACGATTGTGGTGGTTGCCAGTGACTTGCAGGAAGAAGCGCCCATCTGGTTCTTGCGCGTCAAACAGGCAGCGGATCGCGGCGCGAAGTTGGTGGTCATCAATGCCCGCGAAACCAAGCTGGATCGCTATGCCTCTGCGGCGCTGCGCTATGCTTATGGCGAAGAACAAACTGCGTTGGCAGCCTTCAAGCCGGGCGCAGTCGTGGCTGAGGACGCTCGCGCTGCTGTGGATGCGGTGAGCGCCGCCGAAAACCTGGTGATCTTCTTTGGCAGTGATGGCTTGGGCATCGCGGAAACGCGCTCCCTGGCAGCTACCTGCTCTAATCTTCTAATTATTGCTGGTCACGCTGGAAAGGTGAACAGCGGATTGGTGGGCGTCTGGCAAAAGGCGAATAATCAGGGCGCGTTTGATATGGGCTTTGAGCCTACCGATGACCTGGCTGCCGCCATCAGCGCGGCGGGGGTACTGTATGTGGCTGGGGCTGATCCGGCGGGGCAGTCTTCTGCGCTGGCGCAGGCGGTGGATTCAGCTAAATTTGTGATTGTGCAAGAATTGTTCCTGACGGAAACAGCTCGCCGCGCGGATGTGGTCTTCCCAGTGCAGAGCTTTATAGAGCGTGAAGGCACATTTACGTCTGGCGAACGCCGCGTCCAACGCTTTTACCCGGCGGTGGCTGCCATGCCCGGCGCGCGCCCTGATTTTGCTATCACCGCGCAGCTGGCGCAACGCATGAACCTGCCCATTCAGGGACGGGTGGCATCCTTGGCGTTGCTGCAAATTGCGGAAACGATCCCTGATTACGCCGGGTTGACCTATCCAGCGTTGAGCGTTTCCCGTCCGCAGCATCCCATCATCGGCCGCAGTGATTTGTATTACGGCGGCACCAGTTACGAGAATTTGCAGGGCATGGGTGTGCAGCTGCAACCTCAAATTCAGACTGGACATTGGCAGCCTGCCGCACAACCCGAATCAACGCCTGCTGCAGCGTTGCAAACGCCCACAGCGCAATCTGGTGAAGTGTGGGTTGTGCCTGTCACCCGACTATACGATCAGGGCGCAACGGTCACGCCATCCACCCTGCTTCAGGCGCGCATGGCAAAAGCCGAACTGCGTATGCCCACCGACCTGGCAAACAGCCTGGGTGTGGCAGCTCACGAGCAGGTGAACCTGGAATTGGATGGCTCCCTCTTCCCCGTGAAGATCGTCATGGATGACTGTCTGCCTGCCGGAGTCGCTACCTTGCCGCGTGATGTGGGCATCCCCCTCAACGGGCGGCGCATTGTCAAAATTCAACGCATTGCCGAAGCAGCGGCTAGCCTGCGTGGAGGTTAACCCATGGATACTTCTTTGCTGATTGAATGGACTCTCAAATCTGTCTTTATTCTATTGGCGATGACCGCAGGCTTTGCGTACACCACTCTGTACGAACGCCGCATTATCGCGCGTATTCAGGCGCGGATCGGTCCCAACCGCGCCGGTCCGGGGGGAGCATTACAGCCTGCTGCGGATGGGATCAAGCTGATCTTTAAAGAAGAACTCATCCCCGATGAGGCGGATAAGCTCATTTTTGTCCTCGCTCCCATCATCACCGTGATCCCTGCGTTGATTATTACGGCAGTTATCCCCTGGGGACCGGTGGTGAATTTGTTTGGGCGACAAGTTCCGCTGTATCTTTCTAACCTGAATGTGGGCATCCTTTATTTGATGGCGGTCACATCCATTTCCGTGTATGGCATTACTCTGGCGGGGTGGTCATCGAATAATAAGTATGCCCTGTTGGGCGGGCTGCGTTCCACGGCGCAAATGATTAGCTATGAAATTGCCATGGGCTTTTGCTTTCTCGTCCCCGTGATGCTGGCAGGTTCGATGAGTCTGGTGGATATTGTGGAAAAGCAGAAGAATATCTGGTTTATTTTGCTTCAGCCAGGCGCGGCAGCCATCTTGTTTATCTCCATATTGGCGGAAACGAACCGCGCTCCGTTTGATATGCCCGAAGCCGAACAGGAATTGACGGCAGGCTATCACACCGAATATTCAGGCATGAAATTTGCGCTTTTCTTCATGGCGGAATACATCAAGATTATTGCGGTCTCGATGATTTTTGCCAGCATGTTCCTCGGCGGGTATTACTTGCCCTTCCAGGGAGCGCTGGAGAGCGCAATTCCCAGCATTGCGCCCATTTTGGGGTATCTGGGTCCGCTGTTTTTGATTATCAAGGTGCTGGCGCTGTTATTCGTCTTTGTGTGGATTCGCTCCACCTTGCCGCGCATTCGCTATGACCGCCTGATGGCTTTTGGCTGGAAAGTCACCTTCCCGCTGGCGTTACTTTCCGTCTTGTTGACGGCGGCGGCTTTAGTGTTGATTGGAGGCGCTTAGTATGTTAAAAGGAATGTTGACGACTTTAAAGGAGTTTTTTTCCAAGCCCGTCACTGTGCAATATCCCGAGGAGCGCACGCCTGTTCGTAAACGCTTCCGTGGGCGGCACGTGCTGCAACGCTACGAGAATGGGCTGGAACGCTGCATCGGCTGTTCATTATGCGCCGCTGCCTGCCCTGCGGATGCAATTTTCGTGGAAGCGGCTGAAAACACGGATGCCGAACGCTATTCCCCCGGCGAACGCTATGCGCGCACCTATGAGATTAACATGCTGCGCTGCATATTCTGTGGCTATTGCGAAGATGCCTGCCCTACGGAAGCCATTGTCCTGCGCGACCAATATGAGCTTTCCTATTATGATCGCCTTTCCGCCATTTATAACAAAGACATGTTGATCGAAACGGTTCCAGAGGGTGGCAAGCCTACCCCGCAGGTGACGGAGCCAGGCGTTTTCACCAAGTCAGTGCCATTCATGCAAGACCCGCAGGATTAAGAGGAGGAAAGATGCCCGGTTCTCCCATTGTCTTTTTCATTCTCGCCATTGTTGCCATCGGCACTGCTTTGGGGATGTTAATTAGCCGCAATGCGGTCTATTCCGCGCTGCTGCTGGCGTTGAATTTTGCCGCAGTCGCTATGCTTTATCTGACCTTGGGCGCGCCTTTCATTGCCCTTTCGCAGGTGACGGTTTACGCAGGCTCCATCATGGTATTGTTCCTGTTTGTCATCATGCTGCTGGGCGCGGAACGCTTGCAACCAGCCGAAGTGTTGCGCTGGCAGCCTTATGTTGCCATTCCCCTGGTGGTGATTTTGGCGGCGGATTTTGCCTATAACCTCTTCCGTGAAAATACCGAGATGCTCAAAGTTGCTGTCCCTTCCGCTGATTACGGCACGCCGGCAGCCATTGGCAATATGCTTTTCACGCGCTTTATGCTGCCGTTTGAGGTGACTGCGGTCATTTTGCTGGTAGCGGTGGTGGGCGCGGTGGTGCTTGCTAAGCCAGATCGCCCTGCCCGCCCACGCAGCATGGAGCGGTCCGACAACCCCACACCTTCTAAACCGGTTTCATAACGCGGAGGAGAAGAAAACATGGTTCCTGCATCGTATTATCTGGCTCTATCAGCCGCCTTGTTCGTGATTGGCATTCTAGGGGTGTTGCTGCGCCGCAATGCCCTGGTTATGTTTATGTCGTTGGAATTGATGTTCAACGCGGGCAATCTGGCGTTTGTCACCTTTGCGCGCATGTTTGGACAGCTCGAGGGGCAAATCTTCGTCTTCTTTGTGATGACGGTCGCCGCCGCTGAGGTTGCCATTGGGTTAGCCTTGATGGTCGAAATTTTCCGCTCCAAGCACAGTATCAACATGGATGAGATCAATACCCTCAAAGGGTAGCCTGCGGATCGAAAAAAGGGAGGAGAGGGAATATGTTATTTCAAGGAATTGGCGCCGCCGGGGGAAGTTTCAGCCTGGTACCCTGGGTGGTCTTTTTGCCGGTGCTGGGCTTGCTGCTGAATTTGCTCATCGGCAAACGGCTGGGCGAGCGTGGCGTGGGTTGGATTGCCAGCCTGGCGGTGGGGGCAGCCTTTGCTGTCTCCGCGCTGCTGGCGTTCAGCCTGATGCAGCACCCCGAAGCAGTCCGCGTCCCGCTGTTTGACTGGATCACCGTAGGCGATTTTAGCGCCAGTTGGGCATTTCGGGTGGATACCCTTTCGGTGACGATGATGTTGGTCGTCTCTGGGGTTGGCACGCTGATCCATATTTACGCTGCCGGATATATGCACCATGACGTGCGTCATAACGGCGAACCTGCGCGCTATACTCGCTTTTTCGTCTATATGAACCTGTTCATCGCTGCCATGATGATCCTGGTCAGCGCGGATAATTACCTGATGCTGTTTGTCGGCTGGGAGGGCGTGGGGTTATGCTCTTATCTGCTGATCGGCTTCTGGTTTGAGAAGGGCGCAGGGGAGATTGCGAATGCAAAAGCCGCCAAAAAAGCCTTTATCGCCAACCGCATTGGCGACTTTGGCTTGCTGATCGCTCTGTTCCTGATATTCTGGAATTTCCACAGCCTGCAATTTGATGAAGTCTTCCGTCAGGCAGCCGGCGCGCAGCCCTGGGTCATCCGCGCGATCACCCTGTTCATGCTGCTAGGCGTGGCAGGTAAATCCGCGCAGATTCCGCTGTATGTGTGGCTGCCCGATGCGATGGCAGGTACTACCCCCGTTTCGGCGCTGATCCATGCCGCTACGATGGTGACGGCGGGCGTATATCTGGTGACGCGCACCCACGTTCTCTATAGTCTGGATGCCACTTCACAATCAACGGTTGCCTGGGTAGGCGCGGCAACGGCTCTGTTCGCCGCGACTATTGCGGTGGGGCAGTATGACATCAAAAAGGTGCTTGCCTATTCCACCATCAGCCAGTTAGGCTTCATGGTGGCGGCGGTGGGCATGGGCGCGTATGTGGGCGGCATGTTCCACCTCATTACGCATGCCTTCTTCAAGGCTCTCCTCTTCCTTGCGGCTGGTTCCGTCATTTTAGGCATGGAGAGCGGTCAAGAAGTGGCGTATGGGCATGGTGGTCACGGCAGTTCCGCTGCGCATGAGGAATTTGACCCGCAAGATATGCGCAATATGGGCGGTTTGCGTGGGCGGATGCCTTTCACTTTCTGGGTCTATACCATCGGCTCGCTTGCCCTGGCGGGAATTGCGCCCCTTTCAGGGTTCTTCTCGAAAGATGAAATTATGGTGGCTGCCAGTCAGATGAACCCCGCTATCTTTGTGATTCTGCTCCTGGCGGTATTTCTGACGGCTTTCTACTCCTGGCGGCAAGTTTCCCTGGTCTTCTTTGGATCGTCTCGCACGCGGGCAGCCGGCGCGGCTTCCGAAAATGCGCCCATTATCACTGTGCCACTGATAATTTTGGCAGTGTTAGCGGTCTTGGGTGGGCTAATCAACTTCCCAGGCGTCAACACGCTGTCAGGATGGCTTGAACATACCCTGGGCGCGCTGCCTGAAGCGGCGTTTAACCCGCTGATTGCTGGGGTATCGTTAATCGTTGCCTTAGCGGGCATCGCAGCCGCCTGGCTGTCCTATGGTCGCCAAACTGCCACCCGCCCCAACCGGCTGGACCCCATCGAAAACAATGCTGCGCCCCTGTTTAATGCCTTAGCGCATCGCTGGTGGGTGGATGAAATGTATCAGGCGGTCTTTATTCGCCCTTATCAGGCGATTGCCAATTTCCTGGCGCAGGTGGTAGATCAGGGGTTGATTGATGGCATTGTGAACGGCGCAGGTGTAGTTTCACGGGCGGCAGCGCAAGGAGTTCGCCAGATTCAAACTGGCTTCGTGCGCTCGTATGCCCTAATGGTGCTTTTGGGTGTGGTCGCTATTCTGACCTACCTGATCGTGTGGCGCGTGCCTTAGCTGGGCGCGAGGAATCTTAGCTTTGAGGACAGGGGTTTCATGAATCCTCTCATCCTGACGACGTTCTTCCCGCTGGTTGGGTTCGTAGTCATTGCATTTTTGGGCGCGCAGCAAAAGGCGCTCATTCGTTGGGTGGCGCTGGCTACCTCCCTTGTAACGTTCCTGCTCTCGTTATGGATGCTGGCTCAGTTCCAGGTGGGGCCGGCAGGCTTCCAGATGAACACGGGCAAGCTGGTTTGGGCAATAGCTGGCAATGCGGAAATTAGCGCGGCGATGGGCATTGACGGCTTGGGGCTGCTCATGGTCTTGCTGACCACGCTGCTTACCCCCATTGCCATCCTATCCACCTGGGAATCGGTGCGCGAGCGGGTGAAGGGCTTTATGCTTTTCTTCCTGCTCCTCGAAACGGGCATGATTGGCGTGTTTGCTGCGCTTGATCTGGTTCTGTTCTTCCTATTCTGGGAATTTACCCTCGTCCCCATGTATTTCTTAATTGGGATGTGGGGCGGCGAGCGGAGGGTGTACGCAGCAATCAAGTTCTTCCTGTATACGATGGCTGGCTCGGTGTTTATGCTGCTGGCGATTATATATATGGGCGTGCAGAGCGGCACGTTTTACCTGCCTGACCTGATCGCCAATCGCGCGCAATTTGCAGGCGTGCAACTCTGGCTCTTCTTGGGGTTTGCGATTGCCTTTGCCGTCAAAGTGCCAATGTGGCCCCTGCATACCTGGTTGCCGGATGCGCATGTGGAAGCGCCCACCGCCGGGTCAGTGATTCTGGCGGGCGTGTTGCTGAAGATGGGGACGTATGGTTTCCTGCGCTTCAACTTGCCGCTCTTCCCGCAGGCGAGCGTGCAGCTTGCTCCCTGGATTGCCGGATTGGCGGTGATCGGCATCCTCTATGGCGCGATTGTCTCCTATGCGCAGCATGACATGAAAAGGCTGGTGGCGTATTCTTCCGTCAGCCATTTGGGGTTTGTCATGTTGGGTATTTTCGCGCTCAATTTGCAGGGCATTTCTGGCGCAATTTTGCAGATGGTCAATCATGGCTTATCTACCGGCGCTTTGTTCCTGATTGTGGGCATGCTCTATGAACGCAAGCACACCCGCGAAATGGAGGCTTACGGCGGCATCTGGAAGGTCGTTCCCTGGATGGGCGCGTTGATGTTGATTGTGACGCTTTCTTCTTTGGGTCTGCCCGGCTTAAATGGCTTTGTGGGCGAGTTTACCATTCTACTGGGGGCGTTTGGCTCTCAGGCGATTGGCAGTCAGGTGTTGGTGGGGGTTGCCACGCTGGGGGTGATCTTTGCGGCGGTGTATTTGCTGTTCCTGTTTGAGCGCGTCTTCCTGGGCGGCATGCGTCACGCTGAAAATGCCAACTTGCTGGATTTAAACTGGCGCGAAGTTGCCATGCTGCTGCCGCTGCTGATCCTCATCTTCTGGATTGGCATATACCCCAAGCCATTTTTCGACCTGATTGCTCCAACGGCGCAAAATTTGGTGACGTTGGTACAATCCGCGCCGTATTCTGCTTTGCTGGGTCATTAGCGAGGGAGGTCTTCAATGATGCAAAACGATATTCTAACCATTCTCCCCGCATTGATCGTGGCTGCCTGGGGAATTGTGCTTTTGGTGGTGGATTTGTGGATCCCGCGCGACCGCAAGGGGATCACCGCGCTGTTGGCGGTGGTGGGGCTGCTGGTGGCGTTGGGGGTCAGCGCGGTGTTATTCCCACTGCACACCCTAGGCTTTTCCAACATGACCGTGTTGGATGGCTTTGCCATTTATGCAGATATGATTATTCTGGTCAGCGGGTTGCTGGCGATTGGCTTATCCTATGATTTCATCCGCCGTATAGGAATTGATCGCAGCGAATATTACGTCTTGCTGCTGATTTGCTCTTCCGGCATGATTTTGATGGCGCACGCTTTTGATCTGATCGTGGTATTCCTGGCATTGGAGCTGCTTTCCATCCCGCTATATGTGCTTTCTGGTTTTGCCCGTCCGCAGCCTGCCTCTGAAGAAGCCTCGTTGAAATATTTCGTATTGGGCGCGTTTTCCTCTGCCTTCTTCTTATACGGGGTTGCGCTGGTGTATGGCGGCACAGGTTCAACAAACTTTGCGCAAATCATCCACGCGCTGACGGCGAACACCCTGGTGAACCCATCCTTATTCCTGATTGGCGCGGCGTTGCTGCTGATTGGCTTGGGGTTCAAGGTATCCGCAGTGCCATTTCACATGTGGACGCCGGATGTATACCAGGGCGCGCCTTCTTCGGTGACGGCGTTCATGTCTGTCAGTGTAAAAGTGGCAGGGTTTGCCGCCCTCTTGCGCGTATTTGTGCAGGTCTTCCCCTCTTTAGCTTCGGAATTAACCCCCATCCTATGGGCGCTGGCTGCCCTGACGATGATCGTGGGCAACCTGGTGGCATTAGTACAGACGAACTTGAAGCGTTTGCTGGCGTATTCCAGCATTGCGCACGTGGGCTATTTGCTGATGGCGTTTGTAGCGTATGGCAATGCCAAAGTGGTGGGCAACGCCACTGCTTCGATCCTGTTTTACCTGGTGGCGTATGGGTTGACCAGCTTCGCCGCCTGGGGTGTGGTGGTCGCGGCGGAACAGCTGGAGGGGCGTGGCTTAGAGCTAACCGATTACGCCGGGTTAGGGCGCAAATATCCGCTGCTAGGGCTTGCCATGATGGTGGCGATGTTCTCCTTCGCGGGCATTCCGCCCACTCTGGGCTTTTGGGGAAAATTCTATGTGTTTCAGGCGACATTGCAAGCCGGTTCCGTGTGGCTGGCGGTGATTGGAGTGGTCACCTCGATTTTCTCAGCATATTACTACCTGCGCGTGTTGGTGGTGATGTATATGCAGCCCGGCGACCCCACGGCGCATCCCGCCCCCTGGCTAAACCTGGTGACAGGCGCATCCGCCGCGGCGGTAGTGCTGCTGGCATTTGTCCCAGCGGCGGTGTTCAACCTGGCGCAGCAAGCCCTGATGTGGTTTGGCGTGTAATTCTTTCTTCTAAAAAATAATAAATCAAAAACTCCCCTTACAACTGAGGGGAGTTTTGATTCAACAAAAACGTATCACTGCTGAGGTGTTCTGCATCTATGTAGTGGCTTCCGGCAGGAAGCCTGATCGCTATCGGGAAATTTCCGTTTCAATAAGCCCAGACTTTCTGCCGGAAGCCACTACATGGACTGGAAAGCCTGATCCGCTTACAGAAGTTCGTTACTTCTGCGCTTCTTCTACCGCTTTTGCCAGGATGGCGTCGCCTTTTGTCAGGACGAGATCAGAGGTAATGGGAATACGGATGGTTGGCTGTACGCCCTTGCCTTCCAAAAATAGCGTGCCATCCGCGTTGAGGAAGCGACCGGTCGGCGCTTGCAGGCTGATGCCATCCGGTAAGATGAATTGCCCTCGAGAGACTTCCGCCTCCGTGCCTGAGGATGGATACGCCCCCATTACCACCGTGCCGGGAACCTGGCTGAAGCCATAGGCTTCCAGTTCACAAGCGCTGGCGCAGCCTAAATCCACCAGCAGGACGATCTTCTTGAAGGAATACTGGGTCTGGTTGGGGATGATTTTATCTAATTCGCCTTCCGCCTCGAACTTGCCTGTCTTTTCGCTGTAATATTGCAGCTGCCCCATCGGAATCTCTTTATCATACAAAAAGCCTGCCAGCCCCAGGTTCGAGCCGCCCAGGTTTTCGCGCATGTCAATGATGACAGAGGACAGGTCATTCTGCTTAAAGACTTTCAGGGCGCGCTCAAATAGGCGGATGATGAGGTTCAGGTCATCGTAGTTTGAGCCAATTTTGATGTATCCCACGCCCTCCGGCAGAATTTCATAGCTGACGGGCAGGGCATTTTCGTCAAGATTCTTATAAGGAGAAGTGGCGGTGTAACTTTCCTGCTCGCGCACCGCTTTCATTTTCACGGTTTGCTCGGCTGCACCTGAATTTTTAAAGGTGACGCTGGTTTCCTGCCCTAAGGGGGCGCGCATCAGAAGGCGTACCTGCTGATAGCGGCGCATCACATCGGTTGACTCAGGCGCGGTAATCGTAACGGCATTTATCGCATCGTTAATCGGCTTGCCGCCAAATTTCGTGACTTCTGCGCCCACTTTAACGCCCGCTTTGTCCGCCGGACCGCCTGCCAGCACATCTACCACAATCACGCGCTTATCATCCAGTTCGCGCAACGCCATGCCATACCCTGAGCCGTATTTCTGCCCCATGATCTGGTTGAATACATCTCCGCTGACGCCAGTGTGACCATCTTTAAAGGCGAGGGTGAAATCGCGGATGGCATTGGCAAACATAACCGGGTCATTTTTTTGCTGCGCTTCTGCCACGCGCGGCGAAAGAGTGGCATCCAGCTTGTTCCAATCGGGTTCTTTATCCGCAAAGCCATTGAAGGCATACTGCTTTTTCAAGGTATCCAGCAGGTTCTTAAACGCTTCGGTGTAGGACATTGCGCTAAAATCTTTAATCGCTACGTCCCTCGGTTCGTAGAGGGTCATCTCAGCCGTGGATTGGCGCAGGATCGCAAACGGGTGCTGATCCAGGTCAATGATGGAATACCCCGCCGGAACGGGCATCACCGGGTCATCGGCAGTGAAGAGCAGTTTGTCGCTGCCAAAGTCGCTGGGGAAGGATTGGATTGCGTCTGGTGACCAAATCACTAATTTGCCGCCTAACACCTCGTTTTTATTACCAGAATCGACCACAACCGAAGTCAGGTAAGAGGGCCAACCTTTGGAGGGATCATCGCCTTCCGAATAGGGACCGCCGGTCAGGTTGGGCCAGTACGTCATCACAAAGACCTGCACGCCGGTCTGTTTGCTGTCTTTGGGGTCAACATTCACCAGCGTACCGGCGGGACGCTCCGGCAGAGCCAGGTCAAACGTGCCTTTTCTGGCTTGCGTATCAATTTGCATGTACCCCAACGTTTGCCCATTGATGGGAATGTTCCAGTCATGGTTGCGCTTCACAAAGCCATAGAAATCCACCAGGGCAACCGCGTTTTCCACGTAATAGGTTGTGAGAATATCATTCGTATAGTGAAATCCCCCTTTAATCTCCGCAGGTTGATCGTTTCCGCCAGCGGATGTACAGGGCGCGCAGAGAGCAGGGGTGGGGGTAGCCTGCGCGTTAAAGGGAGGGAGTTCTGTTTCTGTCGGGAGCTGCTCAGTCGTATCGGGCGCGGGGGTATCCGCTGAAAAGAGAGTTTCCTCCGCAGTGGCGGTTTCTTCTTTCAAAAATGGCGTGGAGGTGGCTTTGCCTGGCAGTTGCAGGCTGCGCGGGGTTGCTGTACTGATCCGCTGCGGCGTGGTAAACACCGAGCAAGCCAGGCTAGCCAGGATTAAAACCAGAATAGGGATCATTATAGATTTTTTCATTGTCAATTTACCTCTACGTTTATTATAGCGAAAATGGCAACTGCTCAGGTATCTTAAGCCGTGTAGTGGCTTCCGGCAGGAAGCCCGACAATCACCAGTCAATTTCTGTTTTGCAAAGAAAATTGATTGAATAGCATTAGGCTTCCTGCCGGAAGCCACTACACGGATTGAGACATCACCACAAATGCCGGTACGCTTGAGCAGTTATGAAAAGAACGACCTAAAGCAGAATCCAGAACAGCGCAGCCAATATAGCTCCCAGCAAGGTGCAAAGTCCGTTCACCCAATCGTTATCCATCCAGGGCAGGCCGCGCAGCAAGTGGGTATTTGTTCCGCAGGTATGCAAGGGGAATCGCTCGGTTTCTTTTTGACAGGTAGGGCAGTAATAAATTGCCTGGATGGTTGCGCCCAACCAGGAATCAAACAAGCTGCCCAATGCCCCGGCGAGGGTGATCATCCCAAAGGTCAGCAGCGCAGGGAGGAACGGTAGGCGTGGAATGCCCGCACCCAGGGAGATGCGCAACCACTCCGGGAGGGCAGAAGAGAGCGTCAGGATATGCCCTTGCCAGAAGAACACCCCGAACAGCGCAATCAAGGCTGCGCCGGATAGGGATGAGAGCGTACCAACCAGGGTAATGCCGCCAGACGTGCCGCGTTCTACCGGTTTGCCGGTAGTAATCAGGCGCGGAGTGGCAGCGCTTAATACGCCCATCTCGGTTGCCCAGGTATCAGCGTTGGCGGCGGCGAGCGCAGCGGCAAATGCTATCCAGGGTAACGCGGATTGCGGCAGCAGCAGATGCAGCAGTACGCAGAGTCCAGCGATACCTCCATTTGCCAATACCTGTCCGGCATCGCGCTGTGAGCCTTTGGAGAATTTCTCATTTAACGATTGCTTGCGGCGATGCAACAGGCGAGAAAGCGCGCTGGAAGAGATGAAAAACGCCAGCAGCAAAATCGCCCAGCCTAATCCGCCCAACCCAAAGATGATTGTCCCAAGGATGCCAGCAGCCCATGCGCCGGAGAGCGAAAGCGCCTTCAGGCGGTACGCGCCCAAGGCAATCAATATAGCCAGAATCACGCCAAGGAATAAGGTCATAGGAATAAGAATGCGCTCGCAAGGATGAAAAGCAGGGTCGTGAGGTTGCTGACCGCCCACAAAACATACGCCAGGAGTTGATAGGTGGGTCGCCTGAAAAAGTATAGCCCAAGTCCGGCATCCAACAGGTAAAATCCGCCCGCCAAAATGGGCAGCAGCATCGCCTGGGTGGAAGGCACAGGGTCGCCGCGCGCGCCTGAAGGGGAAAAGTCAAAAGAGACAGCGCCGCGTGAAGAAATGCCCATCCCTACGGCAATGAAAGCCACCAGAACGAGAACAAACCCAAGCAGCAGCAAGTTCCGCGCGGTGCGATACGACCAGACTTGATTCAGGTAGGTAACAGGCAAGACGGACTTGTTGGCAATAGGCGTTAAGCTGCCCATCTCAAAGGCGCGTTGAACAGCGGCAGAAAAGGCGTTTGGGTCTTGGGGAGAGATGGCAAACACTTTTCCTGGGGTGGCAATCAGCAGTAAATTCTCGCGCCCGGATGCCAAATATTCCACTTCGCCCAGCTCATCTGTGTGAACTTTCCCACTGAGCACACCGGGCCAGGAGGAACGCGGCATAGGCAAACGCACTGGCAGGTTGGTGGAAGGGCGCACCCATTCCACTTCGTTAATGGCAATATCCTCGGTGTGCAAACCCCAATGAAAGTGCAAACCATCCCGCTCTACCACGTAACGGGCTTGCAGAAGGGCGTACATGCGATAGATAATCCAGGGTAAGGGTGCAAACAGGAACAGGGCTGCCAGGAGGAGCAAAACGAATAACAAATTTACCGGCTGATGCAATGCCTCGTAAAGCGCGATTGCCTCAATGCCAGCCAGTAATAAGAAGATTGCCGCGTGGAACAGCAGCCCATTGCGGCGAACAGGCGGAAAGGATAGCGGCGTGAAAGGCTTTTCTTCCACCATTTTCCTGCAGTTAGATCAGCCGCAGCCAGATAGAGATACCCCGATACAACCCAGAGACGGCAACGCTGCCCGTCTTGCGCATCACCCAGCCGCACACCAGCCCTTGCACCAGGGTCAAGCCAGCCATCAAGCCTAAATTCGCGGCAGGCAGGAACGGATAAACGATGGCAACGTGCCAGGCAGTGAAGAATAGCGAGGATACCAAAATCCCTTGCCAGTTACCAATCCAGGCGGAAATGCGCGGTTGCATATATCCACGGAAAACGGTTTCTTCTGCCAGACCAATGCCCACCGCAAGCAAAACCCAATATAGGTTGGGAGAGCTGAATGCCGCCATGACGTTCATTAGCCGGTTACGTAAGAAAATAGAGAGTACCATGCTGGCAAAGCCAACTTGCAAGGCGGGGCGCAGTAGGGCAGGGTCCCAACCAATGGAACGAATGGGCTGACCGCGCAAAAGCAGCATGGCAACGGCTGCCAGCAGGGCGACCGCCGCGAAAATGAGCGCCTGAAGCAGGTCAAAGAGTGGGGCTGGACCCATGATGAGCGGAGAGGGCAAGCGAGCTGGGAAAAAGAACGTGGAAAACACCGCAGCGGCAATCAGCCCTGCGCCCAAGCCAAAAGCAAACAAGGCTTCTCGGCGCGGATACAGAAACCCAAGCAGGGGGCGGCGCAATGCCGGGTTAATTGAGAAAATCCAGGCGACCGCAATCACCCCCAGCCATTCGCTGATATAGGCAACCAGTGTGCGTGTGTCAATGGGCATTTATTCCCTCTGATTTTCGGGCGTATTTCCAGAATTCTCTTCGACTTCTGGTGGTAATTCCACTTTTTCTTCCATGCGCACCTGACCGCGCAAGAATGCGCCTTGCTCGGTGGCTAAGTTGACCACCACTACATCCCCCCAGACGCGCCCCGTAGCGCGAATATCCAGTTTTTCTGCGCTGATGCGACCATTCACGGTGCCTGCCACGATGACGCTGGAAGCCTGCAAATTTTCGCACGTCACCCGACCGGTTTCGCCCACGATGACTAGTCCGCGCAGGGCAATATCGCCTTCAAACGTGCCTTCAATGCGCACGCCGCCGCTGCCATGCAAACTACCCTTCCAAATAATGCCTGCGCCTAACACAGACGTGACGCGCTCGGCAGTGGTGATGGGCGCAATGGGTTGGGTCGGTGGATTTTTACGAAACATGGGCGGCTCCTGAAGGGGGGGCAGGGCGCAGGGGCCAGATGGTGCCAGCCCACACCCGCCCATCTGCGGGGACATCGGCTTTGACGGTGCAGCTGTTCCCCAGGCGGGCGCGCGCGCCGATGGTCAGCCCCAGGTTGACGGTTGCGCCCATGCCTACTTGCGCATAATCTTCGATATGGACGTTCCCCGCTAGGGTTGCCCCAGGTGATAAGTTGACTACTTTTCCCAGGCTGCAATCGTGAGAGACGATCACCCCGGCATTCAATACACTGCCAAAGCCAATCTGCGCCGCGCTGCCCACGTAGGCTTGTGGCAAAACGTGGATGCCGCCTGCCAGTTGCGCGCTGCGCTCGATGACGGCAGACGGGTGAATGAGCGCAGGGCAGGTAAAACCTGACTGCGCCAACAGATCAAAGACCTTCACCCGCACGCTGAAATTACCGATCCCCCCCACCGCATTCGCTGCCAGGCCGATGCCTTTGGCGCGCCACTGCCTCAATTGATCCGCTCCGCCAATGACCGGCACGCCCAGCACGTCACTGCCGATGGGTAGGTAATCGTCTATGATACCTACCATGCGATACGTCCCGGATGCGCGGATGAGGTCAATCAATGCCTTGCCATGTCCGCCGCCGCCAAATAGCAGCAGGGCAGTCGGGTCAATGGCAGAAAGGGCGGGGATCAAAGTAGGGATAGTTTCGCCTGCTGCAACGGACGGCTGTTCGCCGATGCCGCATAAAATTTGATTAGTAAACACTTTTTGTCCCGCGATGGCGTGCAAGCCAATAATATAGCCCGAGGTGGATGCATAGAGTTCCACCCAAACCGCCTTGCCTTCCAGCTTTGCCACCCGCTGCCCTGATCGAACCCGCTGGCCTTCCTCAATGAGTAGCTCTGCCAGACAAAAGCCTTCATCCGGGCTCTTTTCTGGGATGATTACGGGTGTAATTGGGTTACTCATGGGATGACCTCACTGGATTCCACTGCTTTTCATCAATTCGTAAACGCCAGGGCTGACTGCGCCAGGGTTCAGGCACGCTGTTGATGCCCACTCGTGGACCGCGCCAGATGGCTTCTTCTGGCACCGTTTCGCCAGCGGCAATGCTCAATTCCCCCTGCGGATCGGTTAGATCAATGCCATTCAGCGCACCGGTAATTTGCATCCATTTGCACGTGCGCGCTGGACCGTCTATCAGCCGTTCAGCCAGCGGGTCCAACGGTAAGATGGCGCGGATGAGTACCGCTGCGGGAGTGCCTTCAGGTTCTGTTACCACATTGAGCATCCAGTGCATCCCATAGATGAAATAAATATAAGCGCGACCGGGCGGCCCGTACATTGTGGCGGTGCGTGGGGTGCGCCCAGAATGAGCGTGACATGCCAGGTCGCTTTCGCCCATGTAAGCCTCTGTCTCGAAAATCATGCCTACCTGGGTTTGCTGATGGGTGCGGCGAATGAGGCGAGCGCCCAATAAATTTCGCGCCACGTCTAATGCGGAAGAGGAATAGAAGGATTGCGGCAGCATTACGTACACTGCACTCCGGCGTCTTTGGTTTTGGCGATGATTAATCCGCTGCGTAAATCCACCGAGGGGTGGAAGTCCAACAGAGCCTGCGCCTGCGAAATATCCGCGCGCATGCGGCGCACGCCCCCTTCGTTGCGCGGATTGTAAATCACCTCTGGTTTACTGCCGGTCACTTCTAACACCATGTTGACCAACTCGCGCACGCTGGTTTCTACGCCGCTGCCCACGTTGATGATCTTTTGATTCACGTGCGGGGCGGTAGCGGCAGCGATCATGGCGTTCACAACATCTTCCACATAAACGTAATCCCTGGTTTGGCTGCCATCTCCATGCACAATAATGCTGCCATTCTGACATGCCTGGCGCAAAAAGTAGGGAATGACGGGTGCATGGGCAGGGGGGATGTGCTGCCCTGGTCCATACGCATTAAAAACGCGCAGCGCGACCGTCTCAATCCCCCACAATCGACCAATCGTGCGCACGTAATACTCCGCCGAGAGTTTCGAGACGGCGTAAGGCGAGCGCGGATTCGGGATGGCGTTTTCTTCCAGTGGCTGAGTATCTTGTTCGCCATAGACTGCGCCAGAAGAAATCAGCACCACGCGGCGCACGCCCACATCGCGCATGGCTTCCATGAGCGTTACGGTTCCGCCAACGTTGACCTGATTGTATTCGCGCGGATATAAGACCGATTCCGATACCGAAACGCGCGCCGCCAGGTGATAAACGCAGTCAATATCCTGCAGCAGAGTCCATAATTTAGGGCGATCATTGACATCGCCGCGTGTAAAATGAACTTCTGGCAGCAATGCCTGGGGGTCGCCCGTAGATAGGTCATCTAACCCGCGCACGACATGATTTTCACGCGCCAGGCGGTTGGCTAAAGCTGATCCTAAGAAGCCGGCAGCGCCGGTAATGAGAAAACGCATAGGCACATATTATAGCATAGCCAAAGTCACCCATTGGCATCAGCCTGAGTATGACATTCTTCCTCATAGACTGGTGATTAAACAACGATAGAAGCGCGTTGACCAAAGCCTATAAATCCGTTAACCTATAAGGGTAAGAATAAAGCCCAAAGAAATTCTTTGAGTACCCTGAATTGTTCTTGGAGAAAAAAACATGACAAAGACAATGGAAAATCTGGCTGCCGCATTTGCGGGTGAATCTCAGGCGCGTAATAAATATTTGGCGTTTGCCAAAAAAGCGGATGAAGAAGGCTATCCCCAGGTGGCGCATCTCTTCCGCGCCGCAGCACAGGCGGAATTTGTGCATGCTCAGAATCATTTTCGCGCAATGGAAGCGATCTTAGGCACCGCAGATAATTTAAAAGATGCCATTGAAGGTGAAAATTACGAAGTGGTCTCCATGTACCCGCCTTTTATTGAAGCAGCTACCGCGGAAGGCGCGAAAAAGGCGCATAACAGCTTTGAATGGGCGTGGAAGGTAGAGCAGGAACACGAAGCTTTATATCGCAGTGCGCTCGAAACGCTTGGTCAACCCGCCGAAGAAAGCTACGACTATTATGTTTGCCCCGTCTGTGGGCATACCCACCCGCGCAATGCGCCGGATCGCTGCCCTGTTTGCGGCACCCCCGGCAGCAAGTTCGAGAAGATTAGCTAGTGTTTCTGTAACTCAAAACCTCTAAGGGTAGGAACGATAACGAGAGATGATCTCTATCTCTCGTTATCGTTCCTACCCTTAATTCATCAAGTCACTTTGCGCGTGCCACAGACAAACGCGGTTACGTCCTTCTTGTTTGGCAGTATAGAGAGCCATATCCGCGCATTTGAGCAGAGCCTCTAACGTTTTGCAGTCCTTATCCATCATGGCAGCTCCCACGCTAACGGTAACGGACACCGGTCCCGCGCTGGTTTGCATGGGGGTAGAGACAATGGCGGTATGCAGGCGTTGCGCTGCAATTTGCGCGCCAATCAGGTCTGAATCAGGCAGGAGAATGGTAAATTCTTCACCGCCATACCGGCAAATCACATCCGCCGAACGCATCATTTGTTGACAAACCGCCGTGATGCCGCATATTACTTCATCGCCTACGTCATGCCCGTAGCGATCATTCACCCGTTTGAAGAAATCAATATCCAGCATTAAAGCGGAGATGGGGCGCGGCGAGCGTTGATTGAATGCCAATAATTTCTGCGCCAGGTCAAAGAATCCGCGCCGATTATAGATTCCCGTTAGCGGGTCGGTGATCGCCAAGTGCTGAACGGCGCTGTGTAATTGGGCGTTCTGGATGGCTAAAGCGGCATGGTTGGCAAAGGTTTGCGTCAGAGTGACTTCTTCTGCGGTGAATGGATTATTCTTCAGGCGATCTAGGGTGAGGATGCCGAGGAGGGTATTCCCAGAAATAAGCGGCACACCCATCCAACTGCGCACACGATCATTTTTTCCCCATCGCTCAAAACGAGGGTCAGACTGAGCGTCTAGCAGAATCACAGGCTTGCGCGTATTTTGAATCTCGTGAAATAAGCCATTTTCATAAGAAAATTCTTGTGTGCGCAGAGTTTCAAGGTTGGGGACGTTTCTGGCAGCCTGAATGACTAAGCTATTGCCTTTATTTAAGAAAATGCTAGCGCCATCAAAGGGCAGCACCTGTTCCAGATGATTAAGAGTGCTTTCGAAGACGGGTTGCAATTCCAGTGATGCAGTCAATGCTAGGCTTGCTTCGCGCAGGGTCTCGGCTTCGTGAGCGCGGCGTTTGGATAGTTCTAACGAGCGCAGCCGAGTCAATGCCAGAACAATCAGACCTGCTACCTGTTCGCCAAGCGCCATCTCTTCGCTCGTAAAGAAGTGATGCTCTGTAAATCCAACGATCAATGCGCCTAATTTCTTTTTATCAGAGATGAGCGGCATTGCCATCAGGGAATGGGCTGGAAGAGCGGGAGCCAGACGATGGCTGATGTACGGCGTATTGCGAATATCTTCGACTGTAACGGTACGGTTGAGCCGCAAGGCAGCTTCGGTGACAGTTGTTTCTCCAGGGGCTAATACAATGGTTGGATAGATATTTTGGTCTGGCCCAAAGCCGGCAATTGGGGTTACTTTTTGGCTACTTTCATCCCAGGTGGTGATATAGCAGCCATCTGCGTGGATCATTTCTGCCACCTGACGCACAATTCGCACCAGCATGTTATCTGAGTCCATATTTTGTAGAGCAATGTTGGTGATACTGTTCAATTCAATCATTTGCTCGGCATGTTGGCGGACGGTTTCAAATAAATGGGCATTTTCAAGGCTAAGAGAAGCGCGTTCCGCATAGGAGGCGAGCAGTTGTTGAGCGTGTTCGTCAAATCCATCCGGTTGCGGACTTTCCAGGTTGAGAACGCCCAAAATGTTATCCCGTCCGCGCAGTGGGATGACCAATTCAGAGCGAGTTTCGGGCGCACCCCTTACAAAAGAAGGCTCTTTGAGAATATCGGGCGCATAAATGATCTTCCGGTCATGTACGGCAGCAACCGTCAGCCCAGATCCGTTCAATGGAAGAACGGGCTTGCCGGGCTGCAAATAACCGGATTGCGCCATCATCACCAGGTTGGCGCGGTCTTCATCAATGAGCATGACGCTGCAATGCGCGGAGGCAAATTCCTGAACGACCGCTTCGGTAATGTGCCGTGCCTGAACGTTCATATCTTCGCTGGGATTGAACAGAGGCAGCATAGCGCGGAAGAGCGCATCTGTTTCCGCCATGCGCTGTTGCGTGTTTTGATAAAGACGCGCATTCTCAATAAAGATTGCTGCCTGACTGGCGAAAGTGGCTAAGATGGGGGCAACTTCGGCGTGGAAAAAGGCAGTCTGATGGCTGCTCACATTGATAAAGCCCAAAACCACGCCACGATGAATGAGAGGCGCGCCCGCATAGGATTTAATCCAGTGCGAGAAGCCAACGTCAAGCCAATCCTCTCGTTGGGTGACGTCCGAAATGACGTAGGCTTGCTTATTTTCAATCATCCAGCGCAAATTGCCCATTTGACTTGCCCTGCCGGTAAAGGTCTGGATGCCAGATTGGTCAGTTTGGTTATAGCCCCTTGATCGCAAAATGCGGATCGTATCCCCTTCAAGCAGCATGATGTCGGACGCATCGTGAGGGATCACTCGGCTGAGTTGATCTAAAATGCCATCCAATACTTCGTCCAGATTAAGGGTGCTTGCTAGGCGGGTGGCGACTTCGCGCAGGGCTTCCGCCAGTTGCCTCTGACTGCTCTCTGCCTGGAAGAGCCGCGTGTTCTCAAGCGTTGCGGCAGCTTGGCGTAAGAATGCTTCAATGACTTCTTGCTCATTGGTCTTCAGCTGAACAGGGTGAGTGTAAAAGCAGCATACAAAAACATCCGCTTGACCTTCATAGATCACGGGCCAAACAAAGGCAGAGGCAATCCCATGTTGATGGAGGACGTTTAATATTTCATAAGACGGTTCGGTAGAGGAAATGGTTTCTAAGAGCAAGGGAGAGGTGGTCAGAAAAACAGAAACTTGCTCGGCGGGCATGCGCAGCAGTGTATCCATAAATTCAGCGGAGACTTGATAACACCACGGGCACGTCAGCGGCGAGTTCTCTTGCGCTCGGTTGAGGATAAAGATTTGCTCTGCGTGGGTCAGGGCAAGCGCGCCTTGACCAATCGCTTCGATAATTTCTTCCTGCGCATAGGGGCGGTTGAGCAGTTCGCTTTGCTCCACCAGGGTCTTCATCAACTGATTCTGGCTTTGAATATCTTGAACATGCTGCACGCGCTCAACCGCGAAGATAATCTGATGGGCGATCACTTCCAGTAAAGCGGTTTCTTCTGGCAGCCAGATGCGCGGCATGACGCTGGAAAGGGTTAATAAGCCTTGTGCCTTGCTATTTAGATACAGCGGGATAAAGATAGAAGCCCGAATTTGCATCGCCTTCATTTCAGCAGCCATGCCTGCAAGCGGCGGGGGTGACTTGACCCAATCACTGACAGTCACTTTGCGATTAAGCCCTGTTTTCCATTGATCCAGGTCGCAAAGCGCGCGGAAAGTTTCTTTTTCTGTGTCCGAAAACCCCTGCAGAGCGCTATATTCACCCAAAAGAATTGCGCCCTTTGAAAGATTGAGGATTTCCAGTGCTTGATCCAACGTGGCGCGAATGAGCGCGGGAATCTCAAGGACGTTTGAGGTGGTGGCAATCGTGAAATTCAGCCCTTCCAGCTGGGCGATGCGTTGCTGAAGAGCCTGATTTTCAGGCTGCTGCTCATTTTCAATCCGCGCTACCTTTTGGTTGAGGGCTTCGAGCGATTGGCGCTGGTTGCCGATCCGGTTGGCTAAAAGATTAAAAGCAGCGTTTATCTCTTGTACTTCGTAAATAGCGGAGTCTTCCATGCGCATTTTATAATTCCCATGGGTGACGGCATGGGCAAGGCGGATGGCTCGGCGCGCTGGTTGATAGAATAACGTTTGGATGAGGATAAGCAAAATTGCGATAAAAAGAATATTCAGAACCACAAATTGCAAAAAGGCAGCATTCTGCGAATTTGTTTGCGCCTCCAGCGGAGCGTGCAGGCGATGAACGCTCACCAGGAAAGCGGTGAGCTTTTGATTGTTGGTGGTAAAGGGATACAGCAACTGCAACGTATTCGCATCAGGCAGCCATTGGCTTTGAGGAGAATAGGGCGGTTTCAATGCGTTGGTTGGAATTTGAATATACGCGGCTTTGTTTGCAGCTGAGTCGCCTGAAATCAGGGTCGCCCCAAGTGGAGAAACGATTCGGATTTGTTGATCGGCAGAGAGCGTATTCAGCAATTGCAGGCTTTGTTGTAAAGAGAGCCATTCCCCTGCGTTTACCTGGGGTTGAAAGTCCTTTGCCAGCAAGCTAATTTGTGCCATATCCGCTTGAATGAGGTGCGCCTTTAGTTCATCGAGGGTTTTTTGCGTATTCCAAAAGTGAAAAAGTCCCACAAGCAACACAAACAGCAGGTCTATGAGCAAAATGACCCGCCCGATATGAAAAAATGGCTTCTGGGTAAGACCCTTCATAAGCTGTTACAAAAAAACATTGCTCTTGAATGAAAAAATTGAGTGCTTGAGTTTTGCAAGAAGATACAAGACTTAAAGAAGTATAACATGGGGCTTAAAATAAGGAAGTATCCTTATGGCGGTTTTAAGGAAAGTGTAGGGTGCGCAAACGGGGAAGGGCTGCGCTTATTCGTCAGGGATCAATCTTGTGGTTGAAGAAGAGACCACTTTTCGCAAAGTGGTCTCTTGAAGAACACGGGGGACGGCGTACCCCAATTGCCCTGGAATGCAAAATGGTTTTACAGTCTACTCCATATCATTGAGATAAACACAACGCACTTATTTTAACACAAAATTCATTGAGAGAGAACTCCCTAATTTTTTGTTGGCTGATGGACCTAAGATAGGACAAAACGGGCAAAGATGCTGGTTTCGATCAAGAAGGTGGGTCCGGCAGGTATCGAACCTGCGACCAAGAGGTTATGAGCCCCGCGCTCTACCACTGAGCTACGGACCCTGAGGTTTCACGTCAGGAACGAGTGAGATTATATCATTTATTACGGCTCACTTTGTATATTGAAAGCCCCATTTTGCCAGGATCGCCAGGGTCATCTTGCGCGCTTCAGCCGAATCGGGGCGCAAATTTTCGCGGCGTAATCCTTGATCCACTTCCGCCAGGGCTTGCGAGAGCGCGCTTTGCAGATCCGCTGGTAGGCTGTTAAATGAGACGGTCAGGCGTTGCACTTCCGCGCTCGGGCGGGGCAACCCCATTACATCGTAAATTTCAGGTCCCAGTTTGGTGGCAATGGACAGCAGGTCACTGCCACCGGGGACTCCCGCGCCCATCATCCACTGCGCCAACCCCGATTGACTGACTTCCAGGTAGCTGGCAAACGCATAATACGATTGTTTGCGCGGCTGCGCCTTTTCCCATTCGCTAAATTTTTGGTTGAGCCAATCTTTACAATTTCCCATGCGTTTATTGTAGCAAAATTTAGCAATCTGGTACAATATTGCCCAATGACTTCTTATCATTTGGGTATTGATACCGGTGGAACGTTTACGGACGGGGCGTTGTTAGACCCTGCTTCGCATCAGGTGCTGAGGACGGGGAAAACCATCACCACACACCATGATCTGAGCATTTGCATTGCTCAAATTATGGATATGCTCTTGCCCGATGACCGCGAGTCGGTTCAGCTGGTATCCCTTTCCACCACGTTAGCGACCAACGCCATCGCGGAAGGCAAATCCCGCCCAGTAGGGTTATTTTTGTTAGGGTATGACCCTGAACTGGTGGCGCAATATGGCTTTGATCGTCAATTCAGCACCGAACATTATTGCTTTATCCAGGGTGGCATGAATTTACAGGGCGCTGAATTAGCCCCGTTAGATGAAGAGGCATTGGTGGAAGCGGTGCGCCGGTTTGAGCCGCAGGTAGAAGCCTTTGCGGTTTCTTCGTATGGGGCAGCCGCCAATAGCAGCCATGAAGAGCGCGCCGCTGCCATTATTGCCGCCCATTCGCATCTGCCGGTGGTAGAGGGGCATACCCTTTCCATGCGCCTGGATTCCATCCGCCGCGCCACTACCGTCAGCTTAAACGCTGCGCTGCTTTCTACCACGCTGCAATTTATGAACACCGTACAGGCAATGTTACAGGCGCGCAACGTGCAATGCCCGCTGATTGTGGTGCGCGGGGATGGCTCGCTGGTACGGGCTGATTTTGCCGCCCGCCGTCCGGTAGAAATTATTCATTCTGGTCCGGCTACCAGCGCCATTGGCGGCTTATACTTGGCGGGGCTTTCGGATGCGCTGGTGATTGATATGGGCGGCACCACTACGGATCTGGCTCTCCTGCGCAATGGGCGCATTCCCATGGATGATGGCGAAGCGACTGTGGGTAATTACCGCACCAGTGTTCGCACCATTCGGGCGCGCTCTTTTGGTTTGGGCGGGGATAGTCAGATTCGCTTTGATGCGCATGACAGCCTGTCCATTGGACCCAGCCGGGTTGTTCCCCTCAGCTATTTAGAGCATACTCACCCCGGCGTATCCGCTGACTTGCAAGCCTGGTTGACGGACGTTTCCGCGCCCTTTTATTCAGACCAAATGGAATATTGGATGCTGCTGCGCGAACCCAGGCAGCCTTTTCAGGATGCGCGCACCAATCGGGTGATTGACCTGCTGCGCAGTGGTCCCAAACGAATGCGCTGGCTGCTTAAGCAGGTGGGGGCTGTTTCCGCCGGTCAGGTGGATGCTGATTTGCTGGTCCGCCGAGAAATCATCGCTCGCGCCGGACTGACTCCCACTGATTTACTGCATGTTACCGGCGAATATACCCCCTGGAATACGGCGTTATCCACCCTGGCAATTGAAGCGGTTGCGCGCACACGCAATTTAACCCCAACTGGCTTTATTCAACAGGTGCGCCGCCAGATGACGGAACAGATTAGCGCGGAAATTATCCACTTCCTCAGTGGCTACCCGGTGCCTGCCGCGGCGGAATCTTTCGGGGTCAGTTCTTTTGGGCGGTGGGCGTTTGATGAGAGCTTATCGCCTGCCCCCAATAGCGCCTTAGGCTGCCAGATTCAGGTCAACGTGCCGCTAGTGGGTATTGGCGCGCCCGCGCGTGCCTTTTTACCCCCGGTGGCGGAGGCGTTGCATACGTCTATCCTCTTCCCCCCCCATTATGAAGTGGCGAATGCAGTTGGCGCGGTGGTTGGAAATATTATTGTGCAGAAAGAAATTGCCATCCTGCCCCTCTTGAATGGGTCAGTGCGGGTAGGATATACGCTGCAAGGCGCGGGCAAACATCCGCCGTTTGACTCGCTGGAAGGCGCGTTGGCTTTTGCTCGCCAGTATATTCGGGCGGAATCGCTTGCCGAAGCGCAGGATGCGGGCGCAGATCACCCAATAGTGGAAGTCAGCGAACAATCCTTGTCGGGCGACCTCTATACCCTCTCCGCCAATGTGGTTGCCAGACCCGCTTTGCAATAAAACGGGTCATGTTACTGCTCTTCTTCGCTTCTTCTTTTATAATGAAGAGAGTGGCTTTTCTATTCTGAAATAAATCTGTGCAGCAAAGGATGCTCCTATGACTTCATCTCGTGAACGTGTTATGCAGGCGCTCAATTTTCAGCCAACGGATCGTGTTCCCAAAGATATGGGTGGGATGCGCTCTACAGCCATTAGCGCATTTGCTTACCCCAAGCTGATCGATGCGCTGGGGCTGCCAGCTCGCCTACCGCGTTTGGAAGATACTGGTCAAATGCTTGCCTTGCCAGACCTGGACGTATTGGATGCGCTCGGCTGCGATGTGGTCACCATTTTGGATGGCATTACCAACGCATTCGCGCAGCCCGAGGAATGGCATGATTATGATTTTAACGGGCGTTTACCCGCCCAGGTGCGCTACCCTGAGCGGTTCAAGGCGCAGCCGGATGGCTCTATCTTGAATGGCAACGCGCGCATGTTGACTTCTTCCTACGTGTTTGATGATTTGCACGGCGGCCAGCCTTTGGATTTATCCGCCGACCTACCTAAACCCGACCTGGCGGAACTTCGCAAAGGGTACGCGGATCACCCGTTGACGGATGAAAAGGTGCGCTCGATGCGTGAATTTTGCAAGCGTGTGCGCGAATCCACCGACCGGGCAGTCTTTATGAATGATGGCTTACTCCAGCTTCCCATCGGCATTGGCGGATGGAGCGGTTTGGCGATCTTCCCTATGTTGTGCGTATCGGAGCCTGATTTTGTCATGGAGCTGCATGAACTGGTCACGGCGCAGTCTGAGCAGGTTTTTCGCGCCATCATGCCTGAAATCGCCCCGTATGTGGACGTGGTAATGATGGCTGCGGATGATTGGGGGACGCAGAATAATACAATTGCTTCGCCCCAGGTCTTCCGCAAACTATTTGCGCCCTACTATCGGCGCATCAATGATGTGGTGCATGAAACTGCGCCCGGCGTAAAAACGTTCTTACATTCTTGCGGTGCGGTCTACACCATCATGGATTTCGTTATCGAAAGCGGCTTTGACATTCTTAACCCGGTGCAGTGGGTGGCGGGCAAATATACATATCAACAGTGGAAAGACAAAGCCCGTGGGCGGATTGCCTTGTGGGGCGGTGGCGTGAATTCCCAGGCGACTTTGCCCTTGGGTACAGTAGAAGATGTTGTCCGCGAGACGCGCCAGGTGGTCGAATACCTCAGCCAGGATAGCGGCTATGTCTTTTGCAATATCCACAATATTCTGGCAGAAATCGCCCCTGAGAAAGTGATTGCTATGTACCAGGCGGCAGAAGAAGTAGACTAGTGGCACGTGACCCCGCTTTGCTCCATGCGCGCTATCCAAAATTACTCATACCGGAACGGTGGTATGGGGTCTTATGCCAGCTTCTTGCCAATGAACCTGTAGACATAGACTGGTCGTCCCTGACTGCGGAAAATTGGCAGGAATTGGAAGCGGTTGCGCTTGGCGAACAATGTTCGCCCATGCTTGCCTGGCTGTGGCAGAAGAATCCACCCGTTGGCGTGCCGAAAGAAGTATTGCGCAGGCTTGCGATTGCTCTGATGCGCATTGAAGCCTATCAGGAGAGCCGCTTCCGTGAATTGAACGGAAAATTATTGCCTGCGTTGCGCGAACAGGGAGTGCAGGTCATCCTGTTGAAAGGCGCGGCTTTGGCGGTGAATTTTTATCCGCATAATGCGTTGCGCCCAATGGGGGATTTTGACCTTTTGGTGCATCCTGAAAACCTGGAAAAAGCGACGCAGGCAGCGATGGCGTTAGGATATGAGCGCCCGCGCCCTGCCTTGGGTCCAACCCAGGAGAAATTACTGGATGAACATCACGTGGTATTGGTGGATCATCGCTCTGAGATCGCTATTGAAATTCACCCCGGGCTACCCATGCAGCCGCTTAGAGGTGAGCTTGAATGGCAGACCTGGTTCTGGCAATCCGCTGTGCCGGTGTATGCAGAGCAACCTGCGTTGGATCACATTTTTCGACTTGGCGCAACCGCCTTTTTGCTGCATTTGGCGCATCATCTGGCGTTGCAACATGGCGAAGCGCAAACCAGCTTGATCAAATATTACGATTTACATCTGGTGATCTGCCAACAGTATGATGAAATAGACTGGTATCTGTTGGCAGAGCGTGCCGTTCAGGGAGGCTTTGCGTTAGCCTTGCTGACTGCCCTGCGTGCTTGCGCTGATCGCTTCCACACCCCGATACCCGAGGGCTATCTTTCCCTCCTTGAGCATAATCAGAGGGATGAAACCCAGGTGGCGGAGGAACTCTGGCATAAATCACAAGCAATAGGACAAAACCAGGACCGCGCCATTCGGTTTGAGATTCGCAATGTCCTCCGTAAATCCGATTGGCGGACAAATCTCTTATTTATCGTTGAAATGCTTTTCCCCAGGCGTGCGAGCATGATTGACAGATATCACCCGCGCCCAACCTGGATTTGGTGGGTGTATTACATTAAGCGCGGTTGGCGTGGGCTTGGGCTGCTGGCGCTTTTTGTGCGGATGCGCTTTCAGAAAAGGGATCCTTGACGGTTCAGATATCGATTTTTTAATTGGTTCATTGGGGATTAGTGTGGTAGTAGTTGAGATGGAAGATCGTCCTCTTGATTACTACCACGCTAATTCCTAAAGTTTATTTTAATTTCCATGCCGCTATTGACAAAATTGGCTTATCCCGTAAAATAGAAGAGTAATAAGACCCTCGTTAGGTGAGGCGTCTGCGCGAGACACAGGCCGCTGCCCCGAAATGTCCAAAGACACCAAGGGGTAGACCAGGAGAGGCCGGATTAAGGCTTCTCCCAAAGCGGCTGGGTTAATGACCTACGCTACGCAGTGCCAAAGCTCAACCAGTGTGGGGCGCTCTTTTGAGCGTAAACAGATCCGTCTGCCTCCCTGGTTGAACTATGCCAGGGAGTTTTATTTAACCTGCTGAAAGCAGACGCGCGGAGCCGTTTCGTGCGCCAATGCCCCATTCAGCGGCAGGTTGGCAACAGAGGAGAGAAACAAACGTGGACATAGATGAACGTAGCGACGACCCTTATAGTCGTCCGGTCGCCTGGGGCGACCTCACTTCATCCATCTTCCAGACGTGGGTCTTTCTTTCTCCCCGTGCAAAGACGGTCGCGCCGATTATCTTTCTAAGTTAATCCCCCCCCTTCTTCTTGCCTGGGCGAAAGAAAATAGCGCCTGGGCAATGATTAACCCTTTGGAGGTGGAGTATGGGATTACTGGCTACCATTGCCAGCGCGCCAGCTCGGCTGCGCATTCCGGTTCGTAATGCAGGCATTCGCGTCTCGCGCCAACTGGTAGAGAGCGCACATGCTGATTTCAATTCCCTTTATCAACAATTGAATACCCGCCCAAATGGGCTGACTTCTGATGAGGTGGAAGAGCGCCTAGAAGTGTATGGCAAAAACGTCCTGGCGCGTGAAAAACGCCTGACGTTCTTTGGTCGCTTATGGGATAACGTGAAAAACCCGCTGGTGATCCTGCTGGTTCTTTTGGGCGTTGTTTCTTTTGCCACCGGGGATATTCGCGCAACGGTGGTCATTGGCTTAATGGTCCTGCTGGGCATCGTCTTGCGCTTTGTGCAAGAAACCCGCGCTGATCATGCCGCTGAACGCCTGCAAGCGATGGTCAGCACCACTGCTACGGCCATTCGGGATGGAGTGAAGCAGGAAATTGCTCTGCAAGAACTCGTGCCAGGGGATATTTTGCACCTTTCCGCAGGGGATATGATTCCGGCGGATGTGCGCGTTCTCTCTTCCAAAGATCTATTTTTGAATCAGGCAGCCTTGACGGGTGAATCGCTCCCTGTGGAGAAGACCGCCGGCTGCAGCATCACCACGCAGGAAGAAAACCCGCTGGAGATGGCGTGCCTGTGTTTCCAAGGGTCGAATGTGGAAAGCGGCATTGGCACGGCGGTAGTCGTCACGACCGGCGCGGGGACGTACTTCGGCTCATTGGCTTCCAGCATTACCGGGGCGCGTCAGCAAACCAGTTTCGATAAGGGCATTAACCAGTTTACCTGGTTGATGATTAGTTTTATGTTGGTGATGGTTCCGCTGGTATTTCTTTTTAATGGGCTTTCTAAAGGCAATTGGGTGGAAGCCTTCCTGTTTGCCCTGGCGGTTGCGGTGGGGCTCACCCCCGAAATGTTGCCCATGATTGTGACGGTGAACCTTTCCAAAGGCGCCATGAGCATGTCCAAAAAGAAGGTGATCGTCAAACGCTTGAACGCCATCCAAAATTTTGGCGCAATGGACGTGCTTTGCACCGATAAGACCGGCACGATCACCCAGGGCAAAATTGTACTGGAAAAGCATCTCGATCTTTCCGGCAACCAGAATGACGAGATTCTATATCTGGCATACCTGAACAGCTACTATCAGACCGGGCTTAAGAATCTGATGGACGTAGCAGTGTTGGATCACGTCAACCTGGAAGCGCGCGCCCTTGTGGATGACCGCTATCATAAGGTGGATGAAATCCCGTTTGACTTCCGCCGCAAACGCATGTCGGTGGTGGTGGAAGATGCGGATGGCGAGCGGCTGCTGATTACCAAAGGCGCGGTGGAAGAATTGTTCAACATCAGCACTCAGGTAGAGGTACACGGGGAAGTGCTGCCGCGCATCAGCGAATACGACCTGAAACGCAAAGCGTTGGTGGATCACCTGAACGGGCAAGGTTTCCGCGTGGTGGCAGTGGCGTACAAACGTCTTCCGGCACGCGCTGAAAATATCCCCTATTGTGTGGCGGATGAGAGCGATATGATCCTAAAAGGCTTTTTAGCCTTCTTGGATCCACCCAAAGACAGTGCGCCCGAAGCGTTGAGCAAATTAAGCCGCTATCACGTGGATGTAAAGATTCTGACGGGCGATAACGACCTGGTGACGACCACCATTTGCCAACAGGTGGGGCTGCCCATTGAAAATGTGCTGCTCGGTCCAGCCATTGAAGAGATGGACGAGGCAGAGCTTGCCAAACGCGCGGAAAAGACCACCGTTTTTGCCAAGTTATCCCCTGCGCATAAAGAACGGATCATCCGCGCCCTACAAAAGAATGGGCATGTGGTCGGGTTTATGGGTGATGGCATCAATGACGCGCCTGCCCTTAAAGCGGCGGACGTGGGTATTTCGGTGGATACGGCGGTAGATATTGCCAAAGAATCCTCTGATATTATCTTGCTGGAGAACAGCTTGCTGGTGTTGGAAGAAGGCGTGATCGAAGGTCGCAAGGTATTTGGCAACATCATCAAATACATCAAAATGGCTGCCAGTTCAAACTTTGGCAATATGTTCAGCGTGCTGGGCGCATCCATCTTCCTGCCTTTTGTGCCGATGCTGCCGATTCAGGTGCTGACCAATAACCTGCTGTATGACTTCTCGCAAACGGGCATCCCCACCGATGAGGTGGACGCCGAGTGGCTGGAGAAGCCGCGCAAATGGGTGATTGGCGAGCTGCGTCGATTCATCCTGCTCATCGGTCCCATTAGCTCCATTTTCGATTACCTGACCTTCTTCTTGATGCTGTATGTCTTCAATGCCTGGAATAACCCGGCTTTGTTCCATACGGGCTGGTTTATCGAGAGTTTATTTACGCAGACGCTCATCATTCACGTGATCCGCACCAACAAGATTCCGTTCGTGCAGAGCCGCGCAAGTAAAGCGTTGACCATTACCTCCCTGATTATTGTGGCGGTCGGGGCGGTGCTGCCTATTTCGCCGTTGGCAGAGATGCTTGGCTTCGTGCCGCTGCCAATCACCTACTGGCTCTTCCTGGCTGCCATGCTGACATGCTATATCCTGCTCACCCAGGTGGTAAAAGTCTGGTTTGTGCGCCGGTTTGCCGAGTAAAAAATGAGATGTTCAATGAGGGCTGCCTGAGCAGTAACCCATCAGATAAAAAGAACAGGCTCTTTCAGAATCTGCCGCCTGAAAGAGCTTGTTCTTTTCTTGGAATGATATAATTTTCGTTCGTGAATGTGCAGTAAGTATCTTTTTATCGATTATTGAAGTCGTGTATGTCTTTTTTTCTGAAAATACTCAAGGAATGGATGATGCCTAATCAACGACAACCTGCCCGTGCGGCGGTGATCTTCTGGTACGCAATTTTACTTATCCTTTTTGGTACGGGAGCAATCCTCCTGCTTTTCTCCATCGCGCCTTATTCGATTCTCAAGTCTTCATTGGATTATCTTGCGAAAGATGGCAATTTTGCTAGGTTTACGCTCTCGTTTTACCAGATAACACGCTTACCTTTTTTGCTCCTGGGCGGCTTGAGTCTAGTGTTCGGGATATTCTCCGCCTGGCAAGCCAGACAAACGCAAATTTTGTTGAACGATGGGCTTCAGTTTATCCGGCGGATTGCCCTTCGCGTGCCTGAAGACTTTAGAAGATTGCAATTTCAGCGAAATTGGAAGTTCTCACTCACCTGGGAAGGGGGCGCGCTACTTTGCATTCTCCTTTTTGCCGTGGCTGCTCGCCTGATTTTTCTTCAGCGCGGTATTGAATATGATGAAGCCTATACCTATATGGAGTTTGCGCGGCATTCCTTCTGGCAGGTGATGAGCGATTACAGTGTGCCAAACAATCACGTTTTTCATACCTTGTTGGTGAAGGTCGCTACGCTGCTATTTGGAAATGCTCCCTGGGCGATTCGTATTCCTACCTTCCTGGCGGGTTTGCTCATCTTGCCTGCTGCCTTTGCGGTTGGCAAACAGTTTTATCAATCGAAATTAGGATTGTTCGCGGCAGGGCTGCTCGCCGCCGCACCAGTAATGGTTTTTTATTCCGCAAATGCGCGTGGATATACCTTGGTTGCCCTTTTTACCTTGCTGCTCTTCCTCCTGGCAGATCAGGCGCGTCAACAGAAAAATTTGATCCTTTGGATGCTGATGATTCTGGTGACCGGGTTGGGTTTCTATACCATTCCCATCATGCTCTATCCGTTTGGCATCGTTTCAACCTGGTTGTTATTGGCTGGTTTGACGAATGAAATAGACCCTGCCTACGGCGGCATCAAAGGGTGGCTGCGCTACCTGATTGGGTTTGGCATGTGCGCTGCCATCCTCTCCGTCTGCTTTTATCTGCCGATCTTCACCTCCAATGGTATTCTGACGGTATTCAATGGCAACCGCGTGGTCAACCCAATCTCCTTTAATCAATTTTTTAAGCTTATGCCTGATCGGCTAGCGGATGTTCAGATGGATTGGCTGTGGGGCGGGGCGCCGGAGTGGTCGCTGTATCTTATTTTGCTGGGAGATGTGCTTTCGATCTTGTTACATAAACGCATTGCCCGCTACAAATCTCCCCCCATCCTGTTGGCGGTTCTCTTATTTCTAATCCCTTTTCTGCTGATCCAACGGCCCTATAGCCTGGCGCGTGTTTGGTTCTTCTTGTTGCCCCTTCTCATTTTAACTGGGCTGGCAGGTTGGGCGGCGTTATTTGGGATGCTGCGCTTGCCCAAGGATTGGCGTGTGATTCTGGACAATGGCGCGATTGCGAGCGTTTTGGCGGCGGCGCTCTGGTTGAATTTGCGTTCTTTTGCACCTTATTGGCAAAATCCGAATTTCAACTCGTTTTCCACCTCTGATAGCGCTGCCCTCATCACACAATATATCCAGGAAAATTTGCGCGCTGGGGATGCCGTGGTGGTCAGCAATGATGAAGATGCGCGATATTGGTATTATTTTGACTATTTCAAAATCCCTGAAACGCACATCCGCGATATAAAACGCCATTACTTTACGCGCGTGCTGCTCATTACCTCCCCGGAATCAAAAGGGACGCCCGAAGAAATCTTGCGGAAGTTTGGCCCAGACCTGGTCTTTTTGAAAATGGAGACGCTGCATCTCGTTTTTCAAGCAGCGGTTAGCGTAGTTTATCAGGTAGACCCCAATCAGGGGTTAGTGGATCGGACGTTTGGCGTACCGCCCGCCCTCAAATAAGAATTTAGGGAAGAAAAAATGCGTTCCAATAAAAAAATAATTGTTGGAACGCATTTTTACTAAAGGAGAAAAAACCTAAAACGGCACGGTATTGCTAACGAACGCCACTTTTTTCCCATCTGGCGACCAGGAAGGCACGTTCATGGTGCCTTGCCCACCATATAAGTAGGCTACGACCATTGGCGTACCGCCATCCAGAGGCATCAGGCGCAGATAAACCCGTTTGGCGGCAGGGTGGTCGCTGGGTTCCACTTCATTCACCAGGTAAGTGATGAAAATCACCCACTTGCCATCCGGCGAAATGTGGGGGAACCAGTTGTTATATTCATCATTGGTCAACTGCTCCTGATGGCTGCCATCTGGCTGCATCCGCCAGATTTGCATGCGCCCGCTGCGGACGGAATTAAAGTAAATGTATTTCCCATCTGGGGTATACTCTGGTCCGTCATCCAACCCCAATGCGGTGGTGAGTTGCTCTTCCTTGCCGCCGGTTGCCGGAATGCGGTAAATATCATAATCCCCGTTGCGTAACGCGGTATACACCAGGGACCTGCCATCTGGCGACCAACCATGTAGGTAAGAAGGTCCGGTCGGCGTGATTAACTTGGGAGTGCCCCCCTGCGCAGGGACGGTGTAGACCAGGGAATGGTGTTCTTTTTCGCTGTGGCTGCTGATGGCAAGCATACCGCCATCAAAGGAAAGTACGTGATCGTTATTGTTTCCGACCACGCTACCCGTATCAATGACCGTAGGGGTATGGGTTTCAAGGTCAAAGCGGAATAAGCGACCTTCACTGTTAAAGATCAGCGCCTTGCCATCTCGCATCCAGTTGGGGGCTTCAAAGACATCATCCGTGCTGCGAATGATTTGGCGATGACCGCTGGCAAGCTCTAAAATCTCCAACCGGCTGCCAAACGGGTCTCTGCCGCGTTCAAACCCTGTTTTTACTGGCATCACCACGCGCACATCCTGGAAAATGGCTTTTTCAATCCCATCCTCTTCATGCGAGCAGACAAATAATCCAACGTAGAGTTCTTCTCCAAGGTTAAGATCATCTACCTGAACGGTGGTGAAGGGCTGACCATATTGCGCCACTGACATGATGTACGTATTGCACTGACGCTCCAGCTGGATGACATCCGCGCCCTTGAGAGCCGCGCGGACTTCTTCTGTTTCTGCGCCAGCGCCACGCCGGAATTGCAGGGATAACAACCCATCCCCATGAATGCCGGTGCATACTTCAGCAGAATCCGTCTGTAAGCTGCTGCGCGCCATCCAACCTAACTTGCGGTGCGGGTTGACGCCGCTGCCCAAAAATTCAGCGCGGGCGGTGACGATAAAATTGCCACGCATGCGCTTCCACACAAAATGGAAATCATCATGGCTGCCCCAGATATTTTGCCCTGCCCCGGCAAGGGTATACGACTGCTGCTCGGGGTGATAGTCACACGAACCGGGTTGATGAACCGCTCCAACATCGGTTTGATCTTCAAATGGGGGGTAATGATCCGAAAGAGGGGAATTGGTCATAAGGTTATATCTCCTTTTGGGATAATCTTATCTCTTTTTTGAAAATAGAGGCAACGTATCTTACTCTTTCAAAGATTGATTGGAAATGAAAACGCTATTACAATATGCTTATTCACAAAGCGAACCGAAAGAAAAGGATTAAGAATGGGCAACCTTAGAAAGAATCATGCTGCCAACCCATCAGAACAGGACCCTGCCCGCCAGCAAAAACGGCGTAGTTTTTTGAAAGTGGCGGCAGGGACTGCCTTAGGGGCGGCGGTTGTGTGTAGCGGCGGGGGCTTTTTGGCTTCTATTCCGCCTGAAATTCGTTTTCCAGAAGAAACCGTTGGGGAGAAAAGCACCATGAGTCGAAAAATATTGGTTACATATGCTTCAAAATCTGGTTCTACGGCGGAAATTGCAGAAAAAATTGGTCAGACGCTTTCAGCTCAGGGCATTTTGGTGGATGTTCTGCCCGCCGCCAAGGTGACGAGTGTGCAAGACTATGAAGCGGTGGCGCTTGGTAGCGCGATCCGCTATGGGCAGTGGCTCCCAGACGCGGTGAAGTTCCTGGAGCGTAATCAGGCTGCATTGCAGAAAATGCCTACCGCTTTCTTCACGGTTCATCTGATGAACCAGGGCGCGGATGAAGCTAGTCAGAAGCAGCGTGAAACGTATGTGGCGGCGGCTCATAAGCTGATAACGCCCAAAGCTGAAATGTTCTTCGCGGGTATTGGCGATACAAGGAAACTGTCTTTTCTTGAAAAGATGATTTTCAAAGCGGTCAAATCCCCTGAAGGCGATTTCCGCGACTGGGAAGCCATTACTGCCTGGTCAGAAGGTTTGGCGACAACGTTATAAGGAGTGGAACGAAATGAATTTATGGGTGAAAATTGTGGTGATCGTCATAGCGGTCATTGCCGCTTTGTTCTTGATCGGATGGATTGGCTTGCAGGTGCAGCCCGCGCCTTTCAAACCCTTTGCGCAAAAATCGTCCGCGCAAATGAAATATGTTCCGCTGCCCGCCGGGCTGCCTGCGCCGGTAGAGCGGTTTTATCGCAAAGTGTATGGCGATCAGATTCCGGTGATTGACTCGGTGGTGATTACCGGCGTGGGTTCGGTGCGACCGTTTGGCCCGATCAACTTTCCTGCCCGCTTTCGATTTACCCACATCGCTGGGCAAGGGTATCGGCATTATATCGAAGCAACATTTTTTGGATTTCCCGTCTTTCAGGTGAACGAGCGGTATGTCAACGGCTCCAGCCGCTTTGAAATTCCGGTGGCGGGCGTGGTGGAAAATGACCCGAAAGTCAATGCAGGCGCAAACCTGGGGATGTGGTCAGAATCCTTGTGGTTCCCCGCAATTTTCCTCACGGATACGCGCGTGCATTGGGAAGCGGTGGACGATCAGACGGCTATCCTGGTTGTGCCATTTGAGAACACGCCAGAGCATTACGTGGTGCGTTTTGACCCGCAAACCAGCCTGGTGACGTTGTTTGAGGTGATGCGTTATCACGGCGCGGAAAGTACCGCAAAGACCTTGTGGCTGAACGAAGCGCAACAGTGGCGGCAGGAAAATGGCAAGCCAGCCATGCAAACCGGCGCAGCCATCTGGATGGATGATGGCAAGCCCTGGGCAATTTTTGATGCGCAGGAAGTTATTTATAACGCGGACGTGAAGGAATTTATCATGGCGAAGGGCGAGTAATCGCGCTTTCTTAAAACAAAAGATGGGTGGGATTGGGTTCGCCCAATCCCACCCATCTTTTGTTTTAACTTTTAAGCTTCTTGACTTCTTCGGCGAGCCTGGCAAGGTTTTCTTGTTCTTCGCGGAAAGGGTTGCGTGCCACTTTTGCCAGGTTTTGAAAGTCAGAATGCAGCGCGCTGGCGTCTTTGCGCGGACGCTGCATATTTTGGTTCAAGGATCGTGGGTCGCCATGCCGCAGTAAGGCAATCATCCAGGCATTTACCAGAATGAAGATTAAGAACAGGAAGGCAATAGCTGCCCAGACGAGGGGAGAGAGTTTATCAAGCATAGTCAATAGGTTAAGTATACCTGAATAGACCTATTTTAGCAGGGATCGTTTTGGATTTTTATGCCCCGAACAGGTATAATTTGAGGGTGAAAGAGGAATTATGCCTATTCAAGTGTTAAAAGATGAAGTTGCCTCCCAAATTGCCGCCGGTGAAGTGGTGGAACGCCCAGCTTCAGTGGTCAAGGAATTGGTCGAAAACGCGCTGGATGCCCAAGCCAGCCAGATCACTCTGCAAATCAGCGATGCTGGCAAGCAGTTGATTGAAATTGCCGATAATGGGATAGGCATTCCGCCCGAAGAGATGGCTCTGGCGGTGATGCGCCATGCCACCAGCAAATTACAGGCAGCGGATGACCTGTTTCACATTCAAACCCTGGGGTTTCGCGGCGAAGCTCTGGCATCCATTGCCTCTGTGTCGCGCTTTACGCTCACGTCACGCACGCCGCAGGCGGGATCCGGCACGCGCCTGATGGTGGAAGGGGGGCATGTGGGTGCATTGCAGCCGGTCGGCGCGCCGGCGGGCAGTGTGGTGCGCGTAGAAGAGCTATTTTACAACGTTCCGGCGCGCTTGAAATTCCTCAAGCGCAATATCACCGAACGCCAGCAAATTGACGGTTTGGTGACGCGCTACGCCCTGGCTTACCCACAAGTCCGCTTTCATCTCTTTCAGGATGGCAAGCCGGTGTTGCAAACTAGCGGCAAAGGCGACCGGCGCGAAGTATTGGCGGATTTATATGGTCTGGAAGTCACCCGCCAGATGTTAGAGGTTTCTTTCAAAGATGAATATATCCGCGTAGAAGGGTTTATCTCTCCAGTCGCGCTGACCCGCTCGAATCGCAAAGAAATAACCTTTTTCGTGAACGGGCGTTGGGTGCAGGATACTTCGTTGGCGGCGGCGCTGTTGCAGGCGTACCATACCCTGCTGATGGTTGGGCGTTATCCCATTTCGATTTTATTTATCACCCTTGACCCTGAAGAATTGGATGTGAACGTTCACCCTGCCAAGTCTGAGGTACGCTTCCGCAGTCAGGATCGCGTTTTCAGCGGAGTGCAGCGGGCAGTGCGGCGCGCGTTGTTAGCATATTCGCCTGTGCCAGCCATTTCGCCGGAAAACTGGCAGGGGAACGCTGCGCCCTCTTCCGCCACGCGGTCGGATGCAGCAGAGGACGATTCAACCAACCTGAATTGGGATTTGTCGCGCCGCGCTGCCGCTGTCCCATCAGCGGATGAGTGGGATGCGCTTTCGTCTGCTCCCTCCAACCGCGACCCTGACCTATCCACTGCGCCCTGGGACCTGACCGATGCAGAAGATGGGCTGCAAGGTGGCACAATCATCCCACCGGAGACCGGATCGGAGCAAATTCAGGCGGGTCAAACCGAGGCGCAAAGTGAATTTGCTGATACAATAAAATCAACTGATTCCTCTGCGCAACCCGCCACATCGCCCAGCTTGCCCGGTGGAAATGTGTCGCTGCTGCGCCTGGTGGGGCAGGTGGGCAACGTTTACCTGGTGGCAGAGGGACCAGATGGGCTGTATCTTATTGACCAACATGCCGCGCATGAACGGGTTTTGTTTGAACGGTTGATGCGCCAGCATGAACAGGCAACTCCAGCGCAAAATTTGCTCGAGCCGGTGACGGTGCAGCTCCCCCCTGCTCAGGCGCGTTTGCTGCAAGATCAATTGGATACATTGGCGCATTTGGGCTTTGAAGTGGAAGCCTTCGGACCGAACACCTTCCGCGTGCGCGCTATCCCTGCCCTGCTCACCGGGTTAGACCCCGCCGCCGCCATTCACGTGGTGGTGGAAGACTTTGAGGAGGATGAAACGCCCTTACAAGCCGAGGTGGAGGCAAGGCTCATTGCGCGAGTTTGCAAGCGGGCAGCCGTCAAAGCCGGGCAGTCCCTTTCGGTGACGGAACAGGCTGCGCTGCTGCGTGATTTAGAGGCGTGCCAGTCGCCGCGTACCTGCCCGCACGGTCGCCCAACCATGATCCACCTTTCAGTGGATACGCTTGAACGCCAGTTTGGTCGCCGCGGAGCGAGATAATTTTGAGTTCATTCGGAATGGCGCGCCTTCGGGTACGCCCATTTCTGGAGAGACTATTTTTTTAAAGGAACACAGGAGAAAAGACCGCTATGCAGATTGTGACAGATCGGGGCAGCGATTTATCTGCTGAACAACTACAAGGCATGAACATTCATTTTGTCCCGATGCGATTGACGCTCGATGGCAAAAGCTATTCCAGCGGCGAGGATTTATCAGCGGCTGAATTTTATGACTTGTTGGAAAAAACAAGTGGGTTTCCAACCACATCGCAGCCTTCCGCTGGGGATTTTGCCGCCATATACCGCCGCCTGGCGCAATCGGATGCGGAAATTCTCTCCATTCACGTTTCTTCGGGCTTAAGCGGCACGCTGGATTCAGCTAGGGCGGGCGCGGCGATGGTGCCAGAGGCGCATGTCACCTTTTGGGACACCAAAACCCTCTCCTGCCCGGAAGCATGGCAGGTGGAAGCTGCCGTCTATGCGCTGAAAGCCGGTTGGCCCGTTGAACAGATTTTAAAAATGCTCGAAAAAATCTCCAAGGTGACGGAAGGTATGTATACCCTGGATACGCTCAAGTATCTCATTCACGGTGGGCGAATCAGCCACCTGACGGGGTTAATGGCTTCGTTGCTGCACATTCGCCCGGTCATTGGCGTTGCTAAGGATACCGGCAAGTATATTACCTATGGGCAGGAGCGTACCATGAAGCGCGCCATTCAGAAAATGGCGGAAGTGGCTGCCGGGTTATATAACGAAGGCAGTGACCTGCGCATTCAGCTGCTGCATGGCAAAAATCCAGAGGGAATAGAGATGCTGCGAGAGCGGATGACCACCATGTTCCGTTGTCACTGGGTGCCTACCGTGAACGTTGGTCCCATTTTGGGCGCGCATACCGGCGGCGGATTGGTGGGCTTTTCGGTTGCTCCTTTCAGCGTTTTTGAAGAAGTGCCTGGGTTGCCGCTTTAATTTAGTTGATAAATATAAAAAAATGGGATGCGCAAGCATCCCATTTTTTTATTTATTAGGTTGATTTCTAAGGTTTCGGCGGCGAGAACTTCAACAGTACCTGATTGCTGCCATCGCTTACCCAAACTTGCCCATCCGCGCTGATGGCGATCCCAGAAGCCAAGCCAAAGCCGTCGCTGCCCTGCGAATATTTACCCCAGGTGCGGATGAATGTGCCTTTTGAGTCAAATTCCAACACGCGCTGACTTTCAGGGTCGGTTACGTACACGTGGCTGTTGACAGGCGACACCGCCAGGAAAGGCTTGTTATCCAACAATTGCCCAGCCCAGCCTTTAATATCCCATGCCAAAACTTGGGTAAAGCTAGAACCATTGGCATCCGGCGCAAATTTCTGAATGCGCTGATTCCAGGTATCGGTAATATACACATCGCCGGTAGCCGGGTCAATTGCCAGGTCAACTGGTTCGTCAAACTGACCTGCATCCGCGCCCTTTGAGCCAAACTGGCTAATAAAGTTGCCGTTTGCATCAAAGATGACCACCCGGTTGTTGCCGGTGTCCATCACATATAGCCTGCCAGCCTTATCCACTGCCAGTCCGCGCGGTCCCCAGAAGGCTTGCGGCGCTTCCCCTTGACCAAAGAAGCCCCACATGGTCAGGAATTTGCCATCCGCTGTGAACTTCTGAATGCGATGATTCCAGGTATCCGAAACAAATACCGAGCCATCCGCACCAATTGCAACATCCCAGGGTTCAAAGAACGTGCTGCCAGGGGCATCGCCCTTGCTGCGATCAGCAAACGTTCCCCAGGTTTGCAATACCTTGCCATCTGCCGAAAGGTGTTGGATGCGGTTGTTGCGCGAATCAGCTACATACAGACTGCCATCCGCCGCCACTTTCAGCCCGCGCGGGGCATTGAACTGCCCAGGCTGCGCGCCTGATCCGCCGACCACCTGTACCGGTGCCAGCGTGATGGTATTCTTGATATAGGGGTCAATTTCGGTTTGCGCCGCGGCTGCCGGAGCTGCACCATAATTCCAGATTTGCGCCACAATGTCCTTGCGGATATACAGACGCACCTTCGCGCCGGGCGACCAATCCTCGGCGGTAAATTCTTTCTCGCGGTTGGTGAGCTTACCAAACTTGGTATAGTCGCGGTTGAGCCAGATGTCAAAGACCGCTGAACGCATTTGCGGGTCGAAAATCGCGCCGCTGATGCGCTCCCAGGTCAAATTCCAATAATCCTGATTGGGCCACCAAAGGCGCATATAGTCATAGCGCACGTAATTATCGCCCACTACAGCGTCAATCTTGGTGAATACATCCTCGCCAGCGATGATGACTGGATAATCGCGCAGTTCACGGGTGGGGTTACTCTGATACCAGAGATGATTCGGATAATCGCGTAAGTACCACCAATACGGGTAGAGCCCATCGCTGGAATAGGCGACTTTCAGGTTCTTCCCACCGGTGATGCGCCGCGAGATTTCATCAACCTGCGCCAGAATATCCTTCGGCCCGCGCGCAGCATGGGCATAGACCAGGTATTCAGTCGCCATGTCGTAATTGATAAACGAAGCGCGATACGCGGCGCGTGCCGTGAGTATGGCAAGCAGCCCGAAGAAGGTAACGGTCAGCAGGCTGAGAACTTGCCGGGTTTGCCATTTGCGCAGCAGATATAAAATGCCCACAAAACTGGCAATCACTCCTACCACTGCCAGGACAAAGCGAGTGGTGGTTTGCAATTGATCCAGCGTATTGCCCAAGAAGGGGAACGGACCGCCAATGACGGAGCCAAGCGCGGAAGACAGGCTGGCAAACAGCACAGGCAGCAGCAGAATAGTAATCCCCCCGCCCAGGGTGAGCAGCCGCTTCCATTCGATTCGGTCAATCAGGAAACCCAAACCCCATCCGGCAGCCAGCAGCATGGGCAAGGCAATGTGAACCGTCAGCCAGGGCATCTTCTCACCCGCGACGCTGTAGGCGATCAGGCTGATAAATGACCAGAATAAGAGCAGCGCCAGCACGGGAATGCCTTGCGGTTGGTGATACAGTTCATCCAGGTCTGGGGTGGAGCTATAGATTATTGCCCCATCGCTGGCAGGTTCTGTCTCGGTCGTTGCGGAAGAAGAAACGATCTGATGCGCTTGTGCTTCTTCCATTGCAACGGATTCGGACGGGCTGAACCCAGGCAGTTGGAAAAAGCGTCGATAGCGCAGCCCAAAATAGGCGGCTAACAAAGTTCCCAGCGCGCTGAGAAATTCATAAACAGGAATTTGGATGAGCGCAAAATAATACCAGGGTTGACTGCCGCGTTCTACGCCCTGCTGTGCAATCCAGTAACCCAACGATCCGACAATGCCAGTGAAGAAACCAAAACCATTAGTGAAGAAGGTAGTGTAAAAGACGGTAAAGATGGCGTAGAACAGGAACGCATTCAACAGCCAGGTGCGCAAATTCCACCACCAGCCAATTCCAATTGCCACAATGAACAGCCCCACCACAAACGCGCCGGTGCGCATCAGGTTTTCAGTGTTGTTATAATCAATCGCATTCCAGCCTAGCAGCGAGACAGGGATCGGCGCCAGCATCGGCAGGATGAGTGTCCCTGTTACCAGCATCAGCGAGAAAGAGCGCAAGCCTTTAATCTGTTTCCAGCCCAGATAGTGAGCTAACAGGAATAGTCCTGCCAATCCAAAGCCCACCGCGCCCGCCAAAGCAGCATATTCGCCAATTTTCTGAGCAGTCAGGGGCTGTGCGCTAACGGCTGCGGGCGTTGCCGCAGCAGGCGCAGCTGCCACAACAGGTGATTTAATGACTGCCAACCCCAGCGCCACCACCACCAGCACCAATGCAACCCCCATCAACAATAGGAAGCGGTTATAGCGTGCTGGTTGATGTTGCAAAATGCGCCGTACCTCCACCAGGAAGATGAGCGCCAGGAAGATGAGCGCCTCAGCAGTGTAGATGAAGGAAGTCTCTTTGGTGATGAAATGCATCACCACGCTGAGGGTGAATAGCAGCATCGAAAATAGATCGCCTTTTTCAAGGTAGCGCAGCATGGCAAACAACATTACCACGCCAAACAATTCGATAAAGCCTTCGTTGCGCGTGTACCTCCCATAAAATAGCATGAAGGGGGAGATCATAAAGAGCGCGCCAGCAATCAGCGCACCTTTGCGCCCTAAGTAACGGCGGAACGCGAACAGAACGAAGACCACTGCCAGCGTACTGAAGGTAGCCGCCGGAAAGCGCGAAGAATAGTCGTTATCGCCAAACAGGAAATAGGAAAGCGCAACGATGTGGAATTGGAATGGACCATGCGTTACCGGGTCATGCCTGTAGCCGCGCCCCTGAAAAAGATCATAAGAGGGGACGACGTGGTTGACCTCATCGTGGCTCATGGTGCGTTCACCCACAAGCAGAAAACGACTAAGAAGGGTCACGATAATCACCAAGAAAATCAGCAGATTTCCTACGGTAAAAAATTTCACCGCCGAATTGAAGAGCGGTCGGTCTAACCAGTGGGGAGAATTTTCGGAAGATTCCATAGGCGTTGGGGGGTAAACGTTCCTTTATACGGCATGGATTAACACTTAACAGCGTGACTATACTTTATCCTGCGTTTTCTGACAAGGAAAAAGGATCAAGAACTCTGGTAAAATTAGTCCCTGTGAGAAACAATAGTATTTTTACTTCATTACGTTGGATATCCGTTGGCTTGATTTTTTTGGCAGTTGGGTTGACGATTTTCGAGTTGACCACCTACAGCCGTATTCGCTCGAATTTTCCTCCCGGCATGGTGATTGCCGGCGTGCCGGTGGGCGGGTTAGATCAGCAGCGCGCCAGTGACCGGCTGATGCAGGCGTATACGGCTGTACCGGTAGAGGTGCGTTACCGGGATGCCTCCATTCAAATAAAACCTTCCGTCATCGGTTTTGAATTAGACATCCCCGGCATGATGGCTGCCGCAGATCAGGAACGCATACAGCAGCCTTTTTGGGTTGGCTTTTGGGATTTTTTGTGGAATCGCATTCCGAAGCCAGACGAAGTGCCGTTGCGTTCTCGTTTTTCAGAAGACCGCTTGCGCCTATATTTAACGGATGAAATCGCCAAACGGTATGATCAGCCCGCAGAAGCAGCCGCCCCCCAGGTGAGCGCAGCCAATTTTCAGGCAGGCAAAGTGGGGACGGTATTGGATATTGACCGCGCGGTGACGCTGATGGACGCTGCCCTGCGTTCCTCCAGTGACCGCGTGGTTGACCTTTCCTTTAACAAGGTCGCGCCTCCTAGTCCCCCCTTCCAGAACCTTGAAATTCTGCTCCAACAAAAGATTGAACAGTCAAAGTTCGATGGGCTGATCGAAGTGTATGTGAATAACCTGCAAACCGGGCAGGAAGTTTCCTTTGCCTATAATAACCTGGATCGCGTGCCAACGGATATTGCTTTCACCGCTGCCAGCACGATGAAAATCCCGATTATGGTCTCTATCTTTCGGCATACTGCCCAGCCCTTGCCTGAAAATATCACCCAACAAATGGAATTGATGATTGTTCGCTCTGAAAATGACCCGGCAGACCGCATGATGGAAACGGTGTTGGATAAAGTGACCGGTCCCTTGCAGGTGACTCAGGATATGCAGGCGCTGGGGTTAAAAAATACCTTCCTGGCGGGATATTTTTACCAGGGGGCGCAGCTGCTCAAGGATATTAAGACGCCCGCTAATCAACGTGCAGACGTGAGCGCGGGACCAGATCGTTATAATCAGACCACTGCCGCCGATATGGGGCAGCTTTTGGAGGATATTTACCGTTGCTCTGAAAATGGCGGTGGCACATTCAAAGCCGTTTTCCCGTATGATTTGACCCAAACCAAGTGCCAGCAGATGATTAACTTCCTGGTGCAGGATAAAATCTCCTCGTTGCTGCAAGAGGGCGTGCCAGAAGGGACGCGCATGGCGCACAAGCACGGCTGGATTATTGAAAATGATGGGTTGATGCACACCATTGGCGATTCTGCGTTGGTGTACACGCCGGGCGGCAATTACATCATCACCGTGTATATGTACAACAAGGCGCAGCTGGTGTTTGAACCAGCCAATACCCTGGTGGCGGCGCTTTCGCAGGCGACTTACTCTTACTTTAACCTGCCGGGGGAGCAATAACCGTCTTTTTGCGGGTGGTTGCTGCTCGTAAGCGATTCATCAACTCAAGTGGCGTGACCCCCAATCGTTCGCAAATTTCAGACTGAAGTGCCATCAGAAAAGGCTGGCTGGCGAGTAAATCCGCCTGAAATTCAGGGTAGCGCGCCCGCAATGCCACGATCCGTTCCTCCAAAGTGACCAGTTCGTTGCCTTCTGCCAATTTATCCGCAAAATGTACCAGTTTTTGCTCCCAGGTGATCGGCGCGCGCGGGTCATCTGCGCTGTGGACGGGCATGTGCCGATCCGCAATTTGCGCTAACTCTGGCTGCCCCTGAGCAAGAAGAAATTCATACGCCAGGTGAGCGTGATCTATTAATTGACCGCGCTCTTGCTTTTGGCGGATAGACTGCATTTTTGCCAGGTCATGCAGCATTGCTCCGCGTTGCACCTGGATCGGGTCAAGGTCAACGCCCACTGCCCATAACCACACTGCCAGTTGATACGCCAGCCCAGCCACCAGTTGAATGTGCGCAAGGATATTAAAGGGCGTATCCTGTTGAATTAACCAGGTAAGCGTAGTGGGATAGCCCGGCAGGAAGCGGTGAGAGAGCAGATCGGGCAGAAGTCGCAAGTCATCCACCTGCAAATCTTGCAATGGGAGCAGCCCCGGCGCAGCCTGATGCGTGGGTGTGTACCAGGCAGTGCGCCAACCCGCTTGATGGGCGTTGCACACATCCAATTTGAAGCTATCCCCAACCATGATTAGCGATTGCGGGGGGAGCGTCAACGCGGAGGCAATCCCTGTATAAAAGCGCGGGTCTTGTTTGCCAACCCCAATCTGAACTGGAGTGAAGATCGCCTCAAAGAAATGATCTAACCCAACGCGGCGCAGCGCCTGGGTGATCAGGGCAGTATCCGAGTCGGTGGCGTTGGTTGCCAGATAGAGCGGGACGCGATTTTTTAAGGATTGAAGGGTTTCTTGCGCGCCTTCCACCGCTTCCACCTCTTGCCAATGAGCCATCGCGCCCGTATATTGAGGGAAAACTTTCATTAGGGTATCGCCCCAATCAAAAACGACCGCTGAAATACCATTAAGAGCAATTGGAATATTCATATCACCTTACAACTTTCTATCGGTATGCAAATCCGTCTTGAAAGAATTATACAAACAAAATAACATCGAGTAAAATGAGGGATACCCTCCTCTCAATAGGAACGTTTCATGCCCACTGACCAACCTTCGATTCTTTTTGTTTGCACAGGCAACCTGTGCCGTTCTCCGATGGCAAAAGTATTATTTCGCGCCCAATTGCAGAAGGCCCGCGCGGATTGGCAATCGTGGATCATTGATTCGGCTGGCACATGGACGAATGATAATGAACCCGCATCAACCAACGCCGTTACAGTAATGCAGCAGCGCGGCTTAGAATTAGCCGATCATCGTTCCAAGATACTTACCGCGAAACTCATTAACGATTTTGATCTCATTCTGGTGATGGAGCCAAACCAAAAAGAAGCCATACAAATTGAGTTCCCGCAAGTAGCCAAGCGCGTTTTTGTGATTACGGAAATGGAGAATGGCTACCCCGCTATTTTACGTGATCCCTACGGTCGTTCTGTAGAACATTACGAAGAGACGGCGAAAAAGCTGGAAAAAATATTCAGCATTGGTATGGAACGTATATTCACCCTGGTGGATGCGCGTCATCCAAAGACATCTTCTGAAATTCCGAATTCAGCTGCCAAACCAGGAAATGAAATTCAGACAGACGTGGAGATTTAACGGTAATGAATTTTTTGCGGGTGGTGTTATTAGTGGCGGTAGCGGTGATGCTATTCTTAGGTGGCGTCAATGGGCTGATTCCACAGATGGAAAGAGCCGCTAACGTTCAGAAAGTAGAAGCTGCTGCCCTCAATACCAATGAGTCCGCTGAAAATTGCGCGTTGTCCGCCCATTTTCCGCAGTCTGTGCGCCAATGGTGCGCTGCCATTGAGACGTATGCGCAGGAAAACGGCGTGGATGCCAACCTGATTTCCTCCGTCATGGTCAATGAATCCGCTGGCAAGCCGGATGCTTATTCAAAAGATGGGGCGGTGGGGTTATTACAGGTGATGCCCAGTGACGGTTTAGCGGCGCGTTTTCAATGCCCAAGTGGCGCATGTTTCGCAGACCGCCCCAGCATGGCAGAGTTATTTGACCCTACTTTCAATATTGCTTATGGGTCACGCATGTTGGCGAACCTCATTCATTCCACCGGTGATGTGCGCGAGGCGCTCAAGGCATATGGTCCGAAAGATGTGGGTTATAATTACGCTGACCTCATTCTGCGCACTTTCTACCAGGCAAAAAATCAGTAAAATTTCCCCTTCGCTGAAGAAACCTGCCAAGAAATAAGAAAGAGGAAAGTCCGCCGGAGTTTGTAGGAATTCTCCTGTAAACCTTCAAAGGCATGGTTGGCTATACTTGAAAAAATGAGGGAGTATTCCTCTATTAATCAAGGAGAGCCAACCATGTTTTTTAAAAGAGCTTTCGCTCTGTTAAAAGAAACCTACAAGGACTGGAATGAAGACAAAGCTCCGCGCCTGGCAGCGGCATTGGCGTACTATACCATTTTTTCCATCGCGCCGCTGCTCATTCTGGTGATTTCAATTGCCGGTCTGGTAACGGGTAGCAACCAATATGTTCAGCAGCAGGTATTTGCGCAGATGCGCGGATTGTTGGGCGCGGGCGCAGCGGATGCAATTCAAGGCATGGTCAACCACCAACTCAGTCGCCCAGCAGATAACATTCTGGCAACCATCATTGGCTTGGTCACGGTGATTTTGGGTGCGACCGGTGTATTTGGGCAGTTGCAAGATTCGCTCAATACCATCTGGGAAGTAACGCCCAAAGAGGGGCAGGGGATTATGGCGATGATTAAGAATCGCCTGCTCAATTTCTCGATGATCTTGGGCGTAAGCTTTATTTTGCTTGTTTCTTTAATGGTCAGCGCGATGCTTGGGGCGTTCAATGGGGTTTTACAAGGCGTACTACCCGGTAGCGCTGTCCTCTGGCAAGGAATTAACTTTATCGTCTCTCTGGGCATTATCGCGCTCATCTTTGCCATGATCTACCGCTATTTGCCCGATGCTAAAATTGATTGGGCGGATGTGTGGATTGGTGCGCTGGTTACTTCCTTGCTTTTTAATATCGGCAAATACTTGATTGGCTTATATTTAGGCAACAACGCAGTCACTTCCGCGTATGGGGCTGCCGGGTCTTTGGTGGTGATCTTGCTGTGGATTTACTACTCTGCGCAAATTCTTTTTATTGGCGCAGAATTTACCCAGGTATATGCGCGTCATCGGGGCAAAGAAATTCAACCCTCGCTACACGCGCGCAAATTGACCGAAGGAGAACGTGTGCATCAGGGCATACCGCGCAAGCCCAAGCCGATGCCTAAAATGGGCGAGCAGATTCAAGAAGTGATGGTGCCAGTCACCAGCCAACCCGTGCTTCACCTGGAATCCCCGGAGCGCGCCGCTATCGCTGAACGCAGAGAAAAGATTCGCTATACGCCGCCCAAGCCGGATGTAGTAGTGCCAGTGGTGTTGTTAGGCGCAGCGGCTGGTGTGGCAACCCTGGCGCGGGTAACGAGTGAAGTAATCCACGCCGTGCAAAAACCGAATTATCGGGCGCATTCAAACGGGCATTCCAAAAGACGTTAACTTTATCTTTTAAATATTCTCTCTAAACACAAAACTGCCATAATTTTTGGCAGTTTTGTGTTTTATTCTTCCGAAAATACCAATCTTGCTCCAGATTATCCGCGAACGATAGCGACAATCAATACCAAGGCGGCAATTGCCCAGCGGTAATATACAAATGCTTTCATGCTATGTTTTTGCAGATAGTTCAGCAAGAACCGGATGCACAAATATCCGCTGATCAGCGCAACCAGAAAGCCAACGGGGAACAAGAGAAATTCCGAGCTGGCAATGCTGCCGGCTTTTAGACCAGAATAAATTTCATACAGGCTCTTTAACCCGGCTCCAGCAATAATCGGCGCAGAGAGTAGAAAAGAGAATTTGGCAGCCGTGTCGCGCTTTAATCCCAACGCCAAACCGGTCGTAATGGTTGCGCCAGACCGCGAAACGCCAGGGAAGATGGCTAACGCCTGTGATACCCCGATCAGCAAGGTCTCTTTTAAGGTGATCTCTTTCATGCCTTTTAAATGCTGCGCCATGCGATCCGCCAGCAATAAGAGCAGCCCCAGCCCTGCCAGGATAAACGCCATGACGATCATGGCAGAAGAAACAATCGGCTTGCCGGTTGGGTGAAATAACTCTGTGATCTTGCTTTCCAGCAGCACCCCGGCAATTGCGCCCGGGATCGTGCCTAAGACTACGAACCAGGCAAGGCGCGCATCCGGGTCATTGACAGTGCTGCGATGGGCGATGCTGCGGAAGAAACCGCTGATCAGATACATCCAATCGTGCCAGAAGAAGATAATCACCGCCACAAGCGTACCCAGGTGCAAGGCAACATCAAAGGTCAGGCTGGTGAGGACGGGATCATTCCAGCCAAACAGCCAAGGAACAATAATCAGATGAGCGGAACTGGAAATCGGGATAAATTCAGCCGCTCCCTGGACAATGCCCAGAATGATCGCCTGGATGATGGTGATGATGGACATGATTTCTCCTCAAAGATAAACAATGTGATTCCCCGCTACAAACAACATGCCAAGTATAAAGCAGACGAAGGTTAATGACAATACTACTTCATACCCGTTTTATGGCTTTCTCAAGAAAGAGGAATGAGGGAAGTGAGTAAGGCAAAAGCCTCGTTGAGATGACCTTCAAAGTAGCGACGCGCTTTGGCGGCATTAGAAAAGCCAGCTTTTTTGAGCAAGCCCAGCACGAGATTGTGAAC
>JBBRAT010000019.1:0-71774 GCA_038206515.1 Anaerolineales bacterium | reverse complement strand
TATGCGACTGAGTTGTTAAAAATACTTCCGGAAAAACCCGATGATATTTTAGTTGCCCAGCTTTTCCGCAATGTCGCCACTTTGGGCAGCATTCATGTCGCAAAATCGCCTGTTTCTTCAGCATAATTGGCGAAGGTATTGTTATAGAGATGATACTTTTTTTGGATGAGGATTAGATTAATAGTGTGACTATTTAGGCATGTCAATCCGCGTAGTGGCTTCCGGCAGGAAGCCTATGGTTAGTCGAGTCGTTTTCTCTGCGCAACAGAAATTACCTAATCCTCATCAGGCTTCCGGCCGGAAGCCACTACGCGGATTGGAGATATTCCTAAATTTACGCTCTTTGAAATAGTAAAAGACCAGCAGTTTCATGCTGGTCTTTTGGTTTCAGCGTATGGATTTGCTTGCGTGTCCCATTAAACGGGCTGCTCTATATGGTGGAAAGGTCCCATTCTTCGTAGATTTTCGGAACGTCATTGATTAAGCGCTGCGTGTAGGTTTCTTTTGGATGCAGAATGACCTGATCGGCAGTGCCATGTTCCACGATTTTCCCGTGTTCCATAATATAGACGCTGTCAGAAATGTAATACGCCAGCCCAATATCATGGGTGATGAAAATGAGGGTCATGCCGGTTTCTTTACGCAGCTTCATCAGCATATCCAGGATGGTGGCGCGGGAACAGGCGTCAATCATCGAGGTGGGTTCATCCGCCAGCAGGATTTTTGGCTTGAGCAGGAAGATGCGGGCAATCATCAAACGTTGCATCTGCCCACCAGAAAGCTCAAAGGGGTACTTGTTGGTCAACTCCTCGAATTTCAGGTTGACGAAACTGCATGCTTCGGTCATTAAGTCCACTTTTTTCTCATGTGGAAGGTGACGGCCGCCGCGCATGTTGATGCAATCTAAAAGCACTGAGTCAATCTTATTAAAGATATTGTAAGAAGAGAACGGGTCTTGGAAGATTGCTTGAATCCCTTGCCAGTATTCCTGCTTCTTCTTTTGGGAGCTGATGTCGCGTTTCTGTTCGTGATAGTAAATTTCGCCCTCTGTGGAGCTGATTAAGCCCAAAAGCATCTTCGCCAGAGTGGTCTTGCCAGAGCCTGATTCGCCTACGATGGAAATGATTTCGCCGGTATAGAAATCAAAATTCACATGATCCACCGCGACCGTTTTATTGCGACCCAGTCCAAAGACCTTGGTAAGCCCTTTTCCGCTCAGAATGGGAAGTTTCTCTTCAGTCATGTTTATTCGCCTTCCTCAGTTGATCTACCGGAAAAATGCAGCGATACGCGCGGTTTTCGTCTGGAACTTCGACTAGGGGAATAGAAATGGCGCGACATTCTGGTATGACAAGTTTGCAGCGTTCGGCAAACCGGCACCCGGAGGGGGGATTCTTCAGGTTTGGCGGTACTCCAGGAATAGCCGTCAGCTTGGCATCGCGCAAACCGCGTTCTGGGACGATGATGGAGCCCATCAGCCCTTGGGAATAAGGGTGCAGCGGATCAAACACTGCCTGCTTGGCGGAGGCCTTCTCTACAATTTGCCCGGCGTACATGACCATAATATCGTCCGTCACATTGTAAAGCAGCGGCAGCTCGTGGGTGATGAAGATCATGGATTTGATGATGCCTTTTTCCATCAAGTCCCGCAGCATTTTGATGACCATTTTCTGCGAGGTGACGTCTAGCGCAGAGGAAGGCTCATCCGCGATCAACACTTTCGGGAAGAGGATGGTGGAGACGGCGATGACGGTGCGCTGTTTCATCCCGCCCGAAAGTTCAACCGCGTATTTTTGCAGCACTTCCGCGGGAAGACCTACCGTCTCAAAACTGAGGCGGGCAAGGTCATACACGTCTTTCTTGGTGGCAACCGGGTTATGCGCCTGGATCACGTCTTGAATAAAGTTGATGATTTTTTGGGTCGGGTTAAGCGCATTCATCGCGGACTGGGGAATATAGGCAATCTCCGTTCCCAAGATGGTTTTCCGAACCTCATCCGGCGGTCTTCTGGAGATATTCTGTCCGTCAATGATGATGTCGCCGCTGGTATAGTGCAGCGGGGCGAAGTAATAGCCCATCAGACTAAGCGCCAGGGTGGACTTGCCGCAGCCGGATTCGCCTGCGATCCCCAGCGATTTGCCTTCATCCACCTTGAGAGAAACATGATCCACCGCGTAAACATCTTCCCCAAAGCGGGTGATGTATTTTGTGGTAAGGTCTTTCACTTCTAACATTACATGTGCCATATCAAAGCCCCTAATCTCTCAAAGCGGGATTGAATACCTGGTCGAGGCCCGTATTCATCAAATTGAGCGAGAATGAAATTAGAGCGATGGTGACGATGACGGGGAAGTAAGCCCACCATTTGCCCATAATATGCGCCGAATAGATCATTGCCCAGTTCATCATCAAGCCCAAAGTAGGCACATCCGTTGTTCTGGGACCTAAGCCCAGCACCGATAACCCAGCCTCAGCCAGGATGCCCGAGGAAATTTGCAGAATGAACGCCATCACCACGTAAGAAGCGATGTAAGGCAGGATATCATTGAGAATAATGTGAACAACAGAATGTCCAGACAGCTTAGAGAGATTCACATGGTCGCGGTTGCGCAATGAAAACACCTGCGCGCGTACGGCTTTGGCAGTCCAAACCCATGACGTCAAACCAATGACCACCGCCACGGTGATTGCGCCGCGCGATTCCTGCCCAATGCTGAAGGAAATCAAGATCAGTAGGACAAATCCGGGGATGACGAGAAACATGTTGGTGAAAAACGTGATGATGTCATCCACCCAACCGCCCAGGTAACCTGCCAGGAGACCCAAAACCAAACCGATCAGCGTAGCAACCGTGCCTGCCACAAACCCAATTTGCAGGGACGTACCGGTGGCAGAAACCAACTCAGTGAGCATATCGCGCCCGAAGTTATCCGTTCCAAGAGGCAGCACGCGCACATTCGGAACTTTGTTAATATTCACATAATCAGATTGTTTGACGGCACTGACCGGCACCAGGGTATTGGTCTTAGCATCCGTGGCGGCGATGGTCACGTCTTCTACGGATAAAATTCCCTGAAGCGAAGTATTAAGCCGGACATAGTAATTCCGTTTCGCGGCGGTCATCCCAGGCACTTTGACCTTGGGGTCGTATTTGCTCACCCATTGCCCCATGAGTTTAACCGTATCGGCTGTGTCAATTTCGGTTTCGGGCATGCCATCCGCAACCAGCCATTCTTTCATCGACATGCGGTCATCGGTGTTTAACTTATCGGCAATTCGTTTTGCAGCCGCACCGGGCAGGTTAAGTTGATACATGGGCGCGCCAACGCTGTCGTACACGCTCACGTAGATGCCGGGTTCAAAGAATGTCCCTTGCCCAATGATGGATAGGGGCGGGTCCTTAATGACCAGCGGGTAGATGAGTACAATCAACAACACGGTCATAAAAATAGAAAAACCGATAACAAACTTAGGAGAGTGGAAAATTTGCCGAAGGATATGATTCATAGGACTTGGCTCCCCTTAATCTGCCTGCGCTGCTTTGATGCGCGGGTCAATAAAACCGTATAAGATTTCGATGGTAAAGTTGGCTGCCAACACCATCAACGTGATAATTAAGGTAACGCCAGAGACTAGCGGGTAATCCTGCCCGGTAACCGCGGTGAGGATGGTAGAGCCAAGCCCCGGGTAGCTGAAGATAATTTCTGCCACCAACGCGCCACCGACCATGGTACCGATGGATAATGCCAGACCGGTCACTTGGGGCAGCATGGCATTGCGGAAGACATACCAGACGATTTTGCGATCAGGGATACCCAGGTAGCGGGCGTATTTTACATAGTCAGCATTCAGCTCATAGATGGACATGGAGCGCATCCCAATGGCTTGCCCGCCAATGGCAATGAGGACGATGGACCAGAAGGGCAGCTGGTAGTGCATGAACACCGACCAGATAAACGCCGCGCTAAAGGTGGGAATTAAGTCAAACCCATAGCCGCCAGAGGTGGGAAACCATTTGAGGTTGACACCAAAGATTACCAGGAAGACAACCGCCATGCCAAAGGCGGGTAAATTGCTGAGGAAGATGCTGACAGGCATCAGAACTTTATCAAAGCCCTTTTTCAGGTAAGCCGCTAGCGCGCCTAGGGTATTGCCGATAATCCACCCTACGATGATTGCTGGGAATTGCAATGCCAGCGTCCACCAAATAGATGCGCCGATAATATCTGCAACGGGTCGGGGGTATTGGCTGAAAGAGATGCCCAAATTGCCCTGGAACACATTTTTGATGTAGATAAAAAACTGTTCAAGCATGGGTTTTTGGGTGCCAAACAGGTCTGCGTATTGCTGATAAACCTTTTGCACCGCAGCCTGACTGGTCATGCCCTGCGTGACCCTTTGGGTGATGACGGCCACAGGGTCACCGGGCATGAGGCGAGGCAGGATGAAGTTCAGTAAGAATGCGAAGACAAACGTGATAAGAAACCACATCAACTTTCTGCCAAAATATGCACGGTACCCTTTCAACTCAGCACCTCCTGTGAAGAATAAATCGTGATCGTCTATTAAGAGTATATCTTCTTTCAAAGAGGGAGAAAAGTGTTTTTTTGTAAGGAAAACGTACGCAAAACACTTCTTTTTTTTTCTTTAAAAGACAGAAAAAGTTTGATTTTGTTGGGGTTGCCCTCCATTCCTGAAGGGCAACCCCAACAAAAAAACCTTTTTTCATCAATAGGGGCTGCCCAAATATTTATTCGGGCAGCCCCTATGTTGATTAGATGACTGAATTACGCCTTGACGAGCGTAATGTTGTACAGACCAGCGATGCCATAGCCATCGGTCAGGTCAAGCGGAGGAATGTTCTTGCCATCATCCGCGGTCGGGAAGTTCGTCCAGACCGATTCGTTCACGGTGTGGAAGGCCTGCGGGCGATACATCAGGGTGAAGGAAGGAACGTCCGTCAGGTAAATCTTGGTAGCTTCGGTGTAATACGCCTTCAACTTGGCAGGATCGGTTTCGGCAGGAATGGCAGCGATGATCTTGTCAATTTCGGGGTTCTTGTAACCGCCCCAGTTGCCGTTCCAGTTGCCTTCGGTGCCAGCGAACTGACTGCTCATCAGCTGGCGAACACGACCCCATGGGTTGGTAGGACCAGCGCCATTGCTCCAGAACATGAAGATATCATAGTCCTTCTGAGAAGCATTGACAGCGACCGTCTGGTACACAGCCCATTCGGGGTAGAGGGTGGTGATTTCAACACCGATCTTCTTGCCAGCAGCAGCCACGATTTCAATCGCAGCTTGCCAGTCAGACCAACCATTGGGGCAGCAGGCTTTGTAGGAAAGTTTCTTCCCATTCAGCGTGCGGAAGCCATCGGCGCCCGCTTTAATCCCAGCGGCATCTAACAACGCCTTGGCGCCTTCTACATCGTTGCCGACCCACTGAAGATCCTTGACGGCGTCGTGGTCATAGAGAGCCTGTTCGCCAGTGGTGGGGTTCATGACCGAGCGCGGAACCTGCTTGAAGGTCGGCGACTGGTTGGTCATCGCGTTGGCGATGATGGTGTCATAGTCTACGGCCATGGCGATGGCTTTACGAACCGCAACGTTTTCCAAACCAGCGGATTTCAGGTTGAAGTAACAGGTCGGCAGGCTGGCGCAGATGCTATAGGGGGCATCTTGCATATAGGTCGAGATCGGCAGTTTGTCCTTCAGCCACAGGTCCTGAACGTTGGCGTTGAACTGCTGAGACACATCTACCTCACCGGCTTTCAGACCAACGAAACCGGCGTTGTTGTCGGCATAGATGGTGTGCGCCAGGTACTTGGGAGCGGCGAGCTTGCCCCACATAGAGGCATCCTGACCCCAATATTTGTCATCACGGATCAAGACCACTTTCTGGTCATCGGTGAAGAATTTGGTGTAAGGACCAGAGGAAACAACATCGGCAGCAGCATCCGCCTTAAACTTGGCGGGGTCAGCGGCGCGTTTTTCCATCGTCTGAGTCCAGGCTTTTTGGCTGACATAGACACCGCAGATATAAGCAATTAACTGCAGGGGATTGACAGCCTTGCCGTCCTTATCCAACGCCGCCTTGACAACCACCGTTTGAGCATCTTGCGCAACGACGGTATCAATGTAGGGGGTGGTTTTGTCGTGGTAGCCACCGGCAGTGGGGGTTTCGTACTTCAGTTGAGTAGCCCAGGTATAGGCAACATCATCAGCGGTAACGGGGGTGCCATCATTCCACTTGGCGGCTTTTTTGATCTTGTAAGAGATCTCGGTGCGTTTGTCGTTCCATTTGTAATCCCCATCAGCCAGCAGCGGATACAGCTTGCCATCAATCATGTTGTAGATGTAGGGGGTTTCAAAAACGAGAACGCGGGCATTGTCACCCTGAGAGACGCCCAGGGCATTGTTCATGTCAGAGGAGTAAGGATTCCAGCCCTTGACGGCGCCCCATTGTTGACCGTTGAAGTAGAGGGTTTCTTTGCGGGGCAGCGCTTTCGCAACAGCGGCGGGGTCACCAGCAGGAGCGGCGGTGGTAGCAGTCGCAGCGGCGGTAGCGGTAGGCGCAGTGGTAGCAGTCGCAGCGGCGGCAGCGGTGGTTGCAGTGGGCTCAACCGCAGCGGTGGTCGCGGTAGGCTGAACAGGCGCGGAAGTCGCGGTGGATTGATCAACAGCAGGAGCGGGGGTGGAAGTCGCAGTGGGGGCGCAAGCGGCCAGAGCGGCGGCGCCAGCGGTCAGAGCGGCGGTCTTCAAGAAATTACGACGAGAAATCAGTTTACGTGCCATTTCTTCTAGTTCTCCTTCTTACCTTGTATAAATGAATGTGAGGCAACATGTGAGCCAAAGGGACGATTGTAATTATACACGAAATTTCTCTGTATTTTCCTCCTTATGCGTGGGATGGGATTTTTGGTGAACCACAAGACTCGCGGATCACCAACTCGGTTGGTAAGATAATGTGGTGGCGCGTGGCAGTCGGGTGACCAATCATGTTGATCAGCGTCTCGGCAGCAACCGCCCCGCATTGCTGAATGGGCTGACGAATGGTCGTCAACGCGGGAAAACAGCTGGTGGACGCGGGAATGTCATCATACCCGACAATCGAAATGTCTTCTGGGATGCGTAGCCCAGCCTTCTGAGCTGCCCGCATCGCGCCTAATGCCATGGTATCACTCGCCACAAAAACGGCTTCCGGCTGGATGGGCATCAATTTCAGCATTGCGTCATAGCCGCCTTGTTCAGAGAAATCGGCTTCAACGATCATCTCTGGCTGCGCGCACAGGTGGTAATGATCCATTGCCTTTTTATATCCCGTCAGGCGATCCAGCCCTGCGATCATGTTTAACGGTCCTGCAATGGTGGCAATGCGTGTATAGCCTGCGCAAACCAGGTAAGAGATCATTTCAAAGGCGGCTTTCTCGTTGTCCACATCCACAAAAGACACATCCGTGCTGAACGGGTGACGCCCGATCAGGATAAAGGGCAGGTCGCTTTCAATCAACCCTTTTAGCAGCGGGTCATCAATCAAGTTTGAAGCGATGATGGCGCCATCAATGATGTGATTGTGTAAAAACTGCCGCACGGTGCGCCGTTCAAATTCTGGTTCTGCCAGCCAAAGTACCGCTGTATAATTGATCGCATTGCAGGCGGCAGAAACACCTTGGATAATCATCGAAAAGTAGGGGTCGGTGAAGATGGTGCTGACGCCCATCGGGACGAACAGACCGATCACCCCGGTATGTCCGCCTGCTAACCGCCGTGCCGCAATATTGGGGTGATAATTATTCTGCTCAATGACCTCTTTAACCCGCATTCGGGTTTTAATACTGACATTCGGGTCATCATTGAGAACCCGAGAGACAGTTGAGCGTGATACATGGGTGAGTGCAGCAATTTCTTCGATGGTTACCATAGTTTCATTCCAGTGGGAGCGATCCCATTTATTTTACCAGAAAATTAGGAATTGTCAACATCGAGTTTTTGCTTGACACACCGAGTTTTTGCTTGACCCACCAATACGATATTCAAACAGAGGAGGAGCGTTTTGATATAAAAATTGGCGAAGGTATTCCGATATGGATCATTTACTTGCTTTGAGCGTTCTTCTTCCGAAGGGCGCTCTCTTCCCGTTCCCGATGGGTGCCATCACAGAGGGGTTTATGGCAGGAATGACCGCAGTTGCACAGGGTCACGCGGTTGCGAGTTTCAAAGGGTTCGCCGTCCGATCGCTCAATGGGGATATTTCCGGTCACCCATAACGGTCCTGGGATGGGACCGGCGGAAGTGATTTCCGTGGTCACGGCGATTTGGACTGGCAAATCCGGTTCGATATCAGGCTCATCCCGTTCGATGCGATATGTCAGCGCGCCAGAGGGGCAATGCTCTACCATCGCCATGACCAGCGCGCGGATTTTGGGGTCGTCTGTCGCGGCTACGAATTGGTTGATGCCAGCATTGCGGAACCCGCAAAAGCCTGACTGCATGCACAGCGAGGGGTCTTTTTTGACAAGGATATGCGTGCCCCGCGGAAACTGCATGGAACGGGACGCAGTTGGGCGGGTATCCGCTTTTTCGGTGCCGTCAAAACAACTTTCCCAATGCGAGCCATCGCAGAAAGGCTTGTCTTTGGAGTTGCCGCAGCGGCAAAGGGCGTAAAACCCTTCCCCCTCGATATTTTGCGCCGGGTAGTCTTTGTCCTTTTTCCAGGTAAGGGGTTCGCCAAATTCAGAAACGACCTGTGTCTTATGAACCAGGGGGACGTTCCCGAACACATGATACGAACCGTCTTCCATAATGACAATTTTTGGGATGTTATTTTCACTCTTGAGGTCTTCAGACATTCTTTCTCCTCTTCGGATATGGTTATTTCAGGAAAACGCGAGAAAGCTCGTCCAGGCGCGCTAGGTCGGCATCGGATAGCTGGAAGTGCATCGCGCCAGCGTTATCAGTTGCCTGCTTCGTTTTGGTCGCGCCCGGGATGGTGACCACCATCTCGCCATTGAACCAGATCAGCCAGTTGAGGGCTACCTGGGCAGCCGTCACTTGATATTTAAGGGCAATTTCTTCAAGAGCAGTCACCAACGGGCGGCTGGTTTCCATCTGCCGCTGCATTCGACCACGCCAGATGATGGATTTTTTCTTGAGCAGCTCAGGGTTCTTGTGATATTTGCCGGTGAGTAGCCCAGAACCAAGGGGCGTATAGGCAGTGATGGTGACGCCCAACTCCCGCGCGGTGGCTAAAATCCCATTGGATTCAATACTGCGATCCACCAGACTATAGCGCACCTGATTGGTTGCCAGGGGCAAGCCGCGTTTCTCTAGGGCGGCATGAGCGCGGCGCATCGCTTTGGCGGAAAAATTGCTGATGCCAACCGAGCGGATTTTTCCAGCCTCCACCAGGTCTGCCATCGCGTTCATTTCGGCTTCCGGTGAGGAAAAACTGGCTGGGTTGTGAATATAATACAGATCAATCGGGAATCCATTCAGGAATCGCAGCCGGTCTGCGATGGTGCGGGGGATATTTCTAGCAGTGCGTAGGAGCGGGAACCATTTGGTTGCGATGATCACATCTCCAGGATGCTTGCCTGCCGCCACCAAACCATCTGCCAGGGAGCGTTCCGAAACGCCAGCCCCATAAATTTCAGCCGTATCGAACCAGTTGATGCCGCCATCTAAAGCAGCCTGGATAATGGCGTTTTTCTCGGAGGCGGGGATCACCGGAAAGGCGCGGCCGAGCATCCCGCCGCCGCCTGAAAGTTCCATAACGCCAAGCCCAATCGGGGTGACTTGAATTCCGGTTTTCCCAAGCGGACGGGTAGCAATCGTTTGGCTCAAAGACATGACACGCTCCTCAAGGATCAAATTTGTTGATCCATTATAGCCCTGTTCTCATAGGGGGAATGTGAATGCAGAGCTTTCTTTATTGTTCCGTCACCCCAGTCCGTGTAGTGGCTTCCGGCAGGAAGCCTGATATTATTCGAGCAATTCTCTGCGCAACATAAATTGCCTAGCAATGGGGTTAGGCTTCCTGCCGGAAGCCACTACACGGACTGGAACACTACTGCAAATATGAGCTTGGCTGAACAATACCCTTCCTCTAGAAAAATAACCCTGCACGAGACGCTCCGTGTGGAGAAATCTCGTGCAGGACATGGTTACTGCGTTGTGAAACAAATCCCTCCGATTTAGCGGACTACTTTAAAGTCTGCGTGCAAATCCGCCAATGAGTCCGACCCAACCCACAGGTCGAAGTCGGCTGCTTCTTGAATCCATTTGCCGGCATTGGTACTCCAGTAACTGAGTTCAGCGGGGGTAAGCGGGAAGGTGACGGTCTTCTTCTCGCCGGGCTGCAGGGTGACGCGCTCGAAGCCCTTCAGTTCGCGCATTGGACGCGAATCGCTGCCAAATTGTTGGTGGATATAGAGTTGCACGACCTCATCGCCTGCCACCGCGCCTGTATTGATCACATCAGCGGTCACAGTGAACGAACCGCCCACTTTGACTTCCGCCGCCGAGACGTTTAGGTTGGTGATGGCAAAGGTCGTGTAGCTCAGACCAAAACCGAAGGGATAGAGCGGGGTGGTGGGGCTATCCCAGTAACGAGAGCGATACATGGGGCTGGTTTCGGGCTGATGGGTGAAGGTGCGCGCGTAGTAGAGCGGGGCGTGGCTGGCGCAGCGCGGGAAGGTGACGGGCAGCTTGCCGCCGGGGTTCGCATCGCCGAAAAGGATGTCGGCAACGGCGTTCCCGCCTTCACTGCCTGGCTCCCAGGCTTCCAGGATGGCTGGCACATTTTCCGATGCCCACACAATGCTGAGGGGGCGACCATTTATCAGAACGAGAACAACCGGCTTGCCAAGAGCAGCGACCGCTTTGAGCAGCTCTTCCTGCCGTCCGGGCAGGTCAAGCGAGCCGCGTGAAGCTCCTTCACCAGCCATGTTGGCGTCCTCGCCAAGCACCATGATGACCACGTCCGCGCCGCGAGCTGTATTTATGGCTGCGTGGAAGGCCGCTTCTGCGTCTTCAGGGGTTTGTGCGGGCTTCGGACCTTCCGGGTTCATATCATCAAACATGGAGGGGAAATCACGCCGAATTTCGGGACCAGGCGCGTAGGTGATCTTCGCGCCTGGCAGTTTGGCGCGGATGCCTGCTAACACGGTAACAGCCGCCGGTTTGTGACCAAAAACCATCCATGATCCTTCGGTCGCTTCCATTGAATCCGCCAGTGGACCAATCACCGCCACGTTTTTGAGGGTTTTCGCAAGCGGCAGCAGCCCGCCTTCGTTGCGCAGCAGCACCATGGAGCGTTGCGCCGCTAACCGCGCTGCCTGACGATGTTCTGGCAGGGCGATGACCTTTTCGAGCAGCGATTCATCCGTATATGGATGTTCAAAGAGACCCATGCGAACCTTGATGGCGAGAATGGGGCGCACCATAGCGTCAATATCGTCCATGCTTAACGAACCGTCCTCCACCAGTCCAGGAAGGTTTTGCAGGTAGGTACCGCTTGCCATATCCATGTTGAGACCGGCGGTCAGGGCGCGGAAGGCGGCATCTCGACCATCCTGCGCATAGCCTTGGATGACGAGATTGCCAACCGCCATGGCATCACTGACGACAAAGCCCTCGAAGCCCCATTCGCCGCGCAGGACATCGCGCATCAGGAAGCGGTTGCCGCTGGCAGGGACGTTGTTGAGGTCCATATACGCGCTCATAAACGTACCCACCCCGGCTTTTACGGCGGCCTGGAAGGGGGGAAAGATGATATTACGCAGCTGCGCTTCAGAGAGGAAAACCGGGTCATAGTCGCGTCCGCCATCCGCCGCGCCGTAGCCGGCAAAATGCTTGGCGCAGGCAATCACGCGGTCAGGGTCACTGTAAGAGTCGCCCTGGAAGCCGCGCACCTGGGCAGCCGCCATGGCTGCGCCTAAGAAGGGGTCCTCGCCCGCGCCCTCCACAATGCGCCCCCAGCGGGCATCTCGGGCAATATCGAGCATGGGACCAAAAGTCCAGTGTAAACCGGCGGCGCGGGCTTCTTTGGCGGCTACCGTCTGCGCTCGTTCGGCAACGGATGGATCCCACGAAGAAGCCATCGCCAGTGGCACGGGGAAAATGGTGCGATAGCCATGAATCACATCCAGGGCGAACAGCACCGGAATTTTGGATGGACTCTCTTCAACGGCGATTTTTTGCAGCTGGTTGAACTTCTTGGTATCGTTGAGCCAAAGGACAGAACCTGCCCCCATCCTGCGAATAATTTCTTCTGGCTTGGGTCCGGGGATAAAATCCGCGCCGCCAATTTGGGTGAGCTGACCGATCTTTTCCTCCAGGCTCATCTTTCCCAAAAGCGCCTTAACCCGCACTGAGACTTCCGTCTCTGAAGGGGCGGTTTGTGCCTTCTTTGTATTCTTCATTTCATCCATTATCTCTCCTTATGTGTGTCTCTGGGTTCTAATTTTGAAAGTGTGCATGTTTCTCATTTGGATTATACGACCGAGCCGACATTTTAAACTATGCCAATCATAAGAGCGTTCTAGAAATGCGTCAACAGAGGAATTCTGGCAATTCGCATGCAAATAGTCGAGCGGCGAATATATTTCCGCTCGACTATTTGCATGCGAATTGCCAATGAAGCCTCGTTTTTAGCCTTCTCGCTCCTTCTTCACATGGTATGCGCAGAATAAATAGGCGCTTTCCACCTTTTTGACGGAGTCTGGGAAGCGGAAAATGCCCAGGTCGCTCCATCCACTTTGGACAATCTTCTGTTTGCGCGGATCGAGCGTGCCGTGATATAGGTCGGGCCATTCAACGCTGGCAACACAGCGGATGTCAGTCACTTCGCCTTCTTCGCGTTCCTCTCCAAAATTGATACGTTCATCCTTGTGTTCATTTTCGAGGAACTCAACGATCAGGTTTGCGCCTGGCTCTGTGCCGGGTGCGTCAAAGAGAATGTCAATCCGGTCAATGACGAGCTGGCGCGCGCTGGGGAGGAAGGGGAACATATTGCGCTTCAGGCGCAGGCTGAACTGCCTGGGGAGGCGTTTTCCGGTCGCCGCCGCCTGGAAGATTTGCCAGATGTCGGGCATATCATGCTGGATGTCAAAGAAGCGGATGCCTGCGCTGGGCAGGTGTTGTTGGGCAAGCTCGTTTGCCACGCTCCGCAGGACTTCGCCACCCTCGCGGGCAGTGTAATTGAGATGCAGAATCACATCGCTGACCGTTTCCAGGTCAAACGGGTTGTTCTCCTGCGGTAATTCAATCCGCCAACGACTGACCGCGCCGGAAAATTCAAACGGCAGGTATCGTTCATCGCGGAAGGTTAGCTCAAACAGTCCCGGGTCATTCTGCGCCGTGGACGTTGCGATTGCTTCTTTGGCAGCGTATTGGCGGACGATCCGGTCATCATCGGGCAGCGCATCGTATCCGTTGACTTCCCTCGGGTCATCGCAGCAGGCAGGGGGTGGATCAATCAGGCGTGGGTCGGCGCGGGTGGCGCTACTGAGCAGCGTCAGGCGGCAGTGTACGCCCGTATACGGTCCTGCCACGCAGGGAATGGTGATGCTCATGTTCTTAATCCGGCGCATGTATTGACCAGGATAATCCATATCAAACATCCATTCAGGGATTTCAATCTCACATTTGCCGGTTGCCAGAAGCTGTAGATAGGAGAATGGGAAGTGCGTGCGCAGGGAAATATGCTTGGTTAGCTCATATTCGCGCGCGTTTTCATCATAATAGGCTTTCTCCATCTGCCGGACGGAAAGGGTCAGTCGTTCGCCTGCCAGCAAGCCTTCATGCAGGTTGTCCCAAATGGGATCAGGCAAGAAGCGACGTTCTGTAAAGCCTCTTTCATAATTGAAGGCGCGTTGAGCCTGATTGGCTTCCTGCACTGCCAACTCGTACATCTGGTGATAGAGGGCAGCCGTTTCCTGTTGGAGGAAGAGGAATAGGGCGTGGTTGGTGAATTTATCGCGCAGGAAATCTTGCACCTCAGCGGAATTTTCCATCTGGCGTTGGTGATTGTTCAGCTCGCGCAGCGCGCCATCCCGCCGCCGTTCCGCCGCCAGAATTTGACGCTCAATCTGCTCAATTTCGATACCTAAATCTTCCACCTGATGATGCCATTCATCATCACGCCGCTCCCAGCCTGCTTCGGTCAAGTCTAACCCGCCATTCGTACCCCAGGTGGTTGCCCACGATGCAGCAATCCGCCCAGCGGTAGCGAAGGTGGTTGCCAGCTTGGTCCCCACCGGAATCTGGGTAAAGCTCATCGTGCCAACAAAAATATCTGGGATAAATCCCATGATCATCGAAGTCAAGTCCAGGTCGCGGCTGACCTCTTGTGAGACTAGGGCGAGTGCAGTAGATACCTGATAGCTAATTTCACCGCCCTTTAAGGCATCGCGGATTTGCTTTTCATAAAAGCGTTTGTTGGTTTGGGCGAGTTCTTTGCCCTTCTGCATGGATTGCACCTGCCAATCCGCCTCTCGCCACTGATTTTGGCGGACTTCCAGGGTCAGGTCAAGGATTTGCCGTTCATGTGTGGCATGCAGGGAGGCTAAATATTCCACGTCACCCTTTTCATAGGCAGCCAGCAATGCGCTGCCCAGGTTACGCACTTCGCCAGCCAGTTCCATGGCTTTTTGTTGAAGAATGAGGAAGCGGTATGGGCTGGTTGGCAGGCACCATTCTTCATCCGTCAAGCAAACCTGCGCCTTCACTGGACCGGCAGCCAGGCGATGATTGCTCCCAAAATAGGGCAGTGCGAGGTTGGGTCGCCCATTCAGCAGACGCTGACGGCTAAGGCAGGCATGCACTAACGCCAGGCGGTCCGCGGCGAAATCATACAGTTTGAGCAGGCGTGGGTTAAGCGGCGCAAAATGCGGAGTAAAGCTGCCGATGACCTGAACCGGACTGCCATCGTCCACGCCGTTGACCGTTCGGGGGTGATCGCCTAAGATGCGTACCGCTGTATCAAAGATGAGGCGCGCTTGCTGATAAGCCTCTGGCGTATTGCGCGACATAACGGCATCGCCCCATTGGAACAGGGTTTCAAGGTAATTAAGCACCACCGCGCGCTCTTCAATTGCCAGCGGCGAGGCAAGCTCGCCGGGGCAACAGGGTTGGCTAGAGTCGGTTGGGAGGCGTTGAGCAGACCGGATGCCCTCATGGGGCGCGTTATCCGGGTTGCCATGCGTTGGGACAAGGTCGTTTGGTCCGGCATTCGGATTTGGGATGGTTGGGTTGCCATCGGTAGTACCGCCATCCGGGGGAGCGCATTGCGCCCAGGTGTCATCATTCTTCAGCGGGTTGAAATAGAGCTCATACCATTTGAGGGCTGCCTCATAATGGCAATGCGCCCGCAGCGCGGCGGCGACTGCTACCGCGGGACCAAATAACGAGGTGGGTACCAGCGGCGCGCCGGGCGAGAAGTACACGAAGAAGGGGTAGCCCGCCAATCCACCAACGGACTGGGGCGGGTCAGCCGGGTGGAGGACCTGCGGAAGCACCGCCGCTGTATCGGTCGCCATGTCATAGCGGAAGCCGGGCGCATCCGTTGTATCATATCCGGCGGGGGTTGCGCCGTTGACCACCTGGAAGCGCAGCGAGTCGCCCAGCCGTCCCTGGAATTTCAGTTCCGGCACCAGGAAGGTTTTTGGCTGACCGGGTCCGCCAGGGTTATCCACCAGCACCGGCACGCCCTCATCCGAGCGGCGCGGCTGCTGGAACTCGCCATCGTGAACGCGCACCCAATACAGATGTACCATCGGCTCTGAGTCCCAATACAGCCGTTCGGGCAAAGTAGCGGGGTTGTGCCAATCTGATAGCTGGTCATTGCCCGCCGCGCCCCAATCCGCGTCCTGTTCAATGGGTACAAAATGGCGGGTATCCACCATCCAGAAGTAATATTCATCCATATACGCCGGGTCTGTCTCATCGCAATCAATGCAGCAGCCAGTCTTGATTGCCGGATCATGGGGAACATACGCCTGTGATGCAGGTGGTTCGCCCGCTGCTGCAATGCGGAAGAAGCGCACGCCCAGCTTGATGGCAGCCTGCACCCACAGCGGCATTTTGCTCAGTGGACCGGGCGGAATCGGGTTCGGCGTGGGGTTCGGATCGGGTTCGCCAGCCGCGTTCGCCCCAGGCGCGGCAGCTTCAAGGTTTCTAATTCCTGGGTTGCCGTTGCCATCGCCGTTGCCATCGCCATTTCCGTTGTCGTGGGGCGTTGGCGGGTTGATGGCGGCTAACCAGGATGGGCGGGCGTGCCGCTCCGGTTTGCCCTGCAAGCCCAAGCCTTCCTTGGGCGGCGAAATCCAACCGGTCAGGGCAGGTTCACGGCGCTGCAAGAAGGTTAGCCCAGGGTGTTCAGGGAGGGGTTGATCGGGCCAATAGGTCATGCCGCCTGGGGTAGGGGCGGTGAAGGTTGTCCGGCGCAACTCGGATTCGAGGAAGCGGAACGCCTCGCTTTGGGCTGCCTTTTGCAACGCGTCCCACTCGATCCAGTTTTCGGCGTAAAGTTCGCGGCGTTCGCACAGCTCCCATATCTGGAAAGTCGCTAAACGGCTGTCCCAATAGAGCGCGAGCTGGGGCGAAATGACGAAACCAGGCTCCAGACCTAAGCGCGCCCGCTGAATAAAGGCTTGCACCGCGCTGATGGCGTCTTCCACCCGGCTGGCTTTTTCGCATATCCCAACCTGAACATCCTGCAGCAGCAGGTCGCTCAGGTCGGTTGGTTTCTGAGCAAAACCGCCAGCGGGCAACGGCACCCGGCTCATGGCGCACAGGTACGCCAAAAGCGAGGCGCGCGCACGCTCACGTAAGCCATCATTCAGCTTTTTCACGTCCTCATAACGGTGCGGATCCTTGTTTTCAAAGCTCCCTTTGCGCAAGAAGCGCGTCAGGTTTTCGTTGCCCGCCTCCAATCCGGCTTTGATGCTCTCGCTTGGGTCATCGGATGCCCACAGGTCTGGCTGCGCTTCGGTGATATTCTGCTCGTAAAAGTCCTTTTGCAGTTTCTTGATCCACTTTTCCGCGTACCAGACGCGCACGGGCCAGCGTTCATCTTCCAGGTCAGGAATTGTGATGGAGAACCGGTCAAGCGGAGAATCCTGGAAATATTGCAAGACCAGCGAAGCGTGCCGGGCGTCCACGTCCAGGCTGCGGATCAGTTCAGATGGGTCATCCGGCTGATCCTCGGCAGCCTGGTAGAACAGCCGCCAGGCGGGTTGATCTTGCGCTGCGCGGGTCTCCTTGCGCAAGATGACATAGTCAAAGATGCGCTCCCATCCGTCAAAGAGGGCTTGCTGGCGTTTGATGGACGGGGCGGTGCGGATATCCTGGGCAGCTTTTGGCGAAAGGAAGGTATCTTTGAGCGGCAGCAGGTTGAAGTTGAAGAATGCCTGATGGGTGGAGAATCCGCCGCCCTGATGGAAATAGGCGCGCCCGGCAAAATCTTCGGCATGGTCAAGCAGGTAACCAATTTTGGACTGCACATCGCCATGCGCCGGCTTGGCGGATAACCCAAAGCGGCTGGCAAAGAGCAGAGCTTTGAAGGCGCGTTGATAGGTGCGGCGGATGTCGCGCAGGGACGAGGGATAGTAAAACGCCAGGAAATTCTTTGCCTGACCATCCAGCTTGAGTTGATCTCCCAGGGGGGTGTCTTTGGTATCGCGGTAGAGTTTATCCAACGGGAGGGCGACCAGCTCATTTTCGCTATCTGGACCGCTGTATTTCACCTGGAAGCCGGTACGCTGCGGGTAGGTTTCTTCCACGCGGAGGAAGTCAACCTGCGGTTGTTTAAATTCAATCACTAACTGGTACGCGCCGCGCCGCAGGTTAAGCGGACCGGAGCGTCCATCTGGGGCTTGTTCGCCTTGCCAGTGGGAATTGAGCAAGACCCAGGTTTTTTGACCGCGCCGCAGGGTAACCCGCCACGCACGATGTTCTGCCGCTTCCAGATCAGGCGGAACACCATGCGGCGTGGGCGCGCCTGCGTAAAATTCATATGATCCGGCGTTTTCAACCAACAATACGCCGCTCCACCGGATGGTGAAGCCTTGTCCGCCGCCCAATTCGACCCCATCCGCGCTGCGCAGGGCAAGCCCGTTACGCAGCAGGGCGAAGCGTTCCTGGCTGGCAGTCAAGTCCATCGCGGGCAAGACGGTGGGGAATGGGCTGTTCCATTCATTGCGCTCTTCCCCAAACGCATCCAGCGGTCCGCGCATTTCTCGCCAGATGGTACTGCCATTCGCCGGTTGAATTTCACCCAGCAGACCTGTGCCGGTTAAGCCGAGCAACGCAGCGAATGCGCCGCCGTTTGGCAGCGGTCCCCAGGTGACATCTGGAACTTTGCCCGAATCATCTTCCCAGGAACTTTTCGCCAGATTTTCATCGGCAAACAGGTGACGGAGCAGCCGCCATGCCAGGCGGATGCCGTGATCCTCTTTTGACTCGTGCTGCGTCACATGGGAAACATGCTCCGCAAGGTGTTCGGCGATGAGCTTGCAGCGGGCATAAAAGAGCGCAAATTCGCGCCGAAAATACGCCCAGCGTTCCTTCTCGTCTTCTTCCTGAATCAGGTGGGTATCCGCCTCGCCAAAATTGGCAAAGAGATAAGAGAATGCGGCAAGATCAGCGCGCGGCGCAAAATACAGCTCACGGACGGCAGTCTTTTCCGCGTCATTGAGGGCGCGAATGTGGATTAATTTTTGATTCACCGCCTCATCACGCAATGGCAACTGCGCGAACAACACACCCTTGCCAACGTCATAGCGGAAAGGACCCTCCGGCGGCGTATTCCACATTTGCGCGTTTGAGCCAGCCAATCCGGCGGAATAGAGACGCTCGGATGCGCTGACCGGAATGCCTGCATGTTCCAGAATGGATGGGAAGAAATGCTGCCCCAGCGATTCAAGAGGATCATTTGCCGCGAGGGGCGTATAGCCAAAGTCTTCCTGCAGTGCGTTGACGATGCGCAGCCACGACCAGCCGGTGACCTCGCCTTCCGTGACTTTGACGTCCAGAAGTTTGCGGCGCAGCTTCCACAGCGAGAATTCTTCTTCATCATCAGGATATTCAAACGGCGAGTCAAAGGCTTCGTTCGGGTCATTCAGGGGGAAGGGGTCGTCTCCGCCCAGGTGGTCGTTCGCGGCGAATAGGTAGAGAATTTCGCCCACGCCAAAGCCTGAGGCATAGATTTTTGAAAGCGCCTCGCTAAAGCGTAGGGTGTTGGTCGGGCGGGCATGCCAGGTTTCTGCTGCGGCACTGGGGTTAAAGCCTGCCAGAATGGAGAGCGGATCGAGGTTATTCGCAATGATTTTGATAAACTCGGCGGCGCGTTTGTGATTCTTATGGCGCGCTTCGGAGTAATCCTCTACCCTATCGAGCAGGTGCGCCACTGCCCATTGCCATTGGGCGGCGGTATCCCCCACCCATAACGCCAGCAGGGGGGTGCGGGCTGCGCCAGTTGCGCCAGAGGGGGGCTGATCGCGGTCAGAGAGGCGCAGCCCAAGGTGGTCACGCAGGGTTTGGAACGCTGCGAGCTGACGAATGAAGTCCGGGTTGATTGCGCCGCCTGTGAATAGACCCAACACTTCACAAATATCACGCAGCTGGGCAAAGCTGTAATGCGCGCCCTTCACCCCTTGCAGCTTATGCCATAGGCGGATGAAGACCATCAAGCGCTTGAGAGCCTGGGCAGGGTCTTCGCCTTCCTCGAACTGGATGATTAATTTATCGGGGCAGCAGGCTTCGCAGGTGGGGAAATCGGGTGACTCGTCGCCAAACGTAACGCGGTGAAACAAGACAAATTCGGACTTCCAAAGCTCGTAGAATTGGCAATATTCCAATCCGGTGCGCTTCAGAAATTCCTCCACATGCACAACGGTCTCCGTCCAGGATGCGCTATTCACGGTTGTTTGCTCAAAACCGTATACTTCCCACAGGTTCAGGGCATTTGCATCGCCTGGCGCGCTGACGTTCATCTCGCGGGTGAAGAGCAAGTCGTACTCTTCGGGAGTGATGTCGAGATATTCGCGGGCAATCTCGATGCGCACCGGGTAACGCCAGAGATGGGACTGGAAATCCGCAGGTTCTTTGGCAGGGTTGATCACAAACTCGGTAATATTTTTGCGGAAGCGGCGCATCACCGCGTAACGGTTAGTGTCGAACTGCCGCAAATACGCGCGCGACAGGTCCAGCGGTTGAGAATAGGGCAAGATGGGGGCAGAGAAGCCCGATTTGAGCTTTTTGTAAGCGTCCGGCTTTTCCACTGGTGTAGCGGGGGAAGAATGCTCTGAGAGGGCGGCAAACAGGGTAGTAGGGTCATGCCGGAAGCCGGGATCGCTGGACGCGCCGCCTTCTAACAGATGACCCGCCAGGGTATCCGCAGCGGTGTCATAGACTGCGCCGGTGGACGAGCCTGGGGTAGCAGCCAGGGCTTCCAGGCTTTCATTCACCAGATCAATCAGCGGCAGGGGCGTTTCGAGGTTGGCGCGGGTGGCATGCAGCGCGCCAAGCGGTCCGCGCCGCGCTGCCAAAAGATCACCCAGGGTCTGATCCCCCTCAACGATGTTCGATCCATCACAGGTTAATCCTACAGTCACTTTAAGCAGCTCGGCAAGGTATGCCACCGGACCGAGCGGGGAGAGGTAGCGCGGCGGAATGCAGTTCACCAACTGCCCATCCGGGTTGATCGGCTGGAAGCTGCCCGGGGTAGGTTGGGGCGTCAGATTGAGGATGGCGTGGCTATAGATGGCGACAGCTTTGTCGTATGCCACCGAGCCGGTCAGCGCAGATTGGAAGTCATCCTGGGTGAGTGTGCCAACGCTTTCTGGGCTGGTAAAGCCGCGCGCGTAGAGCGCTTCCATTAACGAGAGCTGCTCCGCGGGAGTGGCTCCGCTGGTGCTGGTGAGCAGAACCAGGTTGGAAAGCGCTTTCACCGACTGCGCCAGCCAGGATTGCGCATCTGGGTCATTGGGGAAGACATCCTGAATGGCGAGCTGAAGCGCGCCTTCATCCCAGGGCTGCCCCAGGAGGAAATCGGCGTTGCCGGGCGAGTGGGTCTTATAGGCAGCCAGGAAAGCCGCGATTGGGTCATCCAGGGGTAGATCAAGCTGCGGCGGCGCGCCAACCGGGGGCGTTCCGGGCGCAGTCTGGCTTAACGCGGCGGTAAAGAATTTTTGCACCTGACGGATAAACGCCGCCAACCGTTCCTCGAATGTGCCGGGTTGGGTGTAGGGCGGTAACAGGTTGGGCAGGGGCAGGTTGCTGTTATCGCGGAACAACTTGCGCCACTGGTTGCCGGTGAGCGCGGCAAGCGCATCAATATCCGCCACTGGGATGGCTTTCACGACCGTCATCAGCGGTTGATAATTTTCGGTCAGCGCGGCAAGCTCCAGGTCCACATATCCAGCCGCTTGATTCGTTTTGGCGAGTACCCAGAAGGGCAGAATATCCGGTTTATCCGGGTCAGAATCCACAAATGCCATCCAGGCGTTGATTAACGGCTGGATTTCGGCGATTTGTGCCGCCGGGGTGGTTGCATCCGGGTACTGCGGCACTGAATCGGTGGCAGCGCCAATTGCCGCCAACCGCCGGGATGCCTGCGAGCGGTTCACGCCCGCTGGTTCGGTGATGACATTCTTAGTGAGGAAGATTTTCACTGCGGCGATGAATTGGGCTTCTTTGGTGCGGCAAGCCATATCGAACCGCTGCTGAGGGGTGACCTGATAGGACATGCTTGCCCCGAGCGCGTAGAAATATTCCGCTGGGACGCTGAAATTGAGGGTCAACCCGCCCACTGTTGCCAGAATCACTTCCGCCTGCCTGACGGTAGAAAGAGGCACGGCAGATTGCGGACGGATGGGGAACTTCAGCCCCGCCCGGGCGGCTGCCTCGCTCAACTTTTGGCAGTAAACCGCCGCTGAAACGGCAAACACAAACCCCGCCAGATGGTCAGCATCCGCGTTATGCTTGGCGTTATAGCTGGATAGGTCAGCTTCAAACTGCTTGCGCTTTTTCTCTTCATCTTTATCAATTTCGCCGGTGTTGGGCGGGTTGGTATATAAATCCTCCAGGTTCTTTTTCACCGAGGATTGCGAATCGGGCGTGGGGTAAGCGCTGCGATTCCAGGTGATTTCGCGGGCGATGTGGCGGCTCTGTTCCGGACTCAGTGGACTGAGGCTCGCCAGATTCGCGCCTGCCCCGGCGGGGTCTGCCTGCAAAACATCTTCAATGGCTTGCTTGAGCAGGGCGTAATTGGGCGCAGAACCATCCTCTGGGATCAGTACGAACGCGCCGCTGATGGGGGCAGGCACAGTGACGGTCAGCGCAACCGGCTTGCCAATAAGGGTTGCCTTGCTGGTTGGCAGCGACCCGACGGTGGACTTTACCACGTTGTAGGCTACGATTTGTTCAGAGATCACCTGCGCGCCGCGCGTCATCACCAGGCGAATATCGGTGGAATCATACTCGACAGACGGCGGGGTGTTGACCACAATCACCGCAGTTGCCACCGCTTGAGGGACAATCGCCGGGGGTTGAGGGCTGGGCTGTGGCACCAGTACAAAATGTTGGAAGATCTGCTTCTGGTTGAGGTTGATCGAACCTGGTCCAAACGTAGCAACCCCTGAAGCCGTTCCAATCTGATTGCCATTCAGGCTGCTGTTGAAGGACAGGTCGGATGCGGTGATCGTCAGGTTATTCAAGAAATTGGTAAAATCAGACCCAGCGATAGGTCCCGAAGGGACAAGACGTAAGATGATCAGGTCAGCCATTGGTTCATCTCCTGATTGCGTTCAGAAACCTTGAAAATACTCGTTATTGATGTCATTTTGAATCTGTGGCGCAAGATAAGGCATGCAATACCACAGACGCTTATCATCCACAGATACATCGCCCATTTCGTAGCCCATTCCAAGCTCGGAACAGTCTACAGAGTTCTTCAATAGTTGACCTCCGGCTTTCATCGATTCCCATTCGGCAGCCAAGGGTCCGGTGACAATTGCCTGGGGACCAACCGTACTCAGGTTGAGGACCACGCCGACATTATCGCCTTGTTTATAATCACTGTACGCGCCATACCCGGCAAAGCAGATGTTCAGCCCAATCAACGCCCCGCCGCCCACTTTTCCAAGCATGGAGGTTTCTGAAGCGAGCATGGAGCCTTCGCCAGACATTTCAGACATCAGAGAACCTTCCGCAGAGGTCAGGGCGGCTTCTGGCGCGGCAACATCCGCCACTATATTGGTTTCTGCGGATGCGAGAGAGGCTTCTGGTGCCTCGCCCACTTTACATACTAAGGAAGAAGGTTCTGCGGAAGGCGCAAACGGCGAGGAATTGCCAGAGCGATAAGCTTGAACGGCCGGGCTGTTTTCGATGGCGGCGGCTTCGTCAAAAACGCCGCTGGCGCGCTTGATATCCACTTCGCGTTGATCGAAGCCAGTGCCTTGCAGCCGCCAGCGAACTTCCGCGCCTGCAGCCTGATGTGCTTCGGGGGTCAGCACGCCGCCGTTGCCTGCCCTGGCGTTATCCACACATTGGTTAATCACTAATTCCTGCGCATTATGCGGGGTTAACGGGTTGGGATGCCCAGAGACATCTACCGACATGCCGTAGCCGTGCCTGCTGGTGAGCGGCATGAAGGTTTCAGGTGCGTTGGCTGCCGCCCTTGAAATACCCGATTCGGGCGTATGGCGCGCAGCGATGGTGTGACCTGCCTGCACGACCGGTCCATTCATGCCTTCCTGCGCGCGAAAGGCTGCTGCCCCCACGTTTGCCTCGGAGCGCGCTACGCTATAGGTAACCGCTCGGGGGGCGGCGGGCGTTACCGGTCCATTGACTGCTTCCCATTCCCCTAAGAGGTATTCATTGGTATACACTTTGGGGCTTGCGTCCTGAAACGCCTGGAATGATCCAAAGTTTGCCGGGTCAGGCGGCTGGCGACCGCTGGGGTCCTTCAGGCTGACCGGATTGCCGCGCGCGTAGCGATAGAGGTTGGGTCCATCAATCAAGCCGGAAGGGTCGCAGCTCGTCCATCTTCCAATCCAGGGGGCATAATAGCGCGCTTTGTGATATTCAAGCCCGCTCTCGTCATCCCTTTCCATGCCGGTATAACGGTAACGTTTGGGGTTCTTTTCAAGCCCAGAACGGATGGCATGATAAGAGGTGCTGCCGTAAGGGTAAAATTCCTCGCTGGTGATGATCTGAGCCTGATCGTCCAGTTCAATGCTGGCGGAACCGAGGTGGTCGCCAATCTGGAAGCGGATGAGGCGCGGCACTGAGCCATCATCCCCCTGGGTGCGCGTTTCTACCAGGGCGATGAGCTTTTGATCGTCCAGGATGTGCAGCGTTTGGCGTTCCAGAACTACTGTCTGGTTGTTAACGTCATACTCGCGATAAATCTCGAATCCACTGAGGTAGATTCGTTCTGATTTGCGTGTAGCCATTTCGTTAGCAGGGGCGTGACGCTCGGTCACTTTACGGACGCGCTTGCCGGTGGAATCATATACGTAAAAAGTGCGCTCCCCCTGGTGATGGATGCCGTCTCTATCCTCTTCGTTGACTGCCTGACGCTGGGTCAGACTGAGTTGGTCGCGGTAATCCCATTCCATCGCGTGCAAATGGGGCATGTGCAGCATATTGCCGTGCAGGTCGTACCCGTCCCCGTTCTGGCTGTAGTACACCGTATCCGATCCCAAGATGGTTGAGGTCAGGCGGTTGCTTTTTTGCTCCGGTTGGAGCGGACTCTGCTCTTGATAATCATAGGTGCGCGTCCAGCCGGGGTGGGCGGGGTCAGCCCCGTGATGGATCATCTTTAAGAAGTTGCCTGACGCATCGTAATCGTAACATTCCAAGTAGCGACCCATCGCATTGCCATCGTTGGGGTGCAGCAAGCCCGTTCTGGGCAGGTCGTTATGCGAAGCGGGCAAGGCGGAGAGCGCATCCCCGGCTGCGTTCTGCCCCAAATGCTCGCGCCCGGTTGCCCTGATCAGACGATAGACCGCATCGTAGGTATAATCCGCGCCAGGGTCAACCCGCCGATTGCGGAAGAAAATCGCCTGCTGGGCATCATTGCGGATGTGGGTAATGTTGCCCACCGGATCATAGGTATAGATCAAGTTTTGCAAATGGCAGCTATGGGGAGCGTGAGGATGGCAATCTTGCGGAAAAGTGGTGAGATTGCGGCGAGTGAGCAGATGTACCAGCCGGAAGGTGAGCGGATCATATTGATAGGTGGTCTGAACGCCATTTCCATATTCGATCAGCCGGCGTTGTCCTTTGGCATCGTAATTGATGTTGCTGACAAATGCTGTAACGGAGGTTTCCCCGCGCAGGTTGGCTTCCACGCGCTCCAGCAGGTTGGCTTCATTATAAGAGGGTCGAATCCGGCTGCCATCCGGCGCGGTCATTTCCACCGGGCGATTGAGCGCATCATAGCGGGTTTGGCTGGTGAAGATTTCTGCTTCCAGGGGAACATCCTCTGCCCAATCCAGGGTTTTCTGATATTCACGGGCTAATTTCCGCTGACTGCGGCGCAAATTGCCTTTGTAGTCAAATTCATCGTTGGTAAGGATGCCAGCTTGATCAAAGACCTGGAACACCTGCCCGCGTAAATTATGCGCTTCCGGGTCGGGCTGGGTTTCACCGTATATGGTGCGTCCCACCCACTGTTCAGCCCCATCGCTATTCAATAGGATGGACTTTATAGGTCGCTGCAGCACGTCATAGACGGTATGGAAGCGATGTCCGCGGCTATCCCATCCATAGAAGGGCTTGCCGGTAGCATCGGAGAGCTGCCAGCGCTCGCCAGCCTCCATACTGAGGGTATGAAGCGGGCTGCCCAGCAGGCTGTATTCCGAACGGGTCACCTGCCTGCCTTGCGGGTCAATCACGCGCAGCGGGTTGCCCTGAATATCCAGGATGGTGCGCGTCACGAATTTATCATCGAGAACTGCCCCCTCTCGCTCGGTACGGTTGTGTGCCACGGCGATAAAATTTCGCCCCAAAGTATCCATGTAGGCAACTGCCGGGGTGTTGGCGTGCCGGGCAGCTTTTTCGGCAGCCTCTTGCTCCTGTTCGCCCAACTCGCCGCCTTTGCGCTGCGTGTACCAGGTAGGCAGGTATTCATCCGGCGGCAGACGGCGGAAAAAATCGCCAACATCCGGGTCGTGGGCGGGGTCTGTTTCGATAACGGTGTCGTTAACGTCCCACGATATCTGCTTCCAGGGGTCGAATATGGCTTTTTCGTAGGTATGGTTGGGCATCAGAGAAGCCACCTGACGCCCGACCGGGTCGTAAAACAGGGTCGGGCTGACGCCTTCCACCCTGGCAAACTCGTATTGGTGGGTGGATGAGAAAAATGACTCGTACTGGCGAACCGGCTTGCCCTTGTTGTTGAAAATCGTCCAGCCGCTGCCCACCCAACGCGGCGAAACGTCCTCACCGCCTTCTTCCAGCGCGCCGGGTTCAGCCTGGGCTTTCTTTTGATGCACGCGCCCAAATCCATCTGAATACGAAAAACTGTGTTGATAGTGGGTCGTTTCACTTTCCGCCAGATCGCTGACATGGGTTTCTCGCGTCAGAAAATAGACCACCGGCGGTTGGGGTTGGGGATCATCCTGCGTGCGTTGGTAGGCGAAGAGATCATAGATCAGCCGTCCGCTGGCATGGTGAAGGATGGCGTGTGGGTTGCGGAGCGGGTGGCGCAGGTGAGCCGCAATCACATCCTCAGGCAGATCGGCTCTAAAATCATCCAGCCGGTCGCCCAGGTTTTCTTCGGGTTTACCCAATACGGCGGTGCCTGCCACCATGCCAAGTGTATCAAAAGCGACCATAGCGCGGTTGCGGTTTGCATCCATCACCAGCCGGGGTTGGAGTACGCGATAATCCAGCCCGTATGTGACAATATGCCCCTCTCCGTCCCGCTCACCGGCGGAAACGCGATTGCCCAGCCCATCGCGCGTTTCGAGCATCAGCAGGCGGTAGCGGTCGTACTCAACGATGGTATCCTGCCCGAACAGGTCACGGAAGCGGCGCGCCAGGAAGAAGTCAGACCGGGCGATTGCCAGCTCTTGAGCGGGGGTGTCCTGCTTATTGGGCGAATAAAAGATTTGCCCGGTGGGCATCCACCAACCAGTATGTCCGTCAAGCTGCGTATATCCACCCTCCGTTAGCATTTTATCTGTCACGCGCGCGCCATAAATGGCAGTGATCATCTGTGGGGTGAACGCCAGTTGGTAATTGCGATCAGGCAGCGCGTGGATTTCCATTTGCCCTAATGGCAGCGCACCGGCAAGATCATCGCGGCGGAAGACGGAGCGCGTGTGGGTGATCAGGCGGCGGTAAGGGTAATCTTCGACGGCGCGGCTGCCTTCTACATCTTCAAAAGGCAGGTCGTGACTGCCATCCCCTGCCTGACACAGGATGTGGATCATTTCATCCAGGTGGATCAATTGGGTAACCCTGGCGTGCGGGTGGGTTTTGGCAGCGTCTAGTAGTTCATACGTGCGGCTTTCGCAGGGAAGGGGCGTGTGATAATCGTCCCCCTCCAGGATCGCGTTGGTGAAGCGATTGACGGTAAAGGTGAACAGGGTGCGCTGCTGTTTTTCGCGGTCATCGTCCGTCAGGAGCGGGTCAGGGTCTGCGCGGCGGCGACCGTATCCGATGGCGGCAGTCTCCAGGACGTTGCCAAAATCATCCACCGCCAGGGTCAGGGTATGGCTGATGCGCGGGTCAGGCAAAGTAAGACGACCATCAGCGGAGGGGTATAACTTGCGCTCGTAATGATAATCCACCACTTCACGCGCATGGGTGAAGAATACGGCATGGCGGTTCGCGCCAAACGGCTGCACCCGTTGGATGGTGTAGTTTCGCTCGGAAACGCTGTAAGGGCGCTGCTCCGCTTCTGAATGATCGAGCGCGTAGATTTCTTGTCGCAGGATCGAGCCTTTTAGCGACCGGACGGCTTCGCGCATCTCTGGAACGTCTGCAAGCGGCGGCAGCAGGGTGTCTTCCAATAGCATGGCGCGCCTTTCGGCACGATCCAGCTCTGTTCCATCTTCGAAAATGCCCGGCTCTTGCCAATATTCCCCTCTAAAATGGCGCGATATTTGCCCGCCTTGCAGGTATGCGCCGGTATGGAACCAGGTTTTGGTCAGCACAGGGGGAACATGCGAGGCGGCATCCACATTTGAGCCAGTGGGGAAGAAACCGCCAGCGGTCAGCGCGGCAAATTCTTCCGTATCCACCTGATCCACTCGCCCAAAGCCGCGAAATTCGCGCTCGATTCCATCAAAATAGCCGTGATGGTAGGAATAGTGGGAGATAGAGCGATTCCTGCTGATCCTGTCGTATGTTTCGACCTGTTCAATCACATGCACCGGAAAAGGCAGCCGCGTAACCCAGGGGGTGCCAGCGTTCTCGTCTTGCAGATAGAAATAGGTAGAAGAGACATATTTAACGTGGGTTTCCGCGCCCAGGTTATTGCGAACATTGACCAGCAGGTGCGGCTTCTGACTGTTCATCAGGTCAATATAATAAATCGGCTGGGCGGCATCCCCTGGCAGTGGCGATGACCAGACCAGGCAGGCAGTGCCTGTTCCAAGCAGGTCCAGGGCTTGCACCGAGGAGAGGTTATCCACGCGGGGGAACTGTTCCAGGCAGTGTGGCTTGCTCCAGCGGTTGCCGGATTGGTTAAAGTAAAGAAAAACCCCCTCGCTGCTCAGGTAAATGAGGTCGGTTGCGCCGGAGCCATCAATATCTGCCAGGCGCACGCGGCGTTGATCAAACTGATCGGGCAGGTCGAACCAGGGCGAGGCGTCCATCGTGATGCGCGCGCCGAAGCGGGCATAGCCCAGGTTGGGCCAGTAGCACACTTCGCCATTGCGGATGCGCACCAGGTCGGTTAGCCCATCCCCAGAGAGATCTGCGAGATAGACGCACTGTTCGCGGTCAGCAAAGACCAGCCGCGGACCTTCTTCTTCATCCAGGGACTTGAACACGCGCTGTGCTTCTCCAAATCCCTCTTCTGCCAGGGATGGATACCACGTCAGCACATCATCCTGGGTGATGAGAATATCCGCGTGACCATCGCTATCCAGGTCAACAAAGCGTAGGTTCGGGTCATTCCAGGCGAGGTCGGGCAAGCTGGTGAAGGTCTGGAAGTTCTCCCATTGGTTATCCTCATTCCGTTCATAGAACCCGGGCGTGTAACCGCTGAGCAGCACCAGGTCTAGCTGACCATCGCCAGCCAGGTCAATTAACTGCTGGTTTTCGCCGCGCAGGTTTGCCAGAGAAGGCTGTGTGGCGACCACCGTCAAGGGTCCGAAGCGACCATTTCCCTGGCTGTGCCTGTAGAACCAGGCTCCCCTTTGCTCCACCAGAATTCCAGGCAAGCCTTCGCCATCCAGGTCAATCCATTGATAATTGCGCCCATCCAGCCCATAAGGCAGATTTTCCAGGCTGGCAGCGTCTATGGAATGCACGGTTTCGTCAATCACGGGCAGGCTATACTCAAACTCAATGGGTGGTAAGGAACGCTGAATATATCCGTTCACCGCATCACGCCGAAATCCGACTTGTTCAACGGAGGTCAGAAAGGAAGCAATCATGTTCTCGCGGTAGTGAACGTTCAGTGTGCGCACCAGGCAGTCCTGCCCAACGCCTTCTTCCTCTGGAAAATGGTGGAAGATAAGAATCCTTTGGCATAGCCGATACGTGCGTACTTCAAACGCGGAGCGGTAGGAGGAAAACGGGTCTTTGCGGCAGTACCAATTGCCTGCATCCTTCGGTTTGGGGTTTTTAGCGTCATGCTCGCCATAATCAAAAACTATTTCAAACATCCAATCTGCTTTGGATAGGTCAGGTTGGATGAGGCGCGAGACGCGATTGCCGTAGCGCACGCGCTTGAGATAGCGGTTCGCCGAACGTCCTTGGGGTGTCCGGTTGCGTTCGTGGGCATGGTTATCCTCGATGCCTTCAGAATCTTCTGCGCGGTACTCGAAAATCATGGCGTTCCCGCGATCATCGTAGCTGGCGTTCATCAGCCAGGTAAAGACGTGGCGAGGGGCTGCCGGGTCGGCGATACGGCTTTCGGCTGTCTGCCCATAGAGGGTGGTCACGTTATTGCCAGAGATGGAACGCCAATGGGTTTCGCCAGTCTTCAGGTTTGTCCAACGTTCGATTCGCGCGAATAACCCCTCCATGCGCGGGCGGTAGGAGCGGACTTCGTAGCGTATTCCGTCCACCATGCGTTCTTTGCATTCGCGGATCCAATCCTCCCCTTCGCGGCGCAGTTCTGGAACGAGGTCTTCCGAGCCGGAGAGGATGAAAATATCCGATTCTTCATCATCCTGATAGCGCGGCAAGCCCCGGTCGGTTCGGCGGGTAATGGAAGGGATCGCCAACGACCAGCCAAAGCCAAATATCCCGTTTCCACTGCCGGAATCATAGGCAAGGGTGAGTTGAGGGTTAAAGCCAGAACGGGCGGCGCTGGCAGGGATGGGAATGGTCATGGAACCCGTGCCATTCAACGGGTTCGCGGCAAACTTTTCGCCAATCCCATGGATCGCCCCTCCGCCTTTGGGGAGGGAAAGACTGGGGATATTAAAAATAGCGTTCTGAGAAGAGGATTGGCTTTCGGCTTTTTGCGCTCGCTGTTCAGATTCCATAGGAGATTGGACCCTTTCCCCCACCCTGTGGCTTTGATTATGTATGTAAACCAGGTAGTTCTGTTATAAATATAGAAATTAACGATAAAAATAGTAGTAAATTCACTTATCAATATACGCTTAAAAAAACATTTGTCAATATGCGTTGCCTAATATTTAGCTTTCGATTTGTGGGTGTTTTTGGGGGGAAGCCACAAGTGATTTTTCTTCGAAACCGTTGATGGGGAATAAAAGTAACTATGTCAATAATGATATATGTCACTATTAACATAGTAGACCTCTTGCATAAGGAAGGTGAGTGCGATGATAATAGGCAGATGAGATACGAAACCGTACAAACGTTAAAAGAAGAAGACTTCAAGCGGGCACTGGAGTGAGCCGTGCGATGTTTGAAAAGATGCTGACCGTTGTGCAAAAAGGGATGCGCGATTTTGGACGAACACCGAAGCTCAATCGGGCAGACCAATTATTGATGACCCTGATGTATTGGCGCGAATACCGAACAGAATTTCACATAGGCTTGACCTATGGAGTTAGTGAAGCAACGGTGTGCCGCACGATTCAAAAAATAGAAAATGTATTGATGAAATCGGGCGAATTTCGATTGCCGGGTAGAAAAGCATTCCAACCGAGCGACACAATCTTCGAAGTGGTTCTGATTGATGCCACAGAGCAACCCATTGAACGCCCGAAAAAAACAAAGGCGGCACTATAGTGGCAAAAAGAAGCGACACACCCAAAAAGCACAGTTGATCGTGAACCAGAAGACCCTGCAAATCATCGCCACTGCATTTGGAAGTGGCAGCACCCACGATTTTCAACTGTTCAAAGAAAGCCGCAGCGGGATGTCTGCGCATATATGTAGTCTGGCAGACACAGGGTATCTGGGTATAAACAAATTACATGAAAACAGCCATATCCCTGACAAGAAATCCAAGCTGCATCCGTTGACCAAGGAGCAAAAAATCTACAACCATAAATTATCAGGTGAGCGCATCTTTGTTGAGAATGTCATTCGCAGGTTGAAAATCTTTCGTATTTTGAGTGAGCGGTATCGTAATCGCCGCAAGCACTTTGGACTTCGTTTCAACCTCATTGCGGCGATTTACAACATTGAACTCACACACAACAAGAATTAGCCGACTTATGCAAGAGGTCTAGTAATTTTAATCATCGCCTTCTTGCTTTCCCCACCTCTTATTTTGTTGTCAGATTTATGGAAATCAAAACCACATATTGGGATACTCTAGGGGTATTGGGTGATACCTGAGCAGTAGCGATTTATGAACGGTGACAGAGTTCTTCGTACACCTGATTATAATACAGGGCGTTTTCGATGGGGGTATTGGCGGGGATGTGGTTGCCGACTGCCATGAAAAAGCCGGGGCAGTCGCGCCCCAGGGTCATGCAGCGTTCCACCTCGGCGCGGATTTCAGCGCGGCTGCCGGAAAGCAGGATGCGCGTATCGGCGTTGCCAATAATCACATGCGTCTGACCGTATTTTTCAACGATGGTTTGCAAGTCGGTGAGCGGCTCAAAGACGAACCCATGCACACCGGTGGCAGCCACATCCTCCACAAAGCGGGTGAAGTTGCCATCGGAGCAAAAAATCACTTTTTTTCCAGCGGCGCGCAGGGGAGCGACATATTCGGCATAATGCGGGAAGACGTGTTGGCGATACCAGGCGGGGCGGAAGATTGCCCCGGATGACCAGACAAAATCATCGTGAATCATCACCACCGGCACGTTGGAATCCGCCAGAGCGTTAAAATATTGTTGAATCCACGAGGCGTAGCGATCCGCCAACTGCCCAAAACGCTGTAAATCTGTGCCAGCCGCCAGCAAGAGCATATCCCAGCCGAAAAGACCGAGCAAGCCAGAGATGAGGGTGATATACACGCCACTCATGTTGACGCCATCCGGGTGATCGACGCAACTGGCGCGGTAGTGGTCTTCAAAACGGCGTACCAGAGTGGCATGATCTTTGGGTCCCAGCGTGTGCCAGGGGTCAAAGGATAACACCTGCTCAGGATCCGTGAATAGAGGAAGACCTACCTCGCGCCGGTCAACGCCCCCGGCGGCATATTCGGCATGCCCCATATCGGTGTGCCATTCGCCAAATTCATCCTCGCCGATAAGCGTATTCCAGAAAAAATCATAGCTCCAGGCTTGCATAAATGCCTGACTGGCAGCGTGTTGCGTCTGCGGATCGCTCTTCACACTGACCGGTTGACCGGTGACTGCCTGAATCAATTCCCAGTGCGATTCGGCGGAATATTCGGTGCGAGGAATACGCGCCGGTTTTTGCAGATTTAAGGCAGCCCAGCCATCCGCGTAGGACATGGACTATTCCTCAACCGAGGCTTTGAGTAGACGCCCACCGCGCACTGAGACAGTGCCACAATCCGCCGGAATGATGACGGATTCGTAGGGAGAGAGAGAAAGCTCCCAACCCTGCCCCCACAGCCGCGCGCGACCCTCCAGGCAGGTGAGAATGTGGAACGTTTGCCCATCCGCCATAAAGCGCACGTGTTTGGTCTGACTTTCCAGCAGCATCAAGCGAAAATAAGGGCAATCTGCCAATACTTGCTGACCGCCATCCGACAATTCGGGCTGAGGCAGGACCTTTGCCTGGGCGGAAGGGTCTAAGACCTGCAGGGATTGATCAATGTGCAATTTGCGTCCGGCAGAGGAGGGGCGATTCCAGTCCCACACGCGGTAGGTGATGTCGGAGGTCTGCTGGACTTCGTAAATCATCAGACCAGGACCAAGCGCGTGAATCATGCCAGGGCGGATCAGGATACTATCCCCCCGGTGGACGGTGTGACGCTGGACAATATCCAACACCGAGCCATTGCGCACCGCTTTTTCCATCGCTTCTGGGGTTATGCCCTCTTTCAAGCCAAAAATCAACTGCGCACCGGGCTGCGAATCCAGAATATGCCAGGCTTCGGTTTTGCCGAATTGGTCGGGACCTTCCAGCGCCAGCGCCTGAGCGTCATTGGGATGTACCTGTAAGGAGAGCCAATCAGCAGCATCAAGGAGTTTGATGAGCAGGGGGAAGCGTAGCCCAGTGTGCGCTATGACGCGCTCGCCAAGCAGTGCGGGCCCGAGTGTTTTTACAGCATCCAGTAGGGTTTTGCCGCCCAAGGGACCAGAGACAATGCGGTCATCTTCGTGGATTACCCAGGATTCGGCGGTGCGTTGCCCTCGGCGGATGCGATCTCCGCCCCAGACATAATCTTTATACTCAGGAATGAGTTGAATTGGTTGAGTCATTGGCACCATCCTCTTTAATAGTGTATCTCTATTATAGCTTTACAATGGCTACTTTCCCGAATAGAATGGGAGAGTCATTGAGGATTGATAGGATGTTCGTTGAATCTTACTTCGCTAAAATTCAACGAACATCCTATCAATCCTCAATGAACCGAATGGAAATATTTGAAGATTGACATCTCTTCTTCTCTCAGGTGAATATATGCAACCTATGACTGGATATGAGCGCATCAGTAATATCCTCAAGCGGCAGCCGGTGGACCGGATTGGCGTCTTTGAGCATTTTTGGAATGACACCCGCCCCGCTTGGGAAAAGAACGGCTGGATTAAGCCTGGTGAAAGCTACGAAGATCACTTTGGCTTTGATTTGCAGCTGCTCTGGCCCTTTGACACAACGGTGGATATGGATCACGTGCCGCAGGTGATTGAGGAGACGGAAGAGACCATTACCACGCTGAATGGCAATCGCGCGACCATGCGTAATCATAAGCTGCATGACAGCACCCCTGAACATATTGATTTCTACGTCAAAGACCGTGACGGCTGGGAAGAGTTCGCCAAACCGCTGCTCAAACCGGATCGGCGACGGATCAACTTTGAGGCTTATCGTGAGGCAAAACGTCAGGCAGCCGAAAAACAGCGTTTCTTCTGCTGGTCCGGCGTGAATGTGTTTGAAATTATGAAAGATGTGACTGGGCACATCAATATGTTGATAGGCATGAAGCTCGACCCGGATTGGGTGCGCGATATGGTGGAGACGTACACCACCCTTACCATCCAATTGCAGGAAATGTTATTTGCCGAAGAAGGCTACCCGGATGGCATCTGGTATTACGAGGATATGGGGTATAAGCAGCACCCGTTCATGTCGCCGAAAATGTATCATGAAATTTTGCAGCCGGGTCATGCGCGCAGCATTGGATGGGCGCATTCGCATAAGATGCCAGTGATTATGCACTCGTGCGGGTTCGTGGAACCGCTGCTGCCGGGCATGATGGAGGCGGGGATTGACTGCTTGCAAGTGATTGAGGTCAAGGCAGGCATGGATTTGCTGCGCCTCTATGAAAATTACGGCGACCGGCTCTCTTTTATGGGCGGGATTGACGTGCGCGTGCTATATAACAATGACCGCGCTGAAATTGACCGCGAGTTGGAAGCCAAAATTCCGGTGGTGAAGGGTCACTGCGGGTACGTGCTGCACAGCGATCATTCCATTCCGAATAACGTAGAGCATGACGTATACCGTTACTTTATTGATCGTGGGATTGAACTGGGCAGCTATTCCTAACGAGGATCGCAAAGCAAACGTCCATTTTGAGGAGAAATATGCCTCAAAATGGACGTTTGCGTACATAAATTGTTTTGATTTTATCCACTGATGCCCCAGGCGAGAATTGAACTCACAGCCTAGGCGTTAGGAGTGCCTCGCTCTGTCCATTTGAGCTACTGGGGCGTGCGCCTATTATAGCATATCTGGTTAGGGATGTTCAGGATAGCGCGGCATTTTGGAATGCTAAACAAGCGAATTGACCTCATACAGACAAAATCAGGCAAAGCCGCTATAATTTAGCCACTATGATTCTGGTGACGGGTGGAACAGGGTTTATTGGTCAGGTGCTGATTCGGCATTTGATTGCTATGAATTACCCGGTGCGGATGCTGCTGCGCCCCTCGACCACATCCCCTAACATTCCTAAAGGGGTGTCGGTGGAGGCGGTGATTTGTGGTTTAAATGATGAGCGTGGGCTGCGCGCAGCGATGAAAGATGTGGATGTGATTTATCACCTGGCAGGGGATGAGCAGCGCGGCAACCGCGCGGACCTGCTGACGATTGATATTAACGGCACGCGCCGCATTTCGCAGATCGCCGCCGATGCGAAGGTGCAGCGGGTTTTCTTTCTCAGCCATTTGGGGGCGGATCGTAATTCGGCATATCCACTGCTGCGAGCGAAGGCTCATGCAGAACAGGCGATTAAAGAGAGCGGCATACCGTATACTATTTTTCGCAGTGCATTGGTCTATGGTCCGAATGACCACTTTACGACTGCGCTGGCAAAGCTCATCCGCCGCCTGCCGTTGATTCTGCTGCTGCCGGGCGATGGCAGTATGCTTTTGCAACCTATTTGGGTGGAAGATTTGGTCATCTGCCTGACGCTGGCGTTGGAAATGCCCGCGGCTGATAATCAGACGTATTCGGTGGGCGGACCGGAATATTTGCCTTTGCGCGAAATTTTGGATGACGTGCAGGAGGCAATGCGCATTCACCGCACCTATGTCCCTATGCCGCAGGCATATTTTCGGACGCTGGCTGCCTGGGCAGAGGGCAGCTTACGGCATTTCCCCCTGTCGGTATTCTGGCAAGATTATTTGGCAGCGGATCGCACTTGTTCGCTGGATACGCTGCCGCGCTTGTTTGGGCTAATTCCGGCGCGGTTTGGTCGCCAATTGCAATATCTTGCGCCGCCAAGGCAGCGTTATGCGAGGATGGAAGAAGAGTGAGCAATCTGGCATTTTGTATTCACGGACACTTTTACCAACCGCCACGCGAAAATCCGTTGACAGGCGAAATTCCGATTGAAGCAGGGGCTGCGCCATATCGCAACTGGAATGAGCGGATATACGACCACTGCTACCGCCCAAACGCCGAATTGGGGAATTTTGAGCGGATCAGCTTTAATATTGGTCCAACGCTGCTGGAGTGGATGGCGCATGAACATGCGGATACTCTAAACACGATTATCCGGCAGGATCAAGCGAACGTGGCGCGGTTTGGGGTGGGGAACGCGATGGCGCAATCCTATCATCATACCATTTTGCCGCTCTCCAGCCGCGAGGATCAGAAAACGCAGGTTTTGTGGGGGATGGAGGAATTTCGGTTGCACTTTGGGCGCGTTCCGCAGGGAATGTGGCTGCCGGAAACTGCCGCCAATGACGAAACCTTGGGCGTATTGGCGGAATGTGGCATTCAATTTACGATATTAGCGCCCTGGCAGGCGGATTCTGATACGCTGGATTGCACCCATCCTTATCAGGTGGATTTGCCAGAAGGGCGCGCCATTACGGTTTTCTTTTACCATCAAGATTTAAGCACGCGGGTGAGTTTTGACCCTGGGGCGACTGCGAACGCTGACCGGTTCGCCTTGGAGGCGGTGCTGCCTCGTTATCGGATGGTGAAGGGGCGCGGGGTGGAACCTCAACTGCTGATGATTGCCTCGGATGGCGAGCTATATGGGCATCATCAGCCATTTCGGGATCAATTCTTGAAATATTTGCTGGATGGGGCATTAAAGGCGTATCCAGTAGAAGAAACCTACCCTGCGCGTTGGTTGAATGAGCATCCGGTGAAAGAAAAAATGAAGATTCGCCAGAATACCTCATGGAGTTGTCATCATGGGGTGGGAAGGTGGATGGAATCGTGCGGCTGCACTGGGGATAGCCCCTGGAAAACGCCGCTGCGCCAGGGATTAACGCGGTTGGCGCAGGCGATTGACGAAGTTTACCTGGATCACGCAGCAGGGAGTGGGATTGACCCCTATGCGGCGCGCAATGGCTTTATCCGCGTGATGCTGAAAGAGCAATCTGTGGAAGCGTTTTTATTTGGCGAGATGAAGCGCATGGCGAAGGACCGCGAAATCAGCAGGTTGGAGGCGCTGTTGTGGGCGCAGATGGAACGTCAACGAATGTTTACCTCGTGCGGTTGGTTCTTTGATGATTTTGACCGGATTGAACCGCGCAATAACGTCTGCTATGCGGCACAAGCGGTGTGGCTGACGAAGAGAGCAAGCGGGGTAGACCTGACCGATATTGCGATGAATGCACTGGCAGGCGTGGTTAGCGTACGCACCGGGTTGCGCGCTGACCAGGTATTTGAGCGTCAGTTCATCCGCTGCCAGCGCATGAACGAAGAGCGATAGAAACGATGAAGGAGAGGGGTAAGCCTCTCCTTCATCGTATATCCGACAAAAAGAAGTTTATTTTAGAGCGGCGAGCAGTTTTACGACCTGATAATCTGACTCTGCTTCGGCTTCCAACCAGTCATTCACCAGATTATGAACCGCCAATAGGCGTTCCATCAGGATCGAGGCGCTGGCGGTTGGGCTTTCCAGGCTCTGCAACACGGCGGCAACCGTCATCCACCAGAAGAAAGATTCCATGCGTTCTCTGTTGAACCAAAGAACCTCATCAAAGCGGTGAACGCCCAGATATTGCGATACGTTGCTATCCGCCAACCATTCTTGCAGGATGAGCTTTGCCGGAGATAGGGCGGGCGCAGGTTTCTTGCTGCCTTTCTTACTCGTTTCTACGGTTTCATCTGCGGCATGGGGGCGGGTGAACCAGCCTTGTTCCTGAATGAGCAGGCGCAGCACGGTAACGGCATCTTCGGTGGCTGCGTCATTAAGGGTCAGTCCACGCGCGGCTTCTTGGAAGGCGCGACCGAGCCGCCATTCTTCCAGCCAGCTGAGGGTGGTAATGGTCGTATCCGGGGCAGGCTCTTCGGGGTGAGCCAGCGCGCCAATATGGTGCAGGAAGGCATACCCGAATAAGACCGACCAGGTTTTGCCTCTATCCACTTTTAAACCATCCGTCAGATACAAACCATCTGTCAGATATTGTAGGGCAGGCTTCATCTTGCGCGCGCCGGGCAGCGGATAAACGCTATCCAGGATGGGTAGATTGAGAACGGCACGCAGGCTGGCGGTGACGGCGCGTAATACTTCAGGTTGGTGATAGGTTTGCCCAATCATTTGACCAATGCCTTCGAGCCAGGTTGAGGCTTTTTGGGCGGCTTCTGGCAGTAAGGAGGCGGGCAGGCGGATTTCCGGGTCTGCGCGGCGGGATTGATACAGGTAACGGAAATAATCTGCATTGGCAATGGCGCGGAAAGGCTGTAACACAGGTTGCAGAAGGAGTTCTTGCAGGGCGATTTGGATATTTTCCACGCCGCGACCGCCTAAATATTCATACAGGCGGCGGTAGGAGGACCATTCGTCCTCCACTACTTCGCGGAAATCCAGGAAAACGTAGTGCTGATACGCGCCCAGGGTGAGGAACATGCCTTGTTCGGCAATTTGCTGGCTGGGCAGCAGGTATTCCAGTCCGCTGATGAGTTCGCGGAAAATGCAGAAGGTGCGCGAGGTGGGATGCAGTCCTAGCCCTTCCGACAGGCTGCGTTGGACAATCTGTTTTTCACCATTGGGCAGCTTGAAGAGCGCGCCGGCAGATACGCGCACCCAGCCATGTGCATTGGCAAATTTATTGTTAAAGACAACCAAGCCGCGTTCCTGACCGAGTCCGTTGGAATAGGCATAGACTTCTTCGTTGACGCTGCCTTCGGGAGTGAAGAAATCGTACAGGAGGAAGTTTTCCACTCCGGCAAACAGGGCGCGGCGATGCAACAGTGGGAAGATACGGCGGCGATGCTGCTCAATCAGGTCGAGGTCGGGCTGTTCCTCCCATAAGGCTTTGCGGAATTCCATGCCATATTTTTCGCTAAAGCCTTCCATTTGCCCGTGACCAAACATGGGCAAACCGGGCAGGGTGGACATAAGGGTGGCAATGCCGAAATATTTATCTCCCTTGCCAAACTGATCTACCGCCGTGCGCTCATCGGGGTTATTCATAAAGTTGACGTAGCGCTTGAGGATTTCGGGGTCAAACTCAAGGGTGTTTTTCATAATCTGACGATATTTGGCGTTTTCTTCATTGCGCAGGCAGTTCATAAACGCGCTGTTATAGACGCGGTGCATGCCCAGGGTGCGCACAAAAAAGCCTTCCATCATCCAAAACGCCTCAGCCAGCAAGAGGGTGTCAGGCACTTCCTGGGCGACACGGTCTACCACCTCACGCCAAAATTCGATGGGCATGAGGCGTTCAAATTCCTCTTTGGTGAGGGCATGTTCAGAGCGGGAGGGAATCGCGCCGCCGGAGCCGGGCTGCGGAAACCATAAACGCTCGTAGTGCATCTTCGCCAGGGTCATGGCAGCGTCAAAGCGGATGATGGGGAATCGGCGTGCCACAGCCAGGATGGTCTGGATGACGGCTTCGCGGACTTCGGCTTTCATATAATTCAACTGGGCGGTGTCATTCCAGGGCATGGATGTGCCATCGTTGCCATGATAAATGAAATGATCGCGCCCATTGCGGCGATCGTAGAGTTTGAAGACTACCGAAGCATCGGTGCGGTCGAAATAATGATCTTCCAGCTGAATGCTGACGTGCCCATCGGCGGAAAGGTCAGGTCCGTTGAAGGTATAGGTGGGGAAGGGGGAATAATCGCTGGAGACGAACCAATCGGGATGTTCAGCGACCCAGGGGGAATCAATGCCCATGTGATTGGGAACCATGTCGCTTGCCAAGCGGATGCCGTGACGCCAGGCGTTTTCGCGCAGGCGTTGGTAAGCGTCTTCGCCGCCCAGGTCAGCAGCAATTTGATAATCAAAGAGGGAATAAGCGGAGGCAAGGGCTTCTGTATTGCCCATCATTTGCTTAATGCGGGCAGAGGCGCGGCTGCGTTCCCACAAACCAATCAGCCACAAGCCGCTGATGCCCCATTGGGCGAGGGTGACGAGTTCTTCGTCAGGGATTTGATCCAGCCGGGTGATGGGACGATCATACTTGCGGCTAAGTTGATCCAGCCAGACGTAGGTGTTTTTGGCGATCAACACCAGGCGAGGCATCCAATCTTTATCTGGGCTGAAAGCTTCAATTTCCAGCTGATGCGCCAGATCATTTTCATAGACGGGAACTAATACGGGTGCGCCGCCGCCGTTCCCTCCAAAAAAGGCAGCTGCTCCACGCGCGGCAGCGGCTTCTTCTTCGCGCAGCAAATCTAACCCGCCAAGCAGGCGGCGCAGGTAGACGCCCAAGAGGGCAGACCAGCGTTCGCGGATAAATTCCAGCTGCCCAAACAGGGAATGGGGTACGGCAATAGCAGGAGCACGCAGCATATCAATCAGATTTTGGTTATCAGGACCAAAGCGCGGCTGTTGATCGAAAAAATGATGCAACTCCGCCATGATGCGCGGGTAAGTGGTTTGAGAAGAGAGGGCGCTGTCGGAAAAAAGCTCTACCAACGGGTTGGTCGCCGGATTTTTGTTCGTCACCCAAAGCAAGAGCATTTCTTCCAGGGTCACTTGCAGGTTGGGGATGGAATCCGTTTCACCCTTGAAATAATCCTCCAGGGTCAATTTGCCCTGATAGACGGCAACCGGAGGGAATTCAGAGGCAAATTGATAGAGGGCTTGCTGTACCTGACTGGCGCCGAGGCGTTCGTTCAGCCAGGAGAGGGCTTGTGCCAGCACCTGAGCGTTGCGTTCGCGGCGGTAGGTTGCCAGAACATAATGCAAAATTTCGTCAATCAGCCCCATTGCGTTAATCTGCCCTGCCCAAACGGCTTGTTCGGGGTGGCTGATGAGGTCTCGCTTTTGATTTATTTTTTGGGCAAAGGTACGCGCGGCGCGGAAATCCGCTAAAAGCACCCCGCCGGTGAGTGAGAACAAGGTCTGGTCAAATTCGTAACGATCGCGGGCTTGTTTGGAAACGTGGAACTCCATAAAGAATGGCTCCTTAAAATCAAATTAAGATTAATTATACGTCAGCGTTGAATTAAGACGGCACGCGCAGGCGCGCCATCTGACCCACCCAGTTTGAGCGGCAGGCAGTAAAGCTCATATTGCCCAGCAGGTACATCCGCCAGGTTTAATCCTTCCAGAATCACGACGCTGGCGGTTAACAAGGCAACATGAGTGGGGATGCTATGATGAAAAGGCGAAATCGAAAGATAATCAATGCCCACCAGGCGCACGCCGCGCTTCACCAGTTCCTGAGCAGCGTCTTCCTGCACTGCCACAAATTCGGTCTGGAAGGCGCGTTCATTCCGCTGCCAGAGGGCGGAATTGGTTGTTTTGAACAGAATACGCTCGATAGGACCGGCAGGTAGGGCGTAGCTTAACACCTGAGCGTCAATAATGGTCACGTCTGCAGGGATTTCGACTACCCAGGCGGGACCGATAAGGGCATCCAGGGGGAGCGTCTCAATCGTTTTGCCGTTTGCTAGAAAGTGATAAGGAGCGTCTACATGCGTGCCGACATGAACGCCGGTCTCCAGGCGCGAGACGTTGGCTGCCTGCCCATCTTCGATTTTGGAGATGCGCTCCAGCTGAACAGCCGGGTCGCCGGGCCAAACGGGCAGGTCAGGGGTAATGGTAAGGGAAAGATCATAAATTTTCATCAGGATTCCTTTGGTATAGCAGATGGTTTACCAACCGGCCGCTTTGAATATGTCTGTCAGCAGCGCGGTACGTTCTTCAGGGGTCATGGGGCGCGGGCGGGAGTAATCTTCTAGCATGGCGGTCAGCAATTCCGTGGAGATGTGGCGACCATCGTAAAACACGTGACGGTCAATAAATTCGCGGCGTGTTCCAATCACAGGAATATCCATCTGATCAAAGAACAGATTGCCCAGTCCATAGTGGATAAACCCATTATTATAAAATTCCATCGTTTGCGGATAGTGTGATTGGCTGCCGCTGACAATGGCTGCGCCGGCATCCGTCATACGGCGGAAGTCGGCCTGCTGCTGTTCCGTGGGAGGGAAGATGTAATGCTCGAAATATTGAAAGGTGACAATGGGGATAAAGCCCTGGCTGCGCAGGTCGCGGACGGTTTGCGCCATCCAGGTGTAATTGCAGGAAGCGACCCCGGCTTCCGTTTTGGTTGCCCAGGTGAAATCGGGACCTGCCGGATTGCAGCCAATGAAGGCAAAGCGGTTGCCGTTGCGCTCGATGGTACGGGGCAGGCGGGCTTCCTCGAGGTTTGCGCCGCCCGCATAGACCAGCCAGCCGCGCTGCTGGTATAAATCTAGCGAGTTGGTGAAGGCATCACGCCCCCAATCGTTGTTGTGATTGCCGCTGAGTTCGATAATATCCGCGCCGATGTAATCGAGTAAGCCGATATATTCGGGGCGACTGCAAAACATTAGGCTGCCGTAGTTATTGACGTCGCCCATTGGGCAGTTTTTGGCAAAGGATGATTCGTTGCTGATATGCAGCAAGTCGGCGTTATAGAGCCAATCGTGAATGTCACTGGCGGGGTAGGTGACGCCTTTATTGTCCATCTTATAGGCTACTGCGCGGGTGAGGGCGGTGGTGCCGGTCATCACCAGGGTCGTCATCTTTTGCGTGTCACGATTGGTGGCAGGCAAGGTCATTTCATTTTGATTCACATTGTTCGCCAGGCGGGCGGTGATGATTGGGTCGCCGTGGAAGCCAAAGTGGAGGAGTAGCGGGTAGGTTTTGACATCTAGGGACTTCTCTAAGGGGGAAAGACCATCCACGCTTAAGACTTTCCAGCGCGGGTCTAAATTTTCAAAGGGGACGATGCCAAAAGAGGGACGAGAATTCCAGGCGGCATCCAGCAATTCATCGTCTTTGTGGATTTCAACGCCCGTCGCGGCGGGTTTGCCCCACAAAGCAGTCAGAGCAGCCTGGGTAGAAGCGGAAACCAGCAGGGGTTTACCATTGAAGGGGGTAGAGGGTTCGCCATACCAGGTTTTTTTCAGATCCGCCAAGGTAACGGTATCTTCCAGAGTAGGAAAGGGGGCGACAACTGCGTATATCCAATCGGCTTGCAAGCCATTCTGGTTACACAGCGGGCAGAGTTCAACGTTGGCTTCTGCGCTGGAGGTTACAAGGCGGGCATTTTCAGGCAGGCGGATGGCTTTTATCAAGGCAGGTGGGGCAGCTTCGTTAATCCACACCTTCGCTTCGGGGATGGATGTGGCGCTTGGTAGAACGGTGGCGGTGTTGACTGGGAGGGCTGTGCGCGTGGCGGCGACCGGTTGAAAAGCTGTGGGCGTGTCGGCGGCATTAATGGAGGGAAATATCTGGCTGATATTCTGGGGCAGCGGGGCGTTACACCCGAATAGCACGATGAGGAGCAAAAGGATCCCCATTTTTTTCCAGAAAAGAAGCAGGGCGGATGGTTTCATAGCGACCTGATGATGCAACGAGAGTAGAGAGGACTGGTAGGCTGTAGAGAGGTCATTAAGTCTATTTTATCATGCGCGAAGAATAGTGTAGATCAAAAAGGCAACGCCCTTGCAATCAAACTTGATCCCCCATCCTGCACTAAAGAATGGGGGATCAATTATTTCCTAATCTTCAGAATCAAGCTCTGGCCCCGGAGAGGTATCCGGCTCATCAGGGAGGTTAGATGCAATGCCTCTGCCATAAAGCAGAGAGTTGGGTAAGACGAGCAGTCCGGCGAGCGTTAGGGCAGCGCGCAATGAACCGGTACCGACCCACCCGACCACCGGTCCACCCGCCACCTGACCAAGCGCATTGCCCTGACTGGCGATGGATAATACGGTTGCACGTACCCGCGAGGAGACGGCTTGCACCTGATAAGCGTTGAACAGGGGTCCGATTAACGCGTCGCAAATGGATCGCAGCAGCAGGCAGACGACTGCCAGTGGGAAAGAGCCTGCCAGGGCGAAACCAATGCCACACCCGGCAAATAGCAGATTAAGGATGACCAGCGCTTGAGAGGTGCGCTTCAGGTCGGTGGTTAGCCGTTCCAGGCGAGCGCGCAGGCGTTCCACCACCAGCAGGCTGAGGAGGCTGCCCGCCAAGCTGAGGATGCTGAACCAGACAATGGGGTTCAGCGTGCCAAACATAGGGAGGATCAGGGCGGGGAAGATGAAATTTGCCAGCAGGTGGGCATCCCCCAGGCGATCAAAACCTTCAGAGGCAGCGCCGCCAAAGAAATTAATCAGCACCAGGTTGATGAGATTTGGACGAGCCCGAATCACCTTCACCCCTTCGCGGAAGGTAGCTATCATGGCGGGCAATCCTTCTGTGCCGAGTTCGTGGCGGAAGGGTTGGAAGTGATTTTCGGGCATGATGACCATCAGGAAAACCCCCAACACCAGATATAGCGCGCCACCCACCAGAATGGGCAGGTCCAGACGGATGGAGGCGAGCGCGGCGCTGAGGAGAATGCCCACCATGCCTACCAGGCGGTTAATTTGCCCGGAGCGCAAGTATACGCGCCCCACTTGCTTTTCGCCAATTTCGTCTGCCAGCCAGGCATCGGTTGCGCCAGAAAGAAAGGTGTACCCCAGCGCGCAAATCACCTGAGCGACTAACACGATGGCAAAGGTGCGCGCCAAGCCGGTGAGGAGAAATCCGAGTCCCAGGATGAACACGCCAAGAAGAACGGAGAGGCGGCGCGAAAAAGTATCCGCTACTACGCCGGTTGGGACTTCTAAAAACAGGATTGACCCTTCCAGGACTGTGCCGACCAGCACAAGCTGCAAGGGATTCATGCCTACCACGGTGAAGTAAAACACGGTAAGGTAGACAAACATGGTTGAATCAAAGAGTGCCATGGCGGCGCTCATCAAAAGGTAGGTGCGTTCAGCGCCCCATTGAAAACGAGAAAACATATCTATTTATACTCCGCGGGGAAAATTACCGGGGCGGCACAAAAGAAAAGCCGCTCGGACTTCTGCGCCCGTGCAGCTTTTTGGATTTCAGCATTGTTTTGTACAAGCCTGGAAACACAAATTTAAAGCACACTCACGCAGGAGGAAAAACCTGGCATACTGAACATACTCGTAGCCATGCGAGAGAAAAAGATATTCATTTTGTGGGTTAACATTTGTGTTTCCTCCTTTCGTAAGAATAGATAGTGCCATTGTAATGAAAAGAAGGGGTGAGGTCAAGTACAGAATCATTAAAAAATAGAGATTTTGAATAATCAGTAGGAAAAAATACTTGCATCTGCACTTATTTGTTGCTATAATAATGTTGCTTCCAGTGTGCTAGGAAGTAAGGTCGCTATTTAACAGCGAACTAGAAGAATTGAAGGGCAGGGGGGGCCTGCTTAATCCCAAAGTTCAATTTGATAAATTCAGTTAATTTGCAGAGCCGCGTGTGCGGTTTCTGTTCATTGACCAATACCCCAATTTTTGGAGATTCCTTCGAGATTCCATTATGAATATTCTTGAGCTTGAAAACGAACCATTGGCAAAACTGCGTCAAATGGGGAAAGATCTTAATGTCCCCAACTTTGCACGTCTCAAAAAAGAATTGTTGATCTTGCGCATTCGGCAGGTGGAAGCCGAACGAGACGGGCTGGAAGTGCGCGGCGGTATTTTGGAGATTATGAATGAAGGCATTGGCTTTCTACGCTCTGATTACCGCATTGGACCAGACGATGTATACGTCTCGCAGGCGCAGCTCAGGCGGTACGAACTACGCAACGGCGACATGGTCATCGGCAACGTGCGCCCGCCGCGCGAATCAGAACGGCATTATGGACTGATTAAGGTAGAGACGATCAACGGACTCAGCCCTGAAGAAGCTCGCCGCCGCCCTAATTTTGAAGACCTGACCCCCATTTTCCCTGACAAACGCTTTGACCTGGAAACCGACCGCTCGATCTTGGCGACCCGCCTGATTAACCTAATCGCCCCAATTGGGCGCGGGCAGCGCGGGATGATCGTTTCGCCGCCCAAAGCTGGGAAAACAACCATTCTCAAGCAAATTGCGAACTCCATTTCCACCAATTACCCTGATGTACATCTGATTATTGGCTTGATCGGCGAGCGACCTGAAGAAGTGACCGATATGGATCGATCGGTAGATGGCGAAGTGGTTGCCTCTACCTTTGATGAGCCGGTAAATTCGCATGTGCGCACCGCAGAAATTACGTTGGAACGCGCCAAAAGGTTAGTCGAAATTGGGCGGGATGTGGTAATCTTAATGGACTCGCTCACCCGTCTGGCGCGCGCCTATAACCTGGTGGTGACACCTTCTGGGCGCACCCTCTCTGGCGGTATGGATCCATCCGCGCTATACCCGCCCAAGCGGTTCTTTGGGGCAGCGCGTAACCTGGAAGAAGGCGGATCGTTGACGATTATCGCCACTGCTTTGGTAGATACCGGTTCGCGCCTGGATGATGTGGTGTACGAGGAATTTAAAGGCACCGGCAACATGGAATTGCATCTTTCTCGCCGCTTGCAAGAGCGCCGTATCTTCCCTGCCCTCGACATCGAACGCTCCTCTACTCGCCGTGAAGAGTTGCTGCTGGGACCTGATGTTTTGCAGCGTGTCTGGTTAATCCGGCGCATGTACCTGCAAATGATCGGCACGCCGCCTCAAGGGGCTGGGATGGACCCGGCTGTGGCGACTGAAGCGATCTTGCAGCGCATGATACGCACCAAGAGCAACCAAGAGCTGCTCGAATCATTGACGGAGGATCAATAAGCGTGAAATCTTCTTTAAGAGCCGAAGCCAGGGGCAACTTTGGCGCGGCAAGCCGGGTGGTTGCTCTTTTTGCCTGGCTGATGGTTATCGTTATGCTGGTTTTCTTAGGGTGGGTTGCGGTGCAGCGCGCAGGAGTGCAGCTGGATCCGTCTGTTGGGGTGGGACAGGCAAGTGAGGTACGCAGCGAAGTTTCGGCGCATCAGCCAGATGTGGCGTTGCCAGTATATTCCTCATTGGAACAGCCGACACCGGTGCAACGCCAAACAACATTTCATACTATCATCCCGGATGCGCATGACCCCATTGCATATTACACGGTACAAGATGGGGATTCCATCAGTGGGATTGCGCGCCAATTTCATGTCAAGCCTGAAACCATCCTGTATGCGAACGCGGATTTGCTGGCGGATAATACCAATAACCTGAGCGTTGGGCAAAGCCTGAAAATTCCGCCGATTGATGGCGTATTGTATCAGTGGAAGAAAAGCGATACGCTTGATCGTATCGCGCACCGGTATAAAGCCTCATCGGATGATATTCTGACCTGGCCCGATAATCACATTGATATTGCCGACCCGCAGATTCCGACCGGGGCGTTGGTAATGATCCCAGGTGGCACTCGTGACCTAATTATGGTGGTTGTTCCCACGATGTGGCGGGCTGGCGCGGGCGCAACCAAGGATGTGAACGCGGGTTGCGATACGAGCAAGGGCAGCATGATTGGCTCTGGCAATTTCGGATGGCCTGCGAATAATCACACCATTTCAGGCAACGACTTTTTCTCGGGTCATCTGGCGATTGATATTGGCGCGGCAGAAGGCGCACCGGTATATGCCTCTGACAGCGGCGTGGTGGTCTATTCTGCGCCCATTGCCGGCGGGTATGGCAACATGATTATGATTGATCATGGCAATGGATTCACCACGCTCTATGCGCACAATAGTCAGCTGGTGGCGCAATGTGGGTCAAATGTGGTCAAGGGGCAGGTGATTGCCTATGCGGGCAGCACCGGTCATTCAACCGGTCCGCATTTGCATTTTGAAATTCGTTATCGCGGGATGTTCGTCAACCCGCATGATTATTTGCGCTAAACAATCCTTTCCTCAAGGATGCAATCAAAAAGTGGAGAATTTGTCTCCACTTTTTGATTGCATCCGTTTTGGGATGAGCTATTTTTAGAGGGAATTTCCTCCCTATTTAGGGAAGAAGTCCTCATTTTCCTGCGCAAGCCTCAGACGTATGATGAACCTACGATAAAAAAAGGAGAATATCTATGTCTGAAGTGCAACGATCTATCAAACAAGGCGCGAATAAGGCTGTGAGTACGGTCCAAAACACGCAGGTATTGCAGACTTGGGCACGCCTGGGGTATGCAGCGCGGGGTGTATTATATGGGCTGATTGGCTTCTTGGCAATTCAACTGGCGCTGACCGGACAAGGCAAGATCACCGATCAGACCGGTGCGTTGGGGACACTGGCAGCGCAGCCCTCTGGACGCATCTTGCTGACTATTATTGTCATTGGTCTGGCTGGATATGCGGCTTATTGTTTCTTGCGGGCGATTGTTGACCCCTTTGACAAGGGAACGAGTGGAAAGGGAATTATCATCCGCATTGGTTATTTTGTAACGGGCGTTACGTATGTTTTGCTGGTTCTGCCTGCATCCAATATGATTCGCGGAGGCGCGCAAAGTGGGGGCGGCTCGCAGAAGATGCAGGGCTTTGCCGCCGATATTCTTACCCAGCCCTGGGGCCCATTCGCAGTAGGATTGGTAGGTGTATTCCTGATGGGATTAGGGGTTTACGAGATTTATTTTGGGTATAAAGAAGGTTTCGCTAGAAATTTTGAGCATTACCGGATGTCTGCTTCGCAGCGTACCTGGGCGATGCGGATGGGTAAGTTCGGTTATATGGCGCTAGGGGTCGTGGTGGGCATCATGGGCTTTTTGGCACTGCTGGCAGCAACCACTTTAGACCCAAGCAAGGTAGGCGGTATGGACGGGGCGTTGGCTTTCCTGATTCATCAGCCGTATGGGCCTGTGTTGCTGGCAATTGTTGCCGCGGGGCTAATTGCTTATGCCATTTACTCGCTGATGGGCGCATTATGGTTTAGAATTAAGGTTAAGTAATTTCAGTCTGAATTGATTTCGGACTGCGCAAAAGGACTAACTTGTCCTTTTTGCGCAGTTCCCCTTTATAGAGGTATGTTTTGACCCAAGATATGCAGCATCATTTTTCTTCCACTTTGGAAGTAACGATTTATACGCGACCGGTAGAGCATCCAGAGTTTGATTGGGTGGAAGTAGATCGCGGTCCGGGCTATTTTCACATTCCGACAGATCAGGAAATTGGGGTGCATATTCGCAGCATCAACAATGCTACGCTGGCTGTTTTGATTAAAGAGCTTTCACCGGTTCAAGAAGCGATTACTTATATGAACTTATCGGAAAACCGTAATGTTACTAACCCTGGCATTGAGTTGCTGCCTCAGATGACTCAATTGCGCACGTTAAACTTAAGCGCGGTGGGAGTCAATAGCACTGGATTGGAACATTTACGGAAATTGATGCACCTGGAGCGACTGGACCTGAGTTATTGCAACCGCCTGACGGATGCAGCCCTCAAGACGCTGGAAGTGATGCGCACCGTCCATTATGTAGATTTACAGGGTGTGCCAGCCATTACCCAAGCGGGGCTATCGCGCTTGCATAAGCGCAAAGATTTGACGATTATACGCTAAGAGGTTTTTAAACGAATTACGCGCATTTATTTTTGAGCTTACGTCTCAAAAATAAATGCGCGTAATTCGTTTAATGACTAGCGGTTGACAATGACGACGTTCGTAAATAAAGAGGAGTTTGGAATGAGAATTCGCTTGCCTTCCGCGGATTGCAGCACGGTGTAGCGCAGGTTAATCTCGCTGACAGTGCCTTCATGTGCATCCATGCGGATCACATCGCCGCGTGAGAAGGGGGTATACAGCAGGATCAGCAGACCGGCAATCAGGTTGGAGAGCAAGTCTTTGAGAGCGTATCCAATTGCAAAGCCAGCTAGCCCCAAACCAGCGATCAGCGCGCCAATATCCACGCCCATCGTTCCCAAGGCGGTGATCGCTCCAAACAGTAGCAAGCTGACTTCAGCCACCTGCAAAAGCAGCTGAGTCACGTCCGCGGGGAGTTTACGCCGTTTTGAAAAGCGGGATACGGCTGCTTTGAGCAGGCGCGCCAAGCCAATGGAGATAGCAAAGATGATAACCGCTACACCCGCCTGGCGTGCAAAAAAGAATAAACTCTGGATAAAGTTTAAGTTGATCCAATCTGTATTCATAATTTCCTAAGATTTAGGAGCGCGCCGCCATGAGGGTGTTGAGCGCGCGCTGAGTTTGAATGAATATGCTGCGGATGATAGCAATTTTCTCCATCAGGATGGCTGGGTTTACGACTCTCTCCTGTTCCAAGTCACGGCAGAGGGCAACCATTTGGGTAGCGCCCACCACAGCAGCGGTGGATTTAAGCGAATGCGCCAGGCGTTGAAAACATTGCTGGTCGCCATTTGCCAAGGCGGCTTCCATATTTTGCAAATTGACCGGTGTATCCTGGAAAAAGGTTTCGATAATCTCGTCCAGGTCATCCCCCAGACTCATGGTCAGGTCCTGCCAGCGGGCAGGGTCAATGGAATCGGTCATAAAGGGCAACTCCTTTTAGCTTCTACGGCGTTCCGTCCATTCAAATTGATTAATCACGAATCCCTGGTTGGTTTTCATGCGTTTGATGGCATAAACCTGCATGGCAGCTTCTTCCCAATTTTGCTGCACGATATATTCACGCAAGGCAAGGGTGGCTTCGGTGAGCTTGATTAATTTCGGTCCGCCAAAATGATAGCCGCCATAACGTTCTTGCCATTTGCCTTCATTGAAAGCGCGTTGAATATCTTCCAGGGTCAGACCAGTGCGCTCGATGTAAGGGGCGACAATTTTGGTTGGGTCTACCTCTTGTTCGGTGATGTGATAAAGCTCAGAGGCTTGTTTTTGCTTCTCTCCTTGAAAATAACCGTGCCGGATGTCGGCTTTGGCGGCAATTTCTGCGTGAATTTCAGGCTGCAATGCGCCGATCTCCAGGTACAGGACGAAGATTAGCTTGCGAAAGAAAAATAAGGCTTCTTCTTGTTCATTCATCATAAGGTTATTTTAATGCGTTTTGTCCAATTAAGGGAGGAAATTACGATTTTGAAGGATAGCCGGTAATATCGCGGATTTCCTCATAGAGGGGGCGCAACCGTTCATACATTTTGCGGTAGACACGGGTGTAGAGTTCGTTATAGATGTGTTGATTTTCGGGGATGGGTTCAAAGGACTGTCCCACGTGGGTCATGGCGGCTACAGCGCTGGCAAAATCAGGGTGCAGTCCTAAGCCAACTGCGGCATCAATGGCAGCGCCCAACCCAGAGGCTTCGTAAACATGCGGGCGGCTGGTGGGTAAACCAAAAATGTCCGCGGTGATTTGCATGGCGGCGCGGCTCTGACTGCCTCCACCTGCCACGCGAATTTCGGTGATGGGGATACCCGTGCGCTGTATGGTGCGTTCAGCGCCTTCACGCAAGGCATAAGCGACCCCTTCTAAGATCGAGCGGTAGAGATGCGCGCGGGTATGCACATCCCCAAAACCAATGACTGCGCCCTTTGCTTCTGGACCTGGCACTTTTAGCCCAGGCGACCAGAAGGGTTGCAGCATGAGCCCTTGCGCGCCAGGCGGGACGGAATTGACCAGGTCGTCAAATAGCCCTTCTACTTCTATGCCGCGTTCTTCAGCCAGAAGCTGCTCATTTTGTCCAAATTCGCGCTTGAACCAGCTGACCATCCAGTACCCGCGATAAATTTGCATTTCCAAACTGTACGCATTTGGAACAGCAGCCGGGTAGGGTGGAATGAGGGGGATCAATTCCACATAGTTTCGATGGGTAGTGTTGATGGTGGCGGTGGTGCCATAACTGAGGCAGGCGACATTGGGCATCAGGCTGCCTGAGCCGATGACTTCGCAGGCTTTATCGGCAGCGGCGGCGATGAGGGGCAACCCGACAGGAATCCCCGTCTCGGCGGCAGCCTGGGGGGTGATATGACCAAGTAGCCCAGCGGGTGGAACGAGTTCCGGCAGCATGCTGCGGGGAATGGGAACGGCTTGCCATTTCCAATCGTAAGAGGGACTCCACTTCAGGCGTTTGTAATCAAACGGCAGGTAGCCCACCTGGCATCCCACCGAATCGACATAACGACCCACCAGCCGGTAGGCGAGATAGCCAGAGAGAAACACGAATTTATGGGTTTTCTTCCAGATTTCGGGCTGATGGGTGCGCAGCCAGTTGACTTCTGCATCGGATTGCAAGTAGGCAACGGTTTGAGTCATGCCAGAGAGGGCGAAGGCTAATCCCCATAAGCCAGAGACGGGCTTTAGTCCTAAGGTACGACGCTGATCGAGCCAGACGATAGCAGGGCGAAGGGGCTGCCCGTTTTTATCGAGGTTAATGACGGTGGAGCGTTGGGTTGTGACTGCTACGCCCGCCACTGAATCCTTACGGACGCCCTCTATTTTCCAAAGTTCCTGACACGCCTGACAAACGGCATGCCAAAAGACCTGCGGGTCTTGCTCGGCTAGTCCAGGGGCAGCGGAAATATAGGGGGGTTCGAGGGGGACGCGCGCTTTGGCAACCAGCGTGCCATGAAGGTCAAACAACAAGGCGCGTACACTTTGCGTACCGTTATCAATGGCTAAAATATGGTCAGCAGTCACAAATCCTCACAAACTGTAGGATACCGAACTTCTGTCAGGGTATATTATCCCTTACAGGCAAACGTGGATGTATTATAGCCCCTACGAGGGGATGCTGTCCAATTTGACTTACTTGAGAGTGTAATGGCTCAGTTTCTGAAACAAAACGAGAGACATCCTGGAAGATGCCTCTCGTTTTGTTTTGGCACAGGGTTATATTTCCTTACTTTGGACTAGATACTTGGACTGGGCGGCATGAAGTTCCCCGTATCCACACTAGTTGGGTCTACGGTATCCGCTACACGATGCAGGCTTTCAGAAAGGTCAGCGCGTTTTTCGTTGAGCATATCCTTGCCCTGATCTGCAAGGTCAGAGGCGGCATCTTTAGACTGTTCAACTGTTTCGGTTAATTTCTGACGACCCTGGGCAATTAACTTGCCGGTCTTGTCCTTCGTATCCTGGAAGGTATCCATTGCACGGTCGCGGATTTCCATGCTCTTACTAGTGAGCATCTCGCGGGTTTGATCGCCGGTGCGAGGGGCGTACAACATGGCAACGGCATATCCGACTGCGCTGCCGACCAATAAACCTAAAAACATATCACCGAATTTTGCCATAAAAATCCCTCCATCTCATATCTTATAGGTTCTTATTTCTTACTTTAAAGATAAATCATTTTTACAAACCTGCAAGTAGGAGAGAAGGGATAAATAGGGGTGGGGATTTTCCCCTGAAATAGTCGAGAAGCTACCCCGCGGCGCGTTTGGGTTTTTGACGAAGATGCGCCTTCTCTCAGAAAAAGTTAGGGAATTCCCTCTAAACGAGAGTACAATTCAGGTTGAGTTGCATTTCGGCGGAAACTTTTTGAGTTCCGCACTTTATTTTTGGTGGAGTTTCGATTTATGTCTACTTCTTTTTATGTTCCAGAGAGTGCGATGGCGATTGTGGCGCACCCAGATGATATTGAGTTTAGCTGCTCAGGCACGTTAGCGCGCTGGGCATCCCTTGGGGCGCGGATTTCTTATGTATTGCTGACCAGTGGGGATGTGGGGATTGCCACCCCCGGCATGACTCGCGCTCAGGCGGCTGAAATCCGTGAGACGGAGACCCGTGCGGCTGCGAAAATCGTGGGTGCGGCAGAGGTTATTTTTCTGCGTGAGCGAGATGGGATGTTACAGGCAACGCTAGAGGTGCGCAAAAAGCTGGTGCGTGAAATCCGCCGGTTTAAGCCAGAGGTGATCGTTACCGGCGACCCGACTGTGGTGTGGGCAGGTGAAAATTATATCAATCACCCCGATCATCGGGCGGCGGCTCAGGCTGCTTTGGACGCCACGTTCCCGGCAGCCGGTCAGCCTAACTTGTTTGAAGAGCTGGCAGAGGAAGGGTTAACCGCTCACAAGCCCCGTAAAGTGTACGTGACGGTGTGGGATCACGCAGACGTGTTTGTGAATATCGAATCCACCATTGATCAGAAAATAGCCTCTCTGAAAGCGCATGTCAGCCAGATGGGTGAGTGGGACCCGTCTGAGCAGATCCGTGAATGGGCATCCACTGGGGCGCGCGGAAAGGAAATGCAATACGCAGAGGGGTTTAAGGTGGTCACCCTGGAAAACGATGAGACCTGGGCGAAGCTGCACCCGGTGGAAAAGGCATAAATCAGGGTCTTTCGTGTAAGTTGCCAACCACTTCTAAACCGGCACAGCGACCTAACCCTTTGAAGATTACGTGCGCGTGCGCATCTCGTCCATCACGGCGGGAGAGCTGCACGCGCACGTTTGCATCTAAGGTTTCGGCGATGCGGCGATCCATGCCGGTTAGTTGAGGGGCGCGTAATTCACCGCCAGCAGCGCGCATGGCTTCCAATTCAAGGATAAGGTTCGCCTGGGTGAGGCGCAGCGTGACACGGTCGGATTGAAGATGGAGTTGTTCGAGGCGCGCGCCGGTGTAGGTGGCAAAACGATAAAGCTTGCCCGCTATCCATAACCCAATGATAAAGCCGTCAAAGTGCGTTCCCAGCCAGGGGATCACTGCAACGGAGGCAGTAATGCAAACGTTGGGTTGATCAAAATGATTGCTCTGAAACCAAACCCAGGCTTTGGGGAAGGCGTGTCCCCAATCTTTTTCGAGGTAGCCAACCCCGCCATTAAAATCAAGGGAGTTGCCGTTTGCAGTGAATTCGCCAGATACGTTGTGCGAAAAGCTCAATACTCCATGATAACACTCCATGCGGGGGGTAAAGGCAAAGGGACCCATCACCCCGGGGGAGAAAAACGTCACGGGCCAGGGTATGAGTGGACTGAAATTCACCTTACCACGCAAATCCAGACCATCAGCCTGTAAATTCACCTCTATGCCTTGCGCACTGAAGTGGTTGCCGTCAATGGTGATGCTCAGGTCATGTTCGGACGCCTGAAATTGCTCAATGGAATATTGTAAATACCATGACCGACCCGCTACACCATCCAATACCTGAATAAAGGCATGGCTGGCTTTTTCCGCGCCTGGGGCAGAGAGGAAAATCCCAGGAATCAAGGCAAAGCGAGCGGAAAGATCGGCGTTGACCAGTTTGAAATACCAACCTTCAAAGAAGGGTGGACGCAGCACGCGCCCATGATACGCTGCAGGGGTGTGTAGAAGGCTAAGAGGTGAGGTCATGTTTGTGAGAATAGCATACATATTGTATGTACGCAAATTTTTATAGGGGGAGGATTTCCCTAGCGGCTCGAGAGGACAAAACAGACTGGTAGCTTTTGTTTGCGTTTGCTATCCTCATATAGAGGATATTTTGGTCTAATGTAAAGGATGGGGATAATGAAACTCACAGCGGATGCAAAAGTGGTTTTGGCGGATGGCAAAGAGATTGGCAAAGTGAGCCGGTTTGTGCTTGACCCACGCAGCAAGGAAATTACGCACGTGGTGGTGGAGCATGGATTGTTGGAAGCGCGCGAATTTGTTCTTCCGATGGATCAGATTAGCCACATGGAAGAGGATCGGCTGGTGGTGAAGGAGGGGGTGACGAACGTGGAAGGATTCTCCGCCTTCCAACCGGATTATTACGTGGATGCCAGCGCGAGCCAACCGATGACTTCCAGCACACCTTTTATCAGCGCAGACCCTGGGTTGCGGATGTATTTCTATTATCCGCCGGTGATCACGGGGATAAATGTTACCAATCCACTGCCTCTTAGCGGCGCGGATGAGATTAAGGTAGTCAAAGAAGGCAACCATAACACGCCTGAGGGTACCGTTATTCTGCAAGAAGGCGCAAAGGTTTTCAGTGTGGATGGTCATTACCTGGGCGATGTGGAGAAGTTATTTGTAGATACAAAGAGCCACAAAGCCACTCATTTTCTCATTACAAAGGGCATATTCTTCAAAGAATCGAAGTTGATCCCTTCGGATTGGGTGGAAACGATGGACGAGGATGATGTGCGCCTGACGATGAAAGAGGAAGTTCTGGAAAAACTGCCGGATTACTCAAAAGAGGGGTAATTTTCAAATTTTCCATTGACGCATTGCTCAACTCGTGATAGCATAAAATCACAATGTTAGCCCTGTCTTCTCTCCGCATGCGACGAACGCCTGCTTTCCCACTGTTAGGGAAGGTTGGTTTAGCGCTGGCGTAGCAACGAGGGACTAAGGGTTTCTTTGCAAAACTGGTGTACTTAAAAGCCTTCCGCTTTCCCGGAGGGCTTTTTTATTTTCTTTTTTTCGTTTTCCTAAAGGAGGAAAAAATGGTGAAGAATGATGCGCAACAGATTAAAAAAGTGGTTTTGGCGTATTCTGGTGGGTTAGATACCTCGGTGATTGTTCCATGGCTGAAGGAAAATTATGGCTGCGAAGTGATTTGCTACACGGCGGATGTGGGTCAGGGCGAAGAGCTTTCGGGGCTGCCCGCCAAGTCGGTGGCAACTGGGGCGAGCAAGATTTTTATCGAGGACTTGCGCGAGGAATTTGCAAAGGATTATCTTTTCCCATACCTGCGCTCAGGGGCAATTTATGAACGCAAGTATTTGCTGGGAACGTCCATTGCCCGCCCGTTGATTGCGGCGCGCCTGGTGGCGATTGCCCAACAAGAGGGCGCGGATGCCATTGCGCATGGCTGCACTGGCAAGGGGAACGATCAGGTGCGTTTTGAATTAACTGCGATGGCGCTTGACCCGCGCATTAAGGTGATTGCTCCCTGGCGCGAATGGGATATTCGCTCGCGCGAGGATGCGCTGGAATATGCTCGCGTGCGCAATATTCCGGTCAGCTCCAGCCTGAAATCCATTTATAGCCGTGACCGCAACCTGTGGCATCTTTCGCATGAGGGTGGCGTATTGGAAGACCCGTGGAACGAACCCGAAGAAAGCATGTTCATGATGTCGGTCTCGCCGGAAAATGCTCCTGATCAGGCGGAAGAGATCACCCTGGACTTTGAATGTGGTTATCCGGTGGCGTTGAACGGCGAAGCCCTTTCTCCGGCGGCGTTGATTGCGGCGTTAAATGGGATTGGCGGCAAGCATGGCATTGGGCGCGTGGATATGGTGGAGAATCGCCTGGTGGGGATGAAATCGCACGGGGTGTATGAAACTCCCGGCGGCACGATCCTGTTGGCTGCGCACCGCGAGCTGGAATCCATCACCCTGGATCGGGATACGCTCCATTATAAAGATATTGTCGCCCAGCGTTACGCGGAGATCGTTTACTACGGGCAGTGGTTCACCACGCTGCGCAAAGCCTGCGATGCGTTCTTTGATGTCACCCAGGCGCACGTCACTGGCTCGGTGCGGATCAAGCTGTATAAGGGGAACGTGATTCCGGTGGGACGCAAATCGCCGTTCAGCCTGTACCGCGAGGATTTCGCTACCTTTGGGGAAGACAACGTCTATGACCAGAAGGACGCGGAAGGGTTTATCAAGCTGTTTGGTTTGCCGATGAAAGTTCAAGCCATGCGTGACCTGACGACTACCCTACCGGCTGGTTCTATTCCCACGCAGGCCGAAGTAACGGATTACACCAAATTCAAGCGGGATTAGCGTTATTTTTCTTCTTCTCCCCTCTCCCTGTTTTTAGGAGAGGGGAGAAGGGTTGAATAGGGACATAGGGATCATCATAAAGGGACATGGCTGATGAAATTATGGGGCGGACGGTTTACCCAGGGGTTAGATTCGGCGGCGGCAATGCTAAACAATTCGCTTGCGGTGGATTGGCGCATGGCAGAGGTGGATATTCGCGGTTCGCAAGCGTGGGCGCGCGCCCTGGCGAAAGCAGGTGTTCTTACAGATGCGGAAGCTGCTACTCTTTGTCAGGGATTAGAAGAAGTGTTGGCGGAAGTGCAATCGGATCAGTTTGAATTTGCCCCAGGCGATGAAGATGTGCATACCGCCATCGAGCGGCGGTTGACGGAACGGGTGGGCGCATTGGGCGGCAAGTTGCATACCGGACGCAGTCGCAATGATCAGGTGGCAACGGACTTTCGGATGTGGATGCTGACCGCTCTGGATGCGCTGGATGGTCTGCTGCGGGATGCGCAATCCGCCCTGGTGGAACGCGCCGAGCGGGATGAGGGCATTTTGTTACCGGGATATACGCACGTGCAGCGCGCCCAGCCGATCTTGTTCAGTCATTGGTGGTTATCTCATTTTTGGGCGTTGGCGCGGGATCGCGAGCGTTTTGGGCAGCTTCGCGAACGCACTTCCAGCTTGCCACTGGGGTCAGGGGCGTTAGCGGGCGCGCCTTTTGCGGTGGATCGCGCCTTTTTGGCGCAGGAATTAGGCTTTGATTCGATTTCCGCTAACAGTCTGGATGCCGTGTCAGACCGTGATTTCGCGGTTGAGTTCTTATTTGATGCTGCGCTGGTGGGTGTTCACCTTTCGCGTCTTTCAGAGGCGTTGATTATGTTTTCTTCTGCCGAATTTGGCTTTGTAGAACTTGCGGATACCTACTCGACTGGCTCCAGCCTGATGCCGCAGAAGAAGAACCCGGATACCCTGGAGCTAACGCGCGGCAAAGCCGGGACATTGATTGGTCGCTTGACGGGGCTGCTTGCCACGCTTAAGGGTCTGCCATCCGCTTATGATAAAGACTTACAAGAGGATAAACCGCCGGTCTTTGAAGCTGCTGATACTCTTAGTAACTTGTTGGTGGTCATGGCGGGGCTGCTGCGCTCGTTGAAGGTACATCCTGAAGCCTGCCAGGGTGCCCTGGATCCGATGCTGCTGGCAACTGAATTGGCTGATTACCTGGTGGCACGGGATGTACCCTTTCGTCAGGCGCATGAGGCGGTTGGGAAATTAGTGCGTAAGTCACAGGAAAGTGGCGCGCGGCTCGATCAATTATCTATTAAGGTATATAAGGCGATCCATCCTGTCTTTGAGGAGGATGTTTTTGATGTATTTAACTTTGCCGCAGCGGTGGCTCGCCGCAACTTACCCGGTGGCACTGGCCCGCAGGCGGTAAAGGAGCAGCTTGCGCAGGCAAAGCAGGGACTAGATCTGAAGTAACGAGTCACGAAATTGATCTCATGGAACACTACGCAGCTGGTAGAGAACAAACTCATGGACTGGATCATTGCCGAAGACACGCTGAAAGGGGAATGTGGGGTCTTCTAGCCAACGGTATTCGCGCGTAGTTTGCCAGATTGGATCACCGAAGGGACCAACTGCCACCCATTGGATATCTTGATTGCGTAAATCTTGCAGCCAGGCTTGCGGGTCATCCCCAAGGGTTGGGACGTAATTAACCACTCTATCCAGATGAGATGTGGCGAGAGGATAACTGAAGTAAGAAGTCAGGTAGCCGATATTTTCGCCGGGGTGGGTATTTTGTAGTAAAAAAGAATCTAATCCGTTGAAAAAAGCTGCCTGCTGCGCTTGATAATGCTGTATCCCGTTTGGGAGGGAAACGCCACAGGTTGCCAATAGGAGCAATAGTCCTAGCCCTGCAACTGACAGGCGCATACGTTGATCTCTTAACAGATTGTACGCGACCCAAACAAGACCCAGGCTGATGACGAATAAGCTGGATGCCACAGACAAAGGGGAGAGCGCGAACCATACGCTTAGGAGCAAAAGACCTGCAAGCATGATTCTATCCGCCCAACGCCCAAATCCGCTTATGCCTAGCGCGGCGATGACAGCGAGCAATCCATAGCTAGAGAGGGCGTAGCGCAACCCTTGACCTACCCAGGCGGTGATTTTCCACCCTTGATTGCCATTATCGCCGCTGTAAGGGGTGATCCAGTAAAGCAAAAGACAGCCTGTGAGGAGGATGAGCAGAATGGCAATTTCCCCTTGCACCTTACGTTTATTGAGCAGTCGTGCCAGCGAAAGCAGCGCGCCAACCCCTAATAACGCCAATGGGAGTTGCCCATTTTGCCAAATTTGCTGCCCAAGGGTTTGCCAATCTGCTGGCTGATTGACATGGAAGACGTTCAACAGGCTGGTATGTTGTACCAGGGCATCAAAACTGGCAGGCTGCCCGTAAGTTCGCGCCACAAAATCTTTCAGTTCACTGAAATGCGGATAAATGGTGTTTAGATAATCATCAAAAGTATTGCTTCCGTGCAGCACCGTTACCGGACCAACCTTGAAGGTGAGCAAACCGAGCGGATTGCCCACTTCAAGCATGTTGCGGACGTACCAGCTGCCGGCGATCACAGATAAGCAGAGCAAGGCAATTATCCAGCCAATGGATTGCTGCCGGATGCGCTGCACTGCACGGCGTAGCTTACCTGTCCATTCGGTGGGATGGGCGCGCCAGAACCATAGCATTCCACCTGCCGCTATAAGCAGGATATATCCTACCGCAGACATTTTTATCCCAGGCATTAAGCTCATGCAAACACCTGCTAACAGCAGCGAAAGACGGTGAAAGCTGCGTATAAAGTGGTGGGTAAAATAGAGACTTGCCACAAATAGGGCTGCAAAAACCAGGTCAACGTGCAGTGTGTTCACCTGATCTGTCACGATGGGCAGCAGACCGGCTAGACCGGCAGTCGTCAGGGCAGACAGCGGGTGCGCTCTATTTTCGCGCGCCAAGCCATAGATTGCCCCTACCCATACTGCCCATAACACAAGATTAGGAAAAGCCGCTTGATAATCGCGCTGAAAAGGGAAAAAGAAAAGCGCAGCGACGAGTTCAAAGTTATAAGGATAAAAATGAATCTGCCCAAACCCTGGCAATCGAGTGAGTTGACCGGTTTGAATCCAGTTTACGATCATAGGAAGGTGATAAAAACGTGAATCAAAATCGGTGATGGGGGTATTACTTATCTGCATCCATAAAGTGAAACCTACCAGGGCGATGCTCATCCATCCCAGGCAGAGCAGCTTGTCTTGAGGGGCATTCCATAGGCGGCGCAACTCCGCGTACCAAAAATGAGCCGGCAAGGTACGGATGAGCCAGAATACTCCAACGAAGAAGAGGATTATTTCCGCAATGAAAACGCCTTGCTGGGTTAAGACGCCAAAATTGCCCAATAGGAGTGCAAATAAGGTATGCAATGCGAGCCATCCAACCAGTCCGCCCACCCAGAAACCTGCGCGCGGATATACTCCGGATTGCCCCATACAAAGGCGGTTGAATAGGGCGAAAGTGAACGGTAGTGGCGCGAGCAGGAGGAGAAGCCAATAGAGGGCGGAAAGAAAATGTGGAAAGAAGAGGATCATTGAAGAAATTATACGCGATAAATTGAGTCTATCTTGACCTGTAAGAGGTTGAAAAAAAGAGTAGATTGGTATAAAATAAAGTATAGGTTCAAGCTAGTATTGAATTTCATGCTGTCAACTGAGCTATCCTGAATCCTCTATCTTTATGTCCATCCTGAGTGGAGTAACCTGCTTATGAGTCCTATCCGCGTTCTTCTCGCTGACGATCATCCTGTAGTGCGTAGTGGTATTCGCAATATGCTTGAGCGCGTTGTAGACATCACCGTTGTGGGTGAAGCAGCGACCGGGGCTGAGGCGCTACGCCTGGTGAAAGAATTGAAACCTGATGTCCTCTTGCTAGACATGGAGTTGCCTGATTTAAAAGGCATTGAAGTGGCGCAGCGACTCAAACAAAGCGAATCACCGGTGAAAATATTAGTGCTTTCGGCGCATGATGATCCGCTCTATATTCGTGAATTGCTAGAGTCTGGCGCATCGGGTTACCTGGTAAAAGAGGAAGCTCCCGAAACCATTGTGGAGGCGGTCCGCGGCGTGGCGCATGGCGAGCAGGGGTGGGTGAGCCGCCGGATTGCTGCGCAAATGGTCTCATGGATGCGTGGGGATGAAGTGGGCGAAGTGAAGCTCACCCCGCGCGAAATGGATGTATTGCGCCTGGTAGTGGGGGGAAAGACCAATCAGAATATCGGCGTCATTTTGGGCATCAGTGAAAAGACGGTTGAGAAATATCTGTATGCTATCTTCACCAAGCTCGAAGTCACCTCGCGCGTAGAAGCGGCGGTGTATGCCGTCCGCGAGGGGCTGGTGTAATTTCCTGAAGGCAAGATTTATTTTCAGGGTAAATGGATCGAAATCGCTTTCTTTATCCTGAAATTTTTTGATCTGTTCCAATAACCTACCTCTTCAGTAGGCAAGTCCCTACAACGCAAATGGAAAGCTCCGCGTTGTGGGGACTTTCTTTTAAAGGTATAGTGTTTATAGAATTTGGTCACAATAACCTATTTTGGAGGAAAAAAAGATGAACATGGATCAGATAAAAGGCAAATGGTTACAAATGCGTGGGGAAGCGAAGCTGCAATGGGGAAACCTCACCGATGACGATTGGGATAAGATGGATGGCAACTTTGATAAGCTAACCGGATATATCCAAGAGAAATATGGTTATAACAAAGAGAAAGCCCAACAAGAGGTAGAGAAGTTCCGCCTTTCCATGGACAAGAAATACGCTGAAAATAAGGAGGAGTAGCTTATGGGAATTTTAGCCTGGATTGTTGTAGGATTAATTGCCGGTTTCCTGGCGGGTGAACTGGTACGCGGCGCCGGGTTTGGGTTGTTCGGCAACCTGATTGTGGGCGTTATTGGCGCACTGCTGGGTGGTTTTTTGGCAAGCGCGTTGTTTAACGTAGCTGACCCACTGACCGGAATCAACTTTACCACCCTGCTAATATCCTTTTTGGGGGCGGTAATCTTGTTGGTCGTTTTACGGCTGGTGCGCAGACGACCAGTTTCCTCTTAATCTTAAGCGGAATTTTCTCTTGCCAAAAGATTGGGTGCATGTAGTCTCAGTAAGAGGATGAGCAGTACCCAATCTTTTGGTTCCCAAACAGCTTAGGCAAATTTACTGGTTGAACATTTCTCACTTTTTGTGCCACCCCATTGCCGGGCTGTTTATAAAGGAGTGGCGCATTATGGTCGCAATTTTTGGGGCTCCGTTGGACGGAAAATTAAAAATGAATCAAATTCCACCTACCCGCATAGTGCTGGCTGACGATCACGATCTGATTCGTCAGGGCATTCGGCGTTTTCTGGCTCGCTATTCGCAAATTGAGGTGGTTGGAGAAGCGCGAGATGGCTTGGAGGCGATTCAGGTTGTTGAATTGCTGAAGCCCGATGTGCTTTTATTAGATATTGAGATGCCTAAATTGGATGGTATCGAAGTGGCGCGGCGTTTACGCATGGTGAGCAATCAGGTGCATATTTTAATATTGAGCGCATACGATGACAAAGAATTTGTGCGTGGTTTGCTCGATTTGGGGGTTTCGGGGTATCTTGTAAAAGGGGAAGCTCCAAACAAAATTTTAAACGCCATCCGCAGCGTGGTAAATAATTCTAAATTGCGTGAAAAGAATGGCACCAATCTTAAGACGATCACGAAGCCGCACCAAAAGGCGCATCGAGAAAACGCGCTGAATTTTCGTCAGTTGGAAGTGTTGCGGCTGCTTTCTTTAGGGCGTAGTGAAGAAGAAATTGCCACCCTTACGCGGCAAACCTGGCACGATGTGACTGATCAGGTGAACGCACTCATCCATCAATTGGGCGTCTCTACCCCTGAAAAGGCGGTAGAGTTAGCTTTCGTTGAAGGATGGATAGAATAAACTGTCTTACTGCTTGACAGCATTGCGCGGCTTTGCTATTATCATGCTAACCCATACGCTTTCGAGGATAAGCATGCTTTCTAAACTTACGCGCGGCACCCTGGCGGAACAAGTCACCGAAAATTTGCTGCTTTTTATAGAAGAACAGCACCTAAAACCAGGTGACTTGCTGCCTTCTGAAACATCCCTGTCTACCAGTTTTGGCGTCAGTCGCCCGGTAGTACGCGAAGCCCTCAAGAACCTGGAGGGCAAGGGAATGATTGAAATTGTGAATGGCAAGGGTGCAATTGTCAAACCCATGGATAGCTACCCACTGCGCATGTTTTTTCAGCGCGCCATGCTGCTGGAACGGCATTCTATTGTGGAATTGATGGAAGTGCGCAAGGGGCTAGAAGTGCAGTCCGCTACCCTGGCAGCTGCGCGGCGTGAAGAGGCGGATTTGCACGTCTTACATGACTTGGTTGAGGCAATGCACACGCATATTCATGATTTTGATGTGTATACCCAACTGGATGTAGACTTTCACCTGGCGATTGCCAAAGCATCCCACAACGATATGCTGGTTTTCCTGGTGGAATCCATCCGCGATGCGCTGAAAAATACCATTAGCGCGGGGTTGCACAGCCGCAGCCGCGAAGAACAGTTTGAGGCTTTGCAGCGCACCCATGAGAATCTGTATGCAGCTCTTTTGGCTGGGGATATAGAAGCCGCGCGCGCGGTGATGACCCGTCACTTTGATGAAGCCATCAGCGCGATGATTGAGATGCCTGAGTAGAAAACTTGACTATGATAAAGAGAGCGTTGCTAATTTGTTTCGCAAAATAGCAACGCTCTCTTTTTATTGTAACGAAGAAATTAATATTGCAGCCAGTAAAATCCATTGGGCTGCAAGGGAATAATCACCACGCCTTGCGCATCGGCAAGGAATTGCACATGGGTTAAGAGATCGGTCACTTGCGTACTGGTCAGTTGAGGTAGTTCAATACGCGCGGTTTTGGGTTCTCTAGATAGGTTTTGCACAACCAGAATACGATCTACATCAAAAATGCGGGTATAAGCGGCAATGGCATCTGTGCCGGCATCCACCCATGAGAAACTACCTTCGCCAAACGCCAAATGTTCCTTGGTGGTCTGAATGAGCTTGCGAATGAAGTTTAGCAAAGAATTCGGATCATTCATCTGATCCGCCACGTTGACCTGTTCAGGCGCGTAAGGCGGCGTGGTAATCATGGGGAAATAATAGGTGGAGGGATCAGCGGAAGAAAAACCACCGCCGGGCGCGCTTGACCATTGCATGGGGGTGCGCACGCCGTTGCGATCTGCCAGGTAGATATTATCACCCATGCCAATTTCATCACCATAATAGAGAATGGGGGTGCCGGGGAGGGTAAAGAGGAGCGAATTTGCCAGCTCTACTTTACTGCGGTCATTGTCTAAAAGAGGCATAAGGCGGCGGCGAATGCCCAGGTTCAGGCGCATGTGCGGCTCTGGGGCGTATTCCTGCCACATCCATTCGCGTTCTTCGGGCGTGACCATTTCAAGGGTTAATTCGTCGTGATTGCGAAGGAAGATGCACCACTGTGAACTATCGGTGATCGGCGGGGTGCGCGACATAATCCACACCAGGGAGGATCGATCCGCTTTGCGCATAGACATAAAAATGCGCGGCATAATGGGGAAGTGAAAGCCCATCTGGAACTCATCCCCGCGGCCAATGTAGGGGAAAACATCTTCGGGCCATTGGTTGGCTTCACAGAGCAGCACGCGACCCGGGTATTTTTCATCCAAAAAGCGGCGGAGTTCGCGCAAATATTCATGCGTTTCAGGCAGGTTTTCGCCATTCGTGCCTTCACGCTCAAATAAATAGGGGACTGCATCCGCGCGGAAGCCATCCACGCCCATGTCGAGCCAGAAGCTCATTACATTTTTCATCTCTTCGCGCACGCACGGATTATCATAGTTGAGGTCAGGCTGGCTGGAATAAAAGCGATGCCAGAAATATTGACCTGCTTGCTCATCCCACGTCCAGTTTGATTTTTCGGTATCCAGGAAAATGATACGCGCATCGGCGTATTTTTGATTCGTGTCTGACCAGACGTAATAGTCGCGGTAAGGGGAGTTGCGATCCGCGCGGGCAGCCTGAAACCAGGGATGCTGGTCAGATGTGTGATTCAGCACCAGGTCCAAAATTACGCGGATACCGCGTGCGTGAGCTGCCTGTACAAAGGCGGTAAAATCGTCCAAGTTGCCATATTGCGGGTGAATTCCATAGAAATCAGAAATATCATAGCCATCATCGCGTAAGGGAGAAGGGTAAAGTGGCAGCAGCCAGACGCAATCCACGCCTAAGAATTTGAGATAATCGAGCTTTTCAGCTGCGCCGCGCAGGTCGCCATAGCCATCGCCATTGCTATCCGCGAAGGCGCGGACGTATAGTTCGTAGAATATTGCTTTGCGATACCAAAGTTTTGCTTTTTCAGTCACGAGAGTACCCTCCACTCAAGGCTTTATAAGTCTTATTTTAACATCACTTAAGGCTGCTCATGCAAGAGTTTCAGGGGTGATTGGGAATAGCAAAAAAGAGGCTATTGGATCATTCAAACCCAATAGCCTCTTTTTTGGTTGTGTGGATACCGTATTAGATGTTTGGTTCAGAAGGAGGGGTATTTTCTCCCTCGGTTGACTCTGAATTGGTGTTCGCACCAGACCCCAGGTCTACGTCAGGCATGGGCGGGTTGACCTTTGCCTCGTCTTCGGGGGTGACGTTCAGGAAGCTCAAATCAGGGGCCACCTGTACGGGTGGGACGGGTTCGGCGTCAATGTTGCCGGGGCGAACAACTACATGCGGAGCGTAGTATTGGTCAGTCGGTTCATAGCCACCCTGGTCATAGGGCGCTGCCGGACCGGTGGGCTGCGCCGGAGCGGGGCTGCCAGAGGGGCGACCGGACGGGTTGCGCATGCCACCCATGCCGTTGAACCCGCCTGTGCTGGCATTCTTGACACCGAACTGGGTGATGATGACTGCGCCCAAGCCCATGATGCCGACCACAAAGCTCACCAACCACCCGATACACGGGATGAAGTTGAACAAGCTGGTAAGCAGGGTAAGAACGAGAGTCCCCAGACCAGCGGCGAGCGGGGCGCTCCAGGTTTGATGCAGCCAGTCCGCAATTTGCCGACCGGTCAGCAAACCCATTGCCAACCAACCAAACACCAGTGCAATGGCGAGCAGCAGGAAACCCAGCAAGCTAACGGGCAGCAGGATGATGGTAATTCCTAAAATCAGTAGCAAGGCAGGCACTACGAATATCGAAAGTAAGCCAATTCCACCGACCACGACCGGCTGGGTGTGCGCGGCGAGGCTGATGCGTTCCATCGGGCGACCGGCGAACAGGTAAACCAGGATGGCGAGCGCGCCTAAGGCTAATGCGCGGAAGAGAACCATGAACGGCTCTAAGATGGCGCCGAAGTTCATGCGAGGCATAGAAGGAGCGCGTGGGATAGAGGGGATATTTGAGCGGTTTTGCGCTTCGCCATCTATCTGGGCATTAGGGCGGCGGTTGATGGAGCCGCCCACGCTGGTTAATGAGCCATGAATAACGGCGGTATCGTTGAGGTTGACCGTGCCACCCATGACGTTAATATCGCCATTGACGGTGCCGCTAATATCCAGGTTGCCGCCCATCACGGAGACGTTGCCATTGACGGAAGAATCGGGTTGCAGGGTAGCCGAGCCACCCATTACTGTCAGGTCACTATCCAGGTGATAACCACTTAGCAAAGTGTACGTATTGCCGACAACCGTCTTGCCGCCGGGGATCATTGAATTGCCGCTGCATCCCGCCAGGGCGAGCATAGCTACCATCAGCACGGCAATCCAGACGAAAGAAGAACGAAGTGTAGGTTTCATTGGTTGTAAACTCCTATTTTTAGAGTGCGCCAGAGAGCGGCTACCCAAACGAGGCTCAACAGGCAGAAAGAGACGGAAATGTACATCCACAGGGTCAGGTTAAGGGCAAGGGGCGTAGAGGCGAACCAGATACGCACGAGGACAATGGTCGAGTTGACCAAACCGGCAGCGTTCGCTACGGATTGAATGAACCCGGCTAACCATTCGGCAGGGGAAGACAGGGTGACGATGTAGTAGAGAATGGCAAGCAAGATGACGACCGCGCCGGTAAATAAACCCAGGAAGGCGCGCCAGGCTTGTGTTTGCTGCTCACGAGCGCGGCGTTCGGTCAGGCTGGCTTGCCAGCGTTGAGTGAATCCCGCGGAAGGGGCAACGGAAGGTTTGGCGCGCAGTTCACGGTTGACGGCTTGCCATTTTTGCTGGGTACGCTGGCAAGGTTCGCACGTGGTAATGTGTTCCTGCAAAGCGCGCCGGTCAGCAGGGGGCAGGGTATCCTGGTCAAAAATCCAGGTTTCAAAGGGCTGGTGATTCATGTTTTCTCCTCTCTGGGAAGGCGCGGGCAGCACCCGCTTCCTGGTAGCGATCCGCCAGTTCTTTTCGAGCGCGGTGTAGCCGGCTCTTCACAGCACTGACCGAAAGTGACAGGCTTTTGGCAATCTCCTCTTCTGAAAATTCGTACCAGTAGCGCAAAATCACCGCTGCGCGGTCTTGCGGGTTGAGCTGGGTGAGCAATTTTTGCAACTGAGAATTTTGCTCCATATCGCTAACGACCTTTTCAGGGACGGGGGCGGAATCAGGAGCATCTTCCTCGGGCAGCAGTTCCATGCTCAGGATGGGCATGCGGCGTTTGCGCTGCTGGTCAATACAATAGTGGGCGGCAATGGAAAGCAGCCAGGTTGGGAAAGGGCGTTTTTGATCGTAGCGCCCCAGGGCTTGAAAGGCCCGCCAGAATGTTTCCTGGGCGGCATCTTCGGCTTCATCAGGGTCGCCAAGCATACGGTAGCACAGGTTAAAGACGGGGCGTTGGTACGTCTCGACAATGCTGGCAAATGCGTTTTCATCCCCGTGTATGGCTTGTTGCAGCCATTCTGTTTCTACGTTACTCACCCGCTGCTCCTCTGCTGTCTTTCTACATAAATATACGCTGGTTATTTGAAAAGGTTGCAAGAGAAAAGAGGAACTCTGGGAATGGATGTGGCAGTAGTTAAGCGGGGAAGATCGTCCCGCTCGACTACTGCCACATCCATTCCCAATGAACCAGAAAAGATGCGATTTTATTGTAACCGTGATACTGTATGCGTGCCTGATGCTTATCTGATTTGAATAGAATGCGATGGGGCTGATGATACAATAGGAGCAATTATTCATAGCATAAGGAGAGACGGATGAAACTGCAATCGGTGCAAATTGGCAAAGTGAAGAAGTATGAGTCTGGCGGTGAGAGCTGGCTTTCAGCCATCGAGAAATCACCGGTCAGCGAGGCGATTTGGGCGCGTAACTTGGGGCTGGATGGCGATGAGCAAAGCGATCATCACCATCATGGCGGCGAGTATCAGGCGATTAATGTTTACCCGGCTGAACATTATGATGAGTGGCGCAAGAATCCCGCATTGGCAGCCATGACTGGTGGCGCGTTTGGTGAAAATTTCACCACAGAAGGCTTGCTGGAAGGAACTATCTGCATTGGGGATGTCTATCAGATCGGTGAAGCGGTGGTGGTCAGTGAGCCGCGTCAACCCTGTTTTAAGATCGTGCGCCGGTGGGAGATGGCGGATTTAAAGAAGCAAGCCGAGGAAACTGGGCGATATGGTTGGTATTTCCGTGTGCAAAAAGATGGCGCAGTGCAGAGCGGTGATCAAATTACCCTGTTGGAGCGACCCTTCCCAGAATGGACAGTGGCGCGGGTATTTGAACTGCGCGCTGATCCCCACGATGAGCAGGCAGTCCGCGCGTTAAGCGAGTGCGCGGGGTTATCTCCCAAATGGCGGGCGGCTTTCCGAAAACTGATAAAAGAAGATTAGTTCTTTCCTTGTAAAATTCCGACATTAGAATACAATTAGAGGTGATTTTCAGCACTCTAATTGTATTTTTTTGCTAAAAGTCACACATTTATAAAATAAACAAGAAGACTTTGCGAAGTTTCTTGGGAGGAGAAGTTCCATGGCGCGTATTCTTATTTCGGGATTGACGAATATTGAGACCACTTTACGCATTGAAGGGTTTCCCATTCCTTATTTTCCGGTGCGCTATCCATTTTATGGGATAGAGAGTGCGGTCTCAGGAGTGGGATACAACATTGCTAAAGCGCTTAAAACCCTGGGGGATGAGGTTAATCTTCTATCTCTGATTGGCAAAGACTCGATGGGGGAGCTGGTACGGAGCGCGCTAAAAACGGATGACATTGCCGGCGAAAATGTCCTCTCCATGTTGGATCAGACTGCGCAATCGGTGATTCTATATGACGGTGAAGGGCGGCGAGAGATTCACGTAGATTTAAAGAACGTGCAGGAAAGCAGCTACCCGGAGGGGCGTTTTAAGGCGGCTATGGCAGAGAGCGATTTGTTGATCCTGTGCAATATCAACTTCTCACGCCCCTTTTTAGAAGTGGTGCGCCGTTCTGGGAAGCGGATTGCCACGGACGTGCATTCGATAACCACTCTTGATGACCCGTATAACCATGATTTTATGCGCGCGGCGCAGGTATTGTTTATGTCGCATGAATGGCTGCCGGAAACGCCGGAAGAATGGGCGCGGCGCATTTGGAAGAAGTACAATTCCGAGGTACTGGTGATTGCTCTGGGGGCAAAAGGGGCGTTGTTGGCGGTGAAGAAAGATAATTTTATGGAGCGCATTCCCACCGTGAAGACGCGACCGATTGTGAATACCATTGGGGCGGGGGATGCGCTGTTCTCTAGCTTTTTGCACACGTATCAGAAAACGAATGACCCATACCTGGCGATCCGTAAGGCAATGGTATTTGCTTCGTATAAAATTGGGTCGGCTTCAGCGGCGGATGGGTTTTTAACAGAATTAGAACTGGATGAATGGATGCAGAGACAGTAAACTCAGGCAGCCCCACCCTTGAGAACAGCGTGTAGCGAGGCGCGGTATTCGTAATTGAGGCGGGCAATTTCTAGCAGATCAAAGGCTAGTCCCAGTTGTGGGACGGTAATGCGCACGGATTGCTGAATCAACGCCGTGAGGGTTGGCATTTCCGGCAAGGTGTTGAGGATGATTTCTGGCGGCAAGGGATGGGATGCGTAAAAGAACAGCAAATCCTCTGCGCCGCTGGGCAACCATTCGATTTCAATCAGCGCGCCCCGTTGCAGGCGCATTCGCAGCGCTTTGCCACTCTGCCGAAATAAAACTTCCTGATCGTGGTCTATATCCCGTTCAACGACCTGGCGTTCAAAAATAGATTGCATTACTTGAATCTGGTCACGGATATGCGCGGCGCGCTCAAACTCCATGAGGTCGGCGGCGGTTTGCATTTGCTGTGTCAGGTAGCCAATTAAATGAAGGTGTGGCGCAGAAAGGAAACCGCTGGCGCGCTCGATAGCTTCGGTATATTCGCCAGAGGTGATAAGGTGTTCACACGGACCGGAGCAGCGTTTCAGGTGATAGTGAAAGCAAACTTTGTGAGGCATGGGGTCGCATACGCGCAGACCGCAGGCTTCGCTGACCACTTTCAACAAGGTGTTGCGCGTGATTACGTCTCGGTAATAAACGACAAGAGCATACCATTGCACTTTTACAACCGAATAAAACTTCCTGAAGGGAACAAACAAAGAAAGAATCGGGGACAGCGATCAAGGCAAAAGGGGATGACTTTCTGAAATAAGATGATG
>JBBRAT010000018.1:0-73647 GCA_038206515.1 Anaerolineales bacterium | reverse complement strand
CGTAGGGGGGAAACCAATCTTAAATGGATATTTCGGTTCATTTAGATTTGACGTGGTACTGGATGAGAGGGCCTATTTTCCCCTCTCCGCCACTACCACGAGTCCCATATTTATGGAATATCTACCGGTTGACTGGGGCGGCGGCTAATCCGTGCGAGAATGCTGCTCCAGGCTAATCTTAAAATCTTCCAATCATCGGGTGGAACGACCCGCAGCAGCAAAATCATGGCAACATAGACCGCGCCACCGAGTACGATGGGAATCGCCAGAAACGCGCTGCGCAACCACCAGGTGCAAGCAACCATCGCTAGCCCTGCTACAACCGTCTTGGCGGCGGTCACAGCGGTTTGCGAGGTAAGTACGTTGCGCGGCATAAGGACAAGGCTGGCGATCATAATAAACAATTCCGTCAGTAAATACGAAATGCCACCGCCTACTGCGCCGTTGCCATAATGCTGCGCCAGCCAGGGGATGATGAGGATGTCTACTGGAATGGTGATAAAGAGGGCAATCGCCATAATCATGGTGTATTTCTTCTGACGGTCAATTGCCATGTAGTATCGCCCGAGCAGCATATTTTGATAGGTGATGGTGAGCACCAGCCCCATAAAAGCCAAAACCGGTCCGCTGCCATAAAATTGCTGCCCGAATAAGGTGACCACCAGATTATCGGAGATAATCATGACCCCCAAACCCACCGGCACACCCAGAATGAGCATCAGGTCAAAGCTCTTACGCATCACTTTATTGAGCGCATCGGGTTCACGGGCATACATGCGCGCGAGGGAGGGGTAGATGGCGGTGTTATACACCAGTGGGATGAACAAAAACGTACCGAACAGCTGCGCGGCTTGCCCATACCAGCCCACGTTTTTCTCGTTGACCAGTAGGGAAATCACCACGACATCTACCTGAGAATAAAAGCTCATCACAATATTGACCGCCAGATAGGGCAGACTCTGTACCAGTAAGTTCGCGGCAAGCAGGCGGTCAAAGCGCAGATCAACAGTCGTATTGCGCCAAATTGCGTATACAATGACAAGGAAATTCACCAATCCTGCGCCAACTGCAACGGTAGCGGCAACTTCTACGCCGTAGCCTAACCAGAGAATAATGATCGTGACCAGGGTAACGAACACTTTGTTGGCGATGCCACCGACCGAGACGAAGGTCATCCGCTCTAAGCCTTTGAGCGCCATTTCGCCAATGCCCACATATTGCATGAGCAAATTCGCAGCCCCAATCAGGTAAATCACCATCAGAGTATCCGCCGGGTAGCTTACCAGGTTGGAGTAAATGAGGATGGCAATTGTGCCAAGAATATAGAAACCGGTGCGCAGGTAAAGGCTGGTGCCAAGTAGTTTTGGCGTTTTTTCGGGGAAGCGGGCAATCTCTTTGATAATCATCAAATCCATGCCAAAGGTGGCAAAGATAGTGATAATTCCCCATAAAGAGCTTGCCAGGTAGAATTTGCCCATTGCTGGTGCGCCTAAAGAGCGCGACATGGCGGTGGTTAACAGCAGCGTCAACCCCCAGGTGATGACCTGAGAGATCATCAGCACGCCAGCATTCTTAGCGACCGTTTTGCCTGTTGAATTCATGCCCTATTCACCTGCGGAGACGGGTTTTGAATCACCGCTCCGCGTAAAAATACCGAACCGTCTGCCTTTTGCCTTCTGCCGTTTCTTTAATTCTCGGAGTAATTCTCTGCGGTTATCCGGGAAAACAGCAACCACCGGAAGTTGCAGGCTGCGAGACACCTCGGCGGCGGTATTGTAACTGTGATCAGATAGCGAATTGATCACCCAGGCAACAATGCTAATGATTAACCCAATGAGCGGAAAGATGGCAGAGGTAAGCGCCTTGCTGGTACGCGAAGCCATGCTGCTTTGGGGGACGTGCGGGCTGTCTATGACAATGAAGCTGCCTTTGGCATTCGTATCAATTTGCGCCAACGATAACCGCGCGCTTTCTGATTTGGTGATGGTGTCATTCATGCGCTGTACGGCAACATCTACCTCTTTTTGCAAAGAGGCAAGTTGCACCTGCTCACTGGGAGGGCGTTCACCGCGCAAAGGCTGGGGATGAGCCCCCAGATAGTCTTGCAAATTCGCGCTTGCTGTTTGCACCTCTACCTGATATTGCCCGACAATTTTGGTGAGGAAATCCACTGCCGCCTGACTATCGGCGCGCTGCGAGTTACTTTTCCAGCGTAAGTAGTTATCCAGCAGGCTGGAAGCCAGCGCGGTGGCAATGGTGGGGTCTTCGTAGGAGGCAGTGATCGCCAGCTGATTATTGCCAGAGGAGGAAGTGGTAATACTGGAGCGCACCGTTGTGATGAGTTGATCCACCTGGGCGGGCGTGGCATTCATCTTTGCTTCTAACGGGGTCTGCTTGATGATGGCGCGGATGAAGGAGTCCGTTTTGAGCATTTCGTTAATTTCATCACTGGCGGTTTTAGAAGGGCTGACAAATGAGCCGCCAATGGAGGAATTTTGCAGGTTGTTCAGTTGTGCCAGGTAAGTTTGCTGCTGGACGTATAAGATGCCCTGAGCAACGTAGGTGTTTTTAGAGACAAAGAAATAAATCACCCCGCCTAGAAAGAGGATCAAAATGGGCAGAAGGTAAAGCCACCATCGCCGGAAGAGGTTTTCGGAAAAGCGAAGCAGCACGGAACGGGTCATAGACATCTCCTTAAAAAATAAAGCGAATGTTTCCTAAATGATGTTAAATGGGAATGGTTGGGCGTTCCCTAACGAGCGGGGAGCGCTAAATAATTTGCCACTAGCCAGCCGGATTGCGGGTAAGAGTCTTCCAGCCGGGTGATTTGATAGCCAAAGGTCTGCAAAAAGGCTTCGCAGGCGAGGCGTTTCTTTTCAAAAGCGGATGGGTCTTCATCATCCACTTCATAGATTACCACTGGGTGATGCGCTTGCAAAGTTGCCTGCATCCCCATAAAGACTTCAATTTCCGCACCCTCTACGTCTATTTTGATGACCTGGGGGATGGGCATTTTTTCGCGTTGGATGCAAGTATCTACGCGGATAAGGTCTACGGTAATGAGTTGATCCGCGTCTTGTGGATGACCTGCCGAAGCCAGGGTTGCGCCGCCAGACGTGGAGGTGACGATGAGCGCTGCCTCGCCTTCATGGTCAGAAGCAGCTTTTTGAACGACCGTCACCTGTTGGAAGTGATTGAGCGCCACGTTGTGGCAAATTGCCTGCACATTTTGCGGCACAGGCTCAAAAGCTACGACCTGACCGTGATCGCCCACCCGCGCGGCTGCCAGGATGGTGAAGAAGCCCACGTTTGCGCCGATGTCATAGAATACATTGCCGGGACGCAAATGTTCGGAAATGGCTGCCTGGACGGGCAGTTCGTTGGTCCCAAGGGAATAGGCTGGGTTCGAGTGAGCGGCGTTGAAGCGCAGTCCGCGCCCCATGCCAGCCGTGATGTGGGTGTCGCGTCCTGTTACCCACCAGCGTGCCAGTTGGCGCGTGATGGGGTTGGCGCGTACTTGTTGGGCGAACCAGGAGAGCTGTTTATCGGTCATTTGCGCCCCGCTTTCGTGCCTCAAAGGATTGAAACAAGCTTCCGGTATCATCATCCCATTCCCAATTCACCAGGATGCCAACGCGATGAATGGCAAGGGGCTTGAAATCAGGGTACACATCGGTCAGCGAGCGATATAAAACCGGTTCGTTGTTGACAAATGCCAAATAATGCAGCCCGTCAAAGGCGATGCGCAGGGTATGCGATTGCCCCCATGCCACCCGGTTGCCGACATTGGTCCACACTGCGTCAAATAATTCTTCAAAGCCATTTAAGTAAAAGAAAGAAGAAACGGAAGCTCCCTGATATACGTCATCTAACCAGGTGTTAATGGCAAGGTAATTGTCCTTATCCTGCCAAAAAACCAACCCGGAGCGACCTTTATGCCATTCTCCGCGTTTCGAGCCAGGCGAGAGTACCTGAATGCTGAGGTCAGCGTAATTGGGCGCGTCCCACGGGAGAGTGTAGAGGGTGCGACCAGGATTGGGACGTTCGGCAGTTGCCTGCACCTGCGCGCCGCCTGCGCCATTCAGGCAAATGCGCCCGCGTCCCAGGGTATGCTGCCAGGACGCTTGCCCAACGGGAGCAATCCGCCCATGCAAATCAGCGGGGTCGCCCTGAAACGTATCCGCCAGGGCAACTTCACCGGCAGCGGGCAGCCATTCTGGGGCGGGTAAAGTCAACCCATACGGCGCGGGGATCGTGCGCGGGTGCGCTTCAAAATCCAGGCAGTGGAAAGCGGCAGTCATTTCTCCGCATTGTTGAATGCTCATCCCGCGCCCTTCCATAAATTGCCGCTCCGTAAACCGCTGTCCGAAGAGTAACGCCCCGCCAAAGTATAGACCAAATTCATTGCCATTATCCAGAATTTGCAGGGAATGAATTTCATTGGCGGATAGGGGAAGGATTGATTCCTGGGCGATCCCTTGCGGCTGTCCGTTCTGACACAGGGTTAATTCGATGCTTTCACGTTTGATTTGAACCTGCCAATAATTTTGCTCGTCCACAGCACGCCACCGCAGTCCGAGCGCAGCGCCAGCCGCTATTTCACCCCGAAAGCGCAGGTGGATGAGCCCAGATTCTTCTTCCGGCAAGAGCATAGCAGTGGTTTGGGATGGGTCAGCAGTAGGTAAGATGCGCCACACGCCACCTTTTTCGGCTTGTTTCCCATCCAGGGTTTGCACAACAGCGGGATCGGTTGAGAAACGGTCAGCGGCATGGGCGGAGCCGTACCAATTGACCCATTCTGGCAAGCAAGCGACCTGGGCGGCATAGACGCGCGTATCAATATGAAACCCAATCTCACCGGATACGCTTTGATGAATGCCTGCGTATACTTGCGATTCCGCGCGGGTGGGGTCAATGCCCAGTGGTCGCAGGGTGGGGTAAGCGGGCAGGTGAGCATCTCCGGGAAGGGTGGCTGCGTAATAGACTGCGCCCTGTTCGCGCAGAGCAATCACCAGGTAGAGCGGCAGGTCTTGCAATTGCTGAAAAGCAGAGATCGGCTGCTTGCCAGTGGTCGCCCACAGTTCGCCATTTTTGGGACCCGCTGCGTGAATCAGCAACGCGCTGCCTTCTTCAATAGGGGATTTGACGCTTTCATTTGGAAACCAGCCGACCGCCAGGTTTTCGGTGATTTGCGGTATAGGCTGCGTGCTGAGATGCCACCAGCGGGCTAATTTGCGGGTAAAGCGTTTGGCATGCCGTTTGCGCCAGACCTTCCACAGGCGCGGGGCGAGGGGATCGGTGCGCCCGCTTTGGATCCATAATTTCATGCGGTGCGCCAGACTGCCCAGCGCTTCGACCGTTTGGGAGGTGTTATGCCCATTTAAAACCGCCACCGCAAAGGTCAGCCCGTTTTGACGAGGATAGGGACCATATGCCAGTCCGCTGCGTCCCCAGCCGGGCTGAAGCAGGGGTTGAATGCGCAGTGCGTGATGGTCAATGCTAAGGAGGGATTCCACGTCAACGCCCTTGCGCGCCAGATGAACGCTGCCATTCATTGGATCAACCGGCAGGAGAGAGCCAATCACCTGACCAGCAGGCAGTGGCTCACAGAAGGTATCGATAAAGGGGATTGGCTGATGAGAGAGCGGCGCAATGGGCATGCAGACATTCCGTTAGAGAGCGTAGCAGTAAAAAAATTCGTCAGGTTGAAAGAAGCAGGCGAGAAATTCCCCATCGGAAACGTCCCATAGGGTGAGCCACTCTGCGCTATCGTTAAAGCGTATCATTTGAGTGGCATGTTGTTCCAAAGCGAAGCGTTTTTGGTTTAACACTGCGCGAATATCAACAGCCTTCTGCAGGCGGGCAAACAGTTGAAAGAGGAGAATGGCGCGCAGGGTTTGCAAAATAACCTTGATTTTCTGCTTCGGGGTGGGTTGGTTAAGGCTGACCCAGGGCCAGTGATACCAGAACCAGACCGGATATTCGTAAATACGCCGCTTGTTGGGGGAATTGTGGGATTGGGTGGCGTGTAAAGCGCGCGAGACTACTCTCCAGGTGATCACATGATCGGCGGTAATATCCCCGCGATAGGGCAGGAAGACTTCCTCGGGCTGATACACCTCTAAAAGCTGGGTAATTTGCTGTTGGGCGGCTTCGGCGCAGGCAACCAGATTTTCATCCGGAAAGTTGAGGAAGATCAGGTCTTCTTCGTTGACCCCCAGTGCCTTACAGGCTTGCACGGCTTCTGTATGGCGCATGTTTGCCAGTTCGGTAGGTTCTATCAGATGCGCATGAGAGAGGCTGCCATCGGTCATAAAGATAATTTTGACGGATGCGCCAGCCTGCCGCTTGCGTACAATCGTTCCGCCACAGCCAATGGTTTCATCATCAGGGTGAGGGGCAAAGATGAGGGCGCTGCGCGAAAAATCCTCCACCTGGGCAGACCTATTTTCCAGCAGGCGGCGATAAATTTGCTGCGCCCTGCTGCGAATTAGCCTGCGGTTGCGTTCGTTACTGGTTGCTGGTACAAATTCCATAATGATGTACTCACTTGTGTCCAGGAATAGTGATCTTCAACGCGCTTTCTGCCCATTTGCCCCATACGCATACGGCGTGGCGCATCCGAAAGCAGTGAAAAGAGTGCATCCGCCAGAGATTGCGGGTTATCAGCGGGGACGGAGAGACCGGTTTCGCCTTCACGGATGACTTCAGTCATGCCACCGGTTTGGGCAGCAATGACCGGTACCCCGCAGGACATCCCTTCGATTAAGCTCATCCCAAATGATTCACTTAAGGAAGGGTTGACCAACACATCAGCGGCTTGATAATGCGGGATCAGATCCGCGTGTGGTACATAACCAGTGAAGTGAACCCGATCCGCCAAAGAAGGGGGCAGCGCAGCCTTCAGGGAGGCAAAATAGTCACCTCGATAAGAAATGCCGTGATAATAACGCCGTAAGGCTTGTACCTTGAGGTCACGGCTAAGGAGGACGATATATTCATAAGGCGCATCGCCGGGAGCGCCAACCAATTGGAGGGTGGCTTGCGGCAGGCGATCTGCAATGCGCACAAAGGCATCTAATAGCGTATGAATGCCCTTCTCAGGCGAGATGCGCCCCACAAACAATATCGTTTGAGAATCAGGTTGCGCGGCTGAATGGGAAATAGGCTGAAATTGGCGCGCATCCACCCCATTATAGAGCGGGTAGCAGCGCGATGCAAACTGTGGGAAGGCTTGCTGAATGCCTTGGGTGATGAAGTCACTGCACCCGGCGATGACATCGGCTTGCTCCAGGTGTGGGGCGATGATGGCAGGGTCTAATTGCGTCAACCATTCGCAGTGCATGTGCAGAATAATTTTGGATCGCGGATTCAGGGCGCGAATGGGGGCGATGAACTGCGAATAATTTTGAATGTGAATAATATCTGGTTGATAGAGGTGTAAATCTTGAGCGACAGCAGCAGCAAAACGGGTGTAGTTCCAGGGAGAACTGAAAAAGGGGCGCCGTGGCTGCGGATAGTGGAGCGAGCGTTCGATCAGCTTGAAGGGCTTCGCCACCCATTCGTCCGTCTGTGTGCTGAAGCGGCGGTAGGTTACGTTGCCTGCCTGCTCTGTGATAGGTTGACCTGCAAAATGCTTGGCATATACGCGAAACTCACCCACCCGGTCTTCCAAGCAGCGCATCACCTGATCCATCCAGATACCGATGGAACTGCTCTGAAAAGCAGGAGCAATATAATCAAAAGGTTGGCTAATAAAGGCGACTTTCATGATGATTTTATTATTGCGTGAGAGGTTTGGGCTGGGTGGAATGAAATTTTTGCTTCCAAAATTGCCGCGCGGCGAATTGCAAGTCAAAGAAGAGCGGGCGGCGTTTGCGGCGAATCCATTTTGCCAGATAAGCGTAAGCCATCCAGCGATCTTTGCCTGTGAAGGGCGCGATTTTCAGGGTGAGCAACCGTTCTTGCAACATTCGCCAGGTGGGGAAGATAATTTTTCCGCTTTTGCTGGGGTCAAACCAGAGGGTGTATTGGTGGTAGTTGTTTTCGCCTTTTTGATAAACCCCAAACATATTCATGGATTGCCGGGCGTGTTTGCGCGCAAAGAAGAGTGGTTGCGGGATTTCGTAAAATGGACCTAACAATGCCAGTCGCTCCAATAGAATGCCATCCCCATGCCCGTAGTTACCCATCAATGGGGTTTGGCGCAGCGCGTCCGCGCGGATGAGTCCAAAAATTTCGTAACACAAGTGCCATTCAATCAACAGGTCACGAAACCGCTGAAGGGGGCGGGCAGATTGGGTATGCAAATGAATACGGTAGTGGTCTATGACCTGGGTTTGGTCATCAATAATCTCAATCCAGGGGTAGGCTAACACCACGCGCGGGTTGTGATCCAGAACGGCGACACAACTATGTAAGAAGGTAGGGGCTAACAGATCATCGTGGGCAGCCCATTTAAAATATTGCCCGCGCGCCAGGGTAAAAACGCGGTTGAAATTCCAGGCAGCGCCTAAATTTTCTTCGACGCGATAAAAATGAATGCGATTATCGCGGGCGGCATACGCACGCGCAATTTCGGCGGTCGCGTCCGTGGAACCATTATCCGAGAGGATAATTTCATAGTCGGTAAAGGTCTGCGCCAGGATGGAATCAAGCGCGGCAGTCAAATACGCCTCTCCATTATAGACAGGAACGCCGATACTTACCCTTGGCAGGTGAACGCTCATCATTGGTCTTTTTCTGCTCCGACGGGACTGTGTTCAAGGCATTCAGCGACAATACTCAGTAATTCAAATGAGCTAAAAGGCTGATAGATAAAAGCAGTCGCCCCTTTTTGCATCGCTTGGAGGGGAACTTCCGGCAATGGACTGGCCGTGATGACCACAATCGGCAGAATGCGATAACGTTCGCCGGTGCGCACTGTTTCAAGCAAGCTGATGCCATCCATATAGGGCATATTGACATCCGTAATCATCATGTCAACCCATGTATCTGCCAGGCACTGCATCCCCTCCAACCCATTATATGCAGAGATCACCTGGTAATTTTTCTTCCCTAGGATCACCTGCACAATGCGATGGGTAACATAATCGTCATCTACAACCAATATTTTCTTCATAAGTAGCCTCTTGAAAGATGCAATCGTGCTTGCGTCAAAAACACTTGATGAGCTTCCAGTGGTTTTGCCCATCTTGAAATTCATATTGAACTTCGCTCATCAACTGGTAAATTAAGAAAAGTCCGTACCCGCTGGTTTGGATTTCTTCCTGCTCGGGGTTTGGCGTTTGGATAGTAGGGACTTCAAACTGCGTGCCGTGATCGTAAAGATGAATGATGATTTGGCGTGGTTGATTAAATACAGATAGAGTAGCGTCAATATGAGGGCAGCCCCCCCACGCTCGTGTATCTTCGCACACATCGTCACGGTAGCCATAGGCATGGTCAATAATATTGGTGCAGGCTTCATGGACGGCGAGTTTTACCTGGTACAGAATAGTTTCTTTCTGCGGTAATTCATTGAAGCGATCAAAAATAGATTCCAAAGAGGCAGCCACCACATTCAGAAAACGATAGTCGGCTGGCACGCCGAGGGTTACAATTTCCAGCAGGTCTTTGGGGGGTGTTTGCGGCAGTGGGGAAAGGGATTTTTCCATTTGATTTACATGCCTATACATTGCAGGATAACAAGAGTTTGGTCGTCTTCGGGCGGAGTGGATGCGCTGAAGAGGGCGAGTTCGCGGAAGATTGAATCTGCCATTTGTTGGGGTGATTCTTTTGACAAAGATTCGGCAAGCGCCAGCAATTTTTCATAGCCAAAGCGCTGTTCGGTGGGGTTGGTTACATCCGTGAGCCCATCTGTGCCAATCAGTAAGACATCGCCCTCCGAGAGGCGCAGGCAGTGATCACGAGATTGCATGAAAGGCAAGATGCCCATGGGCGTTCCATCTGCGATGAGCAAGCGCGCGGGACCATTTGCGGGAATATAGATCACAGGGGAATGCCCGGCGTTGGCAAAGAGAATAGAGCGATCCTCGGGGGTGTATTGCCCAATGAAGAGCGTGGCAAAACTGTTGAGGTGATTTAGGTCATCATACAGCTCGTGATTGGCGTCAGACAGGATCATTTCAGGCGTAGAATGTTCATGCGTTTCAGAGCGAAGGACAGTGCGGGTCATGGACATGAGTAAGGCGGCAGAAAACCCCTTGCCTGAAAGATCACCCACGATAAAGAAGAGGGATTGGTTGGGCTTGACCATAAAATCATAAAAGTCGCCGCCCACCTGCATGGCTGGATGCGCGACCGCGGAGATTTTCAGCCCAGCAACGTGAGGGAGTTCCTTGGGCATGAGGCTGATTTGTACCTGCCGGGCAAGCTCCATTTCGGTTTGCAGACGGGTAAATTGCACCTGAGATTGCACCAGGAGGATATTTTCGATTTGCGCTGCCGATTGCGCCGCCATTGCTTCGGCAAACTTAATATCGGGAGAGCGGAATCCTCCGAGTTGTTTATTGGCTAACCCCAAAAAAGCCCGCGCTCCTTCGGCAAGGCTATCATTGAGTTTGATGGGCATTAATAAAACCTGCGCATCGCCTTCAGAATGGAGCAGGTAGTTTTGTTCCCCTAATTCTTGTACAAAATATTCCAAAGAGGGTTGATCAAAGTGTTCTCCAGGTTCTTGGGCAATGAGCCAGGGAGTTCTGGCAGGCATGAGGACGATCACCGCGCTTTTTACTTTTGCCATCCTGGCGATTTCGTTCACTAAGATATGCAGCACGCTCTCCATCGAGAAACAAGTACGGCACGCTTCGGTGAGGTGATAGAGGGATAGCAGCTGATCGCGCGTTTCAATCAGCTCAAGGGTAACTTCATCCAGGTCGCGGGCGATGGGCAACAGGTGGGCGATGAGCTGCGCCTGTGCTTGTAGTTGCATTTGCGCAGCCGGGGTAGCCAGCATTGCCACGCGCAATTCGCCGATCACCTGATTTTCCACTTCCACTGGGCAGACCAGCCCCGAGCGAATGTCCGTAGCCCTCGCCACCCAGCTTTGGAGGGGTTGGTTATTCTCCCAAATGGAAAAGGATTCCGCCCCAGCGGCAAGCCAGGCATTTGCCAATGCTTCAAAGAGGACGGAGTGACGGGGCAACAGTTCGGGTAGCAAGTGATCCCCTTATGAAACCTTGATGGTTTGATCCGAAAAGGCTTTAACAGCATCTTCTTCGCTATCGAAGATTTCAAAGACGCGATCCAGGCGGGTCAATTCAAAGATCATCCGAACGGGCTGCTGCGTATTGCACAGGCGTACATCCCCGTGCGCCATGCGAGCGCGCTTCATACCTTGTACTAGCACCGAGAGGGCAGTGGAATCAAGAAAGTGGGCTTTTTCAAGGTTAATGACAATTTGCGCTGGTCCGATCAGGGTGGCTTCCTCAAACCACTTGCGCGCGGGCGCGGCACTGAAGGCATCAAAGCTGCCAATAATTCTTAATATTTGAACATTACCAGAATGGGAAGGTTTCAGTTCCATATAAATTTCCTCCTACTTAAAAACTTTGTTCGTTCATAACTTGATTCTGCGCAACATACTGCGGCGCTCGCTGCATTTCTTGGCGCCGTCTGAGCCAGGCGGACGGGCTTTGACCCAAAATCGCCAGGTCGGTTTTCCAGGTATGCGTAGCAGCATAATAAACATCCATCACCTGAATTTCAAGGGGGTCGCTATTGACATTGCATTGCACATACCATAACCCCAGGAAGCCAGCTGGGATTTCAAATAGCTGCTGCTGCCAGCTTTCTTCCATGCCAATGGTTTGTTCGGGGGGCAGCGGATGCGCGCCAATGAGCTTCAGCTTGCCTTGCAGGACGTTAAGGATCGCAGGCAGGTGTAAGAACCCATTCCGTTTCAACCAGCGCGAGAGTGGGTTAGGCGTTTTTCCGTCACGCCGAAAATAAGCAAATCGCAGCAGGTAAGATTCTTTTCGCTTGTTCTTCCTGGAAGTTTGCTCACGAGAGACAAATGGTTGTTTTTCAAAAACTTTGCCGGTGGTGATGAGCAAAAGAGCAGCCAGGGGGAATGTGATGGGCAAGGACAGCAGAATCACCAGCAGGCTGAAGTTCTTCTCTGCCGCGCTGCCGAACCAATCCTCTTTCAGCGGATGTTCGAGGGCATTTAAGAGGAAAGGATCAACCACCTGGGTATGCGTTCCCGTGGCAACGTCTATCATCGTGTTCTGATAGACGATCCGATTTTGGATATTGACCATTTTGCCAATATAAGTATGGTTTAAGATGGTACTCTTTTGAATGGTCGCCCCCTCATCTACAATGACATCTTCGCCAATCACTGTTTCAGGTCCAATTTCGGTATGCGCGCCAATTTGAGCGTTATCACCGATATGAACGGGGGCTGTCAAGCGAATGCTTGGATGCAGGTTGACATTTTTGCCCACCCAAATACCAGGTTGTATCTGACGACCCTCCAGCCGGTAATGTTTAAGCGCGCCAACCTGCTGAGAGGCTTCGTTTGAGGCAAATTGGCTATGTAAAATAGCGGATTGCCCTTCTTGATAAGCACTAGAGCTATCCAGCGGATTCCAATATTCGCAAATTTCGTATACGCTGACGAGGCTCCTCTTCTCAATCAGGCGAGGGATCAACTGAGTGGCAAGGTCATACGGAGTACGCGCAGGGATCAATCTCAGGATTTCTGGGTCGCAGAGATATGCGCCGGTGAGGGTGTGAGTGGTAGCTTCGTCCTCGTGAAAAGTGACGGTTTGACTGCCGGGGTAGCCCTTTGGGCTGGTGATTGCCGTCAGCAGGCTATGGCTGGATTCATGTTGCTGCAATGCGGCGTGAATATCAAAGTCAATCAGCCGGTCAGCAGGCAAGACGAGGAAGGTTTCTTGTAAAGAATTTTGCGCCCAGGCAAGCGCCCCGGCAGTTCCCCAGTCATCGCGCTGCAACGTGTACTGTAAGGTTACACCCCAGCGTTGCCCAGAGCCAAAATAGCTTTCAATATTCCCTGCAAAGTGATTGAGGCTGACAATGATTTGCTTCACGGATTGACGCGCCAACATCTCGATGGCGTGTTCCATGATAGGGCGGTTGCCAAGCGGAAGAAGTGGGGAAGGAACCTGATCCGTGATTGGCGGGAGTATCTTTTTTTCACTGGTCGCAAGAAGTATTGTTTTCACATTGCCTCCCGTAGGGTGAGAATTCGCAAGTTAGGGATGCGGCTGTGATGGGATTGCCGGGATAAGACGAGAGCCAGCCCGCTGTCGGCAGGCTGCCAGGCAAGTTTGAATATCCGGCAGAATCTTGAAGAAAGTATCCAAACGGAGCATTTCGATGGTCTGCAACACGGGGCGAGGCACGCTAGCGATCCAAATTTCTCCTCCAGCGGTACGGGCTTCTTTCGCCAACCCTACCAGCGCGCCCATTGCGGAACTATCCAAAAAAGTGGATTTTTCGAGGTTGAGAATGATGTTTTGGCTGACTCCGAGCGCCTTGTGACTGTTCTGACGGAAATCTTCAATGTTATTGACTGTCAAAGTGCCTTTCACATTGATGATGACTGCATCCTGAATGAGGAATATTTCTGTGGAAGGCAAAATCGTTTGCTCGTCATAAGCTTTGCGCATCAGCCAAACCTGGCGCAAGAAGAGCCTGGCGAAGACAGCAATATCGTTGACGTAGCGTTTCCATAGGCGCATTGGGTTGCTGATGAGGCGATGCAGCCATTCCAAGCCGGTGCGCTGCATCCATACAGGCGCGCGGCGCGAGACACCCGCCAGGAAGTCAAACGAGCCGCCCACGCCCATCATCACCGGCACGTTGAGTTCAGGCGCAAAGCGTTGGATCCACTTTTCCTGTTTTGGGTTGCCAAATGCTACCATTAGAATATCCGGCTTTTTTTGGCAAATATCCGCTAGGAGAGCCGGGTCAGTATCTTCGATGTTGCGTACTTCAGGGGATTGAATGCCCACAATGTGCAGGTTGGGAGTGCGCTTTTGTAACACGGCAGCGGCTTTTTGGGCAACGCCAGGGGCTGCGCCCACGAAGTACATGGTCATTTTTCGTTGGGCGGCGCGCTGTGCCAACGCAGGAACGAGGTCTGCGCCAGTGACCCGTTCTTTAAGGTTGACTCCCAAAATGCGCGCGCCCCATACCAGGGGCATGCCATCGGCAGTGGCCATTTCTGCTTCCTGCAAAAGCATGCGTAATTCACTATCCTGGCTGGCTTTTACTAGAAAATCAGTGTTGACGGTAACAACTTGGTGTGACCTTCCAGTTTTTCGCCCAACCGCCACAAAATGCTCTAACCGGTCGAGCGTTTCGCTCATCGTCAGGTCGTCAATCGGGATGCCTAAGATCACGATCAATTTGCGCATACGTTTTCCTTTTAATAGGCTCCTTTGCCTGAGAGAACTGCCGGAATGGTTTTCGCGAGGATTTCAATATCTTTCCACAGGCTTTGCTTCTCGATATATTCCAGGTCAAGCTCTACCCAGCGGGTAAAGGATAAATCACTGCGACCTGAAATTTGTTGCAGCCCGGTGATCCCGGGGATGGCATTGAGGCGGCGGTAATGGTCATACTCATACAGAGCCACTTCACGCGGAACAGGCGGGCGCGGACCAACTAGGCTCATATCCCCGCGCAAGACGTTGATCAGCTGCGGCAGCTCGTCAATCGAGAGCTTGCGAATGATGCGCCCCACACGGGTGATGCGCGGGTCATGCCGAATTTTAAAGACGATCTGATCGGCTTCGTTCAGCTTCATCAATTCATTCTTGCGGGCTTCGGCGTCAATATACATGGAGCGGAACTTGAGGCAGGTGAAGGGTTTGCCCCACTTGCCCACGCGCGGCTGCCTAAAGAATAACGGGCCTGGCGAATCCAGGCGGATGGCAAGCGCGGTGACGAGGAACAGGGGCGAGGTCGCCAACAAGGCAACCACAGAGACCCCAATATCCAACAGGCGTTTTGCCTTTTGGTTGATCCGCGTGCGGATAATCCACCATAAGAGCATCAGACGTAGGCGGCTGTTGAAGTAACCTCGCTCAAAATGCCCTTTTTCATAAATATTGAGCATGTAAGATGTTTTTTGTTCATCATTCAGTTCGGGCTGATTTGCTGATTTTATGACTGGAATATTCATACTTCCTCCTCGTTTCGTGCTGTGCGTACCCAAGGTTGATTGCCCTTGCGCCCAAAGAGGACACGGATATAGTGCTGGATTTTCCAAAAGAGCAGCGCGGGGGCATACAGAAATGCCAGGTAGACCTTTTTCGGCGCGTGTACCATGTTTAGCCCGGAAAAGACATAGCTAACTTGCACGAAGAGCGTAATTAGGCTAACCAGGACCGCCATTTGCGCTGCCCGGGTTGCAAAAGCAGATTGCGGCGTGAATAGCGTCAGCAACCACATCCCGATGCTGACGATCAGCAGCAAGCCATTGAACCCTACCAGGATGGAAAAAGGGGGGATGATGTGTTCTGCTGCGGCATCTGCCAATAAGAAGGCGCGTTGCGCGTTCCCCTGGCGGAGCTGCTGCCATGCAGCCGAAAGCAGGCGCGGCACATACGTTTTGGCTGCCAGCAGACGCCCCTGCTCCCAGCGTTGATGTTGGGAGGCTGCGTTTTTGAGCGAACTGGGCATTTCTCCCCAGCAGACGGCATCAGGTGCAAAGGTGACGCGCTCCCCTGCGAACAGCAGGGTCATGTGATATTCAATGTCTTCGGTAAGCGAATCAGACCAGGGGAAGCGTTGCAGAATTTCGCTGACAAAGATCATGCCATTGCCTTTTAATCCAGCAGACCCACCCAGAACCATGCGCGCTTGTGGACGGAGGTAATGGAGGGCTGCCAGAGCGGCAAAGCGCAGGCTTTCATTCCACGAATGTTCAGGGCTGCGAGCGGTATAAAAAGATTGAATGACCCGTTCGCCGCGTTCTAAATGAGCATCGCAAACTCGTAGAAAATTGGAAGAAGCAATTGTATCGGCATCCAAAATGATAATGGCGTCATCGCTGTGAGGGCTGTGCCACAGGTCATTGAGACCAAAGCGTAGGGCGAAAGGTTTGCCCAGCTGACGGGTGTCTTGGCGGACATGAACGATAGCGCCTGCAGCTTGCGCAACCGCAGCAGTTTGATCGGTGCAGTTATCCGCGACCACATGGATACTATAGAGATTTTTGGGATAGTCTAACGATTTCAGGCTTTGCAGGCAGATGGGTAAGAGGGCTTCTTCGTTATGTGCTGGGATGAGAAAAGCGAACGTGTGCTGCGATGTGGTGTTCTTCGGATGGCTATGGCGCGGGGCGAAATAAGCAGCCAGGGTAAGCACCCCCAGATAGAGAATGGGCAGCGCCAAGAGAAATTCTATCAATAAAAAACCAGAGAAGAGGAGAAGAATCATTGCACACCTTTTCCATGCGTCCGCCCCTTCGACATGAAAGGGGAAATGTCAAAGTAGAAAAACCAATAAGAATGGTATCTAAAATTCGCTTCAAACGATGATAAAACGCTAAGAGGAAAGACTGCCGAAGATGCTGATGCGCTTCTGCCCCCTCTTCGAGCGGTTTCAGTATTTTGTCACTTTGGCGTGAATACCAGAACCCTCTTTCCCTTTCCCTTTTCTGGCATTTCTTTTTCTCTTTGCCCTCTTACTTTATCCAATCCGAACAGAAAAGTCTATCCCTATCGGGTGATACAGCGGTATAGAAAAAGGACTATTTTCAATGGGTTAGGCAGGTTAAAACGCAGAAAAAGACAGTCTCCCCCTTGTAAAGAGGAGAAACTGTCTTTTTTGATGGATCCAAGTCACTGAAAAGAGTGACTTGCTGTTATTCTTTCTTTTCCATGCGTTCCACCAGGCGGCTCAATTCTTCGTTGAGGGTCTTCAGCGCGGTGACGATTTGTGGGCGCACTTCCTGGGCGGTTTGAACAGTGGCAGTCTTGAAGGATTCAGCGGCTTTGGTAGCGTCCTCTTTGATCTTTTGCCCCTGAACCGTGTTCGCGCTTTCCTGAATGGCTTTGCCCACTTCCTGCACCATTGATTCTAACCCGGTGCGCATTTCGTGTAACTGACGCTGGGTTTCTTCGTTCTGCCAGGCAGCGCGCATGGCTTGCGCAAGGCTCTGTCCCATCACCTGGAACTGATAGCCCACTTCTTGCCAGCTATCGGCAGCGGTGTGGGTTTCCTGTTTGGGCGTTTCAGCCTGGGGGATTTCTTCGCCAGCAGGCGGTTGTACATTCGGGTTCTCGTTTTCAGTCATGGCTTTCTCCTAAAATGATCCTGTTTATAAAAATATACGCGTTGCGCGTCAAAAAGTTGCATGGGATTTCATTTGCGCGCCAAAAAGATGCCCTTCTGCACTGTGACTCTCAGCTCGCCTTCCATTTCAAGGCGGATTTGCACATCCCGTGTAAATTCCGCCAGGCACTCGCCTTGTAGCTGCTGACGTACCTGTGACTCGGAGCGCACGTATTCCAAAATAGGGTGCGGAGAGGAGAAAACCAGCCGATCATCATAATTGCGCTGTTCCACATGTTCAAAAATGGCTTGGAGGCGCGTTTTGCCATTCTCTAAGCCAAATCGGTCGGGTTCGCCGCCTAATTCTGCATCCGGCAGGTTACGTTTGAGCAGTTCTTCCATTTCTTTCAGGTGCTGCTGCCCGCCCGCTGAACAAATCAGCATCCCGCCCGGCTTCAAGATGCGCCAGCTCTGGCGTAAGGCTTGCTGCGGATGCTCTACCCCATCAAATATGCCAATCGCCAGGATCAAATCAAGGCTTTCGGCGGGGAAAGGCAAACTTTGTGCATCAATTACCGCCAGTGGGAGCGGTGGTTTGCGGGCTTTGAGGTGCTCTTTGGCTTTAGCCAGCATTTCAAAAGAAGAGTCGGATAGGGTCAGCTCCCACTGTGGCGAAATCTGCGCTTGATTTTCCTGCCAGAATTGGCCTGAGCCTGTCCCTAATTCCAGGCAGCGCATGGTTGCCGAAAAGGGTATTTGCTGAAATACCCATTGAAACCAGGGAGTGGGGTGGGTGCGATATTCTTCTTGAATCTTGTTGCGCAATTCTAAAGGTTGCGAATCATCATAAGAATCGGTATGAATGGATTCTTGGTCAGGCATGGCTCACCCTCCTGGTGGTTTGACTTCCCCCTCGCTCTTTCCTATACTACAAGCATGGAGCAAAATTTGCAAGCGCGTACCAGCGGGGGCGGGCAGGTGCAGCAGTTGGCGGAAAATAGCTGGCGGTTGAGCATTCCTGCCGGGGATGCGGGCGTGTATCGCTGGGCGCAACTGGATGATTACCTGAACTTGCCGCGCACTGCCTTCCACTGGGGAACGCCCATGCGCATGGAACTCACCGCGCGCGTATCCGCCGCAGACCTGCCCGGCACGTGGGGCTTTGGACTGTGGAACGATCCGTTTAGCGCGTCACTGGGGTTGGGAGGCACAGCGCGCCGGCTGCCCGCGTTGCCGAACGCTGCCTGGTTCTTTTATGCGGCTGCCCCCAATTGGCTGGCTTTTGGAGATGTCACCCCTGCGCAGGGCTTCCTAAACGCCACGTTCTCATCGCCACACCTCCCGCCCGCGTTGCTGATGGCTGCCGGGTTGGCAGCCCCTTCCCTATTGCTGCCCTTTACCGCGCGCCTGGCACGGAAAGCGGCGCACAGGCTCATTAACGAAGATGCCGCTCCCATCACGGCAGCTCTCACCGATTGGCACACGTATCATATGGATTATTTGCCTGATCAGGTGCGCTTTGCAGTGGATGGTCAAATAATCTTCCAGACCCGCGCCGCGCCGCGTCCGCCGTTAGGGTTTGTGCTGTGGATAGATAACCAATATGCCGCCTTCCCACCGGATGGCAGGGTGAAAATGGGCATGTCCGCCAATCCGCACCCTGCCTGGTTGGAAGTGCGTGATCTTATTCTAAAGCCATGTTAAAAAGTTCCCATAGATTGTTTTATTGCATTGCAACAAAACAATCTATGGGGAAAAAATTTTGACAGAGGACCCGCTCTGCTTGTGTCCTAGTGGATCAGGATTTTGATCACCGCATCGGCAATCAGCCCAACCAGGAACCACAGTCCATAATTACGGTTATGCACAAAGACAGCTGCCACAAAATACAGGGGCCAGGAGGCTTTCCACTCGGCGGGCGGCGTTTCAGGGCGGGGCAGGGTGAGCATCTTCCAGACGGGGCGGCTGGGGATGAGCGCCAACAGGACAATCAACATGATGGGAGTAAATACGCCCGCCACCACTAGGGCGATCACCAACAGATATTGCAGCGCCATCATGGTCAGGATGCTATAGCGCGAGGCTTTTTCACCAATAATCACCGGCAAGGTATGGATATGCTTGGCGCGATCTTCGCGCAGCTTATCAATATGCTTGCCAAAAATAACGGTAGTGGGTCCAAGGGCATAGGGCAGCCCTGCCAGCGCGGCAGCCCAGCTCCACTGCCCGGTGATGACGAAGTAACCGCCGCCAATCATCAGCGGACCCCATACTAGGATAACTGCGATCTCCCCCAAGCCAATATATTTGAGGGGCCAGGTATAAAACAGCACAAAAAATGCGCCGATGATTAGCAATGCCAGCGCCAGCCAACCGCGCATGGCAATCAACCCACCGCCGGCTGCCAGGGCAATCAAGCCCGTGACGGCGGCATACGTAAGCAGCTCACGCCGGGTCATCAAGCCTTGTTCCAGGGCTTGCGGACCGTATTGCGTGCGGAAATAGTTATCCCGATCCACCCCGCGCGTGTAATCGGTCAGGTCATTGAGCAGGTTATTGGTAGCATGCGCAAAGACCAAGCCAATCACCAGCAGCAGGTAGGCGGTGAAGTTAAACTGACCTGCGCCCCACGCCAAAAGTCCGGCAATGGAAGCTGAAATAAAGGTCATAATCAACACGGCGGCGCGAGTCGAAATGAGCCAGCGCGAGATAATATCCAGCTTATCCCACTCGGCTTTATCAATTTTTGGAATGACTTGCAAAGCTTTCAACCACATAGCGACATTCATCTGTATCCATCCTCGTTAAAGGGTATCAATAATTTTGAGATGCAGACTTTTCTACATCTCAAAATATTATAGCGTATTGGACAAAGATTATAAAATTAATGTATATTCATTGACGGTCGCTTGACGGCTTGTGAACGGGCAGGTAAAGCAATCCATCTTCAGGGTTGCCAAAGGATTGCAGCAGCTTGGGCTTATGCGCGGCAGTCCAGGCAACGTGGGCAGCCATGCGGGCGTTTAGTTCCCCCTGACTGAGAATGTAATCCATTGGCAGGGTGCCGCGCAGGATTTTGTGCCGGGTGATTTCTTCAAAGAATTCCATCGCGTCTGGGACAGCCATTTTCTGGTCTTCCAGGGCTAATTGGCGTTGGATGCGCCCCTCCAGCGTACCCTGTGGCAGCGGATTGACCCCCAGCCACGCCCAAAAGGCAGCATCCGCCGGAACTTCAAGCCATTGGCGTTGAACAGTGGGCGCAACGCTCGCAGAATCAGGGGAATAAGCGCAGTAGCCTAGTTTTTCAAGCCAGCGCACCAGCGAAAAACCACGTTTGACCCAGGGGGAACAAGGTTCATCTGCGCCAGGGGTGGGTGGGATTTCAACGCCCAGGCGCATCAACTGATATTCTGCTTCGCGCAGGCTATGGAAACGCCCGGCTTCTGGCGGGGGGCTGAACTGCTGCCGGACTTCATCTAACGTCATGCGTCCGGTGTTGGGCGCAGATGGGCAGGTGACGGCGATGATCGCCGCGGCGCGTTGACCTGCTGCAAACGAGAGCGCGTCTATTCCATCCCCTTCGTGGATGGCAAACAGCTTTTCTTCTTCGTCCAGCGCCACATAGGTCACTGGCTTTGCCCCCGCCTGAATATCAATGCCGATATACATCGCCAAAGAAGTTGCCATAGCTCAAGTGTAGCTGAAAAATGAATTGGATGCAATTGGATGCCACAACGAAAAGCAACTTTTCACTTTTGGGGTAAAATGAAAAGACGAATCCATATTCTTAGTGACTCACTCTTCGGGAGGAAATCCACCTATGACAGCAGAGAATGCTTTCAAACTGACCTATGCAACCATGTTTAACCCGCCCCAAATGCTCCATGACCGATTTGAAGAGGCGTTGGCGCAGGTTAAGGCAAATTTGGGTAAAGAATTTGGCATGATTATTGATGGCAAAGAAGCCTTTGCCTCGGAAAAGTTCGAAGATCGCTCGCCCATTAACACCGATTGGGTGCTGGGTATTTTCCAAAAAGGCACGGCGGAAGACGCAAACCGCGCCATTGCCGCCGCCAAACGCGCCTTCCCTGTGTGGAGTGGGATGCCCTGGCAGGAGCGGGTGGCGTTGGTACGCAAAGCCGCGGAGATTTTAGACCGGCGCATTTACGAGATGGCGGCGGTCATGTCCCTGGAAGTAGGCAAAAATCGCATGGAATCGCTGGGGGATGTAGCGGAATGCGCGGACCTCTTCCGCTATGCGTGCAGTCAGATGGAAGAAAACAACGGCTATGTGGTGGAGATGGGGCGCGACCCGCTTTCAGGGTTCTCTGCTACCAACGTCTCGGTGCTGCGCCCGTATGGGGTCTGGCTGGTGATTAGCCCCTTTAACTTCCCGGCTGCCCTTACCGGCGGACCGACCGGCGCGGCGTTGGTGGCGGGGAACACGGTAGTGATTAAGCCCGCTACCGATACACCTTGGACGGCGCGCCTGATTGCCGAAGCCTTGCGCGAAGCCGGGCTGCCGGACGGCGCATATAACTTCGTCACGGGCGGCGGCAGCACCATCGGTCAGGCGTTGATTGATAACCCGGCTGTGGCTGGCGTCACCTTTACTGGCTCGTTTGGCGTAGGGATGAAAATTTACCGCGACTTTGCGCAGTCTGGCTGGGTGCGCCCCACCATTTTGGAATTGGGTGGCAAGAATCCTACCATCGTTTCGCGGAACGCCAATATTGAAGATGCGGCGCAGGGACTTTTGCGCTCGGCGTTTGGTCTTCAGGGTCAAAAATGTTCGGCTTGCTCGCGGGTATATATTGAGCAGCCGGTGTATGACCAACTGGTGGCTCGCCTGGTGGAACTCACCAATGGATTGACCATCGGCGACCCGACTGACCGCAATACCTTCCTGGGTCCGGTGGTCAATCGCAGTTCGTACCGCGATTATCAGAATTATGCCGAAGATCTTAGCCAGCATGGGCATATCCTGACCGGCGGCAAGGTGTTGACGGAGGGCATGTTTGGCAAGGGCTATTTCTGCACGCCTACCCTGGTGGATCAACTGCCGCTGGATCATGCTTTGTGGAAGACGGAAATGTTCGTCCCCGTCACCACGCTTGCCCCAGTAGGCGGCTTGGAAGAAGCCATGAAGCTGGCAAATGATGTGAGCTACGGGCTGACGGCAGGCTTCTACGGCACGCCAGAAGAGGCAGATTGGTTCTTCCAGAACATTGAGGCGGGTGTCACTTATGCCAACCGTCCGCAAGGGGCAACTACGGGCGCATGGCCTGGCTTCCAACCCTTTGGCGGCTGGAAAGGCTCTGGTTCAAGCGGTAAGAATGCGGGCGGTCATTATTATCTGCCGCTGTATATGCACGAACAGATTCACACGCATGTTCGCCGCAACGGGTAAGAAATAAGAGCGTGTTATTGGATGCGATTTGCGCATCCAATAACACGAATTATCCCTTTATCACGAACGTTTCGTATTAAGGAACGGTATCCAAAGACGATGAGTACATTAGCGCGAATGGGGTATTTTTTCACCTTCTTGGGAATTGGGCTAATTGCCTTGTTTGTGCTTTCGGATGTATATCAAGATATGGTACTCAGTTTTTTGGCGTTTGGCGGGGCATCGTTGGCGCTTGGAATTTTTTGCTTTGTGGTGGCGCCAAAAAAGAAGCCCACTGAATCGGAACGCTTCCGCTCGGTACGCCGCACATTTGGAAAGAAGCCGAAAAAATGACCAAACTTTGCTCCCTCGCTGATGCAATCTCTACCCACGTCCAGGATGGCGACACCGTCTACCTGGCGGGGTTTACCCACTTGATCCCCTTTGCCGCCGGACATGAGATCATACGCCAGGGCAAAAAAGACTTGACCCTGGCGCGGGCTACGCCTGACCTGGTCTATGACCAGATGGTGGCAGCCGGATGCGCCCGCAAGGTGATTTTTTCCTATATGGGCAACCCGGGGGTTGGCTCGCTGTATGCTTTGCGCCGGGCAATCGAGAGCGGTCAGGTGGAATGGGAAGAATATTCGCATTTTGGGATGATTTCTCGCTTACAGGCGGGCGCGGCAGGGCTGCCCTTTATCCCCTTGAACCCAACCGGCGCGATTGATCTCATGGCAGTCAACGATCACTACCGCCATGTAAAAGACCCCTACAGTGGGCAGGATGTGGTGGTGCTGCCGCCGCTTAACCCTGACGTGACCATTGTCCACGTGCAGCGCGCGGATATGCATGGCAATGCGCATCTGTGGGGCATCGTGGGTGAGCAAAAAGAGGCTGCCTTTGCCGCCAAACGGGTGATTATCACCGCCGAAGAGATCGTTGATGAAGAAATTATCCGCTCAGACCCTAACCGCACCCTTATCCCTGAATTTATCGTCCAGGCGGTCTGTCATGTTCCCTATTGCGCGCATCCTTCGTATACCCAGGGATATTATGACCGTGATAACGAATTTTATCTGGAGTGGGATAAGCGCTCCGAGTCGCCGCAAGCGGTGAATGCCTACCTGGATGAGTGGGTGCGTGGCGTGCCGGATCGCGCGGCATATTGGCAGAAGCTGGGCAGCGCAGTGCATGATCGGCTGCGCGTGCCTGCGCGGATGGCTGCGCCGGTCAACTATGGAGACTGTTGATGAGCGATTATACGGCTTCGGAACTGATGACGGTCAATGCCGCGCGTTTACTGCGAGATGAAGATGTGGTGTTCGTGGGGGTGGGTCTGCCGAACCTGGCGTGTAATTTGGCGCGGCGCACCCATGCTCCCAGGCTCTATATGATCTATGAAGCCGGGGTGATTGGCGCGCGCCCGTCCCGCTTGCCGCTTTCGATTGGCGACCCCACCCTGGTCAGCGGCGCGGCGGCCGTGTGCAGTATGTATGATGTGTTCACCCTGTACTTGCAGCGCGGCAATGTGGATGTGGGCTTTCTGGGCGGCGCGCAGATTGACCGCTTCGGCAATATCAACGCCACCGTCATTGGCGAGTACGCGCATCCCAAAGTGCGTCTGCCAGGGTCGGGTGGGTCTATGGAAATTGCCGCGTTTGCCAACCGCTGCTACATTATGACTCCACATCAGAAACGCCGCTTTCCTGAAACGGTGGATTTCCAGACATCCGCCGGGTTTCAGTATCGTGGCGTGCCGCGCAGTGGGGTGCGTGGGCGCGGACCGCAGGCGGTGGTCACGCATTTAGGCATTCTGGAGCCAAACGAAGAGGGTGAATTAATCCTCACCGCTTTGCATCCGGAAGTGAGCGCCGAGCAGGTGATCGCCAACACCGGTTGGTCACTGAAGGTTGCTGCAACCTTGCGTCAAACAGAACCGCCCACGCCCACAGAACTGCGCATTTTGCGTGAAGAGCTTGACCCACAAAGGATTTACCTGGCTTAAGCATGGAAACTTCCCCGAAACCTTCTCAGATTGAAGCCTTGCTAACGGTTCCTTTTAATGAGCAGTCCCTGGCGCGCCTGCGCGAGCTTTCTCCACGTTTGCACATTCAGGTGGAGACGGGCAGAAAGGCAGACGAAATTCCTGCGGAAATCTGGTCAAAGGTGGAGATTCTGTATACCGATCAGGTGATGCCGTTGCCGGAGCAAGCGCCAAATTTGCGTTGGGTGCAGTTTCACTTTACCGGCATTGATCCGGTGGTGGATGTTCCTCTGATGCATAAACCAGACTTGTTGATGACCACTCTCAGCGGCGCGGCGGCTCCACAGGTAGCGGAATATGCGGTCAGCCTGCTGTTGGGGCTGGGGCATCGCATGATTGAGCTTTCGCAGGCGCAAGATAAGGCGGATTGGCCCCGTGAACGCTGGGAACGCTTCCGTCCGATGGAATTGCGCAACAGTACAGTAGGCATTATTGGTTATGGCAGCCTGGGACGAGAGATGGCGCGTCTGCTGCGCCCGTTTGGTACGCGCATTCTGGCGGTCAAGCGGGATGTGTTTCACCCGGAAGATCACGGTTATACCATCCCTGGCTTGGGCGACCCGGGCGGAGATTTGTTCGACCGGCTCTATCCGCCCCAAGCATTGCGCTCAATGATGAAAGAATGTGACTTCGTGGTGGTGATGCTGCCGCTGACCGCTGAAACGCGCGGGCTGATTGGCGCGGCGGAGCTGGCTGTCATGAAGCCTTCGGCTTATTTTGTTCAACTGGCGCGTGGGGCAGTGGTGGATCAAACCGCACTCCTGCTTGCTTTGCAGGAACGTAGAATTGCCGGCGCCGCCCTGGATGTTTTCCAGGAAGAGCCGCTGCCGAACAACCATCCGCTGTGGCGGTTAAATAACGTGATCCTCTCCCCGCATATTGCTGGGATGAGCGCGGCATACGATGAGCGCGCCCTGGCTTTGTGGACGGAAAACCTGAAACGCTACCTGACCGGCGCCTCTTTATTGAATTTATTGGACGTACAAAAGGGATATTAACCGGGTGCATCTTTCTCGAAATGGATTAACGTATCTTGCCTTGGGGTTGGGGGTCATCACCCTCAGTTTTTCGGGTATTTTTGTTCACTGGTCCACAGCCCCTGGCTCGGTGACAGCCTTTTATCGGATGTTAATTGCCGCGATGCTGCTTTTCCCGGTGGTGCTTTGGCGCGTCCGCACGGTGGGATGGCCTTCTAAAGCGGTGTGGATTTTTCCGCTGCTGGGCGGGTTATTTACCGCGCTGGATCAGGGACTGTGGAGTACATCTCTCAGCTTTACCAGCATTGCCAATGCCACTTTGTTGAACAATATTGCCCCGCTGTGGGTGGCATTATATGCCGCGCTTTTCTGGCATGAACGAAACACGCGCCGCTTTTGGATCGGGCTGCTGCTCACTTTGATGGGTGCGGCGGTGGTGTTGGGCAATGATATTTTGCTGCACCCGCATCTGACGTTGTGGGATGCAATTGCGCTTGGCTCTAGCTTTGCCTGGGCGGGTTATTACCTGGTAACGCAGCGCGGGCGGTTCTTAATAGATACGTTAGTATATATCTGGCTGGTGGAAGTTACCACAGCGGCGCTACTGGGTCTGACCTGCGTCACCCTACGCTTGCCCCTCACCGGTTATCCGACCACGACCTGGCTATCCATCCTGGCGGTGGCGTTGGTGTCTCAGGTCACCGGGCATTTCTTACTGGCGTATGCTTTAGGTCACGTCCCTGCTTCGATTGTTGCGCCTACCATGATTCTCTTGCCGGTGATGACTTCCTTGCTGGCGATTCCCTTTGCCGGGCAGGCGCTCTCTGCCGGGCAGTGGTTCGGTGGGGTGGCGGTGCTGGCGGGGATCTATATCGTCAATATCAGCCGTGCATCGCAGAAAACCGATGCAAAGCCTGTTATTCCCTTCCATTCAGATACGCAGCCGGTAGAGTGAGCGAAATATGACGAGTTTGATGGGCATTGGGGCATCGTTTATCCTGGGGTTTGTCCCGATGTTTCTATTGGCGATGGTCATTTATTGGCTGGATCGCTATGAAAAGGAGCCGCTCATCCTGTTAGGCGGGATGTTCTTTTGGGGCGCAGTGGTGGCGGTAATCCTTGGCATCATTCTGGAAGGGCTGCTGGGGTATGGCGCGTTTATTGTGAGTGGCTCCAGGGAAATTGAATCCTTTATGGGCGGTTCCATCATTGCGCCTGTGGTTGAAGAACTGCTCAAGGGAACGGCAGTGCTTTTGGTATTCCTGTTTTTCTATCGCGAATTTGATTCCATTTTAGATGGAATTGTCTATGCGTCCATCGTTGCGCTGGGGTTTGCGGCTTCTGAAGACGTGCTGTACTATCTCAGCGCGTTTTCACGAGGGGGATTTGCTAGTTTAAATCAGACGTTTGTTTTGCGATTTATCTTTTTTGGTTGGCAGCATCCTTTTTTCACCTCGTTCATTGGCATCGGGCTGGCATCTGCGCGCATGAGCCGCGACTGGTTGGTGCGCATCTTAGCGCCATTCATGGGGCTGACGGCAGCGATTTTAGCCCATGCTTTTCATAACACCCTGGTTTCGACCATTCAGGGAACGGAACAGCTATGGGTTTCGATTATTGTCGCCTGGTTGGGATGGGCGGGGATGTTTTTGTATATCTTGTGGCAGACCTATCAGGAAAAACGCTGGCTGCTGCAATATTTAAGTGAAGAAGTGACCCTGGGGGTGATTAGCGTGGGGCAGTACCGTTCGGTTTGCGCTCTCTTTGGGCAAACCCGGGCGCGCATGGCATCCCTGCTGAATGGGCGATACCGTACTATGGCACGCTTCTTGCGCTTGTGCGGGCAGCTTTCGCATCGCAAGCGCCAATACGCGGAATTGGGGGATGAGGGCGGTACGTGGCAGTCCATTGTGCTGATCCGCGCTGAACTGGCGTATCTTTCGGCAAAGTTACAGTAATCCATGTTTCTGGAGTCTCTGGGAATGAGCGTAGTAGTGGTCAAGAGGGGCGATCTTACCCCTCTTGACCACTACTACGCTCATTCCCAATGGACCATTTTTTGGAATATACCAGTACAATGAGCCTATGGATCTATTTGAACACGCGATGAACGAACAAATGGCGCAGGAAGCCCCGTTGGCTGCCCGTATGCGCCCACGCACCCTGGATGAAATGGTCGGACAGGAAGCGATTGTGGGCCCGGGCAGGTTGCTGCGCCGCGCCATTGAGACGGACCGGCTGTTTTCCTCGATCCTCTTGTGGGGTCCGCCTGGCACAGGCAAGACCACCCTGGCGCAGCTCATTGCCCTGCATACCAAGGCGCATTTTGAGAGCATCTCGGCGGTGCTGGCGGGGGTGGCGGAACTGCGTAGGGTGATTGTAGAGGCAACCGAGCGGCGCAAGATGCACCGTCAGCGCACCATTCTCTTTGTGGATGAAGTTCACCGCTGGAATAAGGCGCAGCAAGATGCTCTCCTGCCGCATGTTGAAACCGGCATGATTACCCTGGTCGGGGCGACCACCGAAAATCCTTACTTTGAGGTCATCCGCGCGTTAGTATCGCGCTCACGCATCTTCCAGATGTCGCTGCTGAGTGAAAAAGACCTGGGGACGCTGATTGATCGCGCCATCGCAGACCCAGAACGCGGATATGGCAGCCGTCAGGTAAAGCTGGATGCGGATGCGCGTCAACACTTGATGGATGTTTCTTCAGGGGATGCGCGCAACTTGCTGAATGCCCTGGAGCTGGCGGTGGAAAGCACCCCGCCGGATGAGCGCGGCGAAATTCACATCACCCTGGACGTGGCGCAGGAATCTATTCAACAACGCGCCCTGCATTATGATAAGGGCGGGGATGCGCATTATGATACCATCTCGGCGTTCATCAAGTCGGTGCGCGGCTCTGACCCAGACGCGGCGCTCTATTGGTTGGCGAAGATGCTGAATGCAGGCGAAGACCCGCGCTTTGTTTTGCGCCGGCTGGTGGTGCTGGCAGGCGAAGATATTGGCATGGCGGACCCGCAGGGGTTGGTGGTGGCAGCAGCAGCCGTGCAGGCATTTGAGTTTATTGGCTTGCCAGAAGGCATTTACCCCATTGTGGAAGCAACCCTATATCTGGCGACTGCGCCCAAGTCCAATTCGGCAAAATCGTATTTCAAGGTTAGTGAAGAGATCACTTCGCATGGGGTTGGACCGGTGCCTATTCACCTGATGGATGCCAGCCGGGATGGCAAAGACTTAGGGCATGGGATGGGGTATCAATATCCACATAATTTTGATGGGCATTTCATTCCGCAGCAATATTTACCGACTGATTTGCTCGGCAGCGTATTTTACGAACCTTCCGACCAGGGCTATGAGGGGAAAGTCTTGCAGCGTCTGACAGAATGGCGGCGCGCCCAGGCGGAGGGGTTAGCGAACTTAAAGGATAAGGAAAACAATGACCATCCTGTTGTTGATCCGTCACGGCGAGAATGATTTTGTGGGCAAGCGCCTGGCGGGGCGTTTGCCAGGGGTGCATCTGAACGCCCAAGGGTGCAGTCAGGCGGCAGCGGTGGCAAACGCATTGCGCGGCGCGCCGATTAAGGCAATTTATTCCAGCCCGCTTGAACGCGCCATCGAAACCGCCGAACCACTCGCCGAGGCGTTGGGACTGCCGATTCTGCCCGCGCCCGGGTTGATTGAACTGGAGTACGGCGATTGGCAGGGTCGCACCCTGAAGCAGTTGAGTCGCCTGAAGTTGTGGAAAGTGGTGCAGAATAAGCCTTCGGAGATGCGCTTTCCGAATGGCGAGAGCTTTCTTGAGGTGCAGACCCGCGCCATTGCTGAGGTAGAACGAATTGCCGCAGCCCACGAAGAAAACGAGATGGTCGCCTGCTTTTCGCATGGGGATGTGATTCGCTTGCTCATGGCGCATTTTTTAGCTGCCCCATTGGATGAATTTCAGCGGGTTGCCTCGAATCCGGCTTCCATCAGCGTGGTCATGCTGCCCAAAAGCGGCAGACCCTTTGTGCAGCACATGAATCAGGTGTTGGTGTTGGAATGGAAAGAGGAAAAAGCCGACCCAGCGGGCGGAAAGAGCGCCGTCAGCGGCAAGCGCAGCCGAAAAAAGGGACAATCCCCGCAACAGCCAGGGGAAATAGAATCGACTACCCCTATTCCAGAAGGAATATTGCCCAGTGAATAACGCAAAACCTAAAAAACCGATTGAAATTACCTCGAAGCAGTTGGTGGAGCGGATGCAAGCTGAACCGGACATTCTATTGCTGGATGTACGCGAGCCATACGAATTTGCGCGCGTCAAGTTAAGTGACCCGCGCGTGGTGTATGCGCCCCTTAGCGAACTGGCGCGCAAGTCTCTGGCGGCGCAAAACAAAGAGGCAAATTTGGTGATCTTCTGCCATCACGGCAGCCGCAGCACGCAGGTCGCCGCCTGGCTAGCCGGGCAGGGTTGGACGCACATCCAAAATCTGACTGGCGGCATTGATGCCTATGCCCACGAAGTAGACCCAAAGATTGGGTTTTATTAAAAAGGGAGAAAAAAGATGAAAGCATTATCTGTTCGCCAACCATGGGCTTGGCTGATTGTCAATGGATATAAAACGGTTGAGAATCGCAGCTGGTCAACGAAATTTCGTGGCAAGTTCTTGATTCACGCCGGTCGAAAACTGGACATCCCTCTTAGCGAATATGAAATGTTGCGCCAGGATATTCTGCACGATTATAAAATCGAAATGCCAGTCACTCTGCCGATGGGCGGAATTGTTGGAATGGCTGAAATCGTGGATTGCGTCACCGAATGTGAGGATGAAAATGATCAAGAATGGCACGAAGAAGGGTTTTACGCTTTTATACTGCGCAATGCCAAAGAATTGCCATTCCATCTCACAAAAGGCAAGTTACAGTTTTTTGATGTGCCTGATGACCTTTATGAATAATTTGTAACGGCTCAAACATCCCTATGTTTGCAATGATGTCCTAGTCCATGTAGTGGCTTCCGGCCGGAAGCCACTACATGGACTGTAATGCCTGAGCAGTCGAAATATTAAGAGAGAGCAACTCGCAAGAATGAGTTGCTCTCTCTTAATATAAAAACGAATGGGTATACTGGCTAAAATACGTTCATAGGGATGGGGGTGAAGACCAGGATGAGCAAAATGATGCCCACAATCGCCAGAGCGCGGCGTTTGGGGTCTAACTCGGTGATCTGATCTAGCGGTTCGGCGTAGACCCGCCCCAGGAAGAAGATCAGCACAATCCACAGCCACCAGCCGGACCAGAAAAAGCCGAGCACTGCCAGCGCCACCAGGATAAATGGTAGGATGCGCTGCATCACTTTGCGCCCAAACAGGACGTACATGAGGTGACCGCCATCAAACTGCCCAGCGGGAATCAGATTGAGGGATGTGACCAGCAGTCCGCCCCAACCTGCCATCGCAATGGGGGAGATCATCACGTCTGAGCCACCCAGGGGGAAGGGTCTGCCGGTGAAGAAGAATTTCAGCCAGTAGAGGATCGGCGAGGTATTGGCGTAGGTAATGGGCGCAGGCAACAGGCGACCAAACGTAACCCACTTGAGGAACAAATAGATCAGCGAATTGCCTTCCATGGTCATCGTGCCGGGGGTAAGGTGCAGGGGCAGCGGCTGGACGGTCGAGAGGCTCAACCCGAATAAGAGGACAGGGATGGCGACAATTGCCCCCGCTAAGGGACCCGCCAAACCAATATCCAGCAAGTACCGCCGGTTGCGGGGCGACTCCTTCATATTAATGAATGCGCCCATCGTGCCAAATGGCGGCAGTGGGAAGGGGATAAAATACGGCAGGCTGACGGCAACCCCATGCGCGCGACCCGCCAGGTAATGCCCAAATTCGTGGGCGAGCAGAATCCCCATCAATGCCAGCGCAAAGGGGAAGCCGGCAATAAACAGCCCGACCAACATGCCAGGAATATCCGCCGGTAAATCGGCGGGTGGGTTACTGTATCCGCCGACCAGCGAGACGCTCAACACGGTCAGCAAGAGCATCAGCAAATTCACCCAGGGGTTAGAGGGCTTAGGCTTTGGGCGGGCAGGGATAAGCAGAATGCTGTGACGTCTCTCTTCTTTGCGAAATAGCGGCATGAGGTTCAGCGGAGCAAGATCACGGGTTAGCTGATCGTATGCGCCAATGGAATCGGTGGTGCGTAATAAACCACGATAGCGCACCAAATATTCCTGCGGATTTTTGCCCTGAGTGATGTCTTCGATGACAAACACACGGTTAATGATGCTTTCCAGGGTAGGAAGATCAAGGATCGGGGCAGGTACAGATAATGCAGAAGTTTCCATAAGCTATTTTTCGCGCTTTCTAATGATAAGGACAGGAATGGATGGGGGTCGAACCCACCACGGCTCGCAACGCGACCCGTCACCGATTTTGAAGACCGAGAAGCCCACCGGGACTTATCCATTCCCATGGTCAAGGATACCTTATCTACCCATCTTTGGCAAGAAAGGAGGAGCGGGTTTTCTGCTTGCTTATTAAAAGGGGGGGGAAATTCCTTTCTGAAAATAGGCAATTCGTCTCTTTTTTTCTGGATTGTTTTGGGATATAATGCGTTCGATACTTGATTGAAACACCGTCACCCTCAGCGACTGCGAAAACACTCTGATTTTTTCGCGGTGGCTGAGGGTGAAAGGTGTCCATACTCGGTACCCCTTAAACTTGAAAATTGAGATGAATGGACGAAAGGAAATAACATGATGTTAGATGCGAAGAATTTGCTTGAACAAGAGCAAGAGAGCGAAAAGCCTCCCAGTATTACCCCGCACCCGGCCCGACCTTGGCGAGTGGCAGTGATTGCAAATATTAAAGAGGTGAGTTCGCTGCCTCATGATGGTCCTCTCGATGCCGGCTCGGAATTTGACCGGATGGAGACAATCCAGGCAATCCGATCCGCGATTGAATCAGACGGTCATATCACCGAATTTTTCCCCGCTGACGCGACCCTCCCCGAACGAATTAAAGAATTTTGCCCTGACATCTGCTTTAACATTGCAGAAGGATTGGGCGGCGATGCCCGCGAGGCGCAAGTTCCCGCGCTGCTTGAAATGCTGCATATCCCTTATACTGCCTCACGGGTGTTAGCCAACGCCGTGGCGTTGGATAAGACCATGACCAAGCGCATTTGGAGCGAAATGGGCTTGCCCACCGCGGCATTCCAGGAATTTTTGACCGGCGAAGAACCTCTATCCGCCAAGCTCACCTTCCCCTTATTTGTAAAACCGGCGCGTGAAGGTACGGGCATGGGCATGGATGATGGCGCAATTTGCTATGACGAAGATCAGATGCGCCGCCGGGTGCGCTGGGTCATTCACAATTATCGCCAACCCGCTTTGGTGGAAGACTATCTGCCCGGGCGTGAATTTACGATTGGCGTATTGGGTCGCGCGGACGCTGCCCACTATAGCCGCCACCCAGAATGGTACGATGCGGATGGTTTCCATCGTTTTCCCGTGCTGGAAGTGGATAACAGCCAGTCCATCACGCCTGGGGTATATGGCAACCTTGCCAAAACCCTGCATAACGGCGATGAGGGCATCCCTGGCTTCCTCTGCCCGGCGGATGTGGAGCCTGACCTAAAGAAGCAGTTGTGTGATCTGGCGATCCTGGGGCATTTGGCGGTCAATGCGGTGGATGTTTCACGGCTGGATTTCCGGCTAGATGCGCTTGGCAAGCCGCGCCTGATTGAAATTAACTCGCTGCCTGGGCTGTCACCTGGCTTTAGCGATCTGTGCGTGATTGCCAATGCAGAAGGCATCCCCTATACCGAGCTTATTCTTGAGATTCTCTACCTGGGCGCATCGCGGTTTGGCTTATTGCAAACCACTTGCCAGGAATCGGTAGAGATGGGAATGAGCATAGGGTCAGTGGAGCGTTTGCCGCTCGCTTCTGATTAACGTTGTTTGGAAAGTTCAATGAATGCGGAGGGGTTTTGGGCGCGTCTTGCTCAAAGCCCCTCTTTTTTATCATCGGATGAGGGAGATACGCGATGGAAACGATTGATTTTACGATTCAACTGCCGGTTTACCCGGAACGAGTGTGCCGCGCCTGGTTGGATAGCTACGAGCATGGGCGCTTTACGGGTAGTTTTGCGCGGATTACGCCACACGTGGGTGGCAGCTTCCTGGCGCTGGACGGCAAAGTAGAAAGCCAACTGCTGGCGTTATCCCCGTTTGATCACATTGCCCAAAGTTGGAAGATCACCGGCGAGGCAGAGGAAGCGGTGATGCGGCTGGACCTGTTCTTTGCACCCACCTGTACCGGCTGTGAGATGAAAGTACACCTCGAAAACATCCCGGATGGATATTCGCGCGACTTGATGCGCTGGTGGGAAGACGTGTACTTGCGTCCCTTCAGCGCCTATCTGGATGCCCTGGTGGGGGAATATCCAGCCGATGAAGGGGATGGATAGCCTCTCTATGAATGGATTTCCATCTTGTAGAACCCTTTCCGATCTATTCTCATCTTGAAAAGCGCAATCCCTACTTGTAAAGTGGTAGCGATTCGGCTATACTTGTGGTGAGAAGTGGAATAAAGTGGGAAAGAGTGGAGCGCCGGTAGCGATTTACCGGCGTTTCGTCCATTAAAGGGCAGATAGAACTTATGTTTTTGGGACGTTACGAGCATACCATTGACGAAAAAGGACGCATCACCATTCCTGTACGGTATCGTGAGGAATTGGCGGATGGCGGCTACGTATGCCAAGGAATGGACCAAAACTTAATGGTGCTGAAAAGCAGCCTGTTTGACCACCTGGTCAGTCAGCTAGAGGTGTTGAGTGTGACGGATCCCAATACTCGTCAGCTGCAACGGTTGCTCTTTTCCACCGCGGAACATCTGACGTTTGATCGGAGTGGACGGATGCTCCTGCCTGATTTTTTGCGCGAAGTTGCCCAGCTTCAATTAGAGGGTGGCGCGGTATTGGTGGGGGTCGGAAATTACTTTGAAATTTGGTCGCCTGGGTTATGGGTGCAGCAAAAAGAAGAGCTGCAAGATGGCAACATCACCCGGCAGCGCTTTGCTCCTTTGAATTTATCAATGCGGTAGGAAATGATGACTGAAATGGATGCGCGCACTGATCCGACCGGAGAAGCACCCCATACCCCTGTTCTGTATCAGGAGATTATGGATGCTTTGCAGCCACAGAGCGCAAAGCGTTATGTGGATGCAACCGTAGGGGCGGGCGGACATGGTTGGGGGATTTTAAATGCCAGCGCGCCAGAAGGTCAATTGCTCGGCTTTGACCTGGACCCACACGCGCTGACCCTGGCAGGCAAACGCCTGGAAGAATTTGGCAGCCGCGCCACTCTGGTTCAGGCATCTTATACCAGCCTCAGCCAGCAGCTGCAAAAGCTGGGTTGGCAGCAGGTACACGGAATTGTGATTGACTTGGGCGTGTCGAGCATGCAAGTGGATACCCCAGAACGCGGGTTTTCGTTCCAGGCGGATGGGCCCCTGGATATGCGCTTTGACCCGACTTATCCCCTGAAGGCGGAAGATCTGGTGAATGGTTGGTCTGAGCGCGAATTGGCGGATGTCCTCTGGCGCTATGGCGAAGAACAGCAATCCAGGCGAATTGCGCGGGCGATTGTGCAAGCAAGACCGCTGCACAGCACCCATGCCCTGGCAGGCGTGATTGAGAAAGCCATGGGCGGGCGCAAGGGCAAGCATTTACACCCCGCTACCCGCTCTTTTCAGGCGCTGCGGATTGTGGTCAACCGCGAGCTAGAAGCGATTGAAGAATTTTTGCCCCAGGCAGTGCAGTCATTGGCGGTGGGGGGCAGGCTGGCGGTCATCTCGTTTCATTCGCTGGAAGATCGCCTGGCGAAGCAGTATTTTAAGCATGAAATCAAAGATTGCATCTGCCCGCCCGATCAGCCCATCTGTACTTGCGGGCATCACGCCTCTATTCGAGAGGTAAACCGTCATCCCATCACCGCCACGGAAGCGGAAATGCAAACCAATGCCAGGTCACGCAGCGCGAAGCTGAGGGTTGTGGAAAAGTTGTAAAGCGAGAAAGCCGAAAGGCATGGCATGTAAGTTGCAAGAAGCATTTTGTGTTTGATAAAAATGTTTCAGAGTAGGAGTCGAGAGGATATGGAGACTGCGAAAAGGTTTGTGCAAACTTACAAACAAGCGCCCTGGCGGATTCAGCGTCAACGGGCTGCCATTGTGTTGATTGCAATTATCCTGGTTGCGCTTATTTCGGGGTTAATGCTGCATATTACCATTCAAACCGGGCTGGCAGGCTTGCAAGTGCAAAAATATAACTTCAAGCAGCAAACGCTTGAGCGCGGAATTTCGGACTTGCGCAGCCAATATGCCAGCCTCACCTCGGCGGAACGTCTGGGAAAGCGCGCCGCGGAGATGGGCTTTGTGCCTGTGGTGAAAGATAACGTCACCTATATGCCCATTCCTGGGTATGCAGGTCGGAAGTCTTCTATTAATACATCGAATACATCTTCCTTACCTGAAGAGAGCGGGCAGATTATCAAACCTGCCTATACTCAATCCTGGTCTGAACTATTGATGCAGACGATTGAAACGATGAGCAAACAGGCTCAGGCGGGGGTAAAGCCATGAACATCAAATCAAACGACCCCAAAGCAGTTCTTACCCGGCGGCTCAATTTGGTCGGCGCGGGCATGGTTCTGGTAGCAGTGGGCTTGTTTGTCTGGTTGATTCAGATTCAAACTAGCCCCCAAGCCAAAATTATCCTCCAGAATAGCAACGATTATGAACAAGTGACCATTTATCCGGAGCGCGGCAGTATTTATGATCGCTGGGGGCATCTTTTGGCAGGGAGCATGCAGGTTTATGAGCTGGGCGTGGATATTCCCAACATCTTGGATGCAAACACGATTTCAAAGCTGGCTTCAGAACAATTCGGGAGCGATTATAACCAGATGATGGCGAGATTATCCCCCGAAAGCCCCCTGAAGTACACCGCCATATCAACGATGGTAACGCCTGAAAAGAAAGCAGAGATTGAAGCGGTTGCTCAGAAGCTGAAGGATGCGCGCAACGCCGCCTCCAAAGAGCAACGCAAGAATATGCCTTCTCTGGAAGGCTTATATTGGAAGTCGCGCTTACTGCGCAGCTACCCGGAAAACAGTCTGGCTGCTACCGTGCTTGGGTTTTATTCTTTTGCCAACCAGGACGGCGGGCAGGGGTATTTTGGCGTGGAAGGCAAATATAACGACCAGTTGGCTGGGTCGCCCATCACCACCAAGTGGATTCCACGTGATCCGTTGTTGGGCGGGGATACGTTGAGCGTGCCAAAGGGCAATAGCCTGGTCTTGACCATTGACCGCGAAGTGCAGGCGATGTCTGAAAATGTGCTGGAAAACGCCGTCAAGAAAAACGGCGCGCAGTCCGGTTCTATCCTGATTATAAACCCGCGCAATGGGGAAATTCTGGCAATGTCGTCTACCCCGCGCATGGATTTGAATCAATATCAGGCGCAGCTGGATCAATTATTTCCGAACCCCACGCCCTATAACCGCGTGATTGGGCAAACCTATGAGCCTGGCTCTACCTTTAAAGTGTTGACGATGGCTGCCGGGCTGGATTCAGGCAAATACACGCCAGAAACCCGTTTTAATGACACAGGCATCTTATATGTTGGCGGCGTGCCCATTTATAACTGGAATCGCGGTGGTTGGGGCGAAGTGAATATGATGGAATGTATGCAATATTCGATCAACGTATGCCTGGCATCTATTGCCGTGAAACTAGGACCGGAAAGTTTCTATCGCTATGTGCAGGCGTTTGGCATTGGGCATCGCACTGGCATTGACCTGGCTGGCGAAGCCTCCTACCCGCTGATTACCCATGAAAGCCCGTGTGATCCGCAAAAGGAGGATACCAACTGCTGGTATCCGGTGAACTTGGGGACGAATGCGTTTGGACAGGGTATTTCGATGACCCCCATCCAATTGATAACCGCCATCAGCGCGGTGGCAAATGATGGCAAGATGATGCAGCCGCATGTTCTGAAGTCGATTATTACCAGCGATGGCAAGACCATCGAGAACCCTCCGCAGGTGATTGGCACGCCCATTTCTGCAAAGACAGCCCGCACCGAGACGGAAATGTTGGCGCAATCGCTTGAGAAAGAAACCGACTCGAAAGCAACGGTGGAGGGCTACCGGATGGCTGGCAAGACCGGTACGGCGGAAATCCCTACGCCTGATGGCTATTCTAGCGCGTTGACCAATGCTTCCTTTGTTGGCTGGGGTCCCGTGGATGATCCACAATTTCTAATTTACATTTGGCTTGAAAAACCTACTTCGGATATTTGGGCTTCGCAGATTGTTGCACCCGTTTTCAAGGAAACGGTGGAAAAGCTGGTTGTTTTGCTCAACATCCCCCCGGATGATGTGCGTTTGCACAAAACCAAGACCGATCCAAAACCATGAGGCGCTTGATTTGCTAACCTTGGCGGATGTTTTTGAAGCATTGACGGGAATACGCCGGGAATCTGCCTCACAGAATTTCTGTGAGGCAGTGATTGATTCGCGCCAGGCGAAGGCAGGGTCGCTATTTGTGGCATTGCCAGGGGAGCGGGTGGATGGTCACCTGTTTGTAGGGGATGCGCTGCGGAATGGGTCAACTGCCGCGCTGATTGACCGCGACCTGCCCGGCGAGCAAATGGCTGACCTACCTGTGTTGGATTTGCGCCCGGGCGCTTTGGTTGAGGATGATGCGATTCACGCAGAGAAGTTTTGTATTCGCGTAGAAAATAGCCTGACGGCGCTGCAAACGGTGGCAGGGTTTTATCGCCGCAAGATGCCGGCGCGGGTGATTGGTATTACTGGCAGCGTTGGCAAATCCACCACCAAAGAATTGACCAGCGAAGTGCTTGCGGAGAAGTACCGCACGTTAAAGAATGTGGGCAACCTCAACAATGAAATTGGATTGCCGCTGACCTTGTTAAACCTGCGCCCTGAACACGAGCGCGCGGTGCTGGAGATGGGCTTTTATGTGCCCGGCGAGATTGAATTCCTGTGTTCACTGGCGCAACCGGCGGTGGGGGTCATCACCAATATAGGCACAGTACACGCCGAACGGGCCGGGTCGCAGGAGATGATTGCGCGCGGCAAAGCGGAATTGGTGCAATCTTTGCCTGCGGATGGGGTGGCGATCTTAAATTACGATGATCCCTGGGTGCGCCCGATGGCGGAAAAAACCCAGGCGCGCGTCTTTTATTATGGCTTAGACCCGGCGGCGGATTTGTGGGCGGATGAGGTGGAAAGCCAGGGGTTAGAGGGTATCCGCTTCCAGCTGCATTCCGGCAGCGAAACGTTCCACCTGCATATTCCCCTGATTGGGCAGCATTCCGTCCATACCGCTTTGCGGGCGGCTTCCGTGGGGTTGGCGGAGGGACTGAGCTGGGGGCAGATTATCGAAGGTCTGCGCCGCCCGCACGCGCAACTGCGCCTGGTGACCGTCCGCGCGAAAAACGGTGCGCTCATTTTGGACGATTCGTATAACGCTTCGCCCGAATCTACCATGGCAGCGATGAACCTGCTGCGCGAACTGGATGGGCATCGCGTGTTGGTGTTGGGCGATATGCTTGAATTAGGACCCTACGAACGCCAAGGGCATGAAATGGTGGGCGCGCGCGCCGCTGAGGTGGCAGACCGGCTGATTGCAGTCGGCGAACGGGCGCGCATGATTGCCCGGTCAGCGATGCAGGCGGGCATGCCAGCCGAAAAGATCAGTTGGGTGGCGGATGTGCCAGATGCGCTTGCGCTGTTGACCGCCGAACTGACCGAGCAAGACCTCGTGCTGGTCAAAGGCTCACATGGTTTGCGGATGGATCGCATTGTCGCCGCGCTGGGAGGCACAGAATGATGGAAGGACCGGTTGCCCTCTCTCTTAGTGGACTTAGCTTTATGCTGACGGTCATTTGGGGCGGCCCACTCCTGCGCGTCCTGCGTCATTTTCGCATTGGCAAGCTCATTCGGGTGGAAGGGCCCGAAAGCCATAAGACGAAGATGGGAACGCCCACCATGGGCGGGGTCATGTTTGTGCTGCCGGTGGCGTTGCTTACTTTGCTGCTGAATGGCGCCAAGCTGATTGGCTTGAAGGTGTTGGGGTTTTCGGTCATTGTCCCGTTGGGAGTGCTGCTCGGTTTTGCGGTGATTGGCGCGCTGGATGATTGGGAAGGTATTCGCGGTCCACGGCGGGGGTTGGGGATGCGCGCGCGCACCAAGATGTTCCTGCAAATCATCCTTGCCCTCATTACCGCGTTGGCGTTGCGCTACGTTTTGAATGTGCCGGATTTATATTGGTTTGGGGCAGGCGTGCCGTTTTCGTTGGGAATCTGGTATATCCCGATTGCAACGTTCATCATTGTGGGCACATCGAACGCGGTGAACCTGACGGATGGCTTAGATGGGCTGGCTGGGTTGATTTCGGCAACCGCATTTGCTGCGTATGGCGGGATTGCCTTGCTGCAAGGGCAAACCTTCCTTGCTAGGTTTTGTTTTTCGATTGTAGGGGCATTATTCGGATTTTTATGGTTTAACGTTCATCCGGCGCAAATGTTTATGGGGGACGCGGGTTCGCTCTCGTTGGGGGCAACCCTGGCGGTGGTATCGCTCATGACCGGACGCTGGCTGCTGCTGCCGTTGATCGCCATTGTGCCGGTGAGCGAAGCAGTTAGCGTGATGCTGCAAGTGGGCTATTTCAAGCTGACGCATGGCAAGCGGCTGTTTAAGATGGCGCCCTTTCATCATCACTTTGAGTTGATGGGCTGGAGCGAAACGCAGGTGGTGCAGCGGTTTTGGTTGGTAGGCTTATTATTCGCCATGTTGGGCATTGCCCTGGCGTTGGTATAAAGGATTAGGATGATGCAAAAGCGGTGGAGCGGACAAACGGTGTTGATTATCGGCGTCGCCCGGCAGGGGTTGGCGCTCGCCCGTTTTCTGTTGGCTTGCGGCGCGCAGGTGATCTTAAACGATCAGCGCAGCGCGGAAAAGCTGCAAGATGCCATCCACTCGCTCGAAGGCACGCCGGTACGCTGGGTATTGGGGGATCATCCGCTGGACGTGTTGGATGGGGTCACGCTGGTATGCCCGTCTGGGGGGGTGCCGCTCACGTTGCCGATCCTCCTAGAGGCGCAGCGGCGTGGGATTCCTCTGAGCAATGACTCGCAAATCTTCATGGAAAGCGTGCAGGCGGGGGTGATTGGAATCACCGGCTCGGCGGGCAAAACAACCACCACCACCCTGGTTTCGCGCATGGCAGAACATCATGCGCAGAAGGTGGGACGCAAAGCCTGGGTGGGCGGTAATATCGGTCAGCCGTTAGTAGAATTTGTGAACGAAATTGCCCCGCAAGATGAGGTGGTGGTGGAATTTTCGAGCTTCCAGCTTGAGTTGATGACCTGCTCACCCCACATTGCTGCCGTACTGAACATTACCCCCAATCACCTGGACCGGCACGGCACGATGGAAGCCTATACGCGGGCGAAGGCGAATATCTTGCGTCACCAAACTGCCCAAGATGTTGCCGTGCTGAACCGTGAAGACTCTGGTTCCTGGGCGCTGCTGCCTGAAGTGTGCGGGAAGTACGTCACCTTTGGGCTGAACCGTCCGCAGGCGGGGTTGAGCGGCACATTTTTGGAAGAGGGGCAGTTGTGCTTTACGGATGGTGTGCAGGATGAGATTCTTTTCCCGCGCACGGTCTGCACGCTGCGCGGTGAGCATAACCTGGTGAACGTTTTGGCAGCCTGCGCCATTGGGATTGCCGCCGGGTTTGGGGTGGATAGTCTGCGGGCGGGGGTGGAAGGCTTTCATGGGGTGGCGCATCGCCTGGAGTGGGTGCGAAACTTGCACGGAGTCAATTATTATAACGACTCGATTGCATCTGCTCCTGAACGTACCTTGGCTGCCCTGCACTCTTTCGATGAACCCATCGTCCTCTTATTGGGTGGACGAGATAAGAAATTGCCCTGGGAGAAATTGGCAGAGATGGTAGTACGCCGCGTGGATCACGTGGTGGTCTTTGGTCAGGATGGAGACAAGATTATGAACGCGCTTATGCAAGCCGAGTCGGCAATCTGCGCGCAAGACCCGCACAGCGCTCGGCTGAAATCAAAAAGCCGTTATGCGGGATTGCGCGAGGCTTTCTTGGCTGCCGCGCAGGCTGCCCAACCCGGAGATGTGGTGCTGCTTTCTCCGGCTGCGACTTCGATGGACGAATTTCGAGATTTTGAAGAGCGTGGGGAGCGTTTTACACAATGGGTACAGGAACTGCCATGAACGATCATTGGAACGTAAAAAATTCAGCCGTATCGCCAGAAAGGTATGCGCCGACTGCATCCGGGGCGGAGGAGCAGGCTGAGAGCGGGCGGCTTGCCTCCTTGCGGCGAGCGGGTCGCGTGGGCATTGCCACTGCCGGCACCGATTGGATTCTGATTGGCGTAATTGCGGCATTGCTGCTGTTTGGTCTGATTATGATTTATTCGGTGGGTCCCATTTCTGACTTTTGGAGCGAAAAGCCAACCGATTATTTCCTCCAACAACTGATCTGGGTGGTCTTAGGAATGGCGATTGCCACCGGGCTATCTTTTGTGGATTATCACTGGCTGCGCCCCTGGGCTTTGTTTATTATTTTAGGGTGCATGGCGCTTCTCCTCCTAACCCTCTTTTTGGGAAATACGACCCTGGGGTCCAACCGTTCGCTGCTTGGCGGTTCGGTGAGACCCTCCGAGCTGGCAAAGCTGGCAGTGATTATTTACTTTGCGGTGTGGCTGCAAGCCAAGCGAGAAGCGCTGAATAACGCCTGGACGGGTCTTATTCCCATGATGATTATTTTGGTGCTTGTTTCGGTATTTATTCTTGTCCAACCAGATTTGAGTGCGGCATTGACGGTCGTTTTCCTGGGGGCTACGTTGTTTTTCTTGGGCGGGGCTGCCTGGAAGCAAATTGGGATGATGGTTCTCCTGGTGGCTGCCGGCGCAGCGATTGCGATGAGCCTTTCTTCTACCAGTAACTCGCGTATGAGCCAGTACATCACCGGCTTAAATGACCCCACCAAGTCTTCCTATCAAGTTCTACGCGCGCTGGAAGGGGTGATTCGCGGGGGGGCGTTTGGATCAGGCGTTGGCAGCAGCCGCGCCAAATATGGCAGCCTGCCCGAAGCAGTGAATGATAGTATCTTTGCCGTTATCGTGGAGGAAACGGGTTTGATAGGCACGGCTTTGTTGATTAGCGCCTATCTGGTGATCCTGTGGCGTGGGATCAATATTGCCCGCAACGCCCCGGATATGCTGGGTATGCTGCTTGCCAGTGGTGTCACCATCTGGATTGTGATGGAGGCGTTGCTGAACATGTCCGTAATGGTCAACTTGCTGCCGCAGGTGGGCAACGGCTTGCCGTTTATCAGCTATGGCGGGTCAATCATGATTAATACGATGGCGGGCATTGGCATCTTATTGAACATTGCGCACGTCAGTCATAAAAAGAAATCATCAGGAGGGAAAGCCTTTGGTTCAGTTATTAATTTGCGCTGGGGGGACCGGCGGGGGCGTGTATCCCGCGTTGGTCATTCTACGCGCACTCGGTAAAGACGCCGACCCCGTGTTATGGGTGGGGGGGCAGGGCGGTATGGAGGAGGAGCTGGTGAAAAAAGCTGGCATTCCTTATACCGCTATTCCTGCTGCGGGGGTACATGGCGTGGGGGCAAAGGCGATGCCGGGTAACCTGCTGCGCTTGCTGCGTGGGGCGTTGGCTTCCACCCGGCTGGTGCGTCAGTTTAACCCAGATGTGCTGCTCTTTACCGGCGGATACGTGGCTGCGCCCATGGCAGTGGCGGCGCGGAGTTACCCCAGCCTGTTGTATGTGCCAGATATTGAGCCTGGCATGGCGCTCAAGTTCCTGGCGGGGTATGCCACCCAGATTGCCCTTACCGAAGAGGATTCGCGGGCGTATTTCCCTTCTGCCAAACATGTGGCAGTGACCGGCTACCCCATCCGCTCTGAATTAGGGGAATGGCAGCGCAATACCGGACGCGCCCACCTGGGCTTAGAGCCGGATCGCTTTACCCTGTTGGTGACGGGCGGCAGCAAGGGCGCGCAGACCTTGAATCACCCTGTTTTGGCGATTTTGCCGCAGCTGCTGACCGAAATGCAGGTTATTCACATTAGCGGGCAGCCAGATTGGCAGCTGGTACAAGATACGCGGGCCGCCTTGCCGCCGGAATTGGCAGAACGCTATCACGTGATGCCTTATTTGCACGAGATGGGCGCAGCATTGGCGGCGGCTGACTTGGTGGTTTCGCGGGCGGGCGCATCTACCTTGGGCGAATATCCCTTTTTTGGACTGCCTGCCATTTTAGTCCCTTACCCGTATGCCTGGCGCTATCAAAAAGTCAACGCGGATTATTTGGTTAACAAAGGCGCTGCGTTGATGATGGAGACGGAACATTTATCGGATCAGCTATTATCGGTGGTGCAATCCTTGGCGCACCGGCCAGAGGAGTTGAAACAGATGAGCGAGAAGATGCGCAGCCTGGCAAAGCCAGACGCCGCAGTAGCCCTGGCTGATCTGATCCGCCAGCTTGCCGGAGTTCATACCAACAGGGAGAAATAAACGATGGTCAGCCTGATTGTCATTTTTTGGATGTACGTGATTCTCTTTGCAGTCATTGGGGCGATGAGAGGTTGGGCGCGCGAGCTGCTGGTCAGTTTTAGCGTGATCCTGGCGATCTTCATCATTGCCCTGCTGCAAAACTTCGTCCCCTTCATCCGCAATATTTTGGCGGCCAATGGTGAGGTGTGGTTTTGGGTGCGGTCAGGGCTCACCGGCGCGTTGGTATTCTTTGGGTATCAATCGCCCAACATTCCGCGTCTATCGGCGAATAATAAGTTTGCACGGGATCGCGTGCAAGATATTTTGCTGGGCTTCTTCTTGGGCGCGCTCAACGGTTACCTGATTGCTGGCACAATGTGGTTCTTCCTGGATAACTCAGGCTACCCATTTGTGAACATCATCAGCGCGCCGCAACCTGGCACAACCGTATTTGAAGCCACGCAGCGCATGATGGCAATGATGCCACCGCAGCTGTTGGGCGCATCCTCCGCCATCTATTTTGCAGTGGCGCTGGCATTTGTATTTATTCTGGTGGTGTTTATCTAATATGACAAGCGGCAAGCACGTTCATCTGATTGGCGTAACGGGTACCGGGTTGTCTGCCATTGCTCGCGTTCTGATTGAACAAGGGTATACGGTCAGCGGCTCGGATCGTTCGCTTTCAGCGGCGGCTTCTGAACTGGAAGCCATCGGCGTGCGCGTGTTTGCTGGTCATGCCGCCGAGCAGGTGCAAGGGGCGGATGTGGTGGTGCGCTCCTCTGCCATCCCGGATGACAATGTGGAAGTGCAGGCTGCGCTGGCGGCAGGCATTCCGGTGTTGAAGCGGGCGCAATTCCTGCCGGAGTTGATGGCAGGCAAGCAGACGCTGGCAGTCGCCGGTACGCATGGCAAGACGACCACTTCTGCCATGCTGGCGTGGGTACTCACTCGCCTGGGGGATGATCCTTCGTTTATTATCGGCGGCGTGCTGAAAAACCTGGGCAGGAATGCGCACGCGGGGGCGGGCAGCCGCTTTGTGATTGAGGCGGATGAGTATGATCGCATGTTCCTGGGGTTGAAGGTGGATTGTGCCATCATCACCTACGTGGAACATGACCACCCGGATTGCTACCCCACGATGGGCGAGTATCGTCAGGCATTTCGGACGTTTGTGGGGCAGGTGCAGCCGGGGGGAGCCGTGTTCGCCGCGCATGAAAACGATGAAGCCTGCGCCTTGCTGAGTTACTTGCCTGCGGACGTGCGTGCCATCCGCTACGGGCTGCAACAAGGGGCGGATTATGTGGCGCAAGCCGTCACCCCCAACCGTATGGGCGGGTTTGATTATGTTCTGACGTGCGTATCTGACCTTTCCCTACAGTTGCCGGTTCAACTGTGCGTGCCGGGGCTGCATAACGTGACCAACAGCGTTGCCGTGCTGGCGTTGGTGCATCAGCAAGGGGCGGATGAGCGCCGTATGCAGGCGGCTGCCCAGGCATTGGCTGAATTTGAGGGGACGGGACGGCGGTTTGAGGTGCGCGGCGCAGCCCACGGCGTGACGGTGATTGATGATTATGGTCATCATCCTACCGCAATTGCCGCGACCCTGGCAGCAGCGCGGGCGCGTTATCCACAGGCGCGGATTTGGGCGGTCTGGCAGCCGCATACATTCTCGCGCACGCAGCAGCTGCAGGCGGCGTTTGCCCAGTCCTTCGCGGACGCTGACCAGGTGTTGGTGACCGAAATTTATCCATCGCGCGAAAAAGCGGCGGATTTTGGGCATTATTCCGCGCAAAGTGTGGTAGAGCAGATGCAACCCGGCTCGGCGCGCTTTAGCGATGGACTACAGGCGACTACGCAGATATTGCTGCAAGAAGCCCAGCCCGGGGACGTGGTGTTGGTCTTTTCGGCAGGGGACGCGGAGCAAATCAGTGGATGGCTGCTGACCGGCTTGAAATCGGCGGAGGTCAGCCATGACTAGCCCGCGCCGCGCCGCGTCTGCCGCCTGGCTGCCTAAACTGCGCCAACAGTTCGGCTCTGCCTTGCAGGAAAACGTCAGCCTGCGCAATTACACCACCGCGCGGGTGGGTGGGACGGTGCAGGCGTTGCTGCCCACCAATAGCACTGCCGAGCTGGAAAAGGCGGTACGCGCTTTGTGGTCTGAGGATGTGCCTTTCTGGATTTTGGGCAGCGGCTCGAATGTATTGGTCAGCGACCAGGGGTTGCCAGGAGTGGTGGTGCTGAACCATGCTCATAACGTTAAGATTGACGCGCGTTCGCCTGAACCCAGCGTATGGGCGGAATCAGGGGCAAACTTCAGCGCAATTGCCAGGCAGGTGGCATTACGCGGACTTGCCGGACTGGAATGGGCGGCAACCATCCCCGGAACGCTGGGTGGCGCGGTCTATGGCAATGCGGGCGCATTTGGCGGAGATATGCAGGGCAACTTGGGTGTGGCAGAAATCTTGCACCGTACCGGTTTAGAACCCTTTGCGCAGGTTGAAAATTGGACGGTGGAACAGATGGAATATCATTATCGTTCCAGCATCCTCAAGCGAGAGGCGTCTGCAAATGTCATCCTGGCAGCCCGATTGCGCCTGACCTACAGCGAAATGAGTGCAGTGCGCGCCAAAATGAGCGCCAACGCCGAACGCCGCAGACAGAGCCAGCCGCCGGGGGCAAGCTTGGGGTCTATGTTCAAAAACCCACCAGGGGATTATGCCGGTCGCCTGATCGAAGCCGCCGGATTGAAGGGCGCGCGGATTGGGGACGCGGAGATCAGCCTGGTGCATGCCAACTTCTTTATCAATCATGGGCATGCCAGCGCGGATGACCTGCGCCGGTTGATCCAACGAGCCCGTGACACGGTATACGCGCAGTCGGGCGTATGGTTGGAGCTAGAAGTGGAATTATTAGGGGATTGGTCAGAAACGGAACAGAAGGTAGGAGAGGCGTAACGGATATGGGAAATGCGAAGCTGCGGATTGGGGTGGCTTTTGGCGGGCGGTCCGGCGAACATGATGTTTCGCTGATGTCTTCGCGCTCAATTTTATCGGTGTTGGACGCGCAAAAGTATGAAGTTACCCCGATTGGCATTGCCCGTGATGGGGTTTGGTGGGTGGGTGAGGGCGTATGGGAAAAGATCGCAGCCGGGCGCACGGACGGCTTGCAGCGCGCCCTGTTGCTGCCGTACCCGGGCGAAAATACCCTCTATTGCCTGCAAGGGGATCAACTCCTCCCGTTTGCACAGATGGACGTGATCTTTCCGGTGCTGCATGGCACATTTGGCGAAGATGGCACGCTACAAGGGCTGTTGGAACTGACCGATATTGCTTACGTGGGCGCGGGCGTGCTGGGGTCAGCGGTGGGCATGGATAAGGCGCTGTTTAAGGATGTAATGCGCGCCAATGACATCCCTGTGGTGGATTCGATCCCCTTTACGCGCCGCCAGATTGAGGCAGATGCGCAAGGGGTGATTGCCCAGGCAGAAGCCATGTCCGCCCAAGGGGGAGCGATCTACCCGCTCTTTACCAAACCTGCCAATTTGGGGTCATCGGTAGGGATTACCAAATGCCGCACGCGCTCAGATTTGTACGAAGGGCTGCTGGAATCGGCATCTTATGATATGCGGGTGCTGGTGGAGCGGGCGGTGCCAAATGCGCGTGAGATTGAAGTGAGCGTGTTGGGCAACCATGAAATGATCGCCTCACAGCCTGGCGAAGTGGTGCCTGCCGGTGACTTTTATACCTACGAAGCCAAATATTTGGATGAACGCTCCATCCTCATCTTGCCCGCCGAGCTGCCAGAGGGCATGTCAGAGAAAGTCCGGCAGTGGGCAATCCGCGCATGTCAGGCAGTGGATGCTATCGGCATGGCGCGGGTAGATTTCTTGCTGGATGACGCCAGCGGGGAAGTGTTCCTGAGCGAGATTAACACCATTCCGGGCTTTACCAAGATCAGCATGTACCCCAAGCTGTGGGAAGCCAGCGGAATTGCTTATTCTTCTTTGGTAGATCGCTTGATTGAATTGGCGATTGAGCGTAAAGCAGAGCGGGATCGAACCGAACGACAGTATCGGAGGAAAGCATGAGACGAGCCAGGTCAGAGGCAAAACCAGAGCCTGTTACAAGCAATCGCGCCGCCAAACTGCGCGCTGAAAAGGCGCAGCACAGCGAAGCGCGCAGCCGCACTGCCAGCCGCGTTGTGGTCGGGCGGGTAAGTTCGCCGGTGCATCCGGTGACATTTCGCGGCAGCAATGGATTCCGGCGCAGTGAGCCGATCTATCGCCAGGCTGCCAACCCGAATCCGCGCCGCCAGCTATATTTATCCACCGATAGCGGCGTAGAACTGCGCCTGCCGCCCATTCCATCCATTCGCCCTGGTTGGCGGATGGTCTCCGCGGCGGTGGTAGCAGTGATGCTGATTGGCATCTTCTCGCTGTTTAATTCCAGCTATTTTCGTGTCAGCAGCCTGAACGTGACCGGATTGCAACGCCTGACCGAAGCGAACGTGGAAGATACTGCGCGCCTGACGAACCTTTCAATTGTGGAAGTGCAGCCTGAGATGGTCAAGGAGCAGCTTGTGGCGGCATTCCCCGAACTGGCGGATGTTCAGGTGCAGGTGAAGTTGCCCAACGTTGTGAATATTTCCACCCGTGAGCGTCAACCTATCATGGCATGGCAAAATGGTGATAAAATCACCTGGATTGATGCGGAGGGGGTTGCATTTCCCGCGCGTGGCAAGGCAACGATGGCAGTGACGATTAAGACGAATGATGCGCTGCCGTTAGCGCCATTAACCGCTGAAGAGCAAGCGATTGTGGATGCTGCTCAGAAGGCGCAAGCTACTCCTTCCTCCAATAGCAAGGCAAGCGTCTCAACTTCCGTTCAACCAGTGGATGTGGTTGGGCGGCGCGTTGACCTGAAACTGGTCAATGCTGCCTTACAGTTGACCAAAAAACTGCCAAAGAATACGCAGGTTGTGTATGACCGTTCCAATGGGCTGGGGTGGAATGACCCGCAAGGCTGGCAGGTCTTTATTGGCAGAGATTTAAGTGACTTTGACTTAAAGTTTGCAACGTATCAGACTATCTTGAAAGAATTGCAGAACCAGGGAAAAAAGATTACGCTCATCAGCGTGGCATTCCCCAATCAGCCGTTTTATCACGAAGTGGTAGCAGATAACCCGCCGCAGGAGTAAGGGATATGGATGAAGCGATCGTTACTGGCATTGATGTAGGCACGACCAAAACTTGCACGCTGGTTGCCAGGGTGGAGGGGGAGCGCAGTTTGCGTATCTTAGGCGTGGGGATTGAGCCTTCGTTGGGGATGCGCAAAGGCACGATTATTGACTTGCAAGCTGCCTCTCAATCCATTGCCCGCTCCATTGAAAAAGCGGAACGCACCTCTGGCATTGAAATTACCTCTGCCCTGGTCAGCCTGGCAGGGTCGCACATTACTTCGCTGAATGGGCATGGCGCGGTGGGCATCTCCGGTCATTCCATTGACCAAGAAGATATCAACCGCGCACTGGAATCGGCGCAGGCAGTGGCAATTCCACATGACCGCGAGATTATCCACGTGATTCAGCGCGGCTTTACGGTGGACGGGCAGGATGGCATCCGCATGCCGATTGGGATGCACGCCTACCGCATGGAAGTCAGCGCGTTGGTGGTGGCGGCGGTGGCTTCTACGGTGGAAAATTTGCGCGAGAGCGTGCAGGCATCTGGCGTGCAGGTATCGCAGTTTGTGTTGAACCCATTGGCATCGGGCGAGGTGGTTTTATCCGAAACCGAGCGGCAGATGGGCGTGGTGGTATGCGATATTGGTGGCGGCACGACCGACATGGCGATCTACATGGATGGGGATGTGTGGTATGCGTCTGTGATCGGTGTGGGCGGCAATCATGTCACCTCGGATATTGCGCATGGGCTGCGCCTTTCCACGGAGCAGGCGGAGGACATCAAGAAGCAGTACGGTCATGCCATTCAGGCGGATGTAGAAGAAGGGGATACCTTCTCGGCGCGCTTGTTTGGCGAAGAGGGCGCAACGTTAATCAGCCGGCGCGACCTGGCGATGATTATTGAGGCGCGCATGGAAGAAATCTTTGACATGGTGCTGAAAGAAATCAAGCATTCCGCGTATGATGGCATGCTGCCCGCCGGGGTGGTGTTGACCGGTGGCGCAAGCCTGTTGCCAGGGATACGCGAGTTGGCGGCGAAGGTGTTAAACTTGCCGGTGCGGGTTGCCAGACCGGAAAACCTGGTGGGGCTATCGGATCAGCTGCACTCGCCGGCGTATTCCACCAGCGTTGGCTTGCTGTATTGGGGGTTGATGATGAGCGAACCCATGCCCACCTCGCGCGGGCATTCTCGGCAACCGTCCGGCGGGGGCAGCAACGCCTCTGGCTTTTGGGAGTTCCTCAAACGCTGGGCAAAGCGGTTGATGCCTTAGCATATCTCTTTGTGAGTTTCGGAGGTCGCTCCTTTCACCCAGGAGGGATGCTCCGCTCAGGACCACAGTACGACCAGAACTATCTATCGTTCGTTATCTTATGGAGGAGGGCTAAATCTATGGACACAAACGTACCATCGTCTGAATCGTTTGCGCGCATCAAGGTTATTGGTGTGGGCGGCGGCGGCTGCAACGCGGTCAATCGCATGATTGACGAAGGTTTGCAGGGCATTGAATTTATCAGCGTGAACACGGACGGGCAGGCGCTGCTGCTTTCTAAGGCAAAAACGCGCGTGCGCATTGGTGAAAAATCCACCAAAGGCTTGGGCGCGGGCGGCGACCCAGAAGTGGGGCGCAAGGCTGCCGAAGAATCAGCGGAAGAACTGTACGAAGTGCTGCGTGGCAGTGATATGGTATTCGTGACAGCAGGCATGGGCGGCGGCACCGGCACCGGCGCGGCGGCTGTGGCTGCGCAGATTGCGCGTGAAGTTGGCGCGTTGACCATTGGCGTGGTGACGCGCCCCTTCGCTTTTGAAGGCTCTCGCCGCGCCAAATCCGCTGAGGCGGGTATTGCGCGCTTGAAGGAACATGCCGATACGCTGATTGTTATCCCCAATGACCGCTTGCTGCAAATGGTAGACAAGCGCGTCACTTTGCAGGATTCCTTCCGCCTGGCGGATGACGTGCTGCGCCAGGGCATTCAGGGTATTTCGGAACTCATTACCGTCCCCGGTCTCATTAATCTTGATTTTGCGGATGTGAAAGCTGTGATGAGCGAGGGCGGAGCCGCTTTGATGGCAGTTGGACGCGCTTCGGGTGAAGATCGCGCCAGGATTGCCGCTGAACAGGCTATTTCCAGTCAGTTGTTGGATATTACCATTGACGGCGCGCGGGGCATCCTGTTCAACGTCACTGGCGGCAGTGATCTGACCCTGTCGGAAGTGAACCAGGCAGCCCAGATCATCAAGGAAACGGCTCATCCCGACGTGAATATGATCTTCGGGGCAGTAGTAGACCCGAATTTGAAGGATGAGGTGCGGATTACGGTCATTGCGACCGGGTTTAATCGCGCCAACGAAACCCCCCGTCCGGTGGAGCTGCGTTCTACGGATCGCCCCAGCAGCCGGATGGACGATCTTCAGGTGGGACGGGTGCGCACAGGCAATACTGGCACATCGCACGCTACGCCACAGACCGGCAGCCCATCACGCGGGACAACGACCCCCTCTACGGGTGGCTTTTCTACCCCTAGCGAGGCGCATAACTCCACGTCTGCCAGCAACAGCCCGGCGCAAAATCAACCTGATTTTTCCAGCCGGGTCAGCACAGACGATATTGATATTCCTGCGTTCCTGCGTAATCGCACGCAGCATAAGTAAGGTTTAGAAGCGGTTTTCCCCTCCATAGCAGCAGAAAGCGGGTACTAGCCCTACCCGCTCTTTGAATTTAAGAATGAATATAAAAATATTAATACAAGGTAAATGAGAAAACGAAGTTTTTTCATTTACCTTGTATTAATAGAACAAAAACGGCAGCCAAGCGATGCCCCAAGGCGCCAGCGCCAGGGTGAGCAGCCCAAACAGGATGCCCAGGATTGCGCCGCCCAGAATGTCCGAAACGTAATGGACGCCTGTGGCGACCCGCGCCAGCGACATCCCCGGCGACCAGACCAGCAGCACGGCAACCAGCCAGGCAGGACCCAACCCCACCGCCAGGGTGACGAGCATCCAGGCGCGGGTGGCGTGACCAGAGGGGAACGAATGCGGGTCGATTTGGCGATAGACCCCGCCCCATTCCCCCGCGGGACGTGGGCGGCGGATGCGGCGTTTCATCACAAAGACAGCCAACGCCTGGCAAATAATCGCGCTTTCCAGCAATCCGGCGCGGGTATGCCATTCTCCGCGCGTCAAGAGCCACACCAGCGCCATGCCAGCCGCCCAAAACCATGAATCACCGGAATGCGCCAGGAACGCAGCCAATTTCCAGGCGGGGTGATTGGGCTTTAATTGCAGCCGTGCCGTGATGCGCTGATCCCATGCCAAAAAAGGGTGCAATCGGGGGAACATGCCGCGAGTATATCCTGAATTGAGCAAAATCGCAATTTCAAATCCTTCTCCCGCCAATAATGCAAGATAAACACGATAAACGATAATCATTGGGGGGCTTTCAAGGAAGAACGCGGTGAATGGCATGGGCGTTCGTCTGTTTGCCGAGGGTAGCACGCATGAGGATAAGAGAAAAATCAAGCGGCTTCACAAAGACGGCAGTTCAGCGGCAACCTACGTAGAAAACCTGCGCATTCAAGGAAAAACGTTCACACCCGCACGGAATGATTATCCTTTATCGTGTTTATCTTGTGTTTTTATCGAGAGAAGCATGCAGAAACACGCCTCTATACACTCTTATATATATATAAGAGTGTATAGAGAAATCTATGGTTATGCTTATGCCTGAGTGTGGGGGGTAACCGCTTTCGGTGAGCGCGGAACGCCTTTCCACCTCGTTTTCTTTGAGAGCCGGGTTGGTTATTGTTCAAGCATTCCCCATATCCGCAGAAGTGACCCCGTCCGTGTAGGGACTTTCGGGGCTTCCCGCCGTCAGTCCCTACACGGACAGAGTGGATTGAGCCGTAATCCTTGATTTATGCCGCTTGCGTGGGGTAAGGCTGGCAGTATAATCAGAGAGAGGGGCAAAACAAAGGAGCGGCGATGACTTTTATGCGCATAGGCAAACACAATAAAGCGGGGTTTGGGGCAAGGCTTCTCTTCCTGAGCGTGCTGGCAACCCTGCTCGTGATTCTGCTGGCGGGTTGTTCGCTGCCCGCGCTGCCTGGCTTGGGCGGCGCTGACGTGACGGCTGTCCCCACGATTGACCTTGTGCTTCCGGCAAAGGGCGCAACGCAAAGGGCAACGCCCAACGCCATCCACAGCCCAACACCAGGCGCAACGGTTGCTGCTGCGATCACGCCTGCCGGGTCATCCCAAGGGTTGCCGCCCACTGCAGGCGCGCCTGGTGCGGAGGATGCGCCCACAATCCTGGCGGTAGACCCACCCGCTGGGGCGGTTGTGCTGCCTGGTCATGCCATTACCTTCTATTTTAATCGTCCCATGCAGGCGGATGTGACCCAGTCCGTGCTGCAAATGCAACCATCGCTGCCAGGGAAGGTTGCCTGGGTGGATGACACCACCTTACGCTTCACACCGGATGGGATGGTGACGGAAGATACGCCGGTGCAGGTCGCCCTTTCCGGCGCGGTGCGATCCAAAGCGGGCAAACCGCTCGCATCTGCCTGGCAGGCGCAGTTTACGTTCTCGGGGGGCGGCAAATGGGCGGCGCGCATTCCATCCCTGGATGCCAAAGAGGTTGACCCGTCCCTGCCCATCATCCTCTCGTTTGACGCTGCTGCCAATGACCCAGACAAAAATCAATTACCTATCCCCTTCCTCCTTGAACCTGCTGCCCAAGGGAGTGGGGAGTGGCTGGACGCGCACACCTACCGCTTCTCGCCGCAGCCTGCCCTGGCGAGTGATACCGAATACCGCGTGACGGTCAACGGGGATGCGCTGCGTGCGGCGGGGATGACCCTTAACCCTGCCATTCCCTCCGTATGGACGTTCCGCACGGCTGCCCTGCGCTTGCTTTCCACTCAGCCTGATCCAAAGGGATGGCTTGCGCCAGAGGGGACGATTCAACTGAAGTTTAATCAGCCGATGGATCGCGCCAGCCTGGAGGGCAATCTGCTGTTCAGTGACGCCAAAGGCAAGCCGGTGGTGGAGAAGGTCAGCTGGAATGAGCGCGGCGATGAGGCAACTCTGCATCCTGCTTCTGGGCTGGATCGCGGGAATGGATATTTGTTGTTCATCCTCGCCTCTGCTCAGGCTGCGAATGGCGCATCGCTTGGGCAGGATCAAACCTTGCGCTTCAACACCGCCCCCGCGTTGGCGCTCACTCAAACGCAGCCACGTGAACGGGGTGTGCTGGAGGTCAAGCAGGGCGTGGGGACGCTGACCCTGACGTTCAACGCGCCGCTGAAGGCGCAACAACCCTGGGCAGACCTCATCACCGCTGATCCGCCGCTGCAATCGCCCATGTTCCATCTGAACGCTGCGGGGGATGCGTTGCAAGTGAGAGCGCATTTCAAGCCAGCCACTGCGTATGCCCTGGCGCTGCGTCCAGAGGTGCATGACCGCTGGGATGGGACGTTGGGGCAGATTGCCTACTACAATTTCAGCACGTCCGGCGAACCGCCTGACCTATGGCTGAATGGACTGCCGAAGGATGGCATCCTTGCCGTTCTGCCTGGCGCGGTAGACCTATCAGCCCGTTCCACGAATATCTATCGGCTGGAGCTGGCGCGTGGCAAATTGAGCATTCAGGATTTTATCCGCGCTGCTGCTGCCTTTCAAACTGGCACAGCGGACATCCCCACCCCTGATGAAAAGTGGGTGAAGCTCATTTATACCGCCTCAAACACGCCGGAGGGCATTTCTCTTTCCCTCAGCGCGGCGGGTCAGCCATTGCCGGGCGGGTTGTACGCCTATCAGGTGAAGCCGACTTTGCTGCCTGGGCAGGCGGCGATGCCCGCGCAAGGCGCAATTGGCGTGATCGTCAGCGGGGTGCAGGTGACGGTCAAGGCGTCGGCGCGTCAGGTGTTTGCCTTTGTGGTGCAGTTGAGCAATACCCAACCGCTGCCGGATGCCCTGGTGACGTTTTATGACGCAGATTTCAACCTGCTGGCGACTTGTTCCACGGATGCGCATGGGGTTTGTCAGGCAGATTTACAGACCCCGCTCGCGGCGCAGCAAGCCGTCTTTGCCGTTATCGCTCAGCCAGGGGATGCAAATTTTGGGCTTGGCTCGAACGCATGGGCTGCTGAGGAGAAACCATCCTCCACGCCGCTTTCCATCAGCCCAGACCGTGATTTTTACGCCGCAGGGCAGACGGTACATCTGACCGCAGTCAATTTTGCGTCCTCAACCGAGGTTGCCTTGAATTTAGTGGCTGTTCCGCCAACTGCTGACCCTTCCAAGCCCGTGGGCAGCCTAAAATTGACCTTTGCGGGGCAGAATGTGACCAGCGCGGATTTTGCCCTGCCCGCTGACCTGCCACCTGGGACGTATGCCTGGCAGCGGGCGGATGATTCTGCCTTGTTAGCGGTGATTCGCGTCATTCCAGCAGGCGCAGCGCAGGTGGAAGTGAGCGCAGCGTTCACCCAGCCGCATCAGCGCATTGGCGAAGACCTGAGCGCGGGGGTTGCCTTGCGCTATGCCTTTGGCGTACCGGCGGGGTATGAAAAGACGCAATGGCGGCTGTTCGCTGAACCCATCTCTGACCAGACCTCCGGCAAGATCGCGGCGGAAGTGTGGCAGGGCGCTGCTCCCTCCCCTGCGGACGCGGTTTTGTTGATGCAAGGGGCAGCCCGCGCGGATGGACAGGGGCATATTGCGCTGGTATTTGCAGGCAAAGACTTGAAGTCCTTGCTTGCAGCGGATCAGACCTATCGCTTGACGTTGGAAGTCAGCGCGGTGGATGCGGCGGGGATGGAAAACGTGGCGCATAGTCTGGCAGTTTTGCATCCCAGCCAGCTGGTGATCCACCTGCAACCCGAATCCGCGCTGGGCGTGGCGGGCAAGGAGGTTTTCTATGCGGTACGTTCACAGGATTGGCAGGGCGTGCCGGTGGGCGGGCAAGCGTTCAGCGCGCGTTTCCGCAAGGTGATTTGGACGCAGAGCGCGGATCTTTCCGGCGCGTTGACGAATACCCCGCAGTTTTTAGACGCGGGCAGCACCGATTTTCAAACTTCAGATCAGGGAGAGGCGCGCCTGAGCTTCTTGCCGCCTGACCCAGGCACCTATCTGCTGGAAATCACCGAAAAGGGGCGTTCCGCGGAGCAAGGCGGGGCAGTTTCAGAGCATCTCTTGTGGGTCAGCGGCGCGGGGGATGCCACCTGGGCGGGGTTGGCAGATCTGCCCATTCAGGCGGATTTATCCAGTTATGCCGCTGGACAATCAGTAAACTTGCTCATTCCCAACCCGTTTGGTTCGCCAGCGGTTGCGCTCATCACCCTGGAGCGCGATCAGGTAGTGCGATTTACGGTTGTACCGGTCAGCGGCAGCAATCAGTTGGTGAAATTGCCGCTGGTGGATGCTGATGCCCCGCGCGTGAAGGTGTCGGTGACCCTGGTTGGGCAGCAAAACGGTCATCCGGCGCAGCGGACGGGGCAAATTACGCTGGCGGTGCAATCGGCAAGCGCAGCGGTGCAGTTGAATTTGCAAACCCAGCCTGCCGGAGCGATCCCTGGGGAGGGGATCACCCTGCGCTTGCAGCTGATGGGCGCGGATGGCAAACCCTTGCAGGGGACGGGGTCGCTGGCGGTGGTCAGCGCAGAGGCACTGCTCCTGCCAGACGCTGCCCCGCGCTTGGGTGACATCCCCTCTACAGAGAGCGTATTCCGGCAGAGCGGCAGGGCGGAGGAAGCTGCCTATTGGAATGGGTCGCTGGCAACGGATGCGCAGGGCATGGCGCAGGTGCAGGTTAAGTTGCCAACCTTGCCCACGCAATGGATCGTGCGGGCGCAGATGGTCACGGCGGATGGGCGTATTGCGGTGGCGTGGAGGACGTTGGCTCCGCAGGCGCAGGGCTGGATCCGCCCGCTGACGCCGCAGATCGTTACCGCTGGGCAACCACGCGAGTTGGCGGCATGGTTATGCAACCCCACAGGTTCAGCGCAGCAGGTGAAAGTATCGCTCCTGACGGTAGGCTTCGCATTAAAGGAAGGTCAGCCTGCACAGGTCACGGTGGGGGTGGCGGCGCGTACCTGCCGCGTGGTGGCATGGGAGGGCGTTGCGCAGAATGCCCCAGCGGTGCAGGCGACCTTTATCGCGCAGGCGGATGCCTGGTCGCAGACGGTTTCACCAGAAGGCGGGCAGATCCTCATCACGCCGTAATGCAGAGGATGATATTCGCGTCTATAGTCCTGAACAAACAAGCCGAAAACCGAAACGGTAGTGCCGAGGAGCGGGAGAGTGATCATGGCGGCGCGCTGTCCGTGCATAGCCCCGAGGTCCATCCCACGAGCCGCCCCGCACCACACGGGGATCTGAACTATTAATATTTATGTTTCTTGGATCGTTGCGAACACTCAAGCACCATTCAACAACGTTCCCGCTCATATCGAGTATTCCCAAACCTCTAACCATCCCTTGCGGGTACATTCCTACCGCTGTTGTCCGGCTCAAACCACTTTCGGAGGTGTTGGTTTTTGTTGAATCCCATGCCTCACCCCATGGGTAAATATTGCCCGGGTTGCCACCCGTCGCTGCTTGCTGCCATTCACACTCTGTCGGCAGTCGCACTGCCCACGTCATAGGATCCATCAGGTCAAGCTCTTTGGATTTGGAACACATGGTTGGTTTGAGCAGATTAAATGCTTTTATTTCTGCCGCATCAGTGGAAACTTCTTGTAATGTCTCCAACCGCCACGATAACCAGCGACAGAACGCCATTGCTTCATACCATGAGACTCTTTCTGCTGGATGATTGTCTGTTGGTCGGTTTTGCTGACCCGGTTTAGCCTGACGCTTTAAGCCTTCCCACCACTGCTCCTTCTGGTAGCCATCTTCCGCTTCCAAGAAGGCGCGATATTGGATATAGGTGATCGGATACCTGGCAATCTTAAATGGCTGTACCTCAAATGTCCCTGCATCTTCCTCAAGGGTTACGTTGCCGGCCGGCGCATCGCACCATTCAATGTCGGGCAGTCCATCAGTCCGCAGACCAATGCCGGGCCGGTTGTCGCCAATTTCTGCCAACCTATCACCAATCAATGCCCGCCGCTGATGATTCGTGGACGGTTCGTTAATCTCATCCATCAGACGGTCAAATTCCGATTTGAAAGATTTTAATTCCCTATTTATTAATTCTGTTGCAATATAGAATGCCTTTATTCTGCGCGCTGCTAATGTATGTTGAGAAGTACCTCTCTTAAATTTAGGCTGTATTTTCTCAACCCTGCTCATTGCTGACGTTATCGTCTCAAGAGCCTTTTTTAGCTCTTCCTTCGTATATTTACCCTCAAATGAGTTTTCTGTAGTATTTGCTTCTAATTCTCTTTTTATCAACTCTATTGCGATGTTGTAAGCATGTATTCCCTGTACAGTCATTGTGTGCTGAAAAGTACCTGCCTTCAATTTCAACTGTACTTTCTCACTCTTGCTAAGTGTTGAACTTATTGCAGGGAGCGCTTTTTCTAATTCTTCTGCCGTAAAATTAGTCATGACCATATCCTCCTACACAAGACCTCATTTTTTATTATTGATAGAATAGAGGAGCGCGCTCCTTTATTCTATCAATAAACAGTTATTCTCTTAACTCAGGGCAGCAGAATGACCGGGCGGCTGGTGAGTTCCACCGTGCCAGGGATGCGGCTGCCTTCCTGGCGGATCACCAAGAGGGCGGGGGTCTTCTGCGTCACCTGGTAGGTCATATCCACCTGGAAGGGGGTGTGGGTTTGCCCTGCGGCGGGCGGCGGCACATTTACCTCACTGTGCGCGATGACTTTGCCGCTTTCGACTATTAATTCCACCAGCACGGGCGATTCATTCACCGGATGGGCGCGACCTTCTACTGTGAACTTGCCGCCGCTGATGCTTTCATCGCTGCGCGGCGAGCGGATCAGGTAAGGGTCTTGGTTGAAAGCAGGCGGGGTAATATCCTCGCGCCCCACCGAGAGCAGAATCAATTCGACTGAGAACAGGGCGGTAGTGCGTCCGTAGGCATCTTCGGTATGGACTTGCAGGCGAGCAAATTCCGAGACAGTGTTGATCTGAAAGGGGATTTCAGGCAGGACGTAAATGGCGCGTCCATCGCGGTCATAGCCAAGCGGGTGGCGGGTGATGATGCGCCCATCCTCGCCAATCAGCTCAATATTGACCATGCCGCGGTCGCCGGTCAGGGCATACAACTCGGTTTTGATAGGGGAAACCACCTTGGAGAGCGGTCCAGGGCGCACCAGCCAGTTATCCGGCGCAGGCGGGGTGGGGGTAGCGGTGGGTTCGGGCGTATCCGTGATGGTGGGGGATGCCGAGGGCGCAAAGGTGCGGGTAGGGAACGCAGTGCGGGTGGGCGTGCGGGATGGGGTGGGACTGCTGCCCGGGGTGGGGGTATTGTTGCGCCATGCGGTCAGGGTAGGTCCGGCGGTAACTGCTTGGGTAGATGTCAGCGGGTCGCCTTGCGGTAAGGCATTCGTTTGCGCCAGGGACAGGGTGGCGGATTCTTCAGCGGCGGGCGTGCCGGCGGATGTGCCGCTAGGGATCAACGCCTGCGCCGTCAGCGTGCTTGCGCCTTGGGTTGGCACGCCGATGGGCTTAAGTTGCAGTCCGCAGGCGCAGCAGAACAGCATCAGCAGCAGGGCAATCCATCTGCTGACGGGCGCATGGAGGGGAAAAGAAGGGGGATCAGGTCGGAACATAGCCCCATTATAACCGGCGCCGTGGTTTTCAGTCCACAGCGCCGGTGTTGGTTCTCTTTTAACTGTAAATCTGGCTATATTTCTGGCGTAGGTAACGCAGATATGGCTCAGGGGTGATCTTGCTGCCGGTGGCACGCTGCACCAGTTCTTGCGCGGTGAATTTGCTGCCGTGCCGGTGAATCTTCTCGCGCAGCCAGCCGAGCAGGTCGTTAAACTTGCCTTGCTCCATTTGCGCGTCCAGATCAGGCAGGTCTTTGTGGATTTGTTCCCACAATTGCGCTGAAACCAGGTTGCCGAGCGCGTAGGTGGGGAAGTAGCCCATCATGCCGCCCGACCAGTGAATATCTTGCAGCACGCCCAGGGCATCGGTGGGGGGAGTGACGCCCAGGTATTCCTGCATGCGCGCGTTCCAGGCTTCCGGCAGGTCTTTGACCGCCAGCGTGCCTTCCATCATGGCAATTTCCAGCTCCATTCGCAGCATAATGTGCATATTGTAGGTGGCTTCGTCCGCTTCAACGCGGATCAGCGAAGGCTCTACGCGATTGATGCCGCGATAGAAGCGCATTAAGTCCACGTTGCCCAGCTGGGCGGGGAAGGCTTGCTGAATGCGCGGGAAGAAGTGTTTCCAGAAAGGCAGGGAACGTCCCACTAAGTTTTCCCATAAGCGTGATTGTGATTCATGGATTGCCATAGTGGTGCCGCCCGCCAGGGGACTGCGCCGCAAGGAGGGGTCAATCCCCTGTTCATACATGGCGTGACCGCCCTCGTGCATGGTGCTGAACAGGGCAGACATGCCGCTGTCCGGCTCAAAGCGAGTGGTGATGCGCACATCATCAATGCTGGAGTTGTTGGTGAAGGGATGGGCGGATTTATCCTGCCGTCCGCGCTGCCAATCAAAACCAAAGGCGGTGATGACCTCTACGCCAAAATCCCACTGAGCTTTTTCAGGGTAAGGGATGTGCAAGAAAGAATCATCCACCTGCGGGCGGGCGGCAATTTCCTTCAGCAGCTGCACCTGTTCGGCGCGCACCTGCTTGAAGATTGCCTGCACCTCGGCGGTGGTCATGCCATGCTCAAACATATCCAGCAGCGGATCGTAGACGTGCTGGTAGGGCGCAAAGAACTGGGCATATTCGCGGTTCATCTCCACAATGCGTTCCAGGGCGGGCTGGAAGCTGGAGAAGTCCGAGTTTTGGCGGGCTTTCATCCAGGTTTGCTGGGCTTCGGTGGTCAGGCGGGTAAATTCGCCAATCCAGGCAGCTGGGACGCGCGTGCGTTTATTGTAGAGATCACGCGCCAGAACGATCAGACGGGCATCGTCAGAATCAGGAGCGAGGGTGGGGAGGGTGTCTTTTTCCAGGTCTTCTAACAGGCGACCGGTTTCTTCCGAGGTCCACAGTTGATGTTCGATCTTTGCCAGGGTTGCCAGCTGATAACCGCGATCTTCCGCGCCGCCGGCAGGCATATAGGTTTGCTGATCCCATCCGAGGAGGGCGGAGGCGTGCGAGATGTCATACACCTCGCCCATGATTTCTTTAAAGCGAGCTAGATTTTTTCCCATACGTTAGGCGACCTTCCAGCGCAGGGCATCCCCACGCAATGCGGCAAGGATTTCATTGCTGATGTCAACGGCAGCGCGCGCCTGGGCTTCCACGGTTTGCGCGCCAATGTGCGGGGTGCAAATCACACGGGGATTCTGCACCAGGGCGGTGTTGGTGGTCGGTTCGGTGGCGAAGACATCCAGGGCAGCGCCAGCCACCTTGCCGGATTCTAAGGCTTCGAGCAGGGCTTGCTCATCCACCACACCGCCGCGGGCGGCATTCACAATGCGCACGCCGTCTTTCATTTTGGCGAACTGGTCATGGCTAAGTAAATTGCGGGTGCTGTCCGTCAGAGGCAGGTGCAGGGAGATAAAGTCCGCCTGCTGCAACATTTCATCCATTGCCACAACGGTATAACCATCCGGGGTGGTATAACCCACCTTCAGCACGGTATCCACCGCCAGAATCTTCATACCAAATGCCTCAGCGCGCTTGGCAAAGGCAGTGCCGATGCGCCCAAAGCCAATAACGCCCAGGGTTTTGCCGTAAAGCTCGCAGCCTTCCAGGTCTTTTTTAATCCATTTGCCAGCCTTCATGGAGGCATCCGCGCGGGGGATTTCGCGTACCAGCCCCAGGATGAGGGACATTGCCAATTCGGCAACGGCTACGGTGGTGGCATTGGGTGAATTGACCACCGTCACCTGATGCTCACGGGCGGCTTTAAGGTCAATGTTATCCACGCCCACCCCGGCGCGTCCAACGACTTTCAGCTGAGGGGCGGCGGCAAACACGGCGGCGGTAACTTTGGTGCGTCCGCGTACAATGAGGGCGTCATATTCCGCGATAATTTTCAGCAGATCATCCGCGCTGATGTTACTGCGATCATCTACCTGAGCGTCTGCGCGTAAAATGCTCTGACCGTTTTCTTCCAAGCCGTCCGTGATCAAAATTTTCCAGGCTGGCATAAAGGTTCTCCTTGGTTGTGCCAAAATGAGAGTGAGTAGGGTGTACATTCACCCGAAAGGCTGTATCCTGAGGTGAGAAAAAAACAGATACGTCTTTATTTTACTCTATGTTGCCTCTTCTCAGTAGCCACGGGAAACTCGAGATTTTCTGTTCATATCATCTCTTTTTTACTTGAATGAATTTTGATTAGAATATGTTTACCAATGTTTGCTTCAACAAAACAGTATTAATGGTGTTATCTTTCGTATGCCAAATCGGAAAATTCCTCGATTCTCCATTCCTCCATTTCTTTAATAACACGAATATATACCAGTGGTTGAATGCCGTTCGGATATGCCATTTTCCCTTCGGCATAGTAAGAGACCATATACCAGTTATCACTAACCTTTGTATGCTGAGTTCGTAGCCCCTCATGGTCTAGAAAATCATTATAACGAACCACTTGCAGGACTTTGATTACTTTGGTAACGGTTCTTTCATTGCTGATCCACCAGGCTTTATCCTGATCATTATGGGTCCGATATTCACTTGAGGTACTTAACAAATCATAAGCCTGCTCATAAAGATGCAGGTCTAGCAGGGTAAAATAGCGCACGATCATCACTTTTGGGTCTGGCTGATACCAGTCAATTGCCTCGGTTGGGGTTGGGGTGGCTGTCGGAGTAGGCGTGGAGGTAGCGGGCAGCAGCGTATCGGTTGGAAGAGGGGTCGTGGTAATGGGGATTTCGACAATCCGGGTGACCACGACCGTTTGCGGCACAATCCGAGTTTGGATCGTTGGGCTGCACGCTTTGGTCAGGATAGAAACTAAAAGACAAACCATGATGACAGTGATTTTATATTTCATCCTTTGCCTTCTTTGGAAAAAATTTCTTTTTCGGTTCGCGTATCATCATTTTATACTTTCCTCTTTTGAATGTCAACAATCCTCCGCTGAGTACAGGATGATATAATAGCGGGCATGGAAAAGAGAATTAACCCCCGTTTGCTCCGCGCGGAACCGATGCGGCGCTGCATGTTGGGCGAATGTCAGGCGGCTTGCTGCCTGCATGGCGTCTGGATTGACCGTTTGGAGGCGCAGGATATTCAGCAGCACGCTGACCTGATCCTGCCGCACATGCCCGCGGACTGCCGCGACCCACTGGATTGGTTCGATGGGCGCGAGGAGCCGGACGAACACGCTACCTCTGGCTTTACGGTACATTCTACCGTGCTGCCCGCACCGGAACATTATGGCGAAACTGCCTGCATCTTCTTGCGCAGCGATCACAAGTGCGCGCTGCAGGTGGCAGCGGACGCGAATGGGCTGCATCCCTGGCGATTCAAGCCCTTTTATTGTATTTTGCACCCCTTAGACCTGGATGAGCAGGGGCGTATCACCCTGGACGAGACGGATTTGATGATCGCAGAGGAGGGATCTTGCCTGCGCGCCTGCGAGGAGCAGATTCCGCTGCTGGAAACGTTTGAGCCTGAATTGCGCTATTTGCTGGGGGAAAAGGCGTATCAAGCATTGGTGAACGAGAATAATGGTTGGAGGGGACGCGAATGAGTAAACAGCAAGAGGAAAACGCTGCGCCACGCCGTTTACCTGGATTGCGCATCGTCATTATAGGCGTAAGCATAGCGGTTTTGGTCTTTTTGGGCTTAATGGGGACAAAAATTTATCAGCAGGCGGCGAATCAGGCGCAGCGCAACCCAGTGACGGCGGTTTATGCGCCGGATGGCAAGACCCTGGCAGTGGCAGTAGGGGAAGATACGCGGCTTTATAACGCGGCTGGCTTCTCTCCCCTGCGCGCCCTCTCAAAAGCCAAGGGCGGCACGGATTATGCCACTGTCTTTTCAGCGGATAGCCAGATTCTGGCGGTGAATCGCGGCTTATGGCAGAGCGCGGATGGGGCGCGACTGCGTTCGCTGGATGTGTATGATGTGTTTCAGCTGGCGTTTTCGCCGGATGGGACGCAACTGGCAACCTTTGCCCTCAGCGGGGTGGACGTGTGGAAGCTGCAAGACGGCAGCCGCGTAACACATATCAACACCAGCGCGGGCTGCGCCTGTCAGGCAGGGTTGAGCTTTATGGCGGACGGCAAGCTCGTCACGTATGGCAATGCTGCCATCACCACCTGGAACGCGGCGACCGGCGCGCAGCTGGCGCAATGGAAACTACAACCGCCGATCAACGCCGTGTCGCTCGCGGTGGATGGCAGCGCCCTGGCAGTGGGCAGCGGCGCAAAAGTGGATCTCTATTCCGTGGCGGATGGCAAGCTCATTGGCTCATTCACGGACATTCCGGCAACGGTGTCGCTGGTGGCGTTGGCATGGGATGGTAAGAGCGTTGCGGCTGCCTGGGGGAGTATATCCTCTGCCAGTGGCGCGGCAGTCTGGTCTGTGGCGGATGGCAAACGCAGCAACCTGTTCCAGTTGCCCGGCAGACCTGCCAGCCTGGCGATTTCCCCTGATGGCAAGCAGCTGGCAGCCGGGTCATATGCGGGCAGCGTCACGGTTTGGGACGTGAACAGCGGCGCGAAGCTATCCACGATTGACTTTACCGACTGGCAGGGGTTATGGGCTTCCGCTGCCCGCGAAAATGTGCCTTTCTTAAATCAACAGCCATAGGGTAGAAAGAGAATTGACCATGCCGCATCTGATTACGACGTTAGGGTCATTGAGCCAGCAGTCGGTGGAAGTGATTTTGCCGCATGAGCACGTCTTTGTGGATTTGCGCACCTGGGATCAGCCCGGGTATGCCCAGGCGAAGGTGGAGGACGTGAAGGCGTTGATGTGCGCCGAGTTGGAGAAGGCGCATGATGCGGGCGTGAGCGCGCTGGTGGAATGCAGTACGCTGGGGGTAGGGCGGCGGGTGGATATTCTGAAGGCAGTTTCTGAGGCAGTCCATTTTCCGCTGATCGTACCGACCGGCGTGTACCGCGAACCCTGGATTCCGCCCTGGGTGCATGATGCAACCGAGGCGGCGTTGGAGGGGTGGATGTTGCGCGAATTGCAGGAGGAAATCGAGAATAGCGGCGTGCAGGCGGGGTTTATCAAACTGAGCGCAGGGGATGATGGCATCACCGCCACAGAAAGCAAGGTATTGCGGGCTGCCTGCCAGGCGGTGAGAGAAACGGGCGCGGTGATTGGCAGCCATACTATTCGCGGGCGGGTGGTGCGTGATCAGCTGGATATTTTAGAACAGGCAGGCGTTTACGGCGGGCGGTTTATCTGGATTCACGCTCAGGCAGAGCCAGATTTTGCCCTGAACCTGGAGATGGCACAGCGCGGCGCGTGGATTGAGTATGATGGTATCGGCAGCCCCCATTCGGATGCAATGTATGTAGATCGCATCCTTCGCATGTTGGATGCCGGGTTCGCGGGGCAACTACTGCTCAGTCACGACCGCGGCTGGTATGATCCGGCGCAGCCTGGGGGCGGAACGCCGCAGCCGTTTACCTATTTAACCCAAACCTTCTTGCCGCAACTGCGCACTGCGGGGCTTAGTGAGGATATGATCCGCCGCCTGACGGTGGCAAACCCGTTCCGTGCGTTTGCGCGAGACAAATAATCACCATGAATGGTTGAAAACGCCTCTATCTCCTTGTAATTTCTGTTATAAAAATTGAAATTACAAAGACAGCAGGGGCAAATTGGCAGATCCAATGAATGCGACTGCTCACCTTGGATGACGTGGATACCGATTTGCATGAATGGGCAAGTGCATAAAAAAAGCTCATTGCGGATTTTACGCAATGAGCTTTTTTTGATAAGGTGAATTTACTCGTAGCGTAAGGCTTCGACAGGCTCCAGGTTGGCGGCGCGGTTGGCAGGGTAGATGCCAAAGAACAAGCCAACGGCGGTGGAAAACAGGGTTGCCAGCAGGATTGCGTCAATGCTAACAACTGGGGTCAGGTCGGTGTTGTTGGCTTTGGCGACTGCGCCGACAATGAAGGCGATAAGCCAGCCAAAACCGATGCCGATGATGCCGCCGAACATACTGAGGAGCGCGGATTCGGTGAGAAATTGAATGAGGATGTCTTTGCGGCGCGCGCCAATGGCTTTGCGCAAGCCAATTTCACGGGTGCGCTCGGTGACGGAAACGAGCATAATGTTCATAATGCCAATGCCGCCCACCAGCAGGGAGATGGCGGCGACCCCACCCAGGAAGATGGTCAACGTGCCAGTGATGGTTTGGGCGGTGGCAACAAAATCTTGCTGCGAAAACACGGTGAAGTCATCTACGCCTAACTGAGAACGGTGACGAACACGCAGCAGGTCTTTGATTTCTTCGCTCGCCTGGGTGACGGCATCCGCGTTAACGGCTTCCACGTAGACCACGTCCACCTGGTTGCGCGGGCGGCGGATGAGGCGAGTTTGAGCAGTGCTAAATGGAACGAGGACGGTGCTATCCTGTCCGCCAAAGGAGCTGCCGCCCTTGGAAGCGAGTACGCCGACAATGCGGAAGGGCTGTCCTTCAATGCGGATGCTTTCGCCGACAACGCCATCATGCCGACCGAGGAGCTTATCGGCGGTTTGGGGTCCGATGACTGCAACCGAGGCTTGCCCCAGGATATTTTCTTCGGTGATAAACTCGCCTTCGGATAATTCTTGATTGCGTACCGCTTTATACGCCGGCGTTACCCCAGTGACCGTTACGGTGCTGCGTTCGCGCCCAAAGGTTAGCTCTTTTGAGCTTTGAATGACTGGGGCGACTGCCGCCACGGAGGGGACCTGAAGGGTATCTCCCATAGCTGTGGCATCCGCAATGGTGAGCGGCTGCGGGTTGCGAACATCCTGCTGCGAATTGCCAGAGAAGACAAACAGCAGGTTCGTGCCAATGCCAGAGATGGAGCCGGTGATCACGTTTTGCGCGCCTGCGCCGACTGCCAGCATGGCGATCACCGCGGCAACGCCAATGACGATGCCCAGGATGGTGAGCGCCGAGCGTGTTTTGTTTGAGCTAAGGCTTTCGAGCGCCTCAATAATTGCCTGTCCGAGTTCCATATTAGCCGCCTTCCACCAGTTCGCCGTCCATCATGCGCAGGATACTTTGGGTCTGTTCGCTAATGCGCGGATCGTGGGTGACGATAATCACCGTTGTGCCACGCTCGCGGTTCAGGTTGAGAATCAGTTCCATAATTTCCTTGCCTGATTTTGAATCGAGGTTGCCAGTGGGTTCATCCGCCATGAGGATGGCAGGGGCATTCACCAGGGCGCGAGCAACCGCTACGCGCTGCTGCTGCCCGCCTGAAAGCTCAGAAGGGCGGTGGTTGACCCGATCTTTTAGCCCAACCGCTTCCAGCGCCGCACGCGCTTTGTCGCGGCGATTTTTGTTGGTTCCAGCATAGCGCAGGGGCAGTTCCACGTTTGCCAGCGCGGATTGGCGCGGCAGCAAGTTGAAGCTCTGGAATACGAAGCCTACTTTGCGGTTGCGGATGCTCGCCAGTTGGTCGTCACGCAAGCCGGAGACTTTCTCGCCATCCAGGGTATATTCACCAGAGGTAGGGCGATCCAGGCAGCCGAGGATATTCATGAGAGTAGATTTGCCTGACCCGGAGGGTCCCATAATGGAGACGACCGAGCCGCGCTTAATGTTAAAGGTAACGCCGCACAGCGCTTGCACCGTGACTTCGCCCATCTGGTAGGTTTTTACCAGGTCTTTGACCGTAATGACATAGTCTTCCATAGTGGGCTGCCTTTAGTTTCCGCCAGCTGCGCCGCCGGGTCGCCCGCCTGAGAAGGCGCCGCCTGCGCCAAACAAGCTGGTCGGCGGGTTGAGGACGAGTAGATCGCCTTCTTTAACGTCGCCGCCGATGACTTCGATATTCACGTCCGCCTGGCGACCGGTTTGAATTTGAACCATGACCGGCACTTTATTCCGCAGAACAAACACCACCCGCTGTCCGTTATTTTGGCGGACGGCGCGGCTGGGGACGACCAGCGCATTTTGCACCAGGTCCGTGATGATACTTACGGCAGCGGTCATGCCAGGGCGCACCTGATCATCGGGGTTATCAATTTGCACCGTTACGGTGAAGTTGACCACGCCTTGCACGCTCTGTCCAACTTTAGAGACCTGGGTGATCTTGCCGCTGTATTGCTTATCGGTGATGGCGTCAAAACTGAGGGAAGTGGGTTGACCGATCTTAATCCGGTTGATGTCCACTTCGGTGATTTGTACATCCACCAGCAGGCTGCTGAGGTCATCAATGCGGAAAGCGGCTGCCGTCATGGATGCCTGATCGCCAACCTGTACGTTGGTGGTCGTCACAATGCCATCAATGGGCGAAACCAGGTTAATGTTATCCAGGGTGGCTTGCAGCGAGGCAATTCTGGCTTTGGCGGCGGCAATATCATTGGGATCCGCGCCATTTTGCAGGCGAGCATATTCGCGCTGGGCATCTTTCACCTTGGCTTGCGCAACTGCTAATGCGCTATCTGCCTGGGCAATTTCCATATTATCCGGGCGACCGAGCAGCCAGTTCAGGTTTGCCAGGGCGGTAGCTTCTTTTTGCTGGGCAGCGGCTAACTGCGCATAGGAAGCAGCGCGGTTGGGGTCATCTTCGGGCAATCCGCGAAAATGATCGTAGGCGGAATTGGCTCTTTTGGTATTATCATGCGCCAGGATGTAATTAGCGCGGGCTTGTTCCACGTTGGCATCGGTGGCGCGGGCATATTGTTTGCTCTGACGTTGGGTCTGAGCCGTATCCAGGTCTTTTTGCGCCTGCACCAGGGTTTGTTCTGCCTGTGAGCGAGCGAGATCCGAATTGAGCAATTGATCGAGGTTGCGCTGGGCAGTTACCAGGTCTGAACGAGCCATAATGACGTTCTGCGCCAAACTTTTCTCATCCAGAGTGGCTAAAAGCTGACCTTTTTTGACGCCGTCGCCTTGTTTGGCGTTGACCTGAGCGACCTGACCGGTGGTCTGCCAGTTAAGCATAACGGATTGCTTCGACCGGACGGTGCCGGTTGCCCCTACAGAAGCGGTTAGGTCTCCGCGTGTTACTTTAACCGTTTGATAGGTAGTGCCTGAGCTTGCTTGCGCGCTGGTATACGCTCGAAAAGCAAAAAATCCCCCGACCACTAATACCAATATTCCCAACACAATTAGAATGGTTCTTCTCATAGTTCTTCCCTCAATGAAATTCCCGAATGTCACACAATTAAACGGAGTATACTACGACTCTAGGGTTTTCAGAATAGCCGTCCAAGGTCTGTAGCAGCTTTGCTCCTGGTTTATCCTGATTGTAATGAAAGAAGATTAGAAAAGAGGAAGAAATGCGGCGTTTTCTGTGGGGTTTGAATGTGTTCATTCAAGTGATTTTACTGGCAGGCATTGGCGCGCTGGTTCTTTCTGCCAGCGTGGTATCCATGTCTGACCCCGCGGAACGGATAGGCATTTATACGCGCGACATTGAATTTAATTACGTGGATTGGTCTTTTCAAGCCTTAGCGGGGAAATATGTTGATTTTTCAGCTGCTGCCCCGCGCTATATGGGCGTTAGTCAACAGCGCCAGGTGGTGACGGATTATCTAAAACTGGTGAGCAAGATGGATCAGACAAATGATGCTATTGCCCAAATTTACGCTGACCCGCATGTGAAAGACCCGGTGGTGCAATCGGCTGATCTGACGCAGCAGCTGGCAGGGTTGAAAGAACAGCGTTCCCACTTGCAGCCGTTGGCAGAGGGCGTTATGCAATATCAGGTGGGGGTGATTTTAGATGAGCAGGGGCTTTCGGTAGGGGGGCAGGTGCTTCCGCCGGTGCTGTATCACATCACCAGTTTGCCGAATGCCCTGATTATTTCCCCGCGCGAGAAAATCCAGCAAGATCAAAATATTTCGCTGATTGCGGATATTACGTTACAGCAAATCACTCAGGTGGAAAGCGGGATTGAAAAGAGCCAGAACGTATCGGCGTTGGTGGTGCCGGTGGGTGGGGTGGGCATTTACCCCACGATGGTAATGAGTACCACTGATTTGCCCTGGCTGATGGACACGGTGGCGCACGAGTGGACGCATAATTACCTGACGCTGCGCCCGTTGGGCGTGAATTATGAGACGACCCCGCAATTGCGCACAATGAACGAGACGACTGCCGATATTGTGGGTAGGGAAGTGGGGTATTATGCCCTCCAGCGGTTCTACCCGGACGTTGCTGCAAAGGTACTTCCGCCTGCTTCGTTACTGCCACCTCCCGCCCCAACGCCGCCGCCCAGCCAGCCATCCGCACCGCAGCCGCAAGACCCGAACGCCTTCAACTATAATCACGAAATGCACCTGACCCGCGTACATGTGGACGAATTACTGGCGGCGAAGAAAACCCAAGAGGCGGAGGATTATTTGGAGGCGCGCAGGCAGTTCTTTTGGGATCACGGTTATCACATCCGCCGGTTGAACCAGGCATATTTTGCCTTTTATGGGGCGTATGCGGATAATCCTGGCGGAGGGGCATCTGGGCAAGACCCGGTCGGTCCGGCAGTACAGGCGTTACGCCGCCGCAGTGATTCGCTGGCAGGGTTTCTTAATCACATTGCCGCATTTTCGTCTTACGATCAGCTGGCAGCGGAAACGAAGCCCTAAGAGAAAAGGATGATTATTCTATAATTTGGGCATGCCCAAGTTGTAGAATAATCATCCTTTTCAAGAGGCTAGTCCTCAAAATCACCGCCCATGGGAGCGTCATCTGCACCCATGCCGCCGAGGTTGGGCAGGTCGCGTTCAATTTCTTCGGGCGATTGACCTTTTTCCAGGCGGTTGACCACTTCATGAAATTCAGAGGGCATTTCTTCGCCCATCTGACCGCTCATCTCGCGCATCATTTTGCCCAGGGCGCGCGGGTCTTCGTCCAGGCTATCCAGAGCTTCAGGGGTTGCCATGCTTTGCAGACGGCTCTCATCTGAGCGCGCCACGCGAATCCGCCCAATGCGGCGCTGCACGTTATCGCTCTGGCAGTGCGGGCAGGTGATGTTGGCTTGCGCGTAGTCCGCATAATTCATGAAAAGTTCAAAGCGGCGTTTGCAGTTCAGGCAGCGGTATTCATAGGTTGGCATAATTTCCTTCTACTCTCACTTTCCAGATAGGTTCGTTCTCCATTATAATCAATCCAATCTTCTTCTCAAGGGTGCGTGGGGAAGAGGGAATAAAGTCATTATCAATAATGGGTCTCTGAGAGTTGGTGTGGTAGTGGTTAAGAGGGGCGATCTTCCCCCTCTTAACCACTACCACACCAACTCCCAATAGACCTCAACAATTTTAGAACAGGATGTGCGTTTATGTGTGAGGACGTTACGTTGGAAGAAGGCGCTCTGTCTTTTGATCTCTGCCATCCGCAGCCGTTATTAATTGTCGTCTCGGGTCCTTCAGGGGTGGGGAAAGACGCGGCTTTGCGCGCTTTGCAGCAGCGCGGCTTCCCATTGCACTTTGTGGTGACGATGACCAGCCGCCTTCCGCGCCGCAATGAGGTGGAGGGAGTAGATTATTTATTCGTATCGCGCGAGCATTTTGAAGAGTTGATTGAGAAACAAGAATTTGTAGAATATGCGGTAGTGTATGAGGATTATAAGGGCGTGCCAAAGTCACAAATTCGGGATGCAATGGAAAGCGGGGATGATGTGATCCTACGGGTGGATGTGCAGGGGGCGCAGACCTTGCGGGGGCTATGCCCGGAGGCGGTGCTGATCTTCCTCATCCCAGATAATCAGAAGGAATGGTTAGATCGCTTGCGTAAGCGCGCTACGGAAACAGAAGAAAGCCTGAAGGTACGCATGAAGACGGCTGCCCGCGAATTGGAATATTTAGATTTGTTCGATTACGTGGTGGTGAATGCACATGATCAGCTGGATGAAACGGTGGATACCCTAGGCGCCATCCTGACGGCGGAACATCATCGCGTGCATCCCAGAAGGGTGACTTTATGAACAATTCATCGTGGGGGCAAGACAATACGCCAGGCAATGCGCCGATAGAGGAGCCGCCTGCGCCACCTCAGCAGCAGATGACTGTCGCCCGTGAGCTGGTCAAGCCGACTGTCACCTATACGATTCTGGTTATCACCGTTTTGGTGTACGTGCTGCAAGAAGCGGTGAGCAATGGAATATTCCGCGCGCCGTTCCTGGCGTTGAGCAATCAGGTGTTGGGTGCGGATGTGATGCAGCAGTTGACTGCGAACGGTTCTGCGGGGGATTTACTCACGCTATTGGGCGGCAAAATTACCTATTTTATCCTGATTGGGCAGTATTGGCGGCTGATTACGCCTGTGCTGCTGCACGCTTCTATTGCGCATATTGGGTTTAATATGTATGCGCTGTATGCCATTGGCAGCCAATTAGAGTCAAATTACGGTCATGGGCGTTACTTGGCGCTTTATCTGCTGGCAGGACTGGGCGGCAACGTGGCTTCCATGCTGATGACCCCGGCGATTTCGGTTGGGGCATCTACGGCGATCTTTGGGCTGATTGCGGCGGAAGGGGTGTTTATTTATCAGAATCGGGCGTTATTTGGCAGCCGCGCCAGAGGAATGCTCACCAATATTGCTGTGATTGTGGTGATTAACCTGGTGCTGGGGCTTTCGCCAGGGATTGATAATTGGGGGCACCTGGGCGGGATGATCGCAGGGTTAATTTTCGGCTGGGAGGCGGGTCCATTGTTGGCAGTGGAAGGCAGCTGGCCCCATCTGAAACTGGTAGACCGGCGCGGGATGACGCAGGCGACTATTGGCGCGGTGGTTGTGCTGGTATTTTGTGCGTTGGCGATTGCTGCCAGTTATGCACGGTATGCCAGCCTTTTAGCCTGAAAGGTTTTTTATAAGAAGAACCGACTGAAAACCGCGAAGTCTTCAGCTTCGCGGATGAAAGACGGGTGGGCCGAAGGCGCAATCTGGGGCAATTTTGAAAAATTTGTGCTAAAATCGTCATAAACATATGGTAATTCGCAAAGCC
>JBBRAT010000017.1:0-74182 GCA_038206515.1 Anaerolineales bacterium | reverse complement strand
GCCCCCCCACTACCGCGCTATTCCCGATGAACCAAAAATAGAGCCTCAGAACCTACCGCTTTGTTGTCGCTTTCGGATACGTGCCAAAAACCATATCCCACACAGGGGAGCTGACTCCAAAACGTTGTTCAGGGGTTTTGTAGTGATGCTGCATGTGATAGCGTTTGAGGAATTTCAAATATCCATCGCGCATGGCAAAATGATGGGTGGCGTAATGGGTTAGGTCATAGGTCAAGTAACCAATGGTAAAGCCGGAGAGCATGGGCATCACCCAGGTAGGCGCGCGGAAGAGCATTCCTACAATCACCGTGAATAGGACATAAAACAGGGCAGCCAGCGGAATGCTGACAGGCAATGGCATTACCAGGCGGGTCTTGCATTGCGGCTGGGCGTGATGCACTCCATGAAACAGGAAGGCGATGCGTTCTTGCAATTTGTTGCGTGGGTGAAAGTGAAAGATAAAGCGGTGTGCCAGATACTCCGTGGGTGTCCAGATGAGCAAGCCTAGCAGAAAAGCAGCGATCAGATGCCGCCAACCTCCCGTACTTTGCTGCACGCCCAGCCAAAAGAAGTATGCTGAGACTGGCAGCCAGATGACTGTTACGGTGATCGGTGAAATATGGGTGAAGAATTCTAAAAAGTCGGATTTAAACAGGCGGATGGGTTCTTCATCATGGATAATGGCAGGATGCGACATGGGCGATTTCTCCTAAGACATAATGGATAAAACAGGGTAAACGGGTATAAAAATAACCTACGTTGATTATGAAGACTTCTGACTCAAAATACAACCCCCGTTTTATCGCTTATCTTTCACTTTGTCGCGCTCCGACCCTCCTGAATCAGGTTCATTGGGAATGGGGGTGATAGTAGAGGAGAGGGATGATCTTTCCCTCTCCTCTACTATCACCCCCATTCCCATAGTTCCCCGAATCAGCGGAAAGACTTGCCCGGCTTGCTCGCGTTCCACCTCCAGCGGTGATTTTTCGGGCGCGCGCAGCCCAGAATGCACCAGGTGATTTTCGAGGGAGCGCACGCCCATCAGCGGAATGAGCACGGGCAGCCCTAAGAAGATAGGGAAGACCAATCCAAAAGAGAAACCTCCAACCATCACGGCAAAGGCGAAGATTAACAGACTAAACAACGGAAACGCCAGCGCGGCAAAAAAACCAGTACGCAGGGCGTTCCAAAGATGAGGCTCAGGCGCGGCAACCAGCAGCGGCAGCGCGTAGAATTGGGTAAGGAGCCACATCGCGCCCATCACCAGGGCTGTCCCGCGCATCCCTACCCCCCACGCAGATTGCAGGCTGCCGTAAAAGCGTACATCCATATATAGAATAAAGATCACCAGTAGATTGATCGCTCCCCACGCCCATGACAGACCAAAATACTTGCGCGCCCCCGCTAACATGCCACGAAAGCCAATCTCTTCGCCGTTGACCAGCGCGTGCGCCACAACATATAGCCCAAACGTTGCCGGCGGACCGAATAGAATCGTCCCTTGCGCCAATAACCAGATCGTCACTGCCACAATGAGACTGGTCCAGGCGTTCCACCAGTCATTCAATGCCGCAAGGATAACCCTGATTGCATCTTTCATCATTCGCTTTCAATCTCAATATAGCGCGTTTTCTTTTGACCCAAGAACCCCATCACCAAATGATACAACGAATATAGCTCCAACGAAAAGGGCAAATAACCGCCGTATCCCAAGAAAGGCATCTCAAAAATTTTGCCAAAGCCCACCCCTGGCACCTGATAAATCCACTTTGGGAAGGAGTAGTAATTCCACATCTCCCAAAAGAAGCCCGTCACCAGCACACCCAGGAATAAGCTAACCACCGGTCGCCAATCACCACGCCGCGTAAATTCAGATAAATTGCGATTGCCCAGCCAGACGTTGAGCGGCTCTGTAATGCAAAAGACAGAAATCCACACGAAAGGAAAGAAATACATGGGCAAGAGCAAGGTCAACGCCAACATTCCCCAGCCCACCGCGAAAAACGTCAACGTGGTGCGCCTGTCATCACGAATCACCAGCCAGGGTTTCATCCGGCGGATAAAATCAAAGCTGGAGAAAAATTCCGCCATGCCAAACACCGCCGGAATCACAACCGAAAAGCTGATGGAAGAGAGCAAGAAAAATTGCAATTCGGAAAACGCCTCGCTGCCCAGGTAAAACCAGTTTTGCGTACGCAGATTAATCACCTCAAACAGCCACCATAGCGGGCTGGAGATGATAAACAGCCCCAAATAGGCTTTCGGACTGCGCGTTAGCAGAGATGTGCCTTTGCGCGCAAAAGCCAGCCCGTCCGCCGTGAGGGCAAAACCCAACCACAAAGGGAAGAATAAATAAGAGGTGCGTACCCCTGGCAAAAGCCAATTAAGGGGCCAGAACAGCACAATCAGCCCGACCCCTGCCCATCCATGCAGCGGAAAACGATTCATCTTGCGATTTTCCGCCACTTTTAACGACTTGCTCCACTCACTCATCGTTCCGCTCCTTCTCTATCCCCCCATTAATTTCGTTAATGCGCAGTCATACCGATATTCGCAGTGGTAACCCCAATCCGTGTAGTGGCTTCCGGCTGGAAGCCCGATATTATTCAAATAGTTCTTTTTGCAAGTAAAAATTTCTGAAAACGCTGGGCTTCCAGCCGGAAGCCACTACACGGATTGGGTGACTGAGTAGTAACTATTTTTCTTTTAACTGTGGCGAACCTCGTCACAGTTGATTATTATAGCAAATTTTATCCACTTAGGCAGACACTATAAAAAAGAAGGAAAAACCTGATGTGTGTTTTCCTTCTCTAATCTTAGCGCAAATTCGGTCCATTAATCCGGCTGGAACAGCTCTACCAGCACGCCATTCGCACTTTTGGGATGGACAAATGCCACCCGCCGCCCCTCTAGCTGCTGCGGCGTTTCGTTAATCAGACGGATGCCCTTGGCTTTCAGCTGCGCCAGCATCCCATCTAGATCATCCACCTCGAAGCAAAGATGGTGCATGCCTGCGCCGCGCTCCGTCAAGAATTTATACACGCCCGAATCCTCAGTGGTTGGCTTGACGAGTTCCACTTCGTTCTCGCCCAACGGGAAAAAAGCCACCTGCGATTTCTGGCTCGGCACGTCTTCCACGTGTTTCAAGGTCAGCCCTAACCCGTCACGCCAGAAGGACAGGGCGGATTCCACATCCGGGATGACAATGGCAACGTGGTGAAGTTTGATAATTTTGCTCATTCTTTTTCCTCTTTACAGCCTTTCATTTCCTATTCTCGTTACTGCTCAGGCATCCCCATATTCACAGTAGTGTCCCAATCTGTGTAGTGGCTTCCAGCAGGAAGCATGATGTTCGTCGAGCAATTCTTTCTGCGCAACAGAAATTGTCCGATAACGGTTAGGCTTCCTTCCGGAAGCCACTACACAGATTGGGGTGACTAAGTAGTACCCCTTAAACCCAGGAAGGGGATTGATACTCGCCCCAAACGCGGCGCAGCGTGCCGCAAATTTCGCCCAGGGTGAGCGAATTTTCAACGCAATCAATCAACAGGGGCATCAAATTTTCACTGCCCTGTGCGGCGGTTTCCAGGTGCGCCAACAGTTCATGGGCGCGGGCTTCGTCACGCCGGGCGCGTAACTCCGCCAGGCGCGCTTGCTGACCTTTCTCGATGCTGGGGTCCAGGCGCAAGCGTTCGAGCTGCAACTTTTCTTCGGTTTGGAAGGCGTTCACCCCAACCACGATTTGCTCCTTGCGTTCGACCGCTTTTTGCTGCTGATACGCCGCCTCTTGAATTTCATTCTGCTGATAGCCACGCTCGATGGCAGCCAACGCGCCGCCCATTTCATCAATCTTACGCAAATATTCGCGCGCCTGAGCTTCAATCTCATCCGTCAGATGTTCGATGACATACGAACCGCCCAACGGGTCAATCGTATCCGCCACGCCAGATTCGTAAGCAATCACCTGCTGAGTGCGCAGGGCAATCCGCACCGATTTTTCAGTGGGCAGCCATAGGGCTTCGTCCATGCTGTTGGTATGCAAGGATTGCGTGCCGCCCATCACCGCCGCCAGGGCTTGCAAGGTGACGCGCACAATGTTATTTTCCGGCTGCTGCGCCGTCAGGGTTGAGCCAGCAGTTTGGGTATGGAAGCGCAGCATCCAGGAACGGGGGTCTTGCGCCTTAAACCGGTCGCGCATAATATCCGCCCAAATGCGGCGTGCAGCGCGATACTTGGCGACCTCTTCGAGGAAGTTGCTATGCGCATTGAAGAAGAAAGAAAGCTGTGGCGCAAACTCATCCACCTTTAGTCCGGCGCGTTCGGCGGCTTCCACATAGGCAATCGCATCCGCCAGGGTAAACGCCACCTCTTGCACAGCGGTGGAGCCTGCCTCGCGGATGTGATAGCCCGATATGCTGATGGTGTTCCAATACGGAACGTTGGCGGTGCAATAGCTGAAAATATCCGTAATCAGGCGCATAGAAGGCGCGGGCGGGAAGATATACGTGCCGCGCGCGATATATTCTTTCAAAATATCATTCTGGATCGTACCACGCAGCTTCTTCTCCTCCACACCCTGACGGCGCGCTACTGCGATATACATTGCCAGCAGCACGCCCGCGGTTGCGTTCACCGTCATGCTGGTGGAGGCTTTATCCAGCGGAATCTCGCGGAACAAGGTCTGCATATCTTCAATAGAACACAGGGATACGCCCACCTTGCCCACTTCCCCGGCGGCTAACGGATCATCTGCATCGTAACCTACCTGAGTGGGCAAATCAAACGCTACAGAAAGCCCGGTTTGCCCTTGCTGCAGCAAATAGCGGTAACGTTGATTGGACTGCTCGGCGGAAGAATAGCCAGCATACTGGCGCATCGTCCAAAAACGACCGCGGTACATGGTCGGCTGCACTCCGCGCGTAAAGGGGTATTCGCCCGGGAATCCCAATTTGCGCAAATATTCATCGTCTGACGCGCCCAGGACGCGTGGCATTTCAATCCCTGATGGGGTAAAGAATTGACTCTTGCGCTCCGGGAATTTTTGAGTGGCCGGTTTTAGAATCTTCTGTTCCCATCGTTCTCGTTCTTCTTCAAAACGCATAATTCCTCTTTTAGAAAGTTTCGCAGCGAATCTTTTAGAATAGCCTTAAGTATACTTGATTTGGAATATCACGATAAGAGAAAACCTGATTTTTAAAATTGTCATACCATAAGCTACTTTCTATCCCGACCTCTATCACCCATAATGTAGATATAATCCCTAATTTTTTGGATGGTGATTCTATCTATCCGATGTATAATACCTTTGCATTGAAAATTGGGTGAGTTATAAATATTTTATTGTTGACCTTTTTTGTCTGAAAGTCAATAAAAATGAATTGGGGAGTTTATTCCGTTCTTTTCTTGTGATATGCTCTTCTTTTGTGTTTTATAAGGAGGTTAAAATGGCTGAATCCATCTTCTCTTGGGCATCATTAGGGGATCTTTCTGTTGGACGATCAAACATGGGTCCAAAAGTAGATGTGGAAATTTACCGATTGATGCAATATACGATGCACAGCGTGTTGGTTGAGCGGTTTGGGGACGAACAAACCCGTGAACTCTTTCAGTCCGCTGGAAGAGTGGCTGGCATGGCGTTTACAACACAATTCTTAGACTGCACGCTGCCTGTAAATGCCTTTATTGCCCAGTTAAATGAGCAGTTAATTCAGCACCAGATCGGCATTTTACGGGTTGAAAAAGCAGACCTGGAAAAGGTACACCTGGTGATGACCGTCTCTGAAGACCTGGATTGTTCTGGGCTGCCAGTGAACGGGGAAACCGTGTGCGATTATGATGAAGGGTTTATTGCTGGAATTTTGGAAGTCTATTTTGGCAAGCCTTTCTCCGTCAAAGAAATTGACTGCTGGGCGACGGGGGATCGTACCTGTCGTTTTGATGTCCACTTAAAAGAGTAGCCTCATGCAGAATCAGGAGATGCTGCTTTCTTCTTGCAAGCAGGCAATTGAATATCTGGTCATCGGGAAAGCTGAACAAGCGTCACCCCTGCCTGATTCTTTGGCTTGTTCCAAAGAAGAGATGGAATTTATCACCGCTTTCAACCAATTCCTGACGAAATATCAGGAAGGGATGGGTTTTGTTAATCAATTTTGCGCAGGGCAGGTTAATGTTGACCCACCCGTGCGGAATCATCTAATTGGACCCATGAAGCAATTACAAGCGCAACTGCGTCATCTAATCTGGCAAACGCAGCAATTGGCGGCGGGTGACCTCAGTCAGCGCGTTGAATTTATGGGCGATTTTTCCGATTCTTTCAACACACTCATCGCCTCCTTGCGCGAAAAAGAAATCCTGCAGGAAAAGCTGCGTAAAAGCGAAGAGTTTTATCGTACCATCCTGAGCATTTCACCGGATGGCATTACGATTGTGGATATGAACGGCATTCAAAAATTTATTTCACCCAAAGGGCTGAAAATGTTTGGGTTTGAGAGCGATGAGGAACTCATTGGAAAGAACTTCATCGAGCTTGTCGCGCCGGAATATCGAGAAAAAGCCATTTATCTCATCGGCGAACTGATGTTAGGTCATTATACGGGCGTGGAGCAATATCAGGTCACAAAGAAAACCGGTGAAGTCTTTTGGGTAGAGGCAAACGCCGAAGTTCTGCGTACCCCCACCGGCGACCTGGAAGCCATTATGTTCATCTACCGCGATACGACACAGAAAAAAATGTTGGAACAGCAGTTGCACGAATATTCGCGCATGATGGAGCAGCAAGCCCGCACGGATCGCATGACCGGCTTGTTGAATCGCACCGAAGGATTAGAAGTGCTGACTACGGAAGTGATGCGCGCCGCACGAAGAAACATGCCGCTGACCGTTAGCTTTGTAGACCTGGATAACCTTAAGGTCATCAATGACCGCTTTGGGCATGCAGAAGGGGATAAAATGATTCTCTCCCTGACGAGCTGCTTGCAAAAATATACGCGCGGCACGGATACCGTTGCACGCATGGGCGGCGATGAATTTCTCATTATCTTCCCAGACTGTGAAGCGCAACAAGCGCAGCACGTTTTACAGCGGATCAAAACCTGCACAGAAAGCGAAGATAAGCTCCTCACCCCCTTTTTCTTTAGCTATGGGCTTGCCACCCTGCACCCTGACCGTCCCATCACCCCTGACCAGCTTATTCATCTGGCGGATGAGCGCATGTACATTCAAAAGAAAGAGAAAAAAGCCAGGGAAACGCCTTCCTTTGCACCAGAAGATCACGCCGAAAGTCATGCCGATTAAGTGGGAATATCAAATTTCCCGTTCACCTGCCAGAGCAGTTACAAAACTCCAATAGAGGAAATGTATGCTACACTATTTTAGGGAGTGACGGTGTTCACTCAATGGGGATTCATATTCCTTCCATGACAAAAGAGGCGGGTATGCGCATATTGGCAGTGGATATTGGCACAGGCACGCAAGACATTCTCCTATTCGATTCGAAATTTGATATTGAAAATGCCTATAAGCTCATTTTGCCCTCCCCAACCCTGATCGTGCAGAAGCGGTTAGAGCAAGCCACCCAGGCGGGGCTGGCGGTGCTGCTGGAAGGCGTGACTATGGGCGGTGGACCCAGTCAGTGGGCGGCGGAAGCCCACGTACGCGCCGGACTGCCCATTTACGCCACCCCTGCCGCCGCCTTGTCCTTTAATGACGATTTAGATGCAGTCGAAGAAATCGGCATTCGCGTGGTCTCTGAAGACGAAGCGCGCAAACTGTGGGGGACAGTGGTGCGAATTGCCCTGCGTGATTTTGACTTTGAAGCCATCCGCGCTACCTTTGGGCGATTCAACGTTGACTTGAATCACCTGAGCGCAGTGGCAGTGGGCGTGTTCGATCATGGCGCAGCGCCGCGTGGCATGTCGGATCGTCAATTTCGCTTTGATTATTTAGATGAGCGTATCCGAAAATGCAATGATCTGACGGCTTTCGCCTACCGCAGTGATGAAATCCCCCCCAGTATGACCCGCCTGCAAGCCGTTGCCAGCATGAGCGAAGGCGTTCATGCGCCAATGGTGGTTATGGATACCGCCCCAGCGGCGATCCTGGGCGCAACCTTTGACCGCAAGGTGGGCAGCCTGCAGCAATCCATCATCACCAACGTGGGCAACTTCCATACCCTGGCGTTTCGCATGGGCGAGCAGGGCATTGAAGGCATGTTTGAGCATCATACCGGCATGCTCACAACCCAAAAGCTAGAAAATCTACTGGTGCGTCTGGCGGATGGCACACTGAAGCATGAAGATGTGTTTCAGGATCACGGGCATGGGGCGTTAATCTATACGGATCAGCCCATGCGCCTGAATCCAAGTCTTGGCAACCTGGTCGTTACCGGTCCGCGCCGAAATATGCTATATGGTTCTGAATTACAACCCTATTTTGCCGTGCCATATGGGGATATGATGATCTCCGGCTGCATTGGGCTGTTGGCGGCGGTGGGCAAATGCTTGCCTGATCTGCAAGAAGGCATCGCTACCGCGCTTAACATTCCGAATGGGGTGGGACGCGCCCCCTGGGAGACGGAAACGCTGTGAGAGCGGAAGCACTTTTTGTAAATCTCTTGACAAAAATGGATTTTTGCATAGAATACGTCAGGCATGAAATTTAGGCTTCCCCTTCCTGCACGAAATACCCCGCGCCAAAATCCAGTGGGATCATTATTTTCTTTTTTATCTTTGTTTTCAATGAGAGCCAAACAGGCTCTCTTTTTTTGCCTGCCTCTGGAGGTGACTTATGCTAAAGCTGCCCGGACTGATTGACCCCCACGTTCATGTGCGCGAACCTGGGGCAACCCATAAGGAAGATTGGCACAGCGTCACCGGAGCGGCGTTGGCGGGCGGCGTCACCCTGATTCTGGCAATGCCGAACACTCAGCCGCCTATCACGGATCGTGCCAGTCTGGAGGAATGCCTGCGCGCAGCGAAAGCCAAGGCAGTCTGTGACTATGCGCAGTATCTTGGCGCAGGCGCGGAAAATACCCACTCGGCTGCCTCCCTTGCCCCCTATACTGCTGGCTTGAAAATGTATCTGGATCAAACCTATGGTCCACTACGCCTGGATGATATGACCGATTGGCTGGAGCATGCCGCTCGTTGGCCCGCCAATTCGCCCATTGTGGCGCACGCCGAAGGACGCAGCATCGCCGCCATTATCCTGATCGCCCAAATCACCGGACACGCGGTGCATATTGCCCACGTGGCACGCAAGGAGGAAATTTTACTCATCCGCGCCGCCAAGGAAAAGGGCTACCCCGTCACCTGCGAAGTAACGCCCCATCACCTTTTCCTGAGTACGGCTGACCTGCCGCGGCTGCCGGGCGGCATGGGTGAAGTGCGCCCTAGGCTCGCCTCGCCGGAAGATCAGCAAGCCTTGTGGGATAACCTGGATGTGATTGACTGCTTTGCCACCGATCACGCCCCGCATACGCTCGCCGAAAAACTGGGCAGTGCGCCCCCGCCTGGCTTCCCTGGCTTAGAAACTGCCCTGCCCCTGCTGCTGACCGCCGTCCACGCGGGAAGGCTGACGTTGGAAGACGTCATCACCCGCTGCGTCACCGCGCCACGCCGCATCTTCCACCTGCCCGAGCAGCCAGATACGTGGGTAGAAGTTGACCCAGACGCGGAATGGCAAATTTCCGCCGCGCGCACCTTCACCCGCGCCGCCTGGACCCCGTTTGAGGGCATCCCTGTACGCGGCAAAGTGGAGCGCGTCTTCCTGCGCGGTCAACAGGTATTTGACTCTGGTATTCTCTTAGCCCAACCCGGATACGGTCAAAACGTCCGCCCTGAGCTGGGATAAGCATCTGATTTTACGGATTAACGCTTGTTTGCAAAGGAGATTTTGAATTATGACTCTACATACCCCCCGCACGATTAAGTCGAACCCGCATCTGCCTTTTGGCGACCGGCAAGACGCGCCTTTTTATGGCAAAGATATTTTATCAGTAAAGCAATTCTCGCATGATGACCTGGATTACGTCTTCGGGGTCGCCACAGAAATGGAAGAAATGGTGCGCCGCATCGGCAGCTTTGATCTGCTGAAGGGTAAGATTCTGGCAAACCTTTTCTATGAACCCTCCACCCGTACCTCCTCCTCCTTCACCGCGGCGATGGAACGCCTGGGCGGAAGCGTGATCCCCATCAGCGAAGTGCGCTACTCCTCCGTCTCGAAGGGCGAATCGCTGCCGGATACCGTCCGCACTCTGGAAGCCTACGCGGATGTAATCGTCCTGCGCCACCCGGAAGTGGGTTCGGCAGAGTTGGCAGCCCATTATGCCCGCAAGCCCATCATCAACGCTGGGGATGGCGTGGGCGAACATCCCACCCAGGCGCTGCTTGACCTATTCACCATTTTGCAGGAATTGCAAACCATTGACGGCTTGACCGTCACCATGGTGGGCGACCTGAAATATGGACGTACCGTTCACTCGCTGGCGCGCCTGCTGACCCTGTTTGACGTGCGCATCAATTACGTCTCGCCTGACTTGCTGCAGATGCCCGCTGATATTATGGAAGAAATTCATCAAAAAGGAACGCCTCAAAGCGTATATAATAGTCTTGATCCTGTTTTGGCTGAAAGCGATGTACTGTATGTGACGCGCGTCCAAAAAGAACGCTTTACTGACCCCGAAGTTTATGAAACGGTGAAAAATGCCTTTATCATCACCCCAGAGACGATGCGGCAAGCCAAAGAAAACATGATCGTCATGCACCCCCTGCCGCGCGTTGGCGAAATCAGCATGGATGTAGACGATGACCCGCGCGCTGCTTATTTCCGCCAGATGGAATATGGCTTATATGTCCGTATGGCGCTCCTTGCAATGGTTTTAGGAAAATCATAACCCAATATGACTGAACCCTTTTTCACACGACTAGAGGCGCGTGCGCAGCAGACTGGTTCGCTGCTGTGCATCGGGTTAGACCCGCACCCCGCCGACTTGCCCGAGCCCACTGCCCAGGCTGCCAAAGCCTTTTGCCTGCGGCTGATCCAGGCGACTGCCAACGAAGTGGTCGCCTTTAAACCCAATGCCGCCTTCTTTGAAGCCTTTGGACCGGAAGGCTGGCAGGCGCTGCGCGAAATTATCGCTGCCATCCCTGCGGGCGTGCCGGTCATCCTGGATGCCAAGCGCGGCGATATTGCCTCCACCGCAGAAGCCTACGCGCTTTCCGCGTTTGACGGGCTGGGCGCGAACGCCATTACCCTCAATCCGTATTTAGGGCAAGATTCGCTCGAACCTTTCACCCGCAATGCGGAACGCGGCTGTTTCTTGCTGTGCAAAACCTCTAACCCTGGCTCTGGCGACCTGCAAGACCTGAAAATGGCGGATGGGCTGATGGTTTATGAGCGCGTGGCGAAGCTTGCCCAGGAATGGAATCAAGCGGGGAATATTGGTTTAGTGGCAGGGGCTACGCACCCCGAAGCGTTGCGCCGCGTGCGCCTGGCTGCCCCTGACCTGTGGATATTAGCCCCTGGGGTGGGCGCGCAGGGGGGTGACCTTGCGGCTGCCTTACGCGCGGGTCTGCGCGCTGACGGGATGGGACTGCTCATCACAGTGGCGCGTGGCGTTTCTCAGGCAGAAAATCCATTACAAGCCGTGCGCAACCTGAACGCGAAGATTAACGCCGAGCGTGAAAAGATCAAAACTGCCCCGCCTGTGCCTGTCTCCATCAGCGCAACCCTGGCGGAAGGGCTGCTGAAGGCGGGCTGCGTGCGCTTTGGTGAATTTACCCTCAAATCAGGCTTAAAATCACCCATTTACCTGGATTTACGCCAACTGGTGACGCATCCGGCGGTGCTGGCGGAAGTGGCGCGCGCGTATGTGCCGATCCTGCAAAACCTGCATTTTGACCGTCTGGCTGCCCTGCCCTACGCTGCCCTGCCGATTGGCACTGCCATCAGCTTGCAAAGCGGTCAACCGCTCATCTACCCGCGCAAGGAATCCAAAGAATACGGCACGCGCGCCGAGATTGAGGGCGAATATCACCCCGGCGAAGTGGTGGCGATCATTGATGATCTGGCAACCACTGGCGACAGCAAATTTGAAGCCATTGAAAAGCTCAAAAAGGTAGGACTGCTGGTTAAAGATGTGATCGTGCTGATTGACCGCGAATCAGGCGCAAAAGAAACCCTGGCTGCCGCTGGCTATGATCTGCATGCCGTGCTGACCCTGACAGACCTGCTGGATTACTGGCAGGCGACCGGGCGCATCCCTGCCGCGCAAATTCAAGCCGCACGCGAATTTATTCAATCCACCCATAAGGTTGGGTAACACAGATGTATAAAACGTTCCGCCCCCTGATCTATCAACTGACGCCCGAACAGGCGCATACCTCCACCATCACCTTATTAGGGTTGGGCGGGGCTGTTCCCCCCGCGGAAATACTCTTGCGCGCCTGGTTTCGCGCTCGCGCCGCAGGACCGGAAGTTCATGCGTTTGGGTTGACCTTTATGAACCCGCTCGGGATGGCTGCCGGATATGATAAAGACGGCTTTGGTTGGCGTGGGTTGGCGACCCTGGGCTTTGGGCATATTGAACTCGGCACGGTCACGCCCCGTCCGCAGCCCGGCAACCCCAAGCCGCGCGTTTATCGCCTGGTGCATGACCGCGCGGTGATTAATCGCATGGGCTTCAACAATCGCGGCGCAGAATATATGGCGCGCAAGCTGCAAGGTCGCCGACCGCATGGGCTGGTGCTGGGCGTAAACATTGGCAAAAACAAAGCCACCCCGCTGGAAGATGCTGCCCAGGATTACCTCTCGCTGCTGGTGACGTTTGCGCCACTGGCGGATTACCTTGCCGTCAATATCAGCTCGCCCAATACGCCGGGGCTGCGCAGCTTGCAGTCTCGTGAAGCGCTGGAAGGGCTGCTGCAACCGCTGGCGCAAGAAAAGGCGCGCCAATCCGCACAATTAGGGCGCAATGTGCCGGTATTGGTGAAATTAGCCCCTGACCTGACGGATGAGGAGCTGGATGACGCTCTGACGGTGGTGCAGGATACCCACATGGATGGGGTGATTATCAACAACACCACCATCAGCCGCCCGCCTTTACAGTCAGGCTATGCGCAGGAGACGGGCGGGCTATCCGGCGCGCCCCTCTGCACGCTCAGTCAGCAAATGGTGGAAAAAGTGGTCCGCCGTACCAATGGTCGCTTGCCCATCATCGCCAGCGGCGGAATCATGTGCGCCGCGGATGCGCAAGCCCGATTAGACGCTGGCGCGTGCCTGGTGCAACTGTATACGGGTCTCATCTATGAAGGACCCGGTCTTGTGAGGGATATTCTCAATGCGGGTTTAAGGGTATAGCCAATTGACTTACTTGGTTTTCGCATGCTTAAAATCTATAGTCAACATGCGGAAAGTTTATTACATTCCGGTTGTCTATGACGATAACTATGACAAAAAAGCAGATACATGGATTTTTCCTATTCTATTCCATGTTACCCACGGCATCGAAGTGTATTTAAAAGGTTTTAATTCTCAATATCAAATATTAGCAAAGCTCAAAAAGCAGGAGTATCAGGACACAAAAATTGAGGGGGGGCATGATATACGACAGCTTTGCCAAGTGACTATGAGTCTATTAAGAGCAAATAATGATAGCAGATTACTAAAAGAATTTGCCTTTGTGGAGCAATTTATAGAAATACTTTATGAAAATACAAATGATATGACGTTTGCCCGTTATCCACTAACCGATAAAAAAGTCGACCAATTTTATGTTGGTAAGAATGAAAACATTGTAATCGACCTAAATGTCTTAAAAGCGTGGGTGACTCGTATATTTCTCATATTAAACAATAATACAGGATTCGTCGACTGTCAAATTGATGAGATTAAAGAAGGGCGGTACGAAATGAAACGAGAGTATGAAGAGGTGATGGGATGGGAATAACAAATGCAATTTCAATTCAAAATTCAACCCTTCCAAACCGAGGCTGTTCAGAGTATAGTCAAAAAACTTATGGTGGAATAAGGTCATACCGTCTTATATAGGCATTAACTGACAAATATTGGATATAAAATACCGTACATATGGCGTTTTTTCCTAATTTGCCACAAGTTCAATAAATAAGGCAAAAAAAAACAAGGAGGGGTAATTGAAATTTCTAACAGCATTTTTGAGAAACCTTGCGTTCTTGATTGTTATTGGTGTAGTTATCTATTTCATATATCCAGAACTTACGGGAAATGTGTATAGAACCTACGCGCTACTTTTCGGTCCAGGGGCAATTCTGCTCTTGCTAGTTGCCGCCTTGCCCCGAAAAAAACGAGATTAACAATTCGGGGGTTATGACTTCGCATCGCGCCGCAATTTGGAAATGAGATAGATTTTGGCGAATGTATTCCAATATATAACTGGACGTTGGCGGTTGCCTTGTGAAGCTGTACAAGGAATCGGGAATCTGGACCATAGCTTAAAATAGAATGGGATCAAATTCGAAACACACTTAAAAGGGACTGATCCATGGGTACACCCCGCCTTCCTGAACGTCTCCTCTCCCTGGCTGGCAACAGTCAGATTGTCGAATGCAACGACATCATCCGCATTGAGCGCACCAGTGGTACGGCAATTTCCCTGGAGTTTGCCAGCGGACCTGCTTTTGTGCTACGCAGCGAAAAAGGCGGCTGGTTTGTACTACCTTCCGTCCCGGAATCTACTTTGGTAGATGGAAACAGCATTGCCAGCGCCGCATCCCAGGTTCTTGATGGTGACAGCATCGCCTGGGTGCTTCCACCCGGTGCGGATGAATCCGCCCCTGCCTGGTGCATCCAGGCACCTGCGGGCTCCCCGATCACTCTGCACTGCGCGGGAACAACCATTGCTGTGGAGGTGCACGCCGGCCACATTGATCTGCGGCGCTATGAGAGTCGCCCACACGCCGATATTTTTGGCAGCCGTTACAGCCTGCAAATTGAGGACGGCCCCCGCCTCGAACAGACCCTGGCGGCATTCTACTGGGATACAATCCTGCCGTGCGTGGTGGAACGCACCCGTGCCGCTACATTTCCGACCCCCGATGGATACGTGCTCAGCACCCTGTCCTCCAACTATCTCGGCACTTACCCCGATGTGGACCATGAGTTCCAAGTAAAAGGCCGCCTGGCATCCGGTAACCCGCTGGATGAGGACGTTGTGCGGCGTATGTTGGAGCTGCAGTTCCAGGTCATGCGCGCCGACCCTGATAAATCGTGGCGCGACCCATGTTCTGTGCAGCCCGATGGTACCTGCGAGTACCATGTCCGGCGCAGCAGCATGGACGGCAACACTACCGCCACGATGTTCCTTATTACCGGCAACGTCGAGATTCTGGAAGAAGCCTTCGCCTATGTCTGCGCCACCCACAGCCGAGGCTGGCTGACAGACCACATTCTCGATCTGGAAGGGGCTGCCTCCGGCATTGAAGCCCATATCGACTCGGACGGGCTGCTCTGGTCAGATGTTTACTTCGAAGACCAGGTCATGCAGGATGGGCGCGTCTGCGATGCACAGGCATTTTCGGCCAATGGGTTCCACCTGCTGGCGGAAATGGAAGCCCTCTTGGGGCGCGATGAACAGGCACATGTCTACCAGAAGCAGTCCGAACGCCTAGCCCGGATGCTGGTTGCCCCCCTGCCACGAGGATATTGGGACCCGGGCAAGCAGCGCTTCACCAACTGGGTTGACCGGAAAGGTGTTGCCCACGACCACGTCCATTTGTTATCCAATGAGCTTCCAGTGTTGTTTGGTCATGCAACCCACGAGCAGGCTCAGGCCGTGCTGCGCCTGGTAGACGAAAACCTTGCAGACTTCCAGCGCTTCCCCAGTTTCGTGGCACTGGAGCTGGCTGGGTATACCGCCAGCGAAATCGGCGACGGCGGGCCCTACGACCTGTGCGCCGCCGGGCGCTACTGGTGCTGGGACGCGGCTTTCTGGTCCTGGCGCAAAGATAGGGAGATGCTCCACCGTCAACTGGTGCAAGTAGCCAAACAGGCCGAAAGCGAAGCCTACCACATGGACGAGCGCTATGACATGGACCATATCTATTACATCGATGGCAAGGACTCGCACGGCGCCGCGCACTATTACGAGTACCCCTGCGTTTTTACCTGGGTGCTGTTGCATGAGTATCTCGGACTGGGCTTTGCAATGGATGTGGATCTGGTGATCGCGCCGTGCCTGTACCACGGCGGGCATGTGGAGCTGCACGAATCCCGTTTTGCCGTGAGCTACACCTACGACGACACCGAAGGTTTCACACTGCAAAACCTGGCGGATCACCCGCGCACCTTCCGCGTGGATCTCTCCGCGCTGTACCTCTGGACTAAGACCCCAGTTCTGGTTACGTTGCAGCCGGGGGAAAGTTCGACCCTCAGACCAGCTGCGCAGTAGAAGTTTTCCCTAATGGGCCCCCTCACACGACACCCTTGGGCGGGTATTCGCGCTCATCAATTCAGAAGAATTCAAAAAAAACCCTACGGAATGGGCGCAGCCTATCCACGAATTGCCTCAAGGACACGATATTCTCAACGCAGGTTTAAGGGTATAATCAATACATAAAGGGTAATTTTTACCTAATATTCAATTCTTTAAAAAGAGATGGAGATTTTCTTCATCCCCTTTTTACCCAAGTTCAACCGTCAGAAAGGGAAAATCCAATGACCGAACCACAAGGAAAATGCCTGGCATGTGACATGACCAGCGACCAGGTGCCGTTAATTACGCTGCGCTTTCAGGGCAAAGAAATCTTTATTTGCTCGCAGCACCTGCCCCTGCTCATCCATCACCCTGAACAGCTGGTAGAATTTTTACCAGGGATGAAAATAAGTCAGGAGAAATAGCGTTTAAACAAAAATATCACCGTTATGTCTTGGCTGTGCCAAGACATAACGGTGATATTTTTGTTTAAACGAGTGATTATTTCTTCGCTTTTTCTTCCGCCTCTACCTCTTCCAGCGTTTGCTCATCCTCGCGCAGGTTGCGCCAACGAACGACAAAGCTGACCAGGTAAACCGCCATCACGCCAAAAATCACGGCATAGCCGCCCAACATATAATTCAGAGTATCCGCAGGGGCAATTGGCATATTTTCTCCTTATTGCATCAGGCGTAATTTCAGACTTTCCACCCGTTCCGCCATTTGACCGATGCGGATGCGATGCCACAACAGGCTGATGAACAGCACAGTAAAGGCAATCAGGCTGATGGCGAAAGTGATGCCCATGTCAGGCGTCATGCTGAAAGAGCCGGTCGCGTTCGGATCGCCGCTGCCGATCACCACCGGATGAATGGTACGGAAAAAGCGGATGGATAAAAAGGTGAGCGGCACGCTCAGGAAGCCCACAATGGCGTACACCGCACCAAACCGCGCGCGCCGTTCGGGGTCTTCAATGCCAGAGCGCAGCATCATATAGGCTGCATAGACCAGTTCCATAATGGTTACAGTCGTCAGGCGCGGGTCCCACGTCCACCAGGTATTCCAGCTGGGGCGCGCCCAAATTGCTCCGGTGACGACCGTGATCAACAGGAACACCAAGCCAATCTCAATTGCGCTGACCTCGACCAGGTCCCAATATGGATTTTTCTTGACCAGGTAGATCACTGCCGCGCCCAGCGCCACCAGGTAACTGAGCATCCCCAGCCAGGCAGTGGCGACATGGAAATAAAAGATTTTTTGCACCAAACCCATCACGGCTTCGATGGGCGCATAGGTGAAAACCATCACCGATGCGATCAATACCAGCACAAAGGCCGCAATATCCACCATCAACAACGAACGGGGGATTGCTTTCATCGTTTCACCTCTCATTCCTCGACTACAAACTCGAATACCATAAAGGCAATCGCTGTAAATAGCACATCATACGCCAAAAGAATATTAATCCAAGGTTGAATATCCGCCATGCTGGCAGCCAACAGAAAGCCATTGGAGGCTTTTACCGCCGCCACCAACACAGGAATTATGATCGGGAACAGCAAAATGGGCAATAGAATCTCGCGGGTGCGGGTTTGCACTGACATCGCCGCAAGCAGCGTACCCACCGCCGCATACCCTTCTAACCCCAGCGCAACTGTCAGCAGCAAGCCTGGTTTAAAGAGATTCACGTCATAAAGCAAGCTGTAGAGGGGCAGCACGATGGCGGCGATCACCAACATGAACACCAAATTCGCCAGCATCTTGCCGAAATAGATCGCAGTCCGATCCACGGGAGCAAGCAAAAGTCCATCCAGGCAGCCACGATCCTTCTCCACTGCCAGCGAGCGGTTGAGCCCAAGCGTACCAGCAAATACCAGCGTCACCCACAAGATACCGGCGGTCGCCGAGCGGCGGGTCAGCGGATCTAATTCCAGGGCGAAGTTGAACAGAAAAATCACCAGCAGCGAAAAAATCAACATCGCCGAGATAATCTCGCGGCTGCGCCATTCGGCAGCCAAATCTTTCCAGAGAATGGCTTTCATGGCAGAAAAGAATGGCGTCATGCGGGCTGCTCCTGTTTGGGCTGCAATGACTTGCGGTAATATGCCAGCAGCCCGTCTTCAGGCAGGTCATGGGCATGGATGGACGCGCTAATTTGCCCACGCACCAGCACATCAAACCGCCCGGCAAGGTCTGCCACGCGCGATAAATCGTGAGAAGTCATCACCACCGTGCGCCCGCGCCCAGCCACCTGCAGCAACGTCCGATCCAGGCGATCACAAGCGTCTTGATCCAAGCCGGTATGCGGTTCATCCAATAGCAGCACTTCAGGGTCATGCAAAATAGCGCGACCAATGGCGAGCCGCTGCTGCATTCCACGCGAAAAATTACGAACCAGGTCGCGCCTATGCGGGCTAAGTCCGATGATCTCTAATACCTCCGCCGCGCGCGCCTCCAGATGATCCACCGCATACATGCGCCCGTAGAAGCGCAGGTTTTCCTCAGCGGTCAGGTCGCCATATAGTAACGGCACATGGCTGACCACGCCCAGCTGCTGACGCACCGCTGCTGCTTCGTGCGGGAGGGAAAAGCCTGCAATGCTCACCTTGCCCAGGGAAGGACGCGCCAGGGTGGACAAAATCCGCAAGAAGGTAGTCTTGCCCGCCCCATTTGGACCCAGCAACGCCACAAATTCGCCCTGTTCTACCTGAAAATCCAGGTTTCGCAGCACGGTTTTCAAGCCAAAGCGTTTGACCAGGTGGTTCACTTCAATGATGGGCATGATTCACCTGAGCCTCAGCCTTATTTTTCACGCGCCATCGATTCCGCCAGACGAATTTTCAGCTGATCGCGTCGTTCGCGGTAGGCTTCTTCAGGCAGCTTCCCCGCCTGACGCAAATCATCCAAAGCGGCAATCGCATCCAAAATAGAATCGCTCGATTCTACTGCGCCTTCTTCGATAGGCTCTTCCACTGCTTCACCCTGCTCTGATAGGCGCAATTTGCGGCGCTGACGCAAGAAAATGAATATTACTCCTGCCACGACTAGCACAAAGACCACTCCGCCCAAGATGATGGGCAAGTACGTTTGCCAGTCATCCACCGGAGTACCGGTCATCGTGCCTTTCAGTTGTAAATCCAATTCCTGGTTAGCCGGAATGGGCGCGTTCGACTGATACAGACGGAAGTTCATGCCCTGCACCGCGCGGTCGCCCGAATCAGCTAACAGCGGATTGGAGAGCCGGATGCCGCCGGTCGGCACCATCACCATCGCCGTATCAATGGGTAAGGGTGTTAGGATTTTCAGTTCCGCGCTATCGGTGTACGCCATATCATAAGCAAACAAAACTTGATGATTGCCCATGCCGGGGGCAACGCTAGCGCGGTCACCAAAGCCCTTGTCCGTTTGCAGATAACGATCCCCAATAGCGCCATCCTGGAACTTCAAATTTTGCGCGCCGGTGGGCAAATCAAAATTCAAGACTGCGCCTTGCGGGTCTTTTGCCACGATCAGCTTATCGGTTGGGTTGGAGACGATAAAGAGTTCCACCACCTGTGCTTTGCCAGGCGTGCTGAAATCAAAGAAGATGTGCAACCGGTCTGCTTTGAGGACAGACGTGTCGGTGGAAGTTTCATACACTTTGATGGGCATCGCCATGTTGGTGGATTTTACATCCGTGGCGTGCAAAATATCTGAATTAAAGGAAGTGCCGTTAACATCCGCCTGCACTACATAAACATAGCCTGCCTTCAAATCAACGTTATCAAAAAGATAGCTGCCATCCGGCTTGACTTCGCCGGGGGTAGTGAAGACGGTGGTCATGGCGTTGAAGCCCAGCAGCGAAAGTTTTATACCCGCCGGAGTTTTGCCGCCGGATGTGCCATTGCTGACCGAGCCGCTGATGGTGAATTTAGTGAAACTCACCGAGAGGGTAGCATTCGGGTTAGGCGTGGCGTTCGGGTCGATGGTAGAGATGGGTTGTGGGGTGGTAGCAACATCTGGCGTAGCAGCCGTATCTGGCGTGGAAGCATCCGGGGTAGCGGTTGCTGCGCCGCTGATGCCTACCGGAGCGGCGTTTGCCTGGCTGCCAGCGGATTGCTGCAAGAAATTGATCGTGCGCAGGTATTCGGTCAACGCCCAGCGCTGCGATTCATTCACATCACTGCTAAGGGCGGGCATTTCACCCTTGCCTTGCACAATAAATTGTACCAATTCCGCCTGCGAAAGCTGCATCAGGTCAGGCGATTTGCTCCAATCTTTCAACTTGGTCTTGAGGCTGGCGGCTTTGCTGCCCTGACCGTTGCCATTTTCGCCGTGACAATCCGCGCAATGTTGGGTATACAGCGCCTTGCCCTGACTCACCTCATCCGCTTTCGTACTGAAGCCATAAACATAGGCAATCACATCCCAGCGCTGCGATTCATTCAAGCTGCCACTAAAACCGGGCATTCCTTGTTGAATATTACCAGCAGTGACGATGGAAAACCAGTCGGTGGGGCGAGAGAGGCGAGCAAAGTCTAATGCGCCTATGGAAGCGGGTGGAACAGGCAACTTAGCAGCCATCGTGCCATCTCCTAGTCCAATATCACCATGACAAGGCAGGCATTTTTGCACGTAAATCGCTTTGCCACTTTCCAAATTGGGCGCGGAAACGGGCATGGCAACGGCTTGCTGCGCGCTGGGAGGTAAGGCTGCGCCAGACTGACCTATGCCAGGTTGCGGCGTGCCAGGGCGATAATTCGGCGGCGGGGTGATGTCTTCTGCTAACGACAAACCACAAGCCGATAAGAATACGCTGGTGAGCGCCAGAAGTACCGTTAACAATCCAAGGCGAAATGCGCGATGATGGAGCATAAGGGCAATTTTCCTTCTCTATAAGGTTGCGCCGCAGCGCGAGCAAAAACGATCTGAAGTAGTGACCGGACGACCACATTTTGGGCAGAAGCCGGCTGATTTCTCAGCGCGTTGGCGGCGGCGCGAGGCAATCAGGTCTTCCAAGCGATCCGCATGCACGCCGTTGCCGTTTGCAGGCATAGCCGCCTTCTCCGTTGAGGCAGTGAGAGAGGCAGCATCCGCGCGGCGAGCCGCTACCGCTGCCGAGATGCGCTCTTCCGCGCTCTGACTTTGCCCCTCGGCGGGCGAATCTACGCCTTTCAGCGCGTCCAACTGGCGCAGAATTTCCGCGCCATGCTGCATCAACTCTGCGCGCTGAACGGGATAATCTTCTTCCGGCACCTTGCCGAGCGTGTTATCAAATTCCAGCTCTTGCAACGCGCCAATCACTTGGTCACGATCCGCCAAGAGGGAAGATCGGCGATGTTCAGCGGGGGACATTTCCTGCGAACCCGCTCCTTCCGCGTCCGCGCGCGCAAAAAACCGATTTATAAATGGACGACCAACAAATAAGGCAATTAAAATTGCCAGCGCCAGAATTAAGAACAGCGCGCCAATCCATTCCATGCTGCCGTGCCTCCCTGAGTGAAAATTTTGGCTCTATTGGCGGGTTGGTGTGGTAGCGTATCAAGGGGAGAAGGTCGTCCCTCTCGATACGCTACCACACCAACCCGCAGAGACCGATCATTTCTTTTGCGCTATTGACCTAATACGCTGTTGACAATTGCCACAATTTCATCCACAGAATTAAACGGACCGGCGCGGAAGTACGCCAGCCGCCCCTGCCGATCAATGATGAACGTTTCAGGCACGCCCTTCACACCATATTGCTGTGAAACCTTAGTCGCCAGGTCGGGTCCGTTCGGATATGTCACCCCAAACTGCTGCAAATAGCCCAGTGATTTTGGCTCGGTATCTACATACGCCAAACCCACAAACACCGCCTGACCATCCTTTTTAAAATACTGGGATGCGCCTTCAAGCTCACGGGCTTCTTGCTCGCACGGTTTGCACCAGGACGCCCAGAAGTTCACCACCACCACCTTGCCAGTGTAATCCGCTGTGTTGATGGTCTTGCCATCAAAAGTGGACATGCTAAATTGTGGAGCAGGGTCACCCTTCGACAGCCCTGCGCGCATCGAACGGCTCAATCCCCAGCCGATCAACGCTAAAAACACCACCAGAATCAAAAATGCGCTGACAATTATCCAGGCGGGCAGCCGGCGCTTTTCGGTGATTTTCGCGTCTCGCTCTACGTTGCCAACTTCTTGGGTCATAGATTCCTTTCAACGTACCCGTTCTATCTCGCTTTATTCTTTTTTGCGCAATTCATCTTCAAACTGCGCCAGATAAGCATCCTCATCAGGCTGCGTGGGGGGCGGAACTGCGGCGCTGGCTATAGCGGCTGCGGCGTTGCCTTTGCGGCGGGCTTTACGCATCACGTTCCACACCACACCAATGCCCAACACAAAAAAGGCCGGTGGCAGCACATAGACCAGCCAGTTTAACCCGCGCGTGGGCGGCTCAGAAAGGACGCGGTCACCATACTGTTTGGCGAAATAGTCCCTAATTTGCGAATCCGTCCAACCCGCCGCTAACTTTTGGCGGATCAGCTCGCGCCATTCGATGCACGCCTGAGTGGGACAAACATCCAGCGGGATATTTTCGCAGACCGGACAATACATCTGCCGGGCGACCGCATTCACCTGGTCATCGGAAGGGGTGGGCTGCGTACTTGGCGGCTGTGGGCCAGCGCCTTGCGCTACGCTTTGCGCCGCCACATGCGCGGTTATCCCACCCATGAGCAACAACAATCCTAATAGAAATGCAAAAAGTATTTTTCGTCTCATAATGATCCCAAAATCGATTCATCTTATCAGATGAAGATTAAGAGGAGCTTAAGAATGCCCCTCAGACTATTCCTTTTTTCATCTGATTTGCCTATTTTCGCATTTGCGCCGATAATAGTAGAGAAACTTTCGTTCCTCAACCAAATCCGGTTTTAACACGATACGGAAACCATACGAATCCCCCAGGAGTTCCTTATGCGCAATATTCCCCGCCTGTTCATTTGCATGCTGATTTTAAGCGCAATGTGCCTTTCTCCGCAAGGGCAAGTAACCGCGCAATCTTCCACAACCCAAACCTACTCATGTGAGCAGCAACCGCTGGTCAGTGACCTATTGGCGGAAACGCACCAGGAAAATTGGGTCAACTGGATTGCTGATCTCTCTGGCGCGCGCCCCGTGACCATCAGCGAGCAGTCCGCAACCATTGCTACACGCAACAGCTTTGCGCTTTTTACCAAACCAGCCACATTAACAGCCTATACCTACGTTTTGGAACGGCTGCGCGCCTGGTATCCCGCCGGGCAGGTCAGCGAAGAATCGTATGAACCTTATGGGGCTGGGATCACCTGGAAGAATATCATCCTGGATTTGCCCGGCAGCGTCACTCCACAGGAGACGATCCTCCTCACTGCCCACCTGGATAGCACAGGTGGCAGTAACAACGCCCCAGGCGCGGATGACAATGCCTCCGGCGCAGCCGCATTGCTTGAAACCGCCCGCCTGCTACAACATCGTAACTTTCAGCGATCTATCCGCCTGATCTGGTTCACCGGCGAAGAGCAAGGGCTGCAAGGCAGCAAAGCTTACGTCAACTCCGCCGATCTGACCGGAATCGTGGGGGATATTAACCTGGATATGTTCAGTTATGATGGAGATGGCGACCGCTGCTTTGAACTTCATGTTGGCACGCTGCCCGCCTCTGATACCCTTGGGCAGTGCATCGTTCAGAGCATCAGCGCGTATGGATTGAACCTCAAAGAAGATTATCTGCTTGCGCAGGCAATTTCCGCCTCAGATCATGCCTCTTTTTGGGGGAAAAGTATTGGCGCGGTGGAAATTGGCGAAAACTTCTACGATCAGGGCAATCCGCAAACCGGCTGTACCGGACGAGACGAAACCCCCAACTATCATACCGCCAACGATACGCTCGCCAACCTCAGCCCGCAGTCGCTCAACTTTGGCTTTTCCATCTATCAGGCGGCATTGGCGAGCGCCTACGCCCTGGCGGGTCCACTGCCCGATAGCGTCTATTATTCGCTCTATTTACCCGAAATGATGAAGTAACGAAGAGATTCGTAAAGGATAACGAGAAACCTGGTTGACGCAAAGCGTCAACCAGGTTTCTCGTTATCCTCAGGACTTAAAAAATGGGGATTAAAAATCTACAATCGTCACGAACATGGGGCGGATGACATCCGTCTTCTGTCCGGTGGGTTCAGGCATGCCGGTTTCAGGGTTCAGGCGATACAACACCAGGTTGCTGCTTTCCTGATTGGCAACTAACAGCAGGCGACCTTCCGCATCCAGGCAGAAGTTGCGGGGCCAATGCCCTTCGGTGGGGACGCGCCCCCGGAATTCCAGCTGCGCGCCATCTTCCGAAATGCGGTAGACCGCCAGGCTGTCATGCCCGCGATTGGAGGTATACAGGAATTTGCCATCCGGCGAAAGGTGCAAATCCGCCAGCAAATTTTCTTCCTTGAAGTCTTCCGGCAAGGTGGGATATGCGCCGCGCGGAGATAATTTACCCTCTTGCGCCCCCCACTGGTACACGGCGACCGTGTTATCTAACTCGTTGGAGACATACAGGTACGGCAGTCCCAGCGGATGAAAAGCCATGTGACGCGGACCCGCCCCGGGCGCAGCCATCGCGCTCTCGTGGGCAGCCAACACACCAAACTGCTCTTCCAGGTGGTAGATGTAAATCTTATTCGTGCCTAAATCCGCTGAAAGCACATACTCGCCCCCCGGCGCAGGGAGGATCGAATGCGCGTGCGGACCCTCTTGCCGGTCAGCGCGGGTGCCACTGCCCTCATGCTGCACCGAATCCATCCCAGCTTCCACGCGACCATCCGGCAGCAGCTTCATCACGTTCACGCTGCCGCCACCATAATTCGCCACAAACGCCCACTTGCCAGTCGGATCAATGCTGATGTAGCATGGACCAAGCCCTGCGCGTTCAAGCGCGCTATTGAGGACGGTTAGCTTGCCGGTGGCAGAATCCACGCTGAAAGCCGTCACCATGCCTTCGCGGCGCTCGTTGATGCAATACATAAAGCGTTTGTTGGGGGCAATCGCCAGAAAAGAAGGATTTTCGCCCCCTTCAACCGACTGGATCAAGTCCAGCTTGCCATCCGGCTGCATTTGATAGACGTAAATAGAATCCGGGCGGTGCTTGCCCTCAGACCAGGTTTCAGAGCCTACATAGACATAGCGTGTCATGGTCATTCCCCTTTACGGACGCCACGGGCTGCCATCGGGCAGGCGGGTTTGCGTCCACATATCCACCGAGTCAACGCAGGCGTATTTTTCAGCCATTTTTTCGTTGAAATCAATCCCCAAGCCGGGTTTATCGTTAGGGTACATATACCCATTGCGCACCACCGGCAAGCCGGGGAACATTTCATAGACCAGCTCATCAAAACGGCACCATTCCTGAATGCCAAAGTTCGGCGCCCACAGGTCCAGGTGTAAATTGGCAGCGTGACCCACCGGTGAGGTATCGCCAGGACCATGCCAGGCAGTGCGGATGCCGTAGACCTGGGCGTGCATGGCTGCCGTCCGCGCAGGGGTGATGCCGCCCATTTGCGAAACGTGCATGCGGATGAAATCCACCAGGCGTTCTTCGATCAGCATCCGCCACTCATGCGGGTTGTTGAGCAATTCGCCCATGGCGATGGGGGTGGCGCACTGCTGGCGCATCATGCGATACCACTCAATATCTTCCGGCGCGAGCGAATCTTCCAGGAAAAAGAGGTGGAAGGGTTCAAGCATCTTAGCGAATTGAATCGCATCAATGGGGGAGAGCCGCTCGTGAACGTCATGCAGCAGTTCCACATCATCGCCCAGCTTGGCGCGGACGTATTCGATCATCTTTACCTGGCGGCGCATATAATCCCGCGGGTCAAAGAATGCGCCGGTCGTCGCCACACCCTCGGGCGAATAGAGCTTTTGCGCTTTGCCGCCGTACCCGCCCATCTGCACGCGCACGTAGTGATAGCCTTGCTCCATGAACTTCTGCACATTTTCGACTACTTCCTGCGGCTCGCGTCCATCGGCATGAGCATAGCAGACAGCAGCATCGCGGGTTTTGCCACCCAGCAGATCATAGACGGGCATGTTTGCCATCTTGCCTTTAATATCCCACAAGGCTTCATCAATGCCCGAAATGGCGTTATTCAACACAGGCCCATTGCGCCAGTAGCTTTGCACCATTGACATCTGGAAAATTTCCTCAATGCGCGAAACGTCCCGCCCCTTTACAAAGGGGATAAGGTGCTGCTGCAAGGCAGCCATCACCGCATGGGGGCGCTGGGTAAACGTAGCACAGCCTAGCCCATATAAGCCAGGTTCAGACGTGATGATTTTGACGATAATAAAGCGCGTTCCGGATCCACTGGTTTGCACCAAAAACGTCTTTACATCCTCAATCGTGACCGGTTTTGCCATGATTTCCTCCGAGAAAGGGTTGCCCTTCCCCTACCATTGTTTGCTTCTCAAACAGGAAAAGGGATAGGTTAATTGTAGCATAAAGCCCGTTTGCCTGAAGAAAAACCTGCACTCTATTTTTGCCCCTCTGTTACGAATTTGTGGTTTAATAGATGCAGTTACTCTCACAGGAGGAAGTGCACTTATGCAAGAAATACGCCTCGCGCTCGTTGGTTTTGGCAACGTTGCCCAAGGGTTCACCCAAATACTGGCGGAGCATGAAGAAGAGTATGCTCGCAAATTCGACCTGCGTTTTCTGATTGTGGCCATCGCAGACCCGGTGCGCGGCTCGCTGCTTGACCCGGACGGCGTTGATCTGGGCGCGCTGCTTCAGGCATCCTCTCAACCTGGCGGGATCAATTCCCTGCCTGGCGAACACCCTGATTGGGACGCACTCCAAATGATTCAATCCGCCCCGGCGGATGCGCTGGTGGAACTTAGTTTTACCAACCTGACCACCGGCGAACCAGCGACCACTTATTTGACGGAAGCCCTGCGCCGCAATATGAACGTCATCACCACCAATAAAGGACCCATCGCCTTACATTACGATCAGCTAGCCGCCCTGGCGCGCCTGCAAGACCTGCATATTGGCGTGGAAGGCACAGTGATGAGCGGTACGCCCGTGCTGCGGGTGGGTCGGCGACTGCTTTCAAATGCCGGCATCGAGCGCATTCAAGGCATTCTGAACGGCACAACCAACTTTATCTTGACCCAAATGGAAACCGGTCAATCCTACACACAGGCATTGCAGCAAGCCCAGGCAATGGGATACGCGGAAGCGGACCCTGCGGGCGATGTAGAAGGCTTTGACGCTGCCGCCAAGGTTGCCATTCTGGCGCGCCTGGTGTTGGGTGAAAATTTACCCCTGGCGCAAATTGAGCGCACCGGCATCACCGCCATTACCTTAGAGCAAGTGCAGGCAGCGGCAGCAGCCGGTAATCGTTGGAAGTTGATCGGCTCGCTCAGCTATGAAAATGGCAAGTTCAAGGGGCGCGTCAGACCGGAATGTCTGCCGATCAGCCATCCACTGGCACAGGTAAGCGGTGCAACCAACGCCATCTGCTATTCCACCCACCTGTTAGGCGATGTGACCATTATTGGACCCGGCGCGGGTCGCTTGCAAACCGGTTATGCCGTCCTGCAAGACCTGATCGCCTTCTATTGCCCGGAATGTATCGGTTGAGGCAAAATGATTCTACTCCCTGCTGAAAAAACGGCTTATCGCCAGCGCATTGAACAGGAATTGCACGCCAATATCCTGCCCTGGTGGATGAACAACGCCCCAGACCGCGTCAATGGCGCGAATCATGGCTTTAACGGCGCAGTGATGGAAGATGGCGCAATTGATAACAGCCAGCCTCGTTCGGTGGTGCTGTGCGCGCGCATCTTGTGGACGTTTTCCGCTGCATACCGCGCCTACGCTGACCCTGCATACCTGGAAATGGCGCAGTATGCCTTTACTGCCCTCACTGAATACTTCCTGGATCAGACCTATGGTGGCTTTTATTGGACGCTGGATGGCGATAATCAGCCCATCAACGACCGCAAGCAGTCCTACGGGCAAGGATTCGCCATTTATGGGCTATCCGAATACAGCCTGGCGTTGCAGCAAGCAGGCAAACCGCAAGAAAGCCAATCCGCGCTTGACCTGGCAAAGGCAACCTTCACGCTGATGGAAACGCATGTTCTGGACCAGCAATATGGCGGTTACGTGGAATCGCGCAGCCGTGATTGGGGCGATCAGGCAGATATGCGCCTTTCGGATAAAGAACTCAACCTGCCTAAATCCATGAATACCATGCTGCACATGGTCGAACCGTACACCAACCTGGTGCGCGCCTGGAAATCGGAAGAGCCACGCGCCGCCCTGCGCAGCGCATTGCTGGCGTTCCTCGATCATATCGTTGATCCTATCACCCATACCACGCGCCTCTTTTTCGAGATGGATTGGGCACCCCATAGCGAGATCGTCTCCTTTGGGCATGATATTGAAGCCTCGTGGCTGCTGCAAGAGGCAGCCGAAGTCTTAGGCGATGAGGCGCTCATCCACCGCACTCGTCTATTGGCGGTACAAATGGCGCACGCCGCCGAGCGTGGGCTGGATGCCGATGGCAGTCTGATGTATGAAGCCGAAGGCGGAGCCATTTCCCTGGATGAAAAGTACTGGTGGCCCCAGGCGGAAGCGATGGTCGGCTTTTATAACGCTGCCCAGGCAAGCCCGAACGCCGCCGAAGCCACCCACTTTGCCCATATCTCCTTGCGCGTGTGGGATTATATTGACGCGAATATGATTGACCGCGTCTATGGCGATTGGCACAAACGCCTGACCCGTCAGAATGTCCCCTTTGCACATAACTTTAAGGCATCCGCCTGGGATTGCCCCTATCATCACGTGCGCGCCTGCCTGGAAATGATGAGACGACTGGGGGAATAACCTCACCCTCAGCGAGAAGATCACTCGCTGAGGGTAGGGTTGCCTGAACAGTTACCTCTATTCTTTTAAGAAGCCTGTCCGATACTGAATATAGACAACAAGGATGTCGTCTAAAGAATGACAAGGAGTTCACGATGAACGTAAGCGCAGCCTCGGATATTACCAGCTATCTTATGACCTCCGCTACGGAGATGAAAAATAGCAACGTGCAGCAATCCATCTCCACGGCGATTCTTAAACAGGTGTTAGATCAGCAAAAAATGGAAGGGCAAGCCCTCGTGCGGATGCTCCAGCCGGATGGCTCAGGCGGGTATTTGGGTCAATTCTTGGATATAAAAGGCTGAGTTTTCCCCACTCTTCGGGTACAATAGGGCGCATGGAATCCCTGATCGCTGCCCAGCTGGTAGAACTGAACCGCCGTTTTTACACGACCTATGGGGAAAGTTTCGCGCAGACTCGCCGCCGCATTCAAGACGGCGTGCGCCTGACCCTGAATCAGCTGCCCGATAAGGGTAATTGGCTGGACGTAGGCTGCGGGTCGGGTTCACTGGCGGTGGAATGGCTGCGAGCAGGGCGCGTCAGCCATTACCTGGGCGTGGATTTCAGCCCTACCTTGCTGCAAGAGGCAGGTCAGGCGGTACGCAGTGAATTTCCGTCTGAGTCGGGGGCACGCGTCAGCTTTGCCCAGGCAGACCTTTCTGCGCCGGGTTGGATTGCCGCCGCCCAGCCCTTTCTCCCCCTTGCTGGCATCCTCGCTTTTGCCGTGCTGCATCACATCCCCGATCACGCCGCGCGGCGTTTTCTATTGACTCAAATTGCCGCGCTGCTGCCCGTAGGTGGGTTGTTCATCCATTCAGAATGGCAGTTCCAACATTCGCCCAAACTTATGGCGCGCCGCCTCCCCTGGGAAACGGTCGGTCTCACTGCCGATCAGCTCGACTCAGGCGATACCCTGTTAGATTGGCGTTCGCCTGCCCCTGGTCAGCCGGAACAGCCTGCCCTGCGCTATGTGCATCTTTTCAGTGAAGAAGAATTAAATGCCCTGGCTGCCGAAACCGGGTTCTGCGTGCAGAACACCTATGCTTCAGATGGTCAGGGCGGACAGCTAGGGTTATATCAGGTCTGGCAAAAAGCGGGTTGAGTTCTGGTTAGACCGGCTTCAGCGTCTTCACCCGCCACGCTACGAAAAAGTTGATCGTAGCAATCACCATACCCATTAAGAACACAAATTGAAAGCCAAACGTATTCCAAATTAAGCCACCGATCAGAGCGATGATGATGGAAAAGAAATGATCCATCGTAATGGCGGCAGTGAGGGCAGGCTGCACATCTTCAGGCTTGATGGCGATCTTCTTCATATAAGTAGAGCGCGCCATCCCCACTGACATCAACATACCATCGACCAAATAGCACGCGCAAACCACCAGGAACGTGATTTCCGCCGGAAAGACCGAATTCGAGAATCCATACCCCAGGCATACGAAGACCAACAGCACGGCTTCCCCGCACAAAACCACCCGCTCACCCCAATGGTCCACCATCCACCCCAGCATAGGCTGGAAGAGAATGCCAATCACCCCGCCAATGGTAATGAGGGTTGCCAGGGTGGAGGTAGGCTGCTTCAAAATGCTAACCAGCACCCAGGGAGCGAAGGTAATAAATAACTGCTTGCGCGTACCATACAGGATAGAAAGCGCGTAAAACAGGCTGTATTCCTTGTGCAATGTCAGGAAGGCACGCCCAGGACGGGTAGGCTTTGGCTTCATCCCAGCCATCAGCACAGCGGCGACGGCAAACCCAACCGCTGCCAGGGCGAAAGTCATTTGAAAGGTAAAATGCAGGTATTTAAAGCCCAGGAACACCAGAAAGCTGCCAAAAATCGCCGCCAGGTTGCGGATCGCGTTCAATTGCCCCAGTCGCCTGCCCGTTTTGCCTTCCTCCGCCAGCTCCATGCCAATGGCGGAAGCGGCTGGCATAAACAGGTGCTGCCCCAGACTATAGACAAACAGCCAGATCACCATAAAACCATAGGTAGGCGAAGCGAAGCCGATCAGCAACGCGCCGCCTACCCCCAGGATCATCGCCAGCACGCCCAGTCGGCGGCTGCACAAGAACCACAGCAGCGCGGTGATAAACACCACCAGGAAGCCGGGCAGTTCACGCGGAAGCTCCAGGAAGGAGCGTTGGAAACCTGATAAGGCAAACCGATCATTGAGAAAATTGTTAAACGTAGAGTCAAAAATGCTGTACGCCGCGCCCATTGTCAGGGACGCAAAGGCAAAATATTTCAGTTCACGCGGTGAATGTGAGATTTGCTCCCAAAAACCTATTTTTGAAGTGGCTTCCATTTCCGAATCCTTATATTTTTAATGAGTCTTTGGGAATTAGCAGGGGATTAGTCGAGAGGGAAAGATCGCGGCTCTCGACTAATCCCCTGCTAATTCCTAATGAAGCTTTTTAATCTCCCTGACGCAGCACCTGGTGACAAGAATCACACTCGGCATTGACGGCAGTCACATCCATAAAACCAGACTGGGCGTTGCTATCGGGGATATGCCCATTATGGCAGCTGACGCACGTCCCCGCGTTGGTTGGGTCCGTCACCTGCCAACGCAGCAGGAATTGATGCCAATGCCCATTGCCTGCTTCGCGATCATCTCGGCTAGTATTAAACAGTTGCTCTTTGGGTGTATATCCGCGCTGCGTGACTGCGGCATGGCACTTCAGGCAATTTCCATCGCCAATAGGCGCAGTCAGCTTGGCGGGCTGGGTAGCGGCGCCGGTGTACCACAGGGCAGCGTTGCGCGCCCCAAGTATTTCCGCCTGCACCCTGGCAACCACCCCATCCCCAGAGTGGCAATCAATGCAGTGGATTTGCTTGCCCGTGTGGAAGGACGCCATATCCACTGGCTGCGCAGCCGTAGACCGCGCAAAGAACGTGGATTCTGGCTGGGTATGGCACGAGGCGCAGAAAGCATCACTTTGTTCCTGGGTGGCGGCAAAGGCAAACCCTGCCGCTGCCAGCAGCACCCCCAATCCTACTAAGACGCCAAGAATCAGGATGATAGGAGTACGTTTTACCGGTTTGACCTTTTTTGGCTGCGGTTTTTTCTGCGACATGGCTCATCTCGCTAGCGTTGGGGAAAAAGGAATATATACGATTGAATCCATTTGGTAAAGCTGTTTGTTTATTGTAGCACCTTTCGATCTGAATGATAACGTTTTCATTAACAGGTTTTCGCCTTTTTACCAAAATTTGGTTACAATTAAAAAAGGAAATCTGGGAATTAGCGTGGTAGTCGTTAAGAAGGGAAGATTGCCCCTCTCAACGACTACCACGCTAATTCCCAATGAACCTAAAAAGGGGAAAGGATTAACAATGACCTACCAAAAACGCTGGATGATCCTCATAACGCTTTTGCTGTTCTGCTTTGGCTGCCAAATTACGGCATTCTCGCCATCCCCGGCAACCCTATCCCCTACCCTGATGGCGACTCGCGCGGATTCATTCACCCCCACACTTTCTGCAATGCCCACAATTAAAGCAAACGCTACGCTGACCGTCACCCCCACCACAGCGCCTACCGCTACGCCCACCATCAACCATACCCCAACCGTTGACCTCGCCTCCCAAAGCGCGGGACTGCTCGTGCAGGGCGCGCAGACCATTGGCGACCCGTATTCCCCTGAATTGGGCAACGGCGGCTACCTGGTGAGCCATTACACCTTGCGCCTCAGCCTTGACCCCGCCCAAGAAGCCATTCTGGCTGCCCATGTCACCATCACCGCCCAATCTACGCTAGAAAATTTGGGGCAATTCTCGCTGGATTTTGTAGGCTTTTCGATAGATGCGCTCCAAGTGGATGGCAAGGACGCGCAATTTACGCGCCAGCCATATAAGCTAGTCATCGCTCTGCCGCAGCCTCAACCGCTGGGGCATCCCTTTGCTGTAGATGTGACCTATCACGGTAAGCCAGTCTATGAGCCTTCCATCTATGTGCCATTTGAAGATCATCAGGGACTGCGCTTTATGCCCGAGTTGAACCGCCTGTATGTCGTCTCTGAGCCGGATGGCTCGCGCTATTGGTTTCCGTGCAACGACCATCCGCGCAACAAAGCCAGCTTCACCTATGAACTTACTGTGCCTGAAAAAATGGTGGGCGTTGCCAACGGCGACCTGATGAATACGCAAACCGAAATCCCCAATGCCCTGCCGGATGGTCGCGCCGGAGACCGGTATACCTGGGAAGCCAAAGAGCCGATGGCAACCTACCTGGCGACCGTAGCAGTGGGCGATTACGTGCGCATGGAAGGCAAATCACCCAAGGGCATTCCGCTGCGCAGTTACGTCTTCCGCGACCAACAGGCAGCTTATCGCGCAATTCAGCCGCGCATCGGTCAGATGGTGGATTGGATGAGCGATCTGATCTTCCCATACCCGTTCACCGCCCTGGGCTACGTTAGCGCGGATAATTTCCCCGGCGCGCTCGAGGCGCAAACCATGATCGTCACCGGCAACCTGGATGAGCGTACCCTGGTGCATGAGCTTGCTCATCAGTGGTTTGGCGATTGGGTCAGTCTGGATAACTGGGGCGACATCTGGCGCAACGAGGGCATCGCCACCTATTTTGAATCCATGTGGATGACGCAGGATAACCCAGCAAGGATGGCGCAAGAGCTGCACCGCTGGCAGAACGAGTTCAACGGCAGCCCGCCCACACCGCTGAACAATATGCCCCCGAAGGACATGTTTAGCGTCCAATCCTATGATGGCGGGGCATGGTTGATGAGTGATTTACGCGCCGAAATGGGGGATGATGCCTTTTTCAAAGGGCTGCGTATGTATGTGCAACAATATGGGGGCAGAGCAGCTTCTACCGCCCAGTTTCAATCTGCCATGGAAAAAGCGGCTGGAAAGTCCCTATCCGATTTCTTCAAAAAGTGGTTAACCGCCCCATAAATAAAAACAGGTTGTGAATATTTAACTCTGTTAAATACTCACAACCTGTTTTTATTTCTTTCTTGCTAACGGGCGCGAACCACTGCCACGCGCCGTTTTTTAGTCGCTACGCCAATCAGCCAATAAGCCATCAGGAATACCACCGATAAAAACGTACCCGCGTACATGACCTGCACCATGGGCAGGGGGCTATCTGTGCCAGACATCAGCCCGTGCAAGGCTGCGCCCACAAAACCCAGCAGCGAAAGGACATGGATCGCGCGGAAAATCTTCATGCCAATCCGGTTGCGCAAGTAGAAAGTAATCGTCACCAGGGCAATCATATACATGCTGACCGTGCCAATCCCCACCCACAGCGGGCGATAATCTGAGGTGAATGGGAAGATTAATTGCGTCAGGGAGAACGGGGCGTATTGGTCTATCAGCAGCACGCCCATGTGAACGCCCAGGAAGGCAATTGCCAGCAGCGAAACAAACTGGTGAAAATCAAACGTGAACGAACCATGCAGCAACCCATCCAAAATGCGGGATGGGACCGCCAACCCCCATGCAGTGGAAAGCCACAGCAGCAAATATGCCATCATTCCGGCGGCGCGGGTCACATACCAGGTGGTTTGCTGACTGTTCATGGCAAATAGCCACTGCCACAGAGATTGCCCTTGCGCCACCTGCACCTGCGATACGCTTAAGATGCCAAAAGTGACCAATGCGCTCAGAAATAAGACTGCCATGCCGCCCGCAATCCACCCCAGGGCGTTCCAACCAGTACGAGAAGATGAAGAAGAAGATGAGTTCATAAGAATACCCCGCAAAAAAAGTTAAGCAAACCGCAGCGCGCCGTGAGGGTCCGCTGCCAATAATCCATTTTGATCTACGCAAATCACTTCGGCTTCGGGGAACTGCGCCAGCAGTCCGTCTGCCATGCGCCCGCCGCCAATCAGCAGTGACTTTGCCAACACTTCCGCCTGCGCCGCCTGGGAAGCAATCGCCGTCACGCTCACCCATTCAGAGGCGGCGCTCTGACCTGAAAATGGGTTAATCAGGTGATTCTGGCGTTTTTCCGCCTGCCACCAACTGCGCCGCACGGTGCTGGAGGTGCAAACCGCCCCGGCAGGCAGGTTTAAGACTGCCAGATCGCGTTCTGGGTCAAACGGGTCTTCCAAAGCCACCCGCCAACCGCTTTCCCTTTGCGGCACTCCCACCGAAAACTGATCGCCACCCGCATTGACCGCGCAGGCAGAGGTAAATCGGCTGAGGCTGCGGGCTACCTGCTCGGCAATCCATCCCTTTGCGATTCCGCCCAGGTCAACCCGCACAGGCGCGGACAGACGAATGAGTCGGTGAGCGGCATCCAGCTCGGTCTTGCTAAAATTGGGCGCAACGGATACCACCGGAAATGCTGCCGACTGCACCGCCTGCCACGCGCGAACCTCTGCTGCGTGGGTGATCTGCTCAAAGCTGCGGTCATATCCAGCGCGTTCCAAATCTGCCAATACGCCTGGGTTGAACAGCCCACCGGTCAGGCGCGTATATTCCAACGCTAAGCAAACCACCTCAAACAAATCCTCGCTCGCCTGAAACCAGCTGCCGCTGCTGGCATTCAGGGCAGAAAGCTCACTGTCGGGCGAAAAGCGGGTGAAGCGGCGTTCATATTCACGCATCTGCGCTTCAGCCTGGGCGAATGGCACCGCCAAATCCGCTGCGCTGCCCTCCGCTGCCAGGATCACCTCTGTATTCATTGCCCGGAAAGTGAAATATTGCATCATTTATGACCCCCGGGAGCGTAAGCGCGGGCGAAACGTGGTGTTAGGCGCAGCCGGTTGAACGGTAAAGGGCTGCACGGATTGAATAGATGGCTGCGCGGATGTGCTGGGCGTTGTGTCTTGCGCAGATACGCCATTTTGCAAGGTTGGCAGCGGAGCCAAAGTTGGCAGAGGCGCAAGGTTAACCGTGGTAGACGATGTCCCTGATTGCGTATTGCCTGTATCCGAAGCTGCGGTAGTATCCACCGCGCCGCTGACGGGTTTCCCAGAGTGACCAAACAGAATCCAACCGGCGGCAAAAGCCACCACACTGCCCGCAGTAATCCATATTTTTGTAAGTGTTTTTAACCATTTCATCGTTAATTCTCCTGATGTTATATTGCTGTATTACTCGTTGTCACCTGAAACAGAAGGCGCGGTTGAATTATTGCCGCCTAATCCGTTGCCCAGGTGGATGCCACCATTGTTATCAATACGGATCACCCCAGCCCGTTGCAGGGCAAGCAGCACCTGTTGATATTGCTTCACTTGCGCGTCCGCTTGCGCCGCCTGGGTATTCGCGTCCGTGATTTGCTGTCCACTTTGCTTGATTTGTTGATTTGCCTGATCAATCAACTGGCGCGCCTGGGTCAATTGATCTTGCAGCTGCTTATCGTGGGCTTGCATCTGTGCCAGGCGGGCTTGTAAGTCTGCCAACTGCGCATCCGGGGATTGCCCCGGCAGCGGCGTGATGGCGGCGGTGTTGAGTAAGGCATCCCCTGGCGCAGCATTGACCACTGCCACCTGGTTCGGGTTCAATAGCCCGTTCAATCCGATAACTGCCATAATCACCCCAACGACCAGAGTGATGGCGAGCGAAGCAAGAATCGCAGGTAATTTTTTCATCAATACACTCTCCTTTATCTATTTCATAATCAATATACCCGTCCAAGATGACAAAATGATGAAATCGAGAAAAATGATCTATAATGTTGAAAGAGGAATAGGTGTTATGCGCATCTTACTGATCGAAGACAATCATCGCCTGAGCAGCTCCATCCGCCTGAGCCTGGTGGATGAAGGCTACGCGGTGGACACGGCTTTTGATGGACCGGAAGGCGAAGGAATGGCTGAATACACCCCCTTCGACCTGGTTATCCTGGATGTTATGCTGCCTGGGCGGAGTGGATTTGAAGTCTGCGCCAATTTACGCCGCAAAAAAATAAAAACGCCTATCTTGATGCTGACGGCACGCGATGCCGTGGAAGACCGCGTGATGGGTCTCGATAGCGGCGCAGATGACTACCTGGTTAAACCATTTGCCATGCAGGAGCTTGGCGCGCGCATCCGCGCCCTACTCAGACGCGAAGCCGAAGATAAATCTGGTCAGATCACTTTTGGCGAACTTATCCTTGACCCTGCCAGCCATCAGGTCTGGCGCGCCGAGCGTCTTTTAGAGCTGACCGCCAAGGAATTTGCCCTGTTGGAATACTTCATGCGCAACCCGAATCGCCTGATTACCCGGGATATGGCTGAAGATCATATCTGGAATTATGATTTTCAAAATTCCTCCAATGTCGTAGACGTATATATGCGCCGGCTGCGCCGCAAAGTAGATGATCCCTTTGCGGAGAAATACCTTGAAACGGTGCGCGGCGCGGGGTACCGGCTGCACAAAGAAAGCTGATCCGATGAAACATCTCTTTTTGGGTCTACGCAACCTGGCGAATAGCATCCGCCTACGGATGGCGCTCTGGTATACCCTGATGCTGGTGATCGGGCTGGCGTTGTTTGGCGGGTTTGTATATTTGCGCGAAGCCCAGGCAGTCGAAGCCCTCTCTACTGACCGGCTGGCAAACCGGTTGCATCAAGCCTCGGATTTTACGCGCCGCTCGCTGTTGGTCAGCGGGGATGAAGAAAGCGCCGCACCGCCCCCTGTGTTCACTTTACAGGCAGATGAAGCTCTGCTGGTGCTGGATACGCAAGGCAAAGTGACGCAGAACCCTGCCAACCTCAGCAGCGGGGATTCATCTCGGATCGCTGCCCTGCTGATTACTCCCAAAGTCGCTCTGCCGGTGCGAACCTCTTTGGCGCTGCCACCCTCCAAAACAGCGGTTGATTACCTGTGGGCGGCTCAGGCAGTGGATATTCCCGGCAGACGCCTGGGGTGGATCCTCCTGGGCGTCCCGCTTGACCCGCAGGGTCAGTTGACCCGCTTACCCTTTACTTTGCTGATGGGAATTGCCCTGGCTGCTCTGGTCGCCTTATTGGGCGGCTACTGGCTGGCGGATCGCGCGCTTTCGCCTGTCAAACGCATGGCGCGCACCGCCAGTGAAATCGCCAACAGCCCCTTAGACCCTTCTGACTTGGGGCGGCGCATTCAGCTGAAGGGACGCGATGAATTAGCTCAACTCGCTGCTACCTTTGACCTGATGCTGGATCGCTTGCAGGCTGCCTTTCAACGCCAACGTCAATTCACCGCGGACGCCAGTCACGAGCTGCGTACCCCGTTGACCATTATTTCGTTAGAAGTAGATCGCGCCCTCGCCCCCCACGCGGAAAATAAACATGCCGCGGACCGCTACCGCAGCGCGTTAGAAGTGATTCGGTCTGAAAATCAATTTATGACTCGCCTGGTAGCGGAATTGCTCACCCTGGCGCGTATGGATTCAGGGCAAATGACGCTGCACCGCGAGCCGCTCGACCTCTCAGACGTTGCGCTTGAAGTGGTTGAACGACATGCCAGCCTGGCAGCGCAGAAAAATATCCGCCTCATCGCCGGGGACCTGCCGGAAATCCCCTTCTCCGGCGACCGCCAGTATTTAACCCAAATGATGAGTAACCTGGTGGATAACGCCATTCAATATAGCCCAATCGGGGCAACCGACCCATGGGTGAAGGTAGAAACGGGCAAAGATGCCACCAATCACCCCTGGGTGCGGGTAACCGATAACGGCAGCGGCATCGCCCCTGAACACCTGGAGCATTTATTCGACCGCTTCTACCGCGTGGATACAGCGCGCAGCCATAACCCGCAAGAAGCGCAGCCAGTCGCGGATAACGCCATTCCCGGCAGCGGATTGGGGTTAGCCATTGTGCAGCGCATCGCCCAAGTTCACGGCGGCGAAGTCAGCGTACAAAGCGCGCCCGGCAAAGGCAGCTGTTTTACCGTGACCTTTTATTAAAAGAGGAACTCTGGGGATTGTCGTGGTAGTCGTTGAGGAGGGAAGATCGCCCTCCTCAACGACTACCACGACAATCCCCAATGAATCTTAAAAGAAAGGTTTTCTACAAAATCAACCGGAAGGCGCTGCCCATGCCGGGGGTGCTTTCTAATTCCAGCCTGCCGCCATGCGCCAGGGTCAGGTCGCGGGCGATAGATAAACCCAGCCCCATGCCTTGTGGAAAACGCTTCCCACGCACGCCGCGATAAAATGGGGTGAAAATCTTCTCCTGCTCATCGGGGGGAACGCCGGGACCTGAATCGGTGACGGTAATCTCGGTTTTGCCATCCGCCAGACCATCTTGCAGATGAGCCTGGGCAGTAATGGTGATGCTGCCGCCGGTCGGGGTAAACTTGATGGCATTGCTCACCAGGTTGCCCACAATCTGCGCCAACCGCAGCGGATCCGCCGTCAGGGCAGGCAACGGGTCAATCATCTGCACGTCCCAATGCAACCGATTTTCAGTTGCCGCCTCCTGCCAAGTACGCAATACGCCCGGCAGCCACTCCTTCAGGTTTATCGGCTGGCAATCCAGTTCCAAAGTTCCCAAAACCTGGTCATGCAGCTCCGCCAATTCATTCAACAAATGCTGAAGGCGCGCCGTTTCCTCATTCATACCCTCCACCAGCTCGTGATAGAGCGCAGGGTCTTTTTCTGCGCCCTGCCCCAATGCCTGAATTGCCGAACGCAGCGCGCCTAACGGTCTGCCAAGTTCATGCACCAGGTTTGCCAGGAGCAGGCGGCGCGAACGCTCCAATTCACGCAGGCGAGCCACCATAAAGTTAAACGTATTTGCCAGCGTTTCCACTTCTTGTGGCCCGCTGATAGACACTTCCGTCATTGAGCCGCTATGCGCCAGCTGATCCACCGCCTGCGTTACTCGGCGAATGGGGCGGACGATGCTGACCGCCAGCAAATATCCCAACAGCGACCCCGAAACCAGCCCCACCACCAATAAGATACTGATGAGGGTGCGTACCTGGTCAAACTCATCCGCGAAGGTGGCATAACGATAGGTCATGCGCACCGCGCCCAACAATAACCCTTCTGGCGAAATCACTGGCACTATTACATCAATTACATCCGCATCGGCGCGAGTGCTATAAACCACCTGCGCCGATGGATGCCCCTGACGAACCTCGCTCAACTGAGGCAAATCTAAATAATCACCCAGATGGGGCAAATCCGTGCGATCCGTAGACGCCAAAAGCTGCCCCTGAGGTGAAACCAACATGAGCCGCGCAGTGTTATTCAGTCCACTCTGATTACGGATGGATTGCTCTAATAGGGATTGCGCCGCCCCCGGTTGCGACCATACCGGCGTGCTGCGGTTGAGAATATCCGCCAGATAATAGGCATTGCTTTCCAGCGAATCCGCCAAAGAAGGCAGGTAGATGCGCGTCTCAAACGCATACAGCAGCGCCGCGCCCATCAAGGGGATAATCACCAGCAGCGGCAAAATATGACTGAAAATCAACCGGTTACGCAGCGATTTGAACATGAGATTAATCATACCTGTTTTTTATCAACAGGAGGCGAATGACGCCAATTTTCAGACATCCTTAAATTTTTGGCGTTAAATAAATAAGAGGCGTCGTTCATTACACGACGCCTTTTATGATTGAGAGATGCCTATGCTTCTGCCAATGGCTCAGTGACGGCAAACTGCAAGCGCCCTGCTTCTGCGGTCATTAGCATAAAGGTTAATTTATGCGCACCGGCGGCAAGAGGTTCGCCTTCTACCCTCAGGTGAATTTCGCTCATCACCCGCACAGGCAAGGGGGAACGCGGACCAAGCTGATCGGCGCGCACTTCTTTTTCGCCTACTTTTATCAAAAGCTGGGCAGGCGCTATAGACTGATCATCCACGCCTAACGCGCCTATTCCGGTTAACGTGCCTGAGTCGATATTGTTGCGCAGTTTCACTTCAAAACCGCCCGGCACATTCTTCAAGCTGCCTTTTACAATCATCCCCGCCAACATTGCCGCAGGAAACATAGGTTTTCCCTCCTGGAATTAAGTTTGGAACTCTGGGAATTGGGGTTGGGTAGTCAAGCGGGGTGTTCACCCAGTTCAACCACTATCCCCTAATTCCCAATGAACCTTAGGTTTTACCTTACCAGGATATTATATCCCCGTTTATTTCAGGCGATCCCCATTCGCGCCAGTTTGGGTGCGATACTCATTGGAGGGCGCCGCAGGCGGATAATGTTGGCTGTCAGCGGGGGCCTTACCGGAAGCGCGTAACTCTACCGGGTAAGCCTGGACGTTCATCATATCCTCGTGCTGACGGCGCATGTGGTTGATTGCGCCACTCGAATTGCGCGCATATTGCCCGCCCCAGCTGAACATTTCGCCCGCTGCATTCAAAATTTCCGCAACGCCTATTACTGCCATAATGGTAATGAAGACCCGCGCAGGACCCGGGAACCAATACAGCGCATAGACCATTCCCGCCGCAGCCCAGGTGCCTGTGCAAACGGGGCAGCACATCAGCTGACCAATCACCCGCTGCAAGCCTTCGCCTTTTGCCTCCACCGTTTCGCCTTCGCCGGTCGGGTCTGGGATCGTATCCGTAAAGAAAGAACGTAACGGCTCCATCACGAGATCATAAGAGAGCAAATGCCCCATACGGTAGGTCGCAAACCCCAACAAAGCAATATCCAGGGTGGTTAGGTGGAACACCGCCAACCCGGGTCCAAACAACAATGCCCAACCAATAAAGATTCCAAAGCCAGCAAAAAAGATCAAAGACAAGAACGTCTTTGCTGCAAATTCTTTTCTACGAGATGATTTGACGATTTCCGCCATTCAAATGCCTCCAACTTTCTTTTACTAACCCAATTCTATTATATAAACCCAAAAACAGGAAATAATCCCTAACTTCCCTATTCTTTTTCAGGAATTCCCCGCCCATCAGTCATGAATTATTCACCAGAGACGGCGGCAAGCGTATACGGAGGTTCAACGTTTGAGGTAAAATAGACCTCAGCACCCCATATTGATTGAATTCAGGAGAATAATCGCCATGCCACTCACTTTTGATTTCCCAATCGAAAAACTGACGGGTTATACCGGTATAAGCCCGAAGCCCGCCCAATTTGAACAATATTGGAACGATTCCCTTGCCGAAATGCACGCCCTCGGCACTGCCTGCGAGCTGATTCCGGCGGGATTTCAAGCGCCGCATGCGGAATGTTTCCACCTATACTTTCAGGGGGTGAGAGGAGCGCGCGTACATGCCAAATTCTTGCGTCCCAAGGGAGCGAAAAACGTCCCAGCAGTGCTAATGTTTCATGGATATACCGGCGATTCAGGCGATTGGTCGGATAAGCTCAATTACGTTGGGCAGGGATTTGTGGTGGCAGCCTTGGATTGCCGCGGACAGGGCGGGCTTTCAGAGGATACGGGCAGCGTGAAGGGCAATACGCAACATGGGCATATCATCCGCGGCATGGATGATGCCCTGGCGGGCAAACCCGAAAAGCTGCTCTATCGCCAAATCTTCCTGGATACGGCACAGCTGGCGCGGATTGTGATGGCGATGCCAGAAATAGACCCCAACCGCGTGGGGGCAACCGGTGGCAGTCAGGGCGGCGGATTAACCGTAGCCTGCGCCGCGCTTGAACCCAAGATTCGCCGTGCCGCACCGGTCTTCCCCTTCCTCAGCGACTATCGCCGCGTGTGGGAGATGGATCAAGCCGTGGCAGCCTATGCTGAACTCAAAGAATATTTCCGTCACTTTGACCCCTGCCATGAGCAGGAATCCGCGATCTTTGAAAACCTGGGCTATATTGATATTCAACACCTGGCGGAACGCATTCGCGGCGAGGTCTATTGGGCGATTGGCTTGGCGGATACGATCTGCCCGCCCTCCACGCAGTTCGCAGCCTATAACAAAATCACCGCGCCCAAATCCATGGTGCAATACCCTGATTTTGGTCACGAGGGGCTGCCTGGGCTGAATGACAAAATTTTCAGCTTCCTGATGGGTTTGTAAAAAGAAATAGACGGAAGTATGTGGTAAATCCGCCCTCTGTTTGCGTACCCAGAGGGCGGATTTAATGTCTATTCATTCCCTTGTTTATAACCGCATTCCACGTCAATTAATCAAAAAAGAAAACAAAGTAGGATTCAGGAATTAGATAAACGTTAAAATAGGGTTAATTAAACAAAGTTGTGTTGAATTATGAACATTTAGGCATCCGTATGTTTATAGCACTGTCCCCGCCTATGTAGTGGCGCACTGCGTGTGCCTATTTTTGAATGAGCAAGCGTATTTCCGTCTGGGAAATTCTAGCTAAGTATACCTGGAGTAAACCGATGCAGACATAAAAATCAAATAAAAAAAGTCAGGGTAAAGATATAAAATAGCATCATTCATTCTAAAAAGAGAATGAGAGGTGAATTTTGTTCACTTCTCATTCTCTTTTTAGGGAAGGTCGCTGCGCTTATCCCCTTTCAGGCATGTTTGCCTGGCGCGAAAACGCCTTCCATGCCAGCCTATAGTAAAAGGCGGGGTTGCGTTGCGGAAGGCGCGTCTGCACTCGCGTCAACCAGTCCGCTTCGCATTCGGTGGCGCGGGCAAAGCAAGCCGCGCTGAGTTGATAACGCTGGTCAGGGTCAGCGTCCTTGAGCCTGGTCGCCTGCTCGATGAACTGCGCCTCCAGAGCATCCCGCTCGGTTGAAAAAATCGCCAGCCGCGCAGAGAAATCGCGCAACACTTCACGGTGGAGCAGCTCATGCCTCCAAAACAACGTTTGGTGATCATACGTCCCAGTTGGGGCAGGACCCATTTCTTGTTCCGGCAGACCGGAATCCATCCACACTGGCTTGAAAACGCTGGTACACGGGGCGGATGTGCCTGTCAGCCAATAGGTAGATGCGCCTTCCTTTAATTGCGCTACCATAGACCCGACCGATTGGCTGTTCCGCACCGGGCCGGCGGCGGCGTGCATGCACACATCCGCGCCGGTGAGATCAGCATTCAGTTTTTCATGGCTATGCGCATGTTGGCGTAAGAAATTCATCGCCATTGCAGGGGTGATCTTGCCTTTGGCAGCTTCCATTGCAGCTGTGGTACAAACTCGGCGGCTACCCGCATCCGCCAAGCGCGTATAGAGCGGATCGCTATAGCAGCGTGCAAAATCAAAATCCGCCTCGCTTTTGCACCAGCCTTTTTGAATGGCGGTCTGCACCAGTCCTTTCGAGGCGCGATCCCACTCCCGCCCAATGGTCAGCGCATTCGAGATGGAACGAACATCCACCACGCGCTGCGCCGCCCATTCTCGCCCGGCAGTTTCAAATACCCAGGCAGACGCGCGATCCGCCAGGATAAAGCTATTATGATAGTAGAAGCCATGCGTAAACCCGCAATTACCGCCCTGCCCATACTCCTCCAGCAGGCGGATCATCACATCCAACGCTTCATCCGCGCTGGTGGATCGCTCTAATGCCAGGCGGATAAAATCCATGCCAATGAGACCATCGCCTTTGTCATAGGGCATGCGAGTAAACACAGCCTCATTGCCAATGACCACGCCATGCTCATTTGCGCCCATTTCCGCGCCCCAAATCCAGAAAGGCTTTGCCAATAGCACCGCGTGGGTGTGGCTGATCTGCTCCACCGTGCGGTAAGTGCATTTGACCTGACTGCCCGGCGCATGATCCGCCGCGGGGATGAGCAACAACTGATGGGCTTCGTTGGGCTCACGGTCACTATTTTTGCCAAAGATTACCGAACCATCGGCAGTGGCATTGCCGAGCGCAATAAAGGTATCACACATGACGGCGGCGGTGGGCGGTCTGAATAGCCGTTTTCAGGTTGTCCCAGGGGGTGTTGGCTGGCACCGTGCAATCTGCTGCCAAAATAAACGATTCCGGGGCTGTTTTCAACACGCGCTCCGTCTCGGCGCGGACTTCGGCGGGCGTGCCTTTTGCCAGAATTCCCAAGCGATCCATGCCACCCATGAAGGGACGACCAAACAGGTCTGCTACTGCCTTTGCGCTCAGACGGCTTCCCATCATTTCCAAGTTGCAATTCACCACCTGCCCGGGATAATCCACGAATTGATTCAGGTTTTCGTAGGGCAAGTGGTAATCACAGACATGCAAAATGTTAAAAGCCGTATCATGATTGGCTTCCGTCATCAATTCCAAATCAAAGGGGCGGATGCACTTGTTAAAGAGGGACTGCGCGTCTGCGGCGGAAAGACCTTTAAAGCGCTGCGCCTCGCCGCCCTGGGTAGAGGCATAAAAACCATCTGCGCCCACGCGAATGGCGGCGCGCACAAAATTGACCAGGCTAGCATTAATCGCCTGCATGCCAATTGCAAACGCGGTTGGATTTTCGCGGATATGGCGTTCCACCAAATCTGCGGAAGTCATCTGGCAGGCGATCATAAAAGCAGAATACAACGTTTGCACAATCAGCGCATCTCGTCCGGCTTCCTTGACCAAGCCCTTCAGGACGGTCAGCGGCGGCTCGAAAAAGGCCTCATCAAACACAGGGAGCTTAGACCAATCTTCAGGGGATTGAATATCCGGCTGGATGGGGAGGGGATGCTCGTATTGAATTTTCACAAAATCCATGTCGGTTGCCCGGAAATATTCCAAATGCTTGCGTACCGCCGCGTCACCGCGCTGGAAATCCACGCCAAAATGCAAGAAAAATGCCGCCGGGGTATATGCCGCGGAATCATTTGCGTCAAAAATACTCAGAACTGCTTCACGTTTGTTCATCTATTCCTCCTCATGTGAATTGGTTTACCGAGAATTGCATAAAAAATCCCGTAATTACTTAGGTGTTCCAGTCCGTGTAGCGGCTTCCGGCCGGAAGCCGCTACACGGACTGGAAACGCCACAATAAGTAGGGGTTGCGTGAGCAACAACAAAAACCCTACTAAAATTATAATCCTGATAAGGATAATCGCCCTTGCCTCATGCTATACTGGGGAGGATATTTTGATTTATTCACCAACAGGAATTGACTATGCGCGGATTAGCAGCTTTTCTGATGATTTTCGGGGTTTTCTCCTTTGTGGCTGTGCTTATTTTCCTTGGAGATCAACCCCTGCTCCTTGGGTTTACCACGTTGATTGCCATATCGGGCGCTGGGCTGCTCTATCGTGATCGCAAATTTGCCGCTGCGCCTTTGCCCGCCTACGAGCGAGATGCGCCGCTTGCCTCTGCCAATCCATGGGAAACGCTGTCCGTAGACTCCCCTTCTGCTACGCCGGCTACTCTGCTCACCAAAACCATCGCCGCTTTTGAAAATTCGCTAAAAGCAACCGTCTCGATTGAAAGCGAGCAGGCGGGACGCGCCATTTTGCAAATCCGCTTGCCTGGCGGACAGGCGACTGCCTTTGTTCATGATTCTCCACAGGCAGTGGATGTGTCAGAACTGCGCGCCTTGTTCGCCCTGGCAAGCAGCCGCAACTGCCGGGTTGCCTATTCCATTACTGCGGGGGATTTCACGCCGCGCGCGCTCGTCTGGTCGCAAGGTCGCGGGATTTTATTGATCGCCCACGGGCGGGTGGAACAAATCCGTTAAAGACTGTATGAGCGGTATTAAATGAAGGCAACTTTTTTCAGAGGGAAAGAATGACACCTGATCTTGAATCTCGGCTTCGTCAAGTACGCTGCTTTTTATTGGATATGGATGGCACATTTTACTTAGGCAATCGTCTACTGCCCGGCGCGCTGGAATTTATGGCTCTGTTAGCCGAACGCCGCCTCGATTATCTCTTTCTGACGAATAATTCATCGCGCACAGCCCAAGAATACGCGCAAAAAATCAGGCGGATGGGGTTTGAGGTATCGGAAAGCAAAATCTTTACCTCTGGGGAAGCAACTGCCCTCTATCTTACCCGTCAAAAGCCATCCGCGCGCCTCTATGTGGTGGGAACGCCTGCCTTCGAAGATGAATTTCGTCAGCATGGCTTTACGTTGGTAAGCGAAGACCCCGATTACGCCGTTTTGGGGTTTGATACCACCCTCACCTATGCGAAGTTATGGCAATTATGTGACTTTGTTAGCGCGGGCATTCCCTTTATTGCCACCCATCCCGATATAAACTGCCCCACCGAAGCCGGATTTATGCCGGATATTGGCGCGATGATCGCCCTGGTCGCCGCATCTACCGGTAGGCAGCCTGATGTAATCATTGGCAAACCCCATGCGCCCATCATCCAGGCAGTTTCTGAAAAATTAGCCCTGCCCATTTCTGCGTTGTGCATGGTGGGGGATCGCCTGTATACGGATATCGCCCTCGGGCAGACTGGGCTGCTCACCGCTCTGGTACTTAGCGGAGAAACGCACCGCGCAGATATTCCTGATTCCCCGTTCCAGCCCAATATTATCGCCGAAGACCTGGGACAGCTGGCTGAATTTCTTCGTAATGTATAAAATTCATGAAACTTTGGGGATGGGGGGGATAGTCATCGAGAGGGGAAGATCGCCCCTCTCGATGACTATCCCCCCATCCCTTATGAATCCCATTACTTACGCTTTTTGTACGATAGTTTTATGCGTCCTTAATGGCAATTTTCGACAAAGTCGGTTAAATTATTCATACCTCCTGCATTCTTGAAGCAGACGAATGGCATGACCTGAACCTTGCAATGTCATTACTACTGCAGGAATGAGGATAAATTCGACCTCAAACCACTTTCTATTTTACACAAAAAGAGTAAAATGGTGGTTAGAGTAATGATTAGATTTACAAACTTAAACAAGTGAGGATGCTGCGCCCCTTCTTCGCGCAAGCCTTTCTTCTTATGGAGGTAGGGATTCATGTCCGAAAGCGAAAAACTCGTTTTTCACGTGGAAGACAATTCTGATAACCGGTTACTTGTCCGGCGACTTTTGCAGGCGTATGGATATAAGGTAATGGAAGCCGAAAACGCTAATCAGGCACGCAAAATGTTGAAAGACTGTCAGCCTGACCTGATTCTGATGGATATTAACATGCCAGATATGGATGGCTATACGCTAACCAATGAATTGAAGATGTACCCAAACCTGATGACCGTCCCCATTGTGGCGATTACGGCAAATGTCATGAAGGGCGACCGCGAGCGTACTTTGAGCGCGGGCTGCGATGGGTATATTGAAAAACCCATTGATGTAGATCGTTTCATCGAGCAAGTCGAACGCTTTCTAGGCTAAAAAAGACAGGTGGTTATGTCTATCATGTCCTCTGATGCAGTAGTGCTTGTCGTAGAAGATAATGTATCGAACTTCGTGCTGATTGCGCGCATGTTGGGGTTTCTGGGCATCCATTGTGAATGGAAGACCAGCGGTTACGAGGTAGTGGAGTATGCGGATACGATTATGAAGATTGATTTAATCCTCATGGATATTCGCCTGCCCTATGAAGATGGCTATACCGCGCTGCGAAAAGTGCGCCAATCGGACCGGCTTAAAACCGTGCCGGTGGTTGCCGTGACCGCGGAAGCCAGCCAGGAACAAATGAACAAAGCCCGCGCCGCCGGGTTTAATGGATTCCTAGGCAAACCCTTAGACCCTGACCTTTTCCCAGATCAAATCCAGCGTATCCTGGCTGGTGAATCGGTTTGGGAAATGAGTTATCTGTAAAAATCAAAAAAGGCGTTGCCCTCATTTTTTTGACCACAGGTTCGGCTCGGTAATGTTCTAAGGAGAAAGTATGTTCAAAAGGATTCCCTGGATCGGAAAACGTCTGCCTTCGGGAAAAAGGCGTCAGCAGAGATCAAGCGTTGCTCAATCGGTGATGGGTATTCTGCTGCTGGCTTCGCTGATTCCGTTGATTGTCGTTGGAGTCCTTTCTTTCTACCGCTCTCGCGCCCTCTTACAAACCCAGGTTAACGGTCAAATGCAGACCATTGCGCAAAGCAATGTGGATCAACTGCATCAGGTTTTGGATGAGCGCGAGCAATTTGTGGACAGAATGATGAACGATGGCGCGTTCAAAGCCAACATGGTCGCACTGGGCAGTGCCCAACCGAACAGCGATGAGTACAATAAAGCGGCTTCTCAGGCAAATCTGCAGTTAAAGTTTTATTTCGATTACCGAATTTATCAATTTACTTTTTTAAGCGGATTAGAAGAAGTCTTCCTCCTTAAACCAGATGGTCAAGTTTTGATTGAAAGCACCGATCAAAGCACAGCGCGCATCTTCGGCGCTAATAAAATCACCGATCCGCAAATTTTAGGGTTAGTGGGCAACGATTCAACCCAAATTCGATATTTATACCCTGTCTCCAGAAACGACATGACCTACCTGATCACCCGCGCCGTCAAAGATAGCCATGGCGCTACCGTTGCCGAGATGATCCTGTATGGCAACCAATCGCTGATCACCGCCGCGCTTAAAGACATCAACACTTTCTATCCGCAATCTGGTGCATTCTTCTATACGAATGATGCACATTTTTATGGATTAACCCCCAGGGTAAAATCGTCCGATGCTTTATCCATCACCACCATGCCTGTAGAAGTAAACTTCAGCGCCACATTGGTGGATACGGTGAAGGGCAACCATCTGCAAACCTTTAATGCCGTTAATAACAAAAATCAATCCGCCCTGGTTTCAGCGCGATGGATCCCTGAATATTCTTTAGGGATTGCCTATCAGATTCCTGAAGAAACAGCCTACGCCCAGAATACGCTATTAGACCCCTATAACCTGGGAGCGTTGATGATTTCTTTGCTGATCACCAGCTTGCTAATTTACTTCAGCATTACCCGGCTGATCAGCCCGCTGGCAACCCTGGCGGAAATGACCGAGAAATTTTCGAAAGGGAATTGGGCAGCGCGCGCCAATATTCGGCGAAATGATGAAATTGGACAGCTGGCAAACGCCTTTAACCGCATGGCGGAAGAATTGAGCGATCTGTACCATTCGCTTGAAACCGTAGTGGAAAAGCGCACCAGCCAGCTGCGCGCCGCCTCGGAAGTGGCGCAGTTAGCGACTTCTGCTAGCAATGTGACGGAAACCCTCTCGCGCACCGTTCAGTTGATCTCTGAACGCTTTGGGTATTACCACGTTGCCCTATACCTGGTGGATGAAACCGGTCACTCGCTTGCGATTAATGAAGCAGGTGGCAAAGAAAGCGAATCCATCAAGCAACGCGATGAGCGCATTGATATTCTAAACACCAACCTGATGGGTTGGGTGGTGAACAGCAACAAGGCCCGCGTCCTCAACAACATCCATCAAGACCAGGTGTTTCGCCATGATGATGTATTGCCCGAAACGCTCGCCCAGGTCGTTTTGCCCGTTTCTATCGGCGCGGACGTGTTGGGCGCGCTTACCATCCAAAGCACAGTAGCGGATGTGTTCGATGCTGAAACCGTCTCCGTGTTGCAAACCCTGGCGAACCAGATTTCTTCCACCCTGCGCAGCAATCGCCTGCTGGAAACCACTCAGGTCAGCTACCAAGAAACCTCACTGCTCTACCGCGCTACTCGGCAGGTCTCGCAGGCGCAAAACGAAGAGGAAGTCACCCAAATCTTGGTGGATTCGTTTATTCAACTGCCCTACGTTACGCTTATTCTCGATGTTCAGGGAGATCAATTCAAAGTCTCTACGGTCACTGATTCAAAGACAGGACGGATTGATCGCAACCTGACCAATATTACCATCTCCACGGCTGGCATGGCAGAAAGTTTTCTCCAGAATCGTCTGCAAGTAATTGATATTGGAAAACCCTCTATTTTTGATAATATTCTCTCTTTCCTGTTCCGGCGGGGATGTAAAACCGCTGCGCTGCTGCCAGTCATTCAAGATGGGCAGTTAACCAAGGTCATCGCATTGGGCGCGCGTGAAGCGGACAGCTTATCCATCAATAATTTGCAGCCCTATGCGAATCTGGTTGAGGTGGTCAGCACCACTTTGGAAAAATTCAACGTTTTCCATGCCTTGCAGAATCAGGTAACGCGCCTGAGCATCCTTACCAACTTCGCCGAAGCAATTTCTTCTTTGACAGAAACGGATGCCATTTTTGATGCGCTGCTCAAGCAAGTGCAACAGGTAATGGGCGAAGATGTGGAATTTGCGGTCGCTATTTATGATAACAAAACGGCAAACATTGAAATCCCCTATCGTTTTGAGCAGGGGCAGAGAATGGAAGCCATTCCGGCGTTTCCACTTGGTGAAGGGTTGACTTCACACGTATTGATGAATCGCAAGGGGCTGCTGCTTGCCGATAATGCGCAGAAGCAAGCAGAACAGCTGGGCGGCAAATTAATAGGCGACCCGCCAAAATCATGGTTGGGCGTTCCGTTAATCTCTGGCAATGAAACCATCGGCGCGCTCATTGTGCAAGATACAACCCGCGAGCATCGCTTTGGCGAGCAAGACCTGGATATGTTCATGGCGCTTGCCCCAGAGATTGCGTCTGCCATTCGCAACGCTGAACTACTGCAAGAATCACAGGCTTCACTGAAAGCCTATACCCTGGAACACTTCTTGCTCAACTCGCTGCTCGAATACAGCCCAGAGTCCATTTCCTTTAAGTCACCGGATGGCAAATACATTCGCGCCAGCCAATCTATGGCTGATTTCTACCAGCTGAATTTGACCGAGATTGCCGGTAAAACAGACGCCGAGTTATTGAATGACACGGCAGTGGCTGAACGAATCTGGCATGCGCAGCGCGTGGCGTTAGAAAACAAGCAGCCAATCACGCAAATTTATGAAGAAATCACGCACGATCAAACATCGTGGTGGCAGGTGTCGCTCATTCCAGTTTATGAACAAGAAGGGGACGAAACCCCCTACTGCTTGCTCTCCATGTCGCGCGACATTACGCCGATTAAGAATGAGCAATCGCTCTCTCAACGCCGCGCCGAGCAATTGCTAACCGCTTCCGAAATTGCGCGCGACACCAGCGGCACGTTGGATGTGAACGCCCTATTGAAAAAATCAGTCAACCTGGTGCGGGATCGTTTTGGCTTTTATCACTCTTCCATCTTCCTGATAGATGCCGCCAATGAATTTGCGGTCTTGCGCGAATCAACCGGCGATGCAGGCGAACAGATGGTGCGTGCGGGTCATCGCCTGGCAATTGGGTCAAAATCCGTCATCGGTCGCGTGACTACCAGCGGGCAAGCGTTGATCGTCAATGATGTTACGCAGCAAGAGAATTATTTCGCCAACCCGCTCCTGCCTGAGACGCGCAGCGAGCTGGGCATTCCGCTGATTGCCGGTGAGCGTTTGCTGGGCGTGTTGGACGTGCAGAGCCGTCAAAAAGATGCCTTCAACCAGGAAGACATTAACGTTTTACGCATTCTGGCGGATCAGTTGGCAGTGGCTCTGATCAATGCAGATTTATTCGCAAAAACGCAAGAATTATTGGGCAAGCATCGTCTCTTGCGCCAGATTACCATGGTCGCCAGCGCCGCAACCAGCATTGAAGACGCCCTGGTCAACGTGGTGAAGGGGCTGCGTGAAGTGCGTCTTGGGGAGCGGGTGCTTATCCTGCTGCGAAATGCTCAAAACGTGTATCAAGCGCAGGCTTCCGCTGGTTATGAAAACCTGGATAATACAGAAACAGAGCCAGGCGAAGGCATTATCGGGCTTGCTATTGCTGAAAAGCACACCATCCGCATTGAGGATGTGCGCAGTGATGCCCGTTATGTCATGCTCGACCCGGATGTGCGCTCTGAGCTGGCAATCCCGATCCTCTTTGGTGATGAGGTGATGGGCGTCCTGAACCTGGAAAGTACGCAACTGGCTGCCTTTGATGAAAACGACCTTGAAATTCTGGGCGCGCTCGGCAACAACCTAGGCGGCGTCATCGCAAATATTCGCCTGGTGCAGCAAGTACGCCAACAGGTAGACCGCGAACGGATGCTATTTGAAGCCACCAGTAAAATCCGCCGCTCAGTAGATATGAATACCATTTTGCAGACTTCTACCCAAGAAATTTGCCAGGCATTAGGGGCCAGGCGGGCGCGCATTCACATTACGGCGGGCGGCAACTTCTCGGCTCCGCCAGAAACGGCGGATTCAGGCGCGCCCGTGCAACTTTTGCACCCTGATCAGATTCCGCAAAATGGCAACGGCAAAGCCAATGGTAATGCGAATGGCAAGAACAATGGTAATTCGCACAAGCCGAATCATCCGCTCGGGCAGGAGAAATAGGCATGAATTTCTTCAAACAGTTACTCCCTAACGAAACCCCTCCTTTTATTGCCGAGCAAGGCGAGGTCATGGTGGTACGTGAGCGCATTCTACAGTTTATGCTGCTCACGTTTAGCGCGCTGGCAACACTGGCATTGGTCTACGTGGGGTTTTCCGCAGTCCAACAACAACGATATTTTATTCTTGTGTTGTATGGTGTGATGTATTTTTTCTTGCTGCTGACCACCCTGTTCCGCTCTCTGCCTTATACCTTACGCTGCTACATCACCATTTTCCTAATGTTCGGGTTGGGCATCTCGCGCTTGTTTGAAAGTGGGCAGGTGGGTGAAGTTGCCATGTTCTTAGTGTGCGTAGTAACGTTGAACGCCATTTATTTTAACTACCGCAACATTTTCGCATCCCTGGTGGTGGGTTTGGTGGTGACAGTGGTCATCAGCGAATACCCATTCCTGGCAAACGTGCTGCACCTGCCAGGAATTGATCGCCTGCAACACGGCAGCGATACCGTCATCATTGGGCTTAATTTTTTGGTAGTATCCGCCGCATCCGCTGGCGCAATTGCGTTGGTTGTCTCTGGCATGAAAGAAAATCTCAGCAGCCGGATTGAGTTGGTCAAAAATTATGAACTTCAAAACAGCATGATTGAAGTTCGCATTGATGACCGCACCCGAGCAATTAACAAGCGTCTGGATCAGCACAAAAAAGCTGCGGCGTTAATTCAGATGATGAATCTGATAGACAATGACCAGGAGCTGATCAATCGCATCGTAGAACCGCTGCGCGAGCAATTTGATCTGTATTATGTGGGCATTTTCCTGCTTGACTCAACCGGTCAAACCGCCATTTTGGAGGCAGGTACGGGCGAAGCCGGACGTAAAATGCTCTCTGAAAATCATCGTCTGACGGTCGGTGGCAACTCGATGATCGGCTGGACGATTGCAAATCACAAAGCGCGCATCGCTTTGGATGTGGGTCGTGAAGCGGTGCGTTTCAGCAATCCGAACTTGCCCCTCACACGCACCGAATTAGCGCTGCCGCTGCTCTTCCCTCATTCAACCGGTGAAATTGCCTTGGGCGCGGTCACAGTGCAATCTGAACTACCGAATGCCTTTGGCGAGGAAGATTTGGCGATATTACAAGAAATTGTCTCTAACCTGGCAATTGACCTATACAAAGTTCGCCTTTTCCGCGAAACCATGCGGAATTTAGAAGAAATTCGCGTCCTCAACCGTGATTATTTGCAGCGCGCCTGGACGGAAGCCCTTGAGACCACCGGTGACTTATCCTATGATTTCAAAAATCCCACGTCCCAGGCGGATCAAGCATATCAAGAAATTACCTTGCCGCTGACCCTGCGCAATGAAGTCATCGGCTACATCACGGTAGAGGCCCCTCAGGCGCAGCTGACCGCGGATGAATCTTCGTTTGTGGATAATATCACCACGCAAACAGCGATTGCGCTTGAAAATGCCCGCCTCCTGCAAGAAACGGAACGCCGCGCCATTCAGGAGCAGCGCTTAAATGCCCTGACCGCGCGGTTCTCTAGGGCGCAGAATATTGACGACATCCTCCGGGCTGCGGCTCAGGAATTAGGTCAACTGCCCACCGTGAGCGAAGTATCCGTCCATCTTTCCGCCGGTGCAGTCACAGCCCAAGCCGATGATCCCAGGTTGGAGGCAGCATGAACTTCATCCAAAACATCTTCCCTTCTCACCTTGCCAAACCGCTAGGCTCGAAGGACATCCTCTCTGCGCAACGCGAAACCAGCCTACAAGCGGCGCTAAACCTGTTTTTAATCAGCAGCATCGTTGCCATCCCGTTCCTCCTTCAGCAATTTAATGACCCGGCGTATACGTCCCTGCTGCCGGTCATGTTATTCCTGATGATCGTCTTCCTGGGGTTAGCCGTCTCGCGTTCCTTGCATTATGGGCTGCGGGCGGGCGTTTTGGTGGGATTATTGTACCTGACGGGAGTCATCTTCCTGGCGCGCAATGGCTTAAGTGGCGGCGGAATGCTCCTCATGCTGCTTTCTACCGTCCTGGCAGGCTTCTTGTTCAGTCCGCGGATATGCGCTGCCATCACAATCCTTAATGTCGGCTCGGTTGCTATTATTGGTCAACAAATGGTGACGCAAAGGCTGCCCATGCCGCCAGTTGAGTTCCAACAAAACTCCGCTCAGCCTCAAGCGTGGATCATGCTCGGCGTGGTCTTCACGATTGGCAGTCTCCTTAGCTACCTCATCAACCGCGTGGTAACGCACAGCCTGATTTTCACTACGAAAAAAGAGCAAGACCTGACGAATCAACTGGAAAAACAGCAGATAGAAATGGATCAGCGCGTGAATGAGCGTTCGGCGGACTTGCGCAAGCGGTTGGCTCAATTTGAGGTCGCCAACCAAATCGCGCGTGACATGTCCGCTGAGGTAAACCTATCCACCCTGCTCAACGATGCAGTCCGCCTGATTCGTGATCGCTTTGGCTTTTATCACGCTGCCATCTACCTGAATGATGAGCGCAACGAATACACCACGCTCACCGCTGTCACCGAAGTTGCCGGAAATTCCTTGCTGGAACGTAATTCCCGCCTGAAGGTCAGCCCAGACAACGCGATTGGATACGCCATTCAAACCAGCGAAGCGCGCATTGTGCAAAACACCGTAGAGGAAAACGCATATCAGCAGAATCCGCTCTTGCCGGATACGCGCTCTGAGGCAGCCCTGCCCTTGCGTGCGGGAACTACCCGCATTGGCGTGCTGGACTTGCAATCCGTCACTGAACATGCCTTCTCTGCGGAAGAAATGAATGTTTTGCAAACGATTGCCGATCAGCTGGCAACCGCGGTGCATCAGACACGACTTACACAACAATTACAAGAGAGTTTGCAAGAAACAGAGCGCATTCAACAAGAAAATACCCGCCAAACCTGGCAGGCGCATCTGAAGACTTCGCGCCGTCGGTTTGCTTACCGCTATGCGCAAGCGCGTTTAGAGCCTGCCATCGGCGAATCGGCGCAGGCGCGCAAAGCGGTTCAGCAGGGCGAGTCTGTGCTTAAAGTGAGCCAATCCAATCAGGCTGGGCATACGCGCCCCATTACCGTATTGGCGGTGCCGATTAAGCTGCGTAATCAGGTATTGGGCGTGGTGGATATTCAATTTGAGAGCGGCAGTGTTTCACCTGACTTGATCGCGCTGATTAAAAGCACGGTTGACCGGTTGGCTGTCTCGCTTGAAAATGCGCGCCTGCTGGAAGAAATTCAGGAACGCGCCGAACGCGAGCGGCTTGTTTCCGAAATTACCTCAAAGGTGCGCGCCTCTTCTGAAGTGGATAATATTTTACGCATTGCCGCCCAAGAATTAGGGCGTTCGTTAGGCGTATCGGAAGTATTAGTGCAGTTGCGCAATTCATAAGCGCAGCGCTCGTAACGTCTTGTTTGTTACTGTGATTTTGGAGGGTGAATGTTGATTTCTGACACTTTGGGAAGCGGGAAGAAACCCACTGCTGACTTGCAGGAAGTCTCTGCACGTCAGAGAATACAGACGATTCAGTCGGCCACCCATATCCTGATTATTCTCTCCAGCTTGCTATTGATCGGCTTAATTTTTCTTAGCATCCAACAATTTACCTGGCAGTGGGTTGTGCTTGGCATTGCCAATGCCATGACCATTGGTGCGGGGATCGCATCCGTTACGAACTATTACCCTCATGGGAAATATTATCAGGGCATTACCGCCACCTCCGCCCAATTTGCTCTGGCTCTGGTGCTTACCGGGCTGCTCATCTCCAGTCTATCCATCCCTATGGCGATTATTTTACTGGTATTCGCCCTCATCCTCTCTTCTGCCTTACCGGATCAGCGGATTATTGATATTTCCGTTATATCAGGGATTGGGTTAGCGGTGCTTATCGTGGTGATCTCTGAATTAGGGATCATTCCGCAAGTAACCAGTCCGATCATTAAAATTTATACACCGGCGATCTTAGCAATCCTCTTTATGGTGTACGTCGTGCTGATTGCCATGCAATTCGTCACGGCGAGTATGCGCGTCCGTTTGGTAACGGCGTTTATTGCCATCGTGGTCATTCCGCTGGCATTGCTCTCCTCTGTGCAAGAGGGCTTCACCTCCAATGCGCTGCGCTCGCAGACGGATTATGAGCTTGCGATTGCCGCCCGGCAAACTGCAAGTGGGGTAGAAAAATTCATCAAAGACCTGAATGTACAGACGACTGCCATCAGCCAAACGGATCTTTTTATCCGTTATTTGAAAATCCCTTACGAAAAACGCGGTGGCACCCCTGAAGAAGCAGATTTACGCAGCACCCTCAATGCGTTAAGCATTTCTTCGCCGCGTAACAACACCTATATTCCTTCTTATGCGTTGTTAGATGCGAACGGGATCGATTCATTTGATACGGGCAGTGACATCTCCTTCAAGAATCGCGCTGACCCGAAACTGGACCCGCTCTTTTATGGCATGGGGTCATTTGAATATACCCAGCAGTATTTTCAGCAGCCCTTCACCAGTGGCAATAATTTTGTTTCGCCGCTGCTGATTGTGGGTCAGCACAGAGCGTTATTCTATTACAGCGTACCAATTAAAGATGAAAACAACACAATCGTGGGCGTGTTGCGGGTGCGCTACGATGGCTTAATTTTGCAGCAAATCATCAGCGAATACACTGGGCTAATCGCGCCAAATTCCTACGCCATTTTAGTGGATGAGAATGGCGTGCGCCTGGCGGATGCGTTCATCCCACAGTATGTTTTCAAGTCCGTTGCGCCGTTGCCCGCCGCCAAAATTACCAGCCTGCAAAGCGAGCGGCGTCTGCCAAGTTTGCCAGTCGATCAGCTCTCCACCAACCTGACTGACTTTGACCGCGTCCTGCAAGATTATCAAGCTCATCCCTTGTTTACTTTGCAGTTAAACAATGACCCTGAGAATTTACCTGAAATTGGCGCAATCGTTCACTTGCAAGGGATGCCCTGGAAAGTGGCGTATGTATTGGAAAATTATGATGATGCTTTGGTACGCAAGCAGCAAAACAAAGCGGCGACTATTCTGGCAGCCCTGGTTGCGGGTGTGGTGGGGATGATCGCTGTTGGCACGAGTCAATTGCTCAACCGCCCCATTCAACGATTGATGAAAATCGCCCAACGCATTTCCTCTGGCGATATTCAAGCCCAAGCGCCCGCCGACAGTACCGATGAATTTGGTATGCTTGGTCACGCGCTTAACTTGATGACCGGGCAATTAAATCGCTTTATTAATGAGTTGGAAGATCGCGTTCGCGCCAGAACCCAGGAAATCGAGCAGCAAAATACCAAACTGAGCGCAAACGCCCAGCAATTGCATACCCTGGCGGATGTAGCTCGGCAGGTGGCTTCCATGCAAGACCTGGAAAACGTGTTGACAGGTATTGCAGAACTGGTTAGTGACCGTTTCGGGTTTTATCATGTAGGCATTTTCTTGCTCGATGACAATAACGAGTATGCCATCCTGCGCGCTTCCAATAGTGAAGGCGGAAAGCGCATGTTGGCGCGTAATCACATGTTGGAAGTGGGACGCGTAGGGATTGTGGGCAACGTTACCAGCACCGGAAGACCTAGAATTGCTACAGATGTCGGCACAGATGCGACCTACTTCAACAACCCAGACCTGCCGCTGACGCGCTCTGAAATGGCGTTGCCGCTGAAGGTGGGCAGTCAAATCATTGGCGCGCTGGATATTCAATCCACCCTATCGGGCGCGTTCAAGCAGGAAGATATTGACCTGTTTGCCACTCTGGCGGATCAGATTGCCATCGCTATTTATAATAATCGCCTATACGCAGAGACGGCGCGCGCCTTGCAAGAAGCGCAAACTCTGCATCGCCAATACCTGCGTTCCGCGTGGACGCAAGAGACGGCATCCAGACCGGTGCATGGCTACCTGTATAACCGCATGGGCATCACCCCGCAGGATGTAGAGCTGCCCACCTGGAAAACCGTCTTCGCCGAAGGCAAACCCGTTATTCAAGTTTCTGAGGGGCAGAACGGCGCACCAAACCTGGCAAGCATGGCGGTTCCCATTACCGTGCGCGGAGAAACCATTGGCGTAGTGCATGTGCAGGATCAGGGCGCGGACCGGCAGTGGTCAACAGATGAAATTGCCATCGTGGAAGATGTCGCCACGCAGGTAGCGGTTGCGCTTGAAAATGCGCGTCTGATTGAAACAACCGTGCGCCGCGCTGAACGCGAAAAGAAAGTGCTTGAAATTACCGCGCGCATTCGCGCTACCAATGAGCCTGATCGCATGATGCAAATTGCCATCAACGAATTGCAGCAGGCATTGGGCGCAACCCGCACCCAAATTTACGTGCGCGCCCCGGTAACAGAAGCCAGCGTTGATCTGGGGTCGCCAGCAGGTGACGTTCCACAAAATGGAAATAATAGCAACGGCAAAAATCATCGTTCGTCCGGTCAACTGTCCGAGTAAGAAAGAGGGGTTTAAGATGACTTATATTCTATCCATAGCAAATGAAAAAGGCGGGGTTGCCAAGACGACTAGCGTCATTTCAATGGGGGCTGCCCTGGTGGAAGCCGGACTGGAAGTGCTAGTGGTTGACCTGGATAGTCAGGCGAACCTTTCTTTGGGGCTGGGCGTTGAATTGGCGCGCAATAAGCCATCCATCATCAACGTGCTGCTCGAATCGCTTCCAGCAGCGCAGGCGGTTGTGCATACCGGCATCCCCAAGCTGGATATACTGCCCTCCACTGGCGAAATGACCCTGGCAGAGCGGTTTTTACCCATTCGGCAGGGATACGAAACCATTCTTTCAAAAGCCTTGCGGGAAGCTGCCTGGGAATATGATTATATTCTGCTGGATTGCCCGCCCTTCTTAGGCGCAACCACCCTCAACGCGTTAACTGCCAGCGACTTGCTGATTATGCCCACTCAAGCGGAATATTTCTCCATCAATGCCCTGCGCAACATGATGAACACCGTCAGGCGAGTGCGCGCGCAAGGCAACCCTCGCCTGACTTACCGCTTGCTGCTAACCATGTTTGACCGCCGCAACAAAATCCATCGCACTTTATCGGAGCAGCTGCGCACAACCTTCGGGGAGGGCGTGCTGGATACGGTCATCGAAATTGATACTCGCCTGCGTGAAAGTCCAATTACTGGCATGCCCATTCTGTTCCATTCACCCAAAAGCCGTTCTGCTATGCAGTATCGCGCGTTAGCCCAGGAGATTTTAACCTATGTCAAAGAAACAACTGCACAACCGACTTGAAAATCTCTTTACCAACCTGGCAAAGACGGAAAACGACACTGATGCAGTCTCCTCCTCTGAATTAGAGAATGCCTCTAGCTTCTCTGATTTCGTGCACCTGGAAGGGATCACCCGGCATACCGCGGAGGAGGAGCAGTTATGCGGCTGGACGTGGGAAATTGACTCGAAAGCGCTCTTCACGTATTGCAGTCCACAAATTGTAGATGGACTGGGCATCCCAGCAGATACCTTCCTGGGGCAGTCCTTCCTTACGTTTGGGCTGCATCCGGCTTCGGCTGCCGCCCTTCAGGCTGCTTTATCCGCAGGGCAGTTCCCGCTAGAACAAGATGTGCAAATACAAGATTCAAAGGGCAACTGGGTCGCAGTACGGATACACATTCTCAAACGGAGCCAGAACGGCGAAAATGAACCGGCTGGCTGGCAAGGCTTTGCCCAAATTATGTCGGGGCAAGCCAAACGAGCCGTTACACCAGCGTTGCCTGCAATGCCTGCTCCGTTATCCGCCGCCCCTACGTTACCGACCTCTTCGCCTAAAAACAACGGGAATGGGAAAGCAAGTAACAATGGCAACGGGAAAGGGCATACGAAGGAATTAATCGCGCAGCGCCGCCTGACACCAACGGAAAATCCAGCTGCCATTAACCTCGATACTCTACAATGGCAAAGTGACCCACATGGCTTCGCCACCCAAGATGGCACCGTCTTCCCTGCCAACCAGGTTTGGACGGAGGTCGGTCACGAAAGCCTGGATTATCACGAGACCAAAATCCAAAATGCGTCCACCCAAGACCCTGCAACGATTGCTGTGCCATTTGAAATGCAGGGCATGGGCGATATGCTTTTGGAAATTGTGGATGATAACCAGCAGCGTCACTGGACGGAAGATGACCGCTTTCTGGTGATGGAAGTGGTCGGTCAGCTTACCCTAGCGCTGAACAATGCCCAACTCTATAGCTCCGCGCAGCAAGAACTAGCGGATAGAATTCGCGCAGAACAGGCGATCCTACGCCGCAACAAAGACTTATCCACCCTTAACCGGATTGGACAGCAGCTCAGTCGCCTGGCAACTCGTTCAGATATCTTTGATTTGCTGGCGGACATGATCAGCGAAGTGGTAGGTGGGGATCAGCTATTCATCAGCACCTATCACGCTGCCCGCAAGGTGATCTCGTTCCCCATTTATCGTGCCAACGGTGAAAACATTCTGCACCCTGAGCGTCCATATACAGAAACCGGCTTGCCGGAATATGTGCTTTCTTCGCACAATCCGCTGCTCATCACCCAGAATACCGCGGCGCGCTTGCAAGAACTCCACATCGAAATTCCCACGCGTGCACCGCTTTCGGTGCTTGCCATCCCCCTCATCACGGGCGAGCGCGCCATCGGAGCGGTGATCGTGCAGGACTTTGAGCATGAGGGCGCGTATGACGATATGCACGTGGAGTTGCTCTCCACCGCCATCGCACAGGCAACCACCGCCATCGAAAACGCCGACTTGTTTGAACAAATGCAGCGCGCGATGCAAGCGCTGGAAAGCCGCGAACGGTATCAGTCCAACGTAGCGCGGGCTGCTGCTACCCTAACGGAATCCGGCACAAAATCCATGACCGAAGTGATGCGCTTGCTAGGTAGCGCTGCGCAGTGCAGCCGCGTTTATTTTGCGCAATACAAAGAAGCCGAGCGAGACCGGTATTGGTCGGCTAGCACAGAATGGATTGAGCCATCCATTGCCTATTTGTTTGACCGTACCCAGATTGCGCATATTTCTACCAATCAATTCCTGAATTGGGCGGCGGAATTGCGCGAAAAAGGCTGGATTATGGTAATCCCAGATGCACAGCCCGCCAGCGCCGAATCGCAATTTCTCACCAGCCAACACGTGCGCTCTAGCCTGCTGCTCGCCGTCCCAGGTGAAACGAGCGTGCCGAGCTTTTTGGCTTTTGAGCAAGTGAACGAAGCGCGCGCCTGGCAAAGCGATGAAATCAACGCATTGCGGGTGGCAGCGGACGCGATCACCAATACCTTTGTGCGCGAGGGGCTGCTGCGGCAAGTGCAAGCCTCGCTGGATGAAACCGAGAACCTGTACCGAGCCTCCAACCGTATGGCGGTGGCTACAGATATGCAGGAAATGGTGGAGGCGGTGCTTTCTGGCGTGCGTACCCCTGAAATCAACCGCGCGGTTTTGCTCTTATTTGAAACAGACCCTTACGGGAAGTTGATGGACGTGCGCGTGGCGGCAAATTGGTACAGCGGACGAGGCACGCCCCCGCCACCGGTGGATATTCACCTTCCGCCTGCGCGCTTTGAACGCTTTGTGCAAACCCAATCCGCAAGCTTTGTGGATGACGTCCAAAATTCAGCGCTGGACGTGGATTTGCGCGCTTTCTTGCTTCAGCAAAATGTCACCAGTCTGGCAGTGCTGCCGCTATTCACCGGCAAGCGGCAAACCGGCGCGCTGCTGGTGGAATCAGAGGTCAAACATCAATTTAGCGGGCGAGAAACGCGCACCTATCCCCCGCTGGCTGACCAGATGGCGATTACCGTTGAGAACCAACTCTTGTTTGAACAAACCCAAAAGGCGCTTTCTGAAACAGAACTGCTCTATAACGTCAGCAATCGCATTGCGCAGGCAATCAGCGAACAAGACATGCTGGAGTTGGTAGTCGAAAGCGTGCTGCCAGCCAGCTCGGATCGCGCCTCTCTGCTTTTGATTGACAACGATGCGGATGGTAACGCATCGAGCAGTGAATTAACCGGCGTGGAAATGGTTGGCTTCTATGATTTACACGGGGAATATCAAGCGGTGGGCGATCACCTGCTGATTGACTCACTGGCGATCATCAAATCGCTGACAGATGAACCCCTTATCCTCAATGATATTGATACCGCCGGGATAGACGCTGCCTCTCAGCAAACGCTGCTCCAATACGATATTCACTCTGCTCTTTTTGTACCCCTACGCACTTCTGGGCGGCTGATTGGCGTTCTGGTCGCCTCATCCTCCTCGCCTGCCCAATATACCTCTGAAGAAGCCCACCTACTGCGCATCACCGGCAACGGCATCGCAGTATCCATTGAAAAGCAACGGTTGCTGCGTCAGGCACAAAGGCGCGCGTTGGAGCTGCAAACTGCGTCCGAAATCGCCCGTGATACCACCAGTACCCTCTCGCTTGACCTGCTGCTCAACCGGATCGTCAACCTGCTTTCTGAGCGGTTCAATTTCTATCACACCTCTATCTTCTTGGTGGATGAATCAGGCGAAAATGCAGTCGTGCGCGAATCCACCGGCGAAGCGGGTAAAGAAATGAAACGCCGCAATCACAAGCTGATAGTCGGTTCACGTTCAGTAGTAGGGCGCGTGACGGGCAATGGCGAACCCTACATCGTCAATAACGTTCTGGAAGATACCACGTACCTTCCCAACCCACTCTTGCCCGATACGCGCGCTGAAATGGGCATTCCGCTGAAAATTAGCAACAAGGTCATTGGCGCGCTCGACTTGCAAGCCCGTGACGTGAACGCCTTCCATCAGGATGACGTGCATGTACTCCAAATTCTGGCGGATCAGATCGCCATTGCCATTGAGAATGCGCGCGCTTACGAGCTTTCACAGCGCGCTTTCGAAGATATGCGCGAGGTGGATCGCGTCAAGAGCCAGTTCTTAGCCAACATGAGCCATGAACTGCGCACCCCGTTGAACTCAATCATCGGCTTCTCGCGCGTCATCATCAAGGGCATTGATGGACCGATCAACGAGACCCAAAAGCAAGACCTGGGCGCGATTTATAACTCAGGTCAGCACCTGCTCACCCTGATTAACGACATCCTCGACCTCTCGAAGATTGAGGCAGGCAAGATGGAGCTGTCGTTTGCGGAAATCAACCTGAACGACATGATTACCAGCGCGCTTTCTACGGCTTCCGGGTTGGTGAAGGATAAACCGGTCAAGTTACAAACCAAGATTGCCGAAAATCTGCCTGCTGTGCGCGCTGATCAAATTCGCGTGCGCCAGGTATTGATTAACTTCCTCTCCAACGCCGCCAAATTTACTGATGAAGGCTCGATCACCGTAGAGGCCTCGGTGGTGACTTCACCCAAGACCCACAAAGCCGAAGTGATGCTGGCAGTCACCGACACGGGCCCTGGCATTGCCCAATCGGACCAGGTCAAGCTCTTCCTGCCTTTCTCGCAGGTAGATGATTCGCCCACCCGTAAAACCGGCGGCACCGGCTTGGGACTTTCCATCTGCCGCTCGCTGATTGACATGCACAATGGGCGGATCGGCTTGCTGCGCAGTGAAGTGGGCGTGGGGAGTACCTTCTTCTTCACCCTGCCCACCGTTGCGCCCACCCCCGACCCAGAGCCGGAAGTGGCAGTGGATGACGAAATGCACACCATCCTTGCTATAGATGACGACCCGCGCGTCATTAGCCTATACGAACGCTACCTGAAGCCACACGGCTACCAGTTGGTTGCCGTCACTAGCCCGCGTCAAGCGGTCCAGCGCGCCAAAGAAGTCCATCCCTTCGCCATCACTCTGGATATTATGATGCCTGAAAAAGACGGCTGGCAGGTGATGCAAGACCTGAAAAACGACCCTGAAACCCGCGATATTCCTATCATCGTCTGTTCGATATTGGAAAACCAGGAAAAAGGTTTTAGCATGGGCGCAGCGGATTATCTGGTGAAGCCGTTTATGCAGGATGACTTGATTAACGCCATCGCCCGCTTGAATCGGGACGGCAAGATCAACGAAATTCTCGTCATTGATGATGACCCTGCCGATTTACGCCTGGTGCAGAAAATGGTGGAAGATAGTCAAAAATTCCGCACTCGTCTGGCGCAAGGCGGCAAGCAAGGCTGGGAAAGCATTCAGCAGCAGCCCCCTGACGCGATCATTTTAGACCTGTTCATGCCAGGTATGAATGGCTTTGAATTGCTTGCCAGCCTGCGCGCTGATGAAAAATTGCGCGATATTCCGGTGATTGTTCTCACAGGCGCTGATCTGACCCCTGACCAGCACAAGCAGCTCTCCGACTTCGGGCAGTCACTGCTGACCAAAGGCTACTTGCGAGAAAATGATTTGCTGATCATGCTTGAAAATGCGTTAAAAAAGTACCAGGTCGCCCCTACAAAGCGTCTTAACTCTTCTAATCAGGTTGGATGATGACCATTTCTTCTCCTTTTGTGATTTGTCAAGATTGCGGAAAAGAAAGCTCTTTTTCTCCGTCCCAATCTGCCTGCCCACACTGCGGCAGCTTTTGGCGCGAGGCGCATTATGATTACGCCGAATTAAGCCAGAGCCTGCTGCCGAAGCTCAATACGCGACCCTTTGACCTATGGCGTTACCGCGAATTGCTGCCGGTGAGCCATCCCAATCAGGATTTGTTCATGGGCGAAGGCGGCACCCCGCTCATCCGTGCAACCAGCCTGGGAATGATGCTAGGCTGCCCCAATATCTTTATCAAAGACGAACGCCAGGGTCCTACCCATTCCTTCAAGGATCGTCAAGCGGCTGTTACCATTTCCTCGCTCAAGGAAGCAGGCATTGCTGAATTTGTGATCTCCTCAACCGGCAACGTTGCCATCGCGTACTCTGCATTTGCCGCGCGCGCCAGCATTAAGCTATGGGCATTCCTGACCTCCACCGTGCCAGCCTCAAAAATGCGCGAAGTGGCCATTTATGGCACGCAGGTCATCAAAATCACCGGGTCTTACGACCAGGCAAAGCAAGTGGCGGCGGAGTTTGCCCAAAAGCGCAATATTCCCATTGACCTGGGGGCGCGCTCGATCCCATGTATCGAAGCCATGAAGACCATCGCGTTTGAAGCCTGCGAGCAGCTGACCATGCAATTGGGCGCGCCTTCCTCGCAGTATCCCTGGCGCGCACCAGACTGGTACATTCAGGCAGTCAGTGGTGGTATGGGCCCTTTGGGGGTCATCAAAGGCTTTGAAGAACTCAAAAAGATGGGGTGGATTGATCATATCCCCAAAGTTGCCGCCATCCAGGCGGAAGGCTGCGCCCCAATGGTCCATGCCTGGAAGCAGGGCAAAGATGTCGCCGAACCTGTCCACTCGCCGCGCACGCTCATCACTACCCTGGCAACCGGCGACCCGGGGCGCACCTATACCATGCTGCGCAAAAAAATGCTGGCTGGCGGGGGCGGGACGTGTGAATCGGTGACAGACGAGGAAGCCTACCGCTCGATGCACTATCTGGCGAAGATGGAAGGGCTATCTGTAGAACCTGCGGCTGCCGTTGCCTTTGCTGGGCTGGTCAAACTGGTACGCGATGGCACGATTAATCCAAATGAAACCGTTGTGATTAACTGCAGCGGTCATACCATGCCGGTGGAACACAGCATTTTGGGCGAAGGCTGGTCACATGATATTGTATTGCCCAATGAGCAGGCTTCGATCCAGGAAAATATGGAAGAAGGGCTGCTTGCCGCACTCAGCAAGATTGACACAGACCGCTATCAGCGCATCGCCATTGTGGACGATAACGATGACGTGCGCCGCTTGGTGCGCCGTATTTTGCAATCTCAAGGGGAGTATAAGCTTTTTGAAGCCGTGAATGGACGCGAAGCGGTGGAATTGGCGAAGAAAGAACACCCTAACCTGATGATTCTGGATTTGATGATGCCAGAAATGGATGGGTTCGCCGTAATGCAGGAATTAACCGCTGATCCCTACACCGCCGATATTCCCGTGATTGTGGTCACCGCCAAAGAGCTGACCATGGATGAAAAGGGACGACTGAAGGGTCACATCCAAAAATTAATGCAAAAAGGTGATTTTATGAGCGATGAGCTGATGGATGAGGTCCGCGCTTTGTTGGGGTAGGGGCAGACTATGAAATTAAACGGGCGGCAAAAAGGGATTTCGGCGGCGCTCTCTTCAGCGTTTTTACTCGGAATTGTGCCTATCTTCGGGAAAATAGCCATCAATTCGGGTTTTTCGCCGTTTGCAGTTATCGCCCTGCGTTCCACCGTTGCCGCCCTATTGATGCTGGCTGTCATGTATTTTCGGATGCGCCCCTTCTTCTATATTTATCCGGTAGGGTTTGTGGGCTGCGTTCTGGCTGGCTTTGTGAATGGGGTTGGCTCGGTGCTGTATTACACCGCCCTCAGCCGCCTGGAAGCCTCGGTGGGGCACATGCTCTATTCCGCCTATCCTGTTTTCTTAGCGTTGTGGCTGCTGGTAGACCGCCAACCCATCACCCGACTCACGGCTTTCCGCCTGACGTTGACGATTCCGGCAGTCATTTTGCTGGTGTACTCCGGCAATAACCACGTAGACACCCTGGGCGCAATCATGATGATTGGCTCGGCTGCCCTGTACGCGCTTCATCTGCTGATCAATCAGCGCATTCTATATGAAGCGCCCGCCCCTACCGTCACCCTCTATACGCTGCTTTCGATGGCGGTCACGGTGGTCATTGCCTACCTGATTTCAGGTCCCGCGATGCCAGTCGTCACCGTATCCTGGTGGTCGGTAATGGCGATGGCATTCATCACCTTTATTTCACGGCTCACGTTATTTACCGGCATCAAGCACCTGGGCGGGTTGCAAACTGCCATGCTGGGCTTGGCAGAGCTTTTTATTACCGTCATCACCGCGCAAATCTTCCTGGGCGAAACGTTAAATCTGACGCAATGGCTGGGGGCGCTGCTGTTAATGCTCAGTTTATTGCTGGTGGGGTTTGATAAAGTTTCGCCACAGAAACGCTCTACTACCGGTTGGCTATCCTGGCTCAACCCGTCACAAATTTCTGCCAGCGATTTCCCATGGAACTCACATCCCTGAAGATTGTCCGTCCATCTCCAGCACATAACCAGAGCCGCGCACATTCTTAATCCATTCCCCCCAACCCGGCACGTTGGTTAGTTTTTTACGCAGTCTGCTGACGACCGGGCGCAAAATCTTCGCAGACTCTTCTGCATCAATCCGATAGCCTTGAATTTGATACACCAACTCGGAATGTTTGACCATCTCATTTTCATGGTCAAATAAAATTTTCAAAAGACGTCCTTCGGTGGGCGTAAGGGATAGCTGTCCCTCACTCCAGATCACTTCGCGCTTCTCCCAAGAGATGGTAATTTGCCCCAGGTGGGTGATGCCGTCAGCATCCATTTTTGCCTCTGGCTTGCTTGCCTGTGCCTGTAGCGCAGCTTCAATGCTTTTTAAGACTTGCGCCGGTTCTGCAGGTTTAAGGATATAGTCCCGTACCTGATAGCGCAGGGCTTGAATGGCAGTATCAATGGTGGGATAAGCGGTAAAGACAATGACTGCCAGATCAGGTTGCTGCCCGAGCAGTTCGTTCAAAACATTCATGCCGCCTTTGACGGGCATTTTTAAATCCAGAATTAGCACATCAAAATGCTGCGTTGATAAGGCGTCAATTGCATCCTGCCCGTTCTCCACAGACAGGATTTCATAGCCTTCTAGCCGAAGAATTTCTGCTAGCGTTTCCCGCGCAACTTCTTCATCATCTGCGATTAAGATTTTTGCCACATTCGCCTCGTTTTAATTTGGCAGTGCGATTTGAAAACAAGCTCCCCGCTGATGCTTGGGTGGCTGAACCGTTATGGTTCCATGATGCCTTTCAATGATACCATAAGTGACTGTCAACCCTAGCCCCGTACCCTCCTTTTTTGTCGTTGTAAACGGTTCAAACAAGTGATTGCGAACTTGCTCTGGCAATCCATTGCCAGAATCCTCAACGGAAAACACTACCTGATCGGGTGTATATTCGATCTCAATCCAAATTTGTTTCTCCGCCTGCGCTTCTTCGATAGCGTCCACCGCATTTAAGATCAAGTTAAAGAACACCTGCTGCATCTGGTCAGCAATGCCCAGGATCAAGCGGGGTTCGCCTGAAACCAGGATGTTGGTTTGAATTCCATGCGAATTTAACTTTGAGTTTAAGAGCGCCAGCACGCGGGTGATGATCGCTCCGATGTCCATTTCTTCCGATTCCGAAGACCCAGCCCGATAAAATGCCAGCATACGCTGCACGGTTTTCACCAGTCGGGTCAGCTCGGAGTCACTGAGGTGAATGTATCGCAGCCGCTCGCTTTCGTTGACATCCCCCCGCGCAGCCAAAGACAGGCAATTACGGACGGATTGCAGAGGGTTGTTAATCTCATGCGCCAGGCTCGCCACCAATCGCCCGACCGCTGCCATTTTTTCCGCCTGGACAAGGGCGCGCTGCGAATCCTGCACCTGACGCACATAATTCTGTAATTCGGTATACAGGCGCGCATTTTCCAGGGCAATTCCCGACTGACGCGCCAGGATTACGAACATTTCAAGCTCTACCTCAGAGTACAGGCCATGCTCTGTCCCCATGCGCCCTACGCACAACACAAACCGCTGCTCATTGCGCTGCACATAACCCACCAGAGCCGCTTCCAAGCCCATCGCGCGCAAAGCAGCCTGGGTGGGAGTATCCTCATTTGCCGCGCCCAACGATACCAATTGAGCATCCACTTCTTTTTGAATCGCCTTACGGATAAACGCCTGCTGTGCTTGCACATCAACGCTATGCACTTTGGTAACGCACACTGTCTCAATTTGCTCGCCGATCAGACGATAAATCCCAGCACAGCTGCCGTGAAATTGCTCAATCATCGCCTTCAAAATGAGCTTTTCCAACCGCTCCAGGGAAGTTTCCGCTAACAAGGACTCGCTGATGGCGACAATGGGTTTCAGCACCTGCAAACGGGCGGCGTCTTTGCGCTGATTGCTCTGCAACAAAACGCGCTGCACAGCGTTAATCAGTTCGGCGGAATTTTCAAATGGCTTTATCAGCAATCCATCCACGCCCCGATGCAGCGCCTGAATGGCAGTATCTGCATTGCCGAATCCGGTCATCACCAATACCGGCAATTCAGGTTGAACCTGGCGCGCGCGGGTGATTAACTCAAAGCCGTCCATCATCGGCATAAACATGTCGGTGAGGAGCAGGTCCATTTTTTGGACGGCTAAAATTTTGAGAGAATCTTCGGGGAATTGAGCGGTGAAAACGTGAAAATGGGCACGTTCCAATAACCGTTGACAATAACGCATCATCATCCGGTCGTCATCTACAATCAGCAGGGTTTCTTCCATCTCTTCCCCCATCTCTACGCAGATTTCTACGTAGGTTCTAAAAAGAGTTTCAATCGCAGCCAAAACCGCAATGAAACTCTTTTTAGAAATTTAACTCATGCGCTGGGGGGGACTTGAACCCCCACGGCTTGCGCCATACGCCCCTCAAACGTACCTGTCTGCCAATTCCAGCACCAGCGCGAGGTGAATGTATTATAATCGGCTCTGTTCTAGTGTCAAGTGAAAACCACATTTTGGGAAGAGGAGAGAGTATGACCATCATTTTAGATGCAATGGGCAGTGACGATCACCCCACGCCAGAGCTGCAAGCGGCGGTAGATTCGGCGCGGCTGCTGGGGGAAGAAATTATTCTGGTGGGCAATGAAGAAATATTGCGCCCTCGGCTTCAGGCATTGAACCCGCAAGGCTTGCCTGTGACCATCGAACACGCCCCCGAAGTGCTTGAGATGACGGATAAGCCTGTGGAAGGCGCGCGCAAAAAGCCCCGCAACTCCATGTCCGTTGGCATTGAACTGCTGAAAGCCGGGCGCGGTCAGGCGTTCGTCACGGCAGGCAACACCGGCGCGGCAAATTTCATCGCCCTGCGCACCTTAGGACGCATGAAAGGCGTGCAGCGCTCCCCGCTGACCGCCATTATCCCTACCAAAACGGGTCACTGCATCGTGCTGGATATTGGCGCAAATGCCGACTGCCGCCCTGAATTTCTGGTACAATTTGCATTGATGGGTAGCCTGTATGCCCAGGCTGCGCTGCAAATTTCACAGCCGCGGGTTGGCGTGCTGACCATCGGTGAAGAATCAGGCAAGGGCAACCTGCTGGTGAAAGAAACCCTGCATTTGCTTGAAAGTTTATCGCATAGCAGCATCCATTACATTGGCAACGTGGAACCCAAAGAAATGTACGGCGGACATGCTGATGTGGTCGTGACAGATGGGTTCACCGGCAATATCATGGTCAAAACCAGTGAAGCGGTCGCTAAGTTGTTGCTGACCTCGCTCAAGACCGAATTGACCGCCTCGCCCATCACCACCCTGGGGGCTGCGCTGGCAAAACCCGCGTTTGGTCGCGTGGCAAAGATGATGGACCCTGACGAAGTGGGCGCGGGCATCTTGCTGGGGGTTGAAGGACTGGTTTTCGTAGGGCATGGGAAATCTAACGTGCGCGCGCTCACCAACGCCATCCGCGCCGCCAGCCGCATTGCCAAGACAAGCCTTTTGAACGACCTGCGCCAGGGCATTCAAACCCTGATCGCAACCTCTGCTCTTTCTGCTAGTGAACCAACCGCCTCTGCTTCGGCAAGCTAATTTTTCCCAGAATGGAATTGGAACGCTCCGCATGAAAATTATTGCAAACACTAAGAAAATTGAACGAAACCGCAAAATTGGCTTGTATACCTCGCTGGGAAGCCTGGTGGTGCTAGTGGGCGGATTTATCCTCTCCTTTACCCCACAAGACCTTTCCCTAGCGTATGGCGCGCTGCTGATCGGCTTGCTGCTCTCACAAGTGGGCATCTATTTCGGCAATCGCTGGGGACGCACCCCGCGCATTGACGAGCGCATCTCGAATGGGCTAAAAGGGTTGGATGACCGCTATACCCTCTATCACTATGTCGCCCCAGTGCCGCACCTGCTCACCGGGCCCTCTGGCATTGTGATCCTCGTGGCGGAATACCAGCCCGGCAAGATCACCTATGCCAAAGATCGCTTCCAACAGAAGGGCGTGTTTTTCCTCTCGCGCTTCTTCGCTCAAGAAGGCATCGGTCGTCCTGATCTGGAAGCGCAATCCATGCAGCAGGATATTCAAAAATGGATGATAAAGTCTATTGAGGGGGTTGAAATGCCCGCTGCGCAGCCGGTCATTGTCTTTTTAAATCCAAAAGCCGATGTGGACGTGGCTGAATCCCCCATTCCAGCCATGCACATCGACAAACTTAAGGATTTTATTCGCCGCAAGACGAAAGAACAGTCAGTTAACCTCTCGAAGATGAAGCACGTCGAGGCGCTTTTGCCCTCGGGGCCGCTGCTTTAACCACCTTCAAAGCGCGAATCTCATCCGGGCGCAGGTAACGCCACTGCCCCGGTTTGAGTTCCCCCAGCTGCAATGAACTAATCCGTATGCGCTGAATCCGCAAGACGGGCAAGCCAGTCAGACGCCCCATCTCGCGGATTTGGCGTTTGCGTCCTTCATTCAAAATCACGCGCAGCCAGGCATTCTTGCCTGCCACTTCTTCCATGCGCACTTCCGCCGGAGCGGTGCGATAGCCATCATCCAGGATGATGCCATGCCGCCAGCCTTCCAATTGGCGCGAATCAGGGCGCGTGCCGACCAATACGCGATATTCCTTCTCATGCCCAAAGCGCGGGTGAGTCAGTTGATTGGTCAAATCGCCATCATTGGTCAGGATCATCAGCCCTTCGGATTCCATATCCAGCCGCCCCACCATAAACAAATGCCCAGGCACAGGCACCAAGTCGCGTACCGTGTCGCGCTTTTCCTCCTCACTGACCTCAGAAAGCACGCCCGAGGGTTTATTGATGGCGATATACACAGGGGATGCCTGCTTGGGAATGGCGCGCTCATCTACGGTGATCGTATCCTTAGAGGCGTCTGCCTTGCTGCCTAATTTGGCAATTTCGCCATTCACTTTTACGCGATTGGTCGTAATTAAAGTCTCATTCGACCGGCGCGAACCGAACCCGGCGTGCGCTAAAATCTTTTGTAATCGTTCTTCTGCCATAGCTAATCCTTCAACAACCGATTTTCAGAAATCTCACCCTGATCTTCCGGCTGCTCAAAGGCAGGCAGTTCTGATAAAGAGGTGAGCCCAAAATGCTGCAAAAATTCTGCCGTTGTCCCAAAGAAAATGGGACGACCTGGACCATCGGAGCGGCCGATCTCTTGCACTAAACCCTTATTCAACAAACTTCTCAGCACGCCATCGCTCGAAACACCGCGGATGGCATCAATAGCAGGGCGGGTGATGGGCTGACGATAGGCGATGATGGTCAGCGCCTCCACTGCCGCGCGGCTAAGGCGAGCGGTGGCTTCCAAGCCCAAGAACGTCTCTACCACCGCGGAAACCTGCGGCGCAGTGGTCAACTGCACCCGCCCAGCGTGCCATTGCAGACTCAACCCGCGCCCCAGGGCATATTGCGCCTCTAAGGCACGTAAGCCGGCTTCTGCCTCTGCCACCTTAATGCCCAGAGCTTCCGCCATCTGCGCCGGGGTAACAGGCGAAGCAGCCACAAAAAGAAGCGCCTCTAAACGCGCTTCCAGGGAAATCGTCTTTTCTTGCAGCTCTGTCATCACGCCTCTTTTTCATTTTCACCCGGAATGGCACGCATTACGAGCAAATAATTATACCTGAAAAATTGCCTATTTCCGATCCAATTTCTTGGGCAAATTTACC
>JBBRAT010000016.1:0-75137 GCA_038206515.1 Anaerolineales bacterium | reverse complement strand
CCAAATCCATTAATGTGTCGGTTCGTTTATAGTTGTTAAAGTTCTGGTAAACTTTATCTCGGAACTGCTGCAATTGTGTCTTCACACCACCAATTGTTATGCAGTTCCACCTTTTTCGCTTACTTTGTCAAAAGTCCAAACCATAGAGGGAAACGTAAATGTTACGAAGAAACCAGGTCAACTACGGGTCTTTTTCCATTCAGTCGCTGCTTGGCTCGCTGCGCAGTATTGCTGCGCTGGTAACGTTGCTGGCTGTAGGCGTTTATGGCGCAGTCCACTTTGATGGCGTCAATCCGCCTGCCATTGCGGATGAGATCATTAAAAATAGTGAACTTCTGCACCTCTTAGGGCGAGGCGGGAGGGATGTCCTCATTGTCTTTGCCGCCATTTTCAACTTCAGTACTCTGCGCTTTTTAATCCCACCGCTGATTGTGATCGTGTTTGTCTTCATCGCCGGCGCATTTTACTTGATGGATGTGTATAAATTAGAACATTTTCGGGACGCCCTAAACTATATCCTGGCTTCTATGTTCGCCTATGGATACCCGAGCTTGGAAATTGACGAAGGCATCAAACAGGTGAACGCAAAAGAGGTCAACCTCATTGAGCGCGTTGGCGGACCAGGCTTTGTCCATGTGGAGCCAGGCAATGCTGCCATGTTCCGCGACCTGCGCCATTTCACCGCCGAACAATCCAACACCACTTACTTCCTTTCACCCTTTGAGACCGTTGCCCAAACCATCACCTTAGACGATCAGCAGATTATCAAAGATGACATCCCCGCCATGACGCGCGATGGCATTAAAGTGCTGGTTCAGGGGATTAATATTCGCTACCGCATCAAGACCAGAGAGAGAGAGGGCATTCCGATCCGGCGGAGCATCAACGAGCCTTATCCGGTTGACAATACCGCCATGCAGAGGATGGCAGCCAATACCTCCGTCACTGCTAAGGGACCGGAAAGCTGGGATGTGACCATTTCGCGCATCGTAGTGGGCGCAATCACCGACTTTGTCTCGGCGCATACCATTGACGCGCTGACCACCCCCAACTGTGACCCCGCTAACCCGCGCCTGGAGCTGCGCAATGAATTGATGTATCGCAGCATCAAACGCGCGTTAGATACCAACGGCGCCGAGCTGATTATGGTGGGGGCTGGGCATTTGCACATTGTGGATGAGCGAGTGGATACCGAACGCGCCAATGCCTGGGCTGTTCCGTGGATGGGCGAATCGCGCGCCAGCCGTGAATTGGCAAAAGCCAAGCAAGAAGCCTACCAAACCCTGGGTCGGGCAGAAGCGCATGCCGAAACGGTGTTGAGCATGATGGACGCCCTGAGAGACGTCTCGTTCACTGCCACCACCCCGCTGGATGTTCGCCGCCTGCTGCTCATGCGCACTGGGCAGCTGCTAGAAAGCTATCTGCCGCCCGCGGATGGCAAAGATCAACCGGACGATGCCGGGCAGGAGGGTTAAATCGAAATATGATCTCCTTAATTTCCTTTCAAGACGCATCCGTATGGCTCAACCGCGAGGATCGTTCGCGCGTCAGCGTGGGGACGAATTTTTGGATTAACAAAGTGGCTGACCTGAATAAGCCCGCCCACCCTGCTTTTAAGGATATCAAAAACAACCTGCAGCGGCTGCCAATGACCGATCCCCTGGAGTACCCGGAAGCGTTGATGATCCTGGCAAAAAGGTTCATGGAACAGGACTGGCATCTCGAAGCGATTGACTATTTGAACGATGCGAGTAACCTCTATCGGACCGCCAAACAGGAGCATCGTCAGGCAACCGCGCTATGGATGTTGAGCATTGCGGAAAGAAAGGCGAATAACGATTCAAGGGCGCATGCCCACGCCAGTCAGGCTCGCAAGCTCTTTGATGGGCTGCGCAAATATCGCGTGGAGCGGCGCTATCAAAACTCCGTGGCGCATTCCCTCGCTGACGAAGTAGCCGATAATCAAACCCGGATCACCTGGTATCTGGATAAACTCCACCTGATGAGCTTGGAACTGACCAGCATGCCGGAAGAACCCTATTATGAGTGGTTGAATCAGTTCAGCGGATCCGCCTTTAGCGCCGTCTCGTTGCAACTGGCGGCAGACGTTCAGGATGCCATCCACCGCGAAGATTACCGTTCGGTGGAACATCTGCTGGATGAACTGCTCCAATCTACCCGGCAAACCTCCCCCGCGGAGGAGGAAGCCAACGCCATTGCATTTTCCGCATTGATCCACTATGAATTCAATCACCTCTACCAGGCTACTGACCTGCTGCAGGATGCTATTGCCCAATATACCTTTGGCTCGCACCCCAAAGCCGTGATGCGCTGGATGCTTGGCATGATGAGCTACGGATTGACGAAAGATAACCGTGAAGCAAGCGTCAGCTGTCAAAAAGCCATTGAGGAAATGGAAGCCTTGGCTCGCCAGGCTGACCAAAACAACCAGCAGCCCAAGAAAGAATGGTATCAGGTGCGGGTTGGGTGGATGAAAGAAGTGTTAATCAAGCTGATGGACCAGCGCAAAAATTCCGCTACCACTGCGGTGGTTGTGCGCTAATTGCTTTCCGTAGGAATATCTTCTTCCTGAAACGCAAAAGTGATCTCCTGCGCTCCCTGCGGGGGATCATTTTTATATCCGTCCACCCGCGCCATGACGCGCCCCGCCATGCGATTCTTCATGCCCTCATAAAAGGACAAAACCGAGCGCGCATTCCCAAATTGTGACCCTTCCCGTTGGGATTGGCGCGCCAGGGATTGGATGGCAACCTCCCGCACCGCCTCCGGCAGCGCAATATGATCCCGCTCTGCCTGCTGCGTCAGCAAAATGCCCCATTCTTCCGGCAGCAAATTGGCAAAGGGGATCGTCATAGCAAAACGCGATTTTAACCCAGAATTGCTCGCCACGAAACGTTCCATTTCGCGCGGATAGCCCGCCACGATCACCAGCAGGCGGCTGCGGGCATCTTCCATGCCTTTCACCAGGGTATCCACCGCTTCGTGACCAAAATCACCGGCGGATGCGCCATCCAGCGCATAGGCTTCATCAATGAAGAGCACGCCATCCAGAGCTTCTTTAATCTTCTCGCGCGTCTTGAGGGCAGTCTGACCGACATACCCCGCCACCAGGTCAGCGCGGCTCACTTCCACGCAATGCCCACGCCGCAAGAGTCCCAGGGAAGCGTATAACTTGCCAATCAGGCGTGCAACGGTGGTTTTGCCGGTGCCAGGGTTGCCGAGAAAGATCATGTTTTGCAAAGCGGTCTTGTTGCGCAGGGATGGATCAGACTTCGCGCGCAGAGCGTCCATCTGTAAGCGGTGGGTGAGTTGCGTCAGGTGATCTTTGACGGACTGCAAGCCAATTAGCGCGTCCAACTGCGCCAATACGTCCTGGACGGGCGGAATGGCGGCGCGCAGGTAGGGCTGGTAGGCAGCCGGAACATCCTCCACGCAAAGCGGGTCGTCTTCGGGCAAATTGGCTTTCACAATACGGACGGCGCGGCGGCGATCCAAGGCTTCCGCCAGGTTACGCATTTCGCCCGCATTGCCAAAAGTAGCATCCCGCGCGGCATAAACGCCCTGGATGATCTCTTGCAAAGCAGGCAGGACGGCGGGCTGCAACGGCACATCTCGCGCCAATAGCATGGCTTCCAACACCTGCAAGAGCTGGTTGGGGGTGAAGTCAGGGAAGACGAATTGATTTTCAGGCGGAAAGCGGCGCGGCAAGCCTGGGTTCGAGGCGAGGAAGTGACGCATCTTCTCTGGGTAGCCTGCCACAATCACCACCAGGCGGGCGCGGTCATCCTCCATGCGGGTCAGCAGCGTATCCACTGCCTCTTGACCGAAGCCGCCCCGCTCGGATTCAGTCAGGCGGTAAGCTTCGTCAATCAGCAGCACCCCATCCAGCGCCTGATCAATGCGTTGGTTGGTGCGAATGGCGGTTCCACCCACATGATCTGCCACCAGGTCAGAGGCTTTGGCTTCGATCAGATGCCCGCGCTTCAGCAAGCCAATCTCGTGATAAAGCTCGCCAATCAGGCGGGCAACGGTGGTTTTGCCAGTGCCAGGGTTGCCGGTGAACACCAGATGCAGGGAGGGCAGCGTTTCAGAACCCACCGCTTCCGCGCCCAGGCGGTTGCGCTTGCGCTGGAACAGGGTGAGCCAGGCAGCGAGTTCCGTGACGCGCTCTTTCACCTCATCCAAGCCCACCAGCGCGTCCAGGCGTTCCTGAGCAGGAATACTATTCTGATTGGCAGCGGAAAGCCAACCGCGCGCGCGTAACGCCGCAGCGTCCAGCGTATCCACAGTTGCCAGGCGGGTCAGCCATTGACGAGCGCGGATGCCCTCGGCTGCCATCCAGCTTGCCAGACGCGGAAACTCCTTCGCATCCAGCGCAAAGGGATGCTGCAAACGGGCGTAACGGATTAATTTCACCAGCTCCGCCTCGGTCGGAACGCCCAACTCTTTCAGGCAGACGTTCTGAGCGGCATTTTCCCCGCGTGCAATGGCGTTTTTTAGTTCAGGCACCGGCAAATTCTGCGCCACCTCACGCAACTGCGCCAGTGTATCGGCTGAAAAGAGGAAGATGGCGCGATTCTGATTCTCCGCTGGCAGGTGCAGCCACGAGCCAATCAACGCTGCCAGGCTGCGCAAATCATCAAAATATTGCAGTGCCGTCTCCGCCTGCAGCCACACCACGGCAGTGCGACCGGATTGCGTATCCGTCATCAGCGTATCGAGCGCGCGCAGGGCATGAATATCCCCGATGGAGGGATAACTGAAGCCCTCTATCGCCGAGAGCAGCGGACGAGGGGCAGGCTCGGCAGGGGGCGTTGGCAAAATCAGGCGATTGCCAAGCGGGCCACCACTGAGGCGGGTCATCTTTGGCGCAGGCAGGGGCGATTCTAGCTCCATCCGCTGGGCGGGCAGCTCGCTTGCCCATTGCACCGCTTGCCGCTGACGGGCGGGCTTGCCCGGATGCGAATAGATGCCCGCATGGGCAGAGTAATACACCACGCGATCAAATTGGCTGTCGAGCAGCTCCTGCCCGATGGCGGCTTCTAAGGTCAGCGCAACTTTAGAGGAAGAAACGAAAACATCTTCCATTCCCGCGCCGTAGACCACCGTCAGCCGTGAGTCATTTTCTGTCTGAAATAAAGTATGGATGCGTTCTGTAGACATAGCAAATACAGCGGCGCTTTCTTATTCTCGGATGGGGGTTCGCTTCACCGGCAGACTGTGCGCTGACCGTGAGCGATAGGGATGCCGCGCTTCCCGCACGCCCGCAACATCTGCCTGCTGATTGGAGATCACCAGTCCGCGCAAAGCCAGGGACTGGTTAATCTCATCCCAGCGTTGATGCAGTTCATGTTTTGTGCGCGCTGCTTTATCAAACGAATCGAGGAAGAGTTCATTTTCACCTACCGCAGAGCCGCTGGGGACGACCTTCACCCGCACTTCGCCGCCCTCCAGGTTCACCAGCTGCGCCGTATACCCATTCCGCATGTCGGTTTGTTCAAAGCTGGCGGCTTCCAGAGTGAAGCCTTGCGTCTCTAACGCCTGAATGACCAGGTCCGCCACGTTGATGCGCATCTGCGAATTGAGGACACTAACGCGGGCATCCACCACCAGCGAATCGAGTTCACCGGCAAAGCGCGGCAAGGTGGTGCGCAAGAAGCGGCGCAAGGTGCGAATATCAAAGGGCTGAGAGGCATCTTCCAGGCGGGTCAGCAGCCTGCGCACATCCGCTCCCAGGGCAGACCAATGCCCCTGCGTCCAGGCATCCACGTCAATGGGCTGCGTATCCTTCAGCAAATTGCCGTCCAGGTCCACTGCCGAGATGATTTGATTCTCCATAATTTGCTGATGAAGCTGGCTGGCTTTTTCCCAAACGGTGAGGGAGAGCATTTGCCACTCGTTCAACCGCTGCTCAAGTTCCAGGCGAATTTGCGAGAGGGCAAAATAGGACTGTTGACCGCTGACCAGGGCGGCTTCGGGCATGCCCATCTCTAAATTTTCACGCGCTTGCAGCATGACCGGCTGAAGTTGCTGCACCTCGCCCGGCAGGAAGAACTCATGGATGTAATTTTGGGTCAGAAAGGCAAACAGACTTTCCGCGGCAACCACCCACTGACCGGCGCGCTCCTGCTTGGCTTCGGCAGAATTGGCAGCGCTGGCGGACTGCGCTTCCAGCTGGGCAATGCGCTGGCTGCTGAGGTGATGATCGGCAACCAGCTCGTGGTGGACTTGCTGCATCGTTTGGGTAAAATAGTCCGAGAGGTTTTGCCAATCGGCGTTGCGATTCTGCTCCAATTGGGCAGCCAGGCGGCTCTGCTGCGCCATCAGGTTCTGGCTAGCGCGCTTTTCCACCTGCTCAATCGCCCCTGAAAGCCCCTGCATCCACCCGGCAAGCTGACGTTGACGCTCGGTCATTTCCAGCAGGTTGGATTGAATGCCATCCCGTACCTGAGCATGGATTTCATTTCTGAAATGCCTGCCCGGTTCTACCTGAGCGCGCAAATTGCGTTCGGCATTGCGCAAGCGCTCATATTCATCCGCCGAAATCTGAATCGTTTCTCGTTTAGACCCGCTCATGAAAAACCCTTTTTGTCCGCAATGATTGATGCGCCTGCTCCACTGCGCCCTCAAAGGCCGTTTTCAATGACCGACTGGGAACACCCACCAGGAAGATGGAACCATCTTGAACGGAAATCTCAGCGCGGCGTGGGGAATGCTCAAAATCCACGTGGCTGAGGCGCTGCGTAAAGTGATGGATTCTTTGGTTGGAGCTGCCGCGCAGTCCAAGATTATCATTCTTGCCTTCCAGGTAAGGACCGTCAATCAGCGTATCCACCTCGCGCAACAATTCATGCACGCCCACATCTGGCGGATTGTTGCGCAGCTGGCTGAGTTGAAAGCCGGTGAAGCAGAGGATATTAATCTCGCGGTGCTGACGAGCGCGCCTTGCCAGGGCAGCCAGGGCAGAAGCCTGTAACATGGGTTCGCCGCCAGAGAACGTCAGTCCGGTAATGGCGGGGTCAGACATCAATTCATCCGCCAGGGCAACCGGATCAAGCAAATGCGCCGGGTGAATGGGAATCCAATCCGGGGCAACGCAGCCGCGGCAATGCAGCAAGCAGCCTTGCGTCCAAATGACGGCACGATTGCCCGGACCCAACGCCTGGGTAGACCGGCAAACCGCCGCCACATTCAGAATTTTGGCAGGAAATTGAGACTCTTCACCCATGATGTACTCCTCCTCTTTACCGCGAGTAGTACATTTATCCTAACACTTACATTTGTTCTAGTCAAGTACCCAAATGTCATCATTTATCCATCCAGCAGGTAAAGAAGTGAGACAATTAAGACAATAGATAATCATTCAGGGGCGAGCAGGTCTTTTCTGACTGATCGCTTTTTTTGATTGCTTTGGTGAGACGTATCCGGTACGCCGACAGCGATCCATGATGATCGGCGCATCATAAACCGGCATAAGAACGATAACAAAGAGAAGGATGCTTTTCAGCAAAGAGGCTGACCCACGCAGGCAATATTATACATATACATTTATATATGTATATGTATATGTACGTGGAGGTGCGTCAGGGAGTGCGAATGATTATTCATTGTCTTAATTATCTGCCTGTGCGTAGGGGTAAAGAATAAAACACTGCGCCCACCGGATGAACCCGATGAGGGCAGCATCTTTCTCTTAATTGTCGTTCTTATGCCCCTTTATTCGCCATTTTCTGCATCCGGCGGCTCTTCATGCCCCGAACCGATCCCCAGCGGCTTCCACTTGGATGCGTCTTCCCGCAGGCGATGCACACCCCCGCCGCGATTGTGCAGTGAATCAAAGCCTTCGGGCTTGATGAACATGCCATCGCCTTCCAATAAGCCCAGCACGCCCGCCTGACCTGGCTCTAAATGCTGCTGCTGGCAGTATTTGCAGGTTTTCGGGTCGTGAATGGCATATTGGGTGGGTTCTTCATAGGTGGTGATGAAGCCTTCATAGTTGCGCAGGACAATCTTATGATCCGATGCGCTGATTTGATAATTCGGCATGACCGGAATCTTGCCACCGCCCCCAGGCGCATCAATCAAGTAGGTGGGGACGGCAAAGCCTGAGGTATGCCCGCGCAAGCCTTCGATGATCTCGATCCCCTTGGCAACCGGCGTGCGGAAGTGACCCGCACCTTCCACCAGGTCACACTGATAGAGGTAATACGGGCGCACGCGGATGCGCACCAGGTCTTGCACCAGTTTGCGCTGAGTATAGACGCAGTCGTTCACCCCCGCCAGCAGCACGGATTGATTGCCGAGCGGGATGCCCGCCCGAGAGAGTTTATCGGTTGCCGCTGCCAGTTCCTGGGTGATTTCGTTGGGATGGTTGACGTGAATGTTCATCCACAACGGATGGTATTTCTGGAGCATGTCGCACAGTTCATCCGTGATGCGCTGCGGCAGGAACACCGGCACGCGGCTGCCAATACGGATTACTTCAATGTGTGGGATTTCGCGCAGTTTGGCAATGAGTTCTTCCAATATCTTGGGCGCCAGGGTCAGCGGATCACCGCCGGAGAGGAGGACATCGCGCACCTGGGGGGTGTGGCGCAGATAATCCAGCTGCGCCTCAAAGTCAGTGCGTGAAAAGGTGGCAGTCGGGTCGCCCACGATGCGCGAGCGGGTGCAATAGCGGCAGTATGAGGCGCATTGGGTCGTCACCAACATCAACACGCGATCGGGGTAGCGATGCACCAGCCCAGGCACAGGCGAATGCCGGTCTTCCGCCAGCGAATCTTCCATCATGCCCGTAAAGGGCAGAATTTCATCCGCCAGGGGGATCACTTGCTTGCGGATGGGGTCGTTCGGGTCGTTGGGGTCTATTAACGAAGCAAAATAGGGCGTGATTTCCACCCTGAACAAGTTCGGGGCGTTCAGCGCCTTCTTTTCGCTCTCGGTTAGGGGGAAAAGCTGCTCAAATTCAGCAACCGTATTCAGGCGGTGACTCAGCTGCCAGCGCCAATCATTCCATTTTTCATCTGGCACCGATTGATATACCGGCGCGCGATGAGACGTAAACGGGGTCATTGCCATTTGCTCACCCTTCCTTTTGATAAGGATATTGTACAAAATATGTCTGCTTTGGTCAACGTTTGATAGAGATTTATCAGAAATGTATTAGCGTTTTGTAGCCCGCTTGACGCACATTTCTGAAAATGGTATGATCTAGTTCACATGTTTTAGCACTCATGTTTGCAGAGTGCTAAGAGAAATGATGGAAGCATAGGTTGTGGGATGACTGAGCTAACCGAACGACAAAAATTTATACTGGCGCTGGTGGTGCATGAATATGCGCGCACGGCTGCGCCGGTTGGCTCAAATTATCTCGTCAACCAATATCATCTGGAGATGAGTTCCGCCACTATCCGCAATGAACTGGCGTTTCTGACGGAACAAGGCTACCTGCGCCAACCGCATACCTCCGCTGGGCGTGTTCCTACCGAAGAAGGCTACCGTTATTTTGTCAGCCGTTTGCTGCAAGATACCACCCTGCCGGAAGCGGTGCGGCATACCATCAGTCACCAGTTTTATCAGACCAGTCAGGACATGGCGGAATGGATGCGTCTGGCGGCTTCCGTTCTGGCGCATCAAAGCCGCGCCGTCTCGTTGGTGACTGCTCCGCACATGCGGCAAATGCGCTTCAAACATTTGGAGCTAATCGCCACGCGCGGCAGGCAAGTGTTGATGGTGCTGGTGCTGTATGGCGGTGAAGTTCGCCAACGGATGCTCACTCTGGCGGAAGCCGTCAGTCAGGAACAGCTTTCGGGCAGCGCGCATCGCCTGAACGTTGAACTGGCAGACAAAGACCTGAACAGCTTGGCAGCCCTGCGCGCCACCTATCAAGGCTTGGATTGCGACGTGCTGGAGTGGGTTATGGAAGAGCTAAAAGGAGCCAGTTCGTCCGCTGCAGGCGAAGTTTATTTGGATGGCATGACCAATTTGCTTTCAGAGCCGGAATTTTCAGGTTCGGAAGATGCGCGGCGGCCGCTGCGCCTGCTGGAAGAGCGTTCCAGCCTGCAAGATTTGCTCGATAGCGTGGTGCTGACCAATACCAGCAACAGCGCTGGCGTGCAGGTGCTGATCGGCGGCGAAGGCAATTGGGACGAACTGCGCCAATGTTCCGTACTGCTCACGCGGTTCGGCGCGCCTGGGTTGGCGACCGGCACGTTGGGCGTCTTGGGTCCCATGCGCCTGCCGTATGGACGTGCAATTTCGACCATGCGTTTCTTATCCAGCCTGCTCAGTGACCTGGTCTCTGAGACCATGGTGGATGAATAGAAGAATGGTACCGGCTCAGGCATCTGCGTCCATGTAGTGGCTTCCGGCAGGAAGCCTGGCAATCATCAGGAAATATCTGTTTTGCAGAGAAATGGGCTGGAATAACACCAGGCTTCCTGCCGGAAGCCACTACACGGACAGGGACATCCCTACAAACCAAAGGATGCCTAAGCCGTTATAAATAATGAAATAAGCGCGCTGCAGGATCGCATGAAACTTCCAGGCAAAAAGCGCGTATACAAGAAAGGGAAGGACAATGACCGAAGAAGACAATATGGAAATCCCCATGGATGAGAACGGCCAGCCCATGGATGCAGAGGATGAGGTTAACCTAGACGTGACCCAGCTGCTCCTGGACATGGATAAGGCGCAGACCCAAGCCAAAGAATACTTTGAGGGCTGGCAGCGCGAACGAGCCGACTTCGCCAACTACAAACGGCGTATAGACCGCGATCAGCAATTCCTTTCTGGCAATATTCGCGGCGAGATCATCAAGAAATATCTAGCAGTGTTGGATGATATGGATCGCGCAATGAAGGGCCGTCCCACCGAAGGCGCGGCATCCACCTGGGCGGATGGGATCGAACTCATCCAGCGCAAGCTGCAAGCCATTTTGGAAGCAGAAGGGGTGAAGCGCATCCCGGCAGAGGCAGAAGAGTTTGATCCGCAGCGCCACGAAGCCATCACCCACGAAGATAGCCCCGACCACACCAGCGGGCAGATTATTGAAGTATTGCAACAAGGCTATATCCTGGGCGAGCGCGTTCTCCGCCCAGCAATGGTACGAGTAGCACGATAACAGCAATTTTTCTCTCATTTTGAGGAGGTTTTAAACATGGCTAAAATCATTGGTATTGACTTAGGAACCACGAATTCCGTTGCTGCAGTGATGCAGGGCGGCGAGCCGGTGGTGATTCCATCTGCGGAAGGGGAGCGATTAGTTCCCTCAGTCGTTGCGGTGAATAAGAATCACGAGCGCATTGTGGGGCGGCCGGCGCGTAACCAGGCGATTGTCAACCCCGAAAACACCATCTTTTCCATCAAACGCTTTATGGGTCGCCGCCAGGATGACGAACAAGTGCAGCGCACCCGCGACCGCGTCCCCTATCAGATCACCGGCGCCGCCAATGGCGATGTGCGCGTGGTGCTCGATGGGCGCGAGTATTCCCCGCCCGAAGTTTCTGCCATGATTTTGGCAAAGCTGAAGGCGGATGCGGAAGCCTATCTGGGCGAAACCGTCACTCAGGCGGTCATCACGGTGCCTGCCTATTTCAACGATGCCCAACGCAACGCCACCAAAGACGCGGGCAAGATCGCCGGTCTGGAAGTGCTGCGCATCATCAACGAGCCCACCGCCTCCTCCCTGGCGTATGGGCTGGATAAGAAGAAGAATGAAGTCATCGCGGTCTATGACCTGGGCGGCGGCACCTTCGATATTTCCATCCTGGAAGTGGGCGATGGCGTCTTCCAAGTGAAATCCACCTCTGGCGATACCTTCTTGGGCGGGGATGACTTTGACATCCGCCTGATGGATTACCTGATCGAAGAGTTCCGCAAACAGAACGGCATTGATCTGCGTGGGGATCGTCAGGCGTTACAGCGCCTGAAGGAAGCCGCCGAAAAAGCCAAGATTGAGCTTTCTTCGATGATGCAAACCGAGATCAACCTGCCGTACCTCACGGCGGATGCGACCGGACCCAAGCATTTGGTGATGAACCTGACCCGCGCCAAGCTCGAACAGCTGACGGCAGACCTGGTGGAACGCTCGTTAGAGCCAACCCGCCGCGCGCTGCAAGACGCTGGTTTGAAGCCGGACGAGATCAACGAAATCGTCCTGGTAGGCGGCATGACCCGTATGCCCGCCGTGCAAGAAGCGGTGCGCCGCCTGTTCGGCAAAGAGCCGCACAAAGGCGTGAACCCGGATGAGGTCGTGGCGATTGGCGCTGCCATTCAGGCGGGCGTGTTGGGCGGCGAAGTGAAAGATATTCTCCTGCTCGATGTTACCCCCCTCACCCTCTCGGTGGAAACGTTAGGCGGGGTAGCTACCCCCATCATCGAGCGCAACACCACCATCCCCACCCGCAAGAGCCAGGTCTTTTCAACCGCCGCGGATGGACAGACCCAGGTGGAAATTCGCATCGTGCAGGGCGAACGCCCCATGGCTGCGGATAACAAATCGCTTGGCAGCTTTATTCTGGATGGTATTCCCCCGGCGCAACGCGGCATGCCCCAGGTGGAAGTGACCTTTGATATTGATGCCAACGGCATCCTCAAAGTGACCGCCGCCGATAAAGCCAGCAATCGCAGCCAGCACATTACCATTGCTGCCTCTTCTGGCTTGAACGATAGCGAAATTGAGCGGATGCGCCGCGAAGCGGAGACCAACGCCGACAGCGATAAACACCGCAAGGAGCTGATCGAAGTCCGCAACCAGGCAGATAACGCCATTTACACCTCTGAAAAGATGCTGCGCGAATATGGCGATAAAGTGTCTGCGGATATAAAAAAGAAGATTGACGATGGTGTCGCCCGCCTGCGCCAGTCTATGAACGGCGAAAACCTGGATCAAATCCGCAAAGATACCGAAGAGCTGGGGCGTGATGTGCAAGGCATCGGCAACAGCATGTACGGTCAAGGTCAGCCGGGCGGTCCGCAAGCGGGTGGACCTGGCGGTCAGCCAGGAGAGAACGGCGCGCCTGATGGTCAACCGGGTCAGCCCAGCGGCGAACCCGGCAACCCGGGTGGCGAAGATGTGGTCGAAGGCGATTTTCATTCCGCCTAACTAGAAATAAGCCTGGATTGGGGTGTTTCCGCCTGCACAAGTGGACTGGAAACACCTCAATTCTTTTTCATTTACCGCAAGTCGCTGTTTTGCAGGTATAATCAAGACCGTTTAGAGCAAAATTCAGTTCTTTCATGATGATTGATGTAGATAGAGAACGTCTGTCCCCTATCTACATCAATCATCATGAAAAAGCGCAAATTCTTTTTTCATTTAAAGGTGTAAAAGATTTCAGGTATGCCACAACGCGACTATTACGAAGTATTGGGACTCGCCCGCACCGCAAGCGCGGATGAAGTAAAATCTGCGTTCCGGCAGATGGCGCGCAAGTATCACCCCGACGTCAACAAAGAAGCTGACGCCGAAGAACGCTTTAAAGAGATCAACGAAGCCTATATCATCTTATCGGATGGCGACAAACGCGCTGCCTATGACCGCTACGGACATGCCGGGGTCAAAAACATGGGCGGAGGTGCGCCAGACTTCAATAATATTGACCTCTCGGACATCTTTGAAGAGTTCTTTGGCGGACTGGGTGGCAACAGCGGCAGCCGCCGGCGCGACCGCAACATCCCCCGCCGTGGGCAAGACCTTAGCCAAAACCTGACGCTAACCTTTGAGGAGGCGGCGTTTGGGGTGGAGAAGGAAGTTGACATCACGCGCGATGAAGTTTGTTCTCGCTGCCGTGGGAATGGCGCGGAACCTGGCACCAAACCCACCCAATGCCCCACCTGCAATGGGCGCGGCGAAGTGCGCCAAATGCGCCAGACCTTCTTAGGCTCGATGGTGCAAGTGACCAGCTGCCCCACCTGCAAAGGCATGGGCGAGGTAGTCTCCTCCCCCTGCACCACCTGTCATGGCAGCGGGCTGGAGCGGCGCACCTTCAAGAAGACCATCTCGGTGCCTGCTGGGGTGGATACAGGGACGCAAATGCGCCTGGCGGGCGAAGGTCAGCCGGGGGCGTATGGCGGGCCCAATGGGAATTTATACCTGGAAATTAACGTCCGCCCGCATAAATTCTTCCGGCGCAAGCAAAATGACATCCTGGTAGACCTCAGCATCAACCTGGCGCAAGCCACCCTGGGCGCGCACATTGAAGTCCCCACCCTGGACGGCGCGGTGGCGTTGGATGTGCCGGCTGGCACGCAACCCAACCACGTCTTTACCATTCGCGGCAAGGGCGTGCCATACCTGCGCGGCGGTGGACGCGGCGATCAGAAGGTGATTATGTGCGTGGCTGTCCCCACTCACCTGAGCGTTGACCAGCGCAAGCTGTTTGAAAGCCTGGCGCAAACCATGGGCAGCGAAGTCAAACCCCAAGAACGTGGATTCTTTGATCGCTTGAAAGAGGTACTCGGTGGTTGATCCGCATTGGTTAGAAGTTTCAATGACCATTGACCCTGAACTGGCGGAAGCCGTTGCAGAGGTATTGAGCCGGTTTGTCTCCAACGGCGTGGTCGTGGAAAGTGGCGTTACGTATAATGACGCGGAAGACGAAGGCACGCCCTTCGGTCCGGCGCGGGTGTATGGCTACCTGGCGATTGACGAGAACATCGAAGAGACCCGTCAGCGCCTGGAAGAAGCCCTGTATTACCTGGGACGCATCCAACCGCTGCCCGAAGCCACCTTCCGTACCATCCAGGATGAAGATTGGATGGTGGCATGGAAGAAGCATTATCACCCCATTCAAATCGGCAAGCGGCTGCTCATCCTGCCTGCATGGATCGAAGACCCCCAAACCGGGCGGATTGCGGTCAAGATTGACCCGAGCATGGCGTTCGGCACCGGCACGCACCCCACCACCCAGCTGTGCATGGAAGTGCTGGAGACCGGCGCGTTCCAAAACAGCGATCAGCCGGTGAGCAGCGTCATTGACGTGGGCTGCGGCTCAGGCATCTTGTCGATCGCAGCGGTCAAACTGGGCATCCCCCACGCGCTGGCAGTGGATATTGATAACGCCGCCATCGTCTCCACCAAAGAGAACGCGCAGGCAAACGGCGTACTGGCTCAGATTGAAACGGGCATCGGCTCGGTGACAGAGATCAAAGCGGGGCAATTCAGCATCCGCCAAGCGCCGCTGGTGCTTGCCAACATCCTCGCGCCCATCATCATCCGCCTGTTTAACGCAGGTTTGGCGGATCTGGTGACGGAGGGCGGCGAAATGGTGCTTTCCGGCATCCTGTTTGACCAAGCGCAAGGCGTGATTGATTCCGCCCAGGCGCATGGATTGACCTTCATCGAGCAGCGGCAGAGCGGCGATTGGGTCGCAATCCGCATGCGCCGCTAAAATATCGTTCATTCTTATCAAATAGAGGGTGGCAGATGGGGTGTGTTTCATTTGAGTTGAGACAGTGCATCAAACAGCCAGAGGTAAGGTCAAATAGGTTTGGGGCTCACAAATCAGATTGGCCTCGAGGGCAGAATCAGTCAAACGGATTGTGCCGGGAACGTTAGCAATGGTCTGAGATTGAGATTTACCATAAAGTCGAATGTGTCGTTGCTCTCTGCGATAGGCGTGATACAGGTCCCAATCCCCGTTTTCAGCGACAGCACGCAGGCGGAGTAAGCCTTCTGCGCCAGTTTTGGACCAACGCATTCCAGAAAGTTCGCAACGGTCTTTGACAAAGTGGCGACAAGCGCCTTCAATTACGCCAGAAGCAATCGGCCAACCTTTCGCCAGGTAAATTGAATAGTTCATGTAAGCCAAGTTCCGCTCGAAGTAATTGGCGGTGATGTTCAGTTGAGTACGTTGAGCCGTAGTCGTATCTGTGAGTTTGGCCTGATCGCGAAAGCTTGTGATGAGTTGATCTGTTTTACCAGAAAGCATAAGCAGCGTTTTTTCGGCCATCCACGGAATGCGCAGCGGACTGGTTTCGCCGAGTAAAACATTGGCGACCTTCCACAAGTACTCGCTGGCATGAATAAAGTCCAAGACCAGCGTGAAACCGATCAAGTGGTTGAGGATGCGCAGTTGCAAGGGTTCACTGCCATCACACAAGGCCACTCGTTCTTGAATATGAGCGCCTTCCAGCAATTGAATATATTCGGCCAGACGCGATAAGGCGGTATCTTTACCCTCCAAGGTGGCCCAAGTCAGTTTGTTTTGCGGCTTGGGCCGAGAATGACCATCCGGTTTTTGAGTTTCTTTCGAAAACTCGGCTTTTGACAGATCAAAATAGCTGTCCACTACGGCTTGTGGGGTTCGTACAGCCGGTGCCATCCCGTAGGCGCTCGTAACAATGGCTTCTTTTTTGTGACCGTGTTTCTGACCTCTGCCCAAACGGATCGGCTCGCCTGCCTTGCCATCTTTTTCATCATCAATAATCATGGGGATGCCCTTCCCATCCGCTTGGGCTACCAGGATGGTGGCTTCCAACACGGGTTGCGGCGCTGCTTTCTGTTCGTAGTACGATTCAACGTCCGCCGAATCTTCGGCTACATTTTTCTGCAGATCGCGAGTTGACAGATGCAGCCCCAATAGACGATTGAATACGTCGCTCGTTTTGGCATACACGTTGTAAACATCCAGATAGCCGGATAATTCCCGCAACAAATCCGAATATCCGTCTGCCCCCAGGCTGAGCGCTTCATCCAACGGATACCACCCACCCATGCCTTTCTTGTAAAAGTATGGACGTTCAAAACTGAGCTTGCCGAAGATCGAATAGTAATGCCGGACTGTGTCTTGGTGATAGGGTAAAACACGATCGCCTGAGATACGCACTTTTGTGCGTGGACTCATTTTTGACCGCATTACAAAAAATAACTCCAAGAGGCTGTATCCTAATGTGACCAAGAGCTTGAACAATCCTCTTTCAATATGATCGGCTGTTGCAGTTTGAGACTTTTCACCTGTCACAAAATCCAACAAATTCTCGAACTGGGTGCGAACATCTTGTATAATCTCTTCTGAGTTGGAGGCCATGGCTTCTCTCCTGGGAGTGTTTTCGGAAAACTCACTTTACCAGATTGATGCCTGGCTTTCAACTCAAATGAAATGCACCCGGCAGATGCCACCCTTTTTTGATAATCATCGGTTTTACCAGACGCGCTTCAGGTCGGGATTATCCAGCGGTTTGCGACCCACCTTTGCCATATCCACCCACTCGCCTCGGATCTTGATGCGCACCACGTCCGCGGTGAAGTCGGTGACGGTTGCGCCGTGATTGTCAAACAGGGAGGAGCCGACCGCATAAATATCCACCGGCACCTTTAACTTCTCGAAGCGGCGAATCTTATCCGGGGTAAAGCCACCCGAGACCACAATTTTCACGTCCTGGCAGAATTTGCGGGCCGTTTCACGCCACGAGACGGGCAAATCCCACTTTTCCCACAACGAATCTAACCCTTGGCGGACAAAGAAGCACAGGCGCGGGTTAACGCCCATATCCAAAGCAGCATCGCCCAGCGGCGGAACAGACACATCCCGCAGGCTGCCGCTGGTATCCATGCGCACCCCGTACAGGCGGTAGCGATCCGCTTCCACGTCATTGCCCGCCTCTTTCAGCAGACGGAAGCGGTTGAACATGGCAGTACATACGTTGCACGAATCGCGCACGCAGTCGTTGTTAAAATCCACCAGGGCAATGCGCGGAATAGAAGGCGGCAGCACCTCAGCAAATGCCAACATCGATTCAGGCGTATCGCCCAGGAAGCTGGCGATGGCGGAATGCGCCACCGTCCCGCCACCCGCGCCACCCCACCAATCGCCTTGCGCATCGGTCGAGACAAATGGTCCCAGGGTGGAAACGTGATCCATATTAAACCGCTGCAAAGCAATATTATAGGAATAGCCATCCGCCGCCTGAACTTCGTGCATATCAAAGCGCGCCGGGAAGAATAAAATGGGCTTACCACGCGCGGCGTAAAACGTTTCATAGACGTTGGTCGCCACACGGCTGGCGCGGGTGAGGATGCCGAGGGTGGGGGTTTCAAGGTTGGCAAAGTCGCGGTAACGCCCATGTACGCGCATCACCGGGGAGACGTGCATGGGGTCGCCATCACTGTTGACCACCGCGCCATCTTCCACTGCCCAAACCTCCAGATCGTTTGAGGTATCCACGAAGGTATCATCCTGCCAATAACCGGTGCAATGGCGCAGCATGGTGAGGGCTTTATCAATGCCCACCACGATGGTTTTGCCTGGGCGGCGGGTGAACCACTGCATTTCCACTTCCAGGTCGCCATTTTTAATGCCTTCGGAAAGAATATTGGCAGGCAGGTGTGATTCAGCGCCGCGATAGGTATACCCGCGCCGCGACAATTCGGTCAGCATATAGGCGATATTGGTAAAGTATTTATCGCTGTACCAGCCTCGGCGCATCCGTTCAATATCCAGTTTAAAGGTTTCATTGGTCAAGCGTTGACCATTAAAGATGCTCATAGTGTCTCCTGTGGAGAAGTCCACAATCCATTGATGATTGGCTGCTGTACTATGTTCAGCCTTATCTGTGTAGTGGCGCACTGCGTGCGCCCAACTTCATGCAAGGTATGATCCTGGGAAACATGATCATCCTCATCAATCAATAGGCGCACGCAGTGCGCCACTACACGGACATGTTAAGCAAGTATGACTGCCAGGTGAAAAAAACAGCAGTTAGTGTAAATATTACACTAAAAGAGAGTATACCCCTTTTTGGGACGCTGTCAAGAGGAGAAATTAGGAATTAAGGGGATCGAGATGAAGAGGGAAGAGCGCCCCTCTTCATCTCGATCCCCTTAATTCGAATAGGGTCAAGAATAATTTACGAAGAAAGCGGCAGCACAACCGTAAAGACGGTACATTCACCCAGGGTGGAATCCACCCAAACGCGCCCGCCGTGCGCTTCTACCGCAGACTTAACGATGGAAAGACCCAATCCCGCGCCTGGCGATTCCAGGCTGGCATTGATGGCGCGATAAAACTTTTCAAACACATAGGGCAAATCCATGGGAGGAATGCCGATGCCCGTATCTGCCACCTGCACAATGACTTGATTTTCCTCTACTCGCGAAGAGACGGTAATTTTGCCGCCGGGGTGAGTATATTTGATGGCGTTATCCAACAGGCGATTGAAAATCTGATGCAGCTGGATGGGATTCGCCACCAGGGTAGGCATCTCTTTTGCCATGTCCAGGGTAAGGGTTAAATTTTTGGTATTCAACTGTTTTTGGCTCTCATCCACCACCAGTTGAATAATTTGCTCCGCCTGCAAGGCTTCTTTATTCTCATCAAAGCCCGCTTCCACCCGACCGAGTTCCAACAGGTCATCCATCAGGCGGGTCATATTGGTTACACTGGTCAGCACGCGGCGGACAAAGTCGCGCTGGGTGTCGTTGATGGGCCCAACGCGGTCTAACAACTCAACGTAACCGGCAATCGCGGTTAGCGGGGTGCGCAAATCATGCGAGACGCTATGAACAAAATCGCTTTTAATGCGATCCAGCTTTTTCAAGTTGGTGATGTCATTCATGGTGACAACAATGCCAACCTCTGGAATTTTGACAGCTTCCGCGCTAAACACGTGATTCGCGTCCACTTCCGTCTCAATTCGATTAAACAGCCCATTTTCGCACGCCTGGATCAGGTCAATCACTTCTTCCTGATTGGGGATCACTTCCGCAGCCAGTTTGCCGCGAATAGATTGATCTTGCGGGATTTTGAATAAGTCGCGCAGCATGCGGTTGATCAAGACCAGGCGCAGGTCGGTATCTAGGATAATGACGCCATCTTGAATATTGGTCAGGATGGTTTCGAGGCGGTTACGCTCCAGCAGGGTGTCATTGTAGAGGCGCGCATTTTCAAGGGCAGTCACGGCGTAGCCAGCAAGCACTTTCAGCAGCTTGACGTGGCGTTGGGTGAGCGGCATGTGATTCTGGCGGTTATCCACGCCCAAAACGCCAATAACATGCCCATTCAACTCAAGGGGGACGTATGCCAGGCTTTGCACCAGGTAGGCGGTTTTAATCTTTTGGGGCGTGTTTTCATCCATCAGAACCGCCTCGCCAGTGCGGATGACCGAGCCAGCCAGGCTGTCGGTGATGGAGGTTCGGAAGGTGCGCGCAAATTCATCCTGAAAGTTACGGGCGGCGCGCATATATAGCTCACCGCTCTGCTCATCAATCAAGAGCAGGCTGCCTTCTTCCGCCTGGGTGATTTGGATGGCAGCGTCAATCACCGCAGCCAGCACCTTATCCACATCCAGCGAACCCGTCACCTCACGACCGAGTTGAGAAATGACCTCCAGGTCATCCAGCTGATGTTGCAGGCTGGTGGAATAGCGGCGCGCCTCTAATAGCTGCGCCTCTTTGCGCCGATTGGCTAAATCCATCGCATTTTTGACCGCGCGCAAAATTTCCTCGGCGCGCAGGGGCGGGGTAAGGTAATCATTGACGCCTAGGCGCATTACCCGCTTGAGCAGGTCGGGGCTATCCTGGTTGACAAACAAGAGGATAGGAGTGGAGGGATAAAGCCGCAAAAATTCAGCAGCAAAGTCAATGCCACTGCCATCTTTTAACTTTTCACCCACAATCATCAGCCCAAAGGATAAATGATCCGCCTGTTTGAGGGCATCTGCGCCCTCTTCCAAGGTGGTAATGGCATATCCATTGGAACGCAGGACGCGATCAAGCAAAAAATTCACTTGCGCGTCTGAGGTGACAATTAAAAGATGATCCAGGCTATGAGTCATGAGCGCCAACCCGTCTAAAGAGATAGATTTAACGTAACTAGTCCGTGTAGCGGCGCACTGCGTGCGCTCATCGGTGAGCGAAGATCATTGCGTTTCCATCAGGAAGGTAACCTGAATGAGGTTGGGCGCACGCAGTGCGCCGCTACACGGACGGGTACGCTTAAGCAATTACGATTTCACTTAACGCGCCTGCGGAAGGGTGAAATGGATAACCGTTTCTTTCGTAGGGCGTTCTTCAACCCAAATTTTGCCATTTTCAGAGAGCAGGATTTCTTTCACCAGGCTGGGACGAATGCCAAGCAATGCGGAATGCGCTCCAGCAGGGCTTGCGATAGGCTTCTCCGCCTGATCAAACAACTTTTCCAGGTTTTGGGGTGGGATGGTGAGGGCAGAGGAAATAATCGAAACATGCCCGCGATCCCCTTCTGGTTCAGCGGCAATGGTGATTAACGCGCCGTGCGCGCTAAAGCGAATGGCATTACTGAGCAACCCATCCAAGATTTGTGCCATCAGGCTGGTATCTACGCAAATGACCACCGGTTGCAAGGTCGGTTGGGTAACCAGCGAAAGACCAGCGTGCTGGGCGTAGGCAAGCATCCGTTGAACGGACATGCGCACCTGTTCGCCCAGTGGGGTGAGGGTGCGTTCTTTGCGAGCAGTGCGCAGCGGCAGAGGAGCAATGCTATTCACCACGCGGTACATGCCAATCAGTTGATCCTGAAGGGTAGCCAGCAGCGGGCGTTGATCGGGTCGCCAGGCATCTGCGCCGGATTTGCCTAATTTTTCAAGGGCAGCCAGCGAGATACGCAGCGCGCCGGTCAGGTCCGATTTTAAGCCTTCCAGGATGTCAATATTGATTTTGTCGCCCATTTGGGCCGTTTCCGCCATTTTTTGCAAGGAAGCGGCGCGTTCTTCGGCGGCGCGGAATAAGCGGGCGTTGACCAAAGAAATGGAAGTGTAATCTGCCAGGGCTTCGAGCAGATGCTGTTCGCTGGCAGCAAAGGGGTTCGCGGCGCGGCGCATCATAATCAGCAAGCCCATCACGTGCTGCTGCTGAATTTTAATCGGCACAATGAGGGCAGAACCGCCCAGGCTGGAAATCTTGAAGCGTTTGAGCGGGTCGCCGTGAATGGTGAGCGTCTCGCCAGACATTGCCACCAGCGAGCTAATGCCATCATCCCAGGGGTGGCGCATGCGCAAACCCATGGAGGGCGGTAAGTTTTGAGATGCCATGAGCAAAAAGGGAGCGTCTTTATCGTCACGCAAGAGGAACCAGCCCAGGTCTGCCTGGGTGACGCGCAATGCGCCTTCCAGCACCTTTTCAAACAAGACAGATTGATCGGTAATGGAAGTGACGGCTTTGCCCACTGCAAAAATGGTGGTCAATTCACGCACGCGGGATTGCAATTCCTGATTGGTTTGCTGCAATTGCTGGGCGAGGCGTTCCCGTTCGCGGCGGTCATTCACCTGCTGCAAATTCCGTCCAACTGCCTGAATCACTTCAGCTTCGCGGATGGGCATCAACAAATAATCAGCTGCGCCCAGGCGGAAGGTTTGCATAATATCCGCCTCCTCGCCACGTTTGGCAAGGACAATGACTGGGGTGCGCACGCCCTGAGAAGCCAGGGCAACCAAAAAATCTTTGCAGCTAAGCCCGGGCAGGTGCATATCGGCAATAATCAGGTCAGGCGACCATTGCACGGCTTTGGTAATGGCGGAATTGGCATCATTAACCACCATCACCTGAAAGCCTGAAGGCTGGAGCGCCTGGCGACCGATCAGGTCACTGACAACAGGATCACTTTCCACAATTAAAATCCGATCGCGTGAATTTGCCATGTTTGAATGATAGCATGATTGGCAAATTTTAAGGAAGAGGGCAAATGGGGAGAATAAGAAATTCGTAATAACCAGTGCAGCCGCTTGACTTTGATGGGCGCGCTGGAATACAATCAACCTATGGAATATAAAGACTATTACAAAGTTCTGGGAGTTGAACGGAGTGCCACCGAAGGGGACGTAAACAAGGCGTTCCGCAAACTGGCGAAACAATACCACCCTGACCACAATCAGGGGAATAAGCAGGCGGAAGAAAAGTTTAAAGAGATTAACGAGGCTTATCAGGTATTGAGTGACAAAACTCAGCGAGCGCGGTACGATCAACTAGGGGAATCCTATTCCAACTGGCAGCAACGCGGCGCACCCGGTAATTTTAACTGGAAGGACTGGGCGGCGGCTCAGGCACAGGGGCAAGGAGGCGGGGGCGGCGTGCATTTTGATATGAATAACCTGGACGATCTGTTGGGGGGGCTGGGCGGCAGCGGCGGGGGATTCTCAGACTTCTTCCAGACAATTTTTGCGGGGATGCAGGGCAACACGGCTGCCCGTCAGCAAACCGCACGGCGCGTTCAACCCAAGGCGGCTTCTTACCAACAGGATGTGCAAATTACCCTGGATGAAGCCTTTCATGGCGCGGAGCGTACCGTGATGATGAATGAGCGGCGGCTGCAAATGAAGATTCCGGCGGGGGCAAAGACCGGCACCAAAGTGCGCATGTCTGGCGCGGGACCGGTGGGCGCAAATGGCAAGCCAGCAGACATCTATTTGTTAATTGAAGTGCTGCCTGACCCGCGTTTTGAGCGCAAAGAGGATGACCTGTATGCCGACACAAGCATTGATGTGTTGACCGCTGTTTTAGGCGGGAAAGCGCGGGTGGTAACTCTAGACGGAACCGTCATGTTGACCATTCCCGCTGGAACGCAGCCGGGGCAGACCTTCCGCCTGACGGGCAGAGGCATGCCACGCCTGCGTACCCCGGCTACGCGCGGCGACCTTTACGCCTGTGTGAAAGTGCAGATTCCACGCAACCTGAGCGCAGAGCAGCGTCAGTTCTTTGAAGAACTGGCAAAGCTGCGCTAAGAGTTCACCAAAACCCATAGGAAATGCTCAGGTATCCCAGTCCGTATCGCGGCTTCCGGCAGGAAGCCACGACACGGACTGGGATACCGTCACCAACATGGATATACCAAAGCGTTTATTTCATGTTTCTATAGACTGAAACCTTAAAAGGCCATTATGAAACGAACCTTTCCCGGGCTCTTCTTACTCCTTATCTTTAGTTTAACGGCGTTGGCATGCCAGTTTGGCACCGCAACAACCTATACCACCCGCGTACCTGCAAAAGTTGCTACGCGCACCCCCATAGCGGTTAAGACCGCCACTGAATTTTCAAAGGCAGCCAATGGCAGCACAGCCACTGCCAAAGCGCCAGCTGCCGCCCCACAGGAAGGCGTATCCGCACAAGATTTGACGCTAATGGCGTTGTTTGATCGAGTAAACCCTGGGGTGGTCACCATCCGCGTGCTAACCCAGACCGGCGGCGACCTGGGGACGGGCTTTGTCTATGATAAAGCGGGGCATATCCTCACCAACTATCACGTGGTGACAGACGTCACCGACCTGGAGGTGGATTTTCCCTCTGGGTTGAAGGTGCGCGGTAAAGTCATTGGGCAGGATACTGATTCTGACCTGGCGGTGATTGAGGTGAAAGCCCCCGCTGAGGCTCTTTTCCCACTTACCTTGGGCGATTCAAGCAAGGTGAAGGTGGGCGAAAGCGTGGTCGCCATTGGCAACCCGTTTGGCTTGAGCAGCAGCATGACCCTGGGGATCGTCTCCGCGATGGGACGCACCCTGGATTCCATTCGGCAATCGGCGGAAGGCACATCGTTCTCGGCGGGCGGCATTATCCAGACGGACGCGGCGATCAACCCCGGCAATTCGGGCGGTCCACTGCTGAACTTGCGCGGCGAGGTCATTGGGATTAACCGCGCCATCGTCAGCGCCAGCGCGACCCCTGGTCAAGAAGCCCAAAACAGCGGAGTAGGGTTTGCGGTGCCGATTAATATCGTCAAGCGGGTAACCCCAACCCTCATCGAAAAGGGCAGTTACGATTATCCGTATATGGGCATGACGACCGCCCCTGAGCTTTCTTTGTTTGACCAGGAAGCCCTGGGGCTGCCTCAAGCCAGCGGCGTGTATATCATCAGCGTGGCGGCGGGCGGTCCGGCGGAAAAAGCAGGACTGAAAGGCGCGGATCAAGTTAACAAAACAACAGGCGTGGGTACCGGAGGGGACTTAATCATCTCCGTAGATGGCCGCCCCGTACAGGTTCTGGGTGACATCCTGGCGTATTTGATGGAAAATAAAAGCCCAGGCGATCAGGTGGCCTTTACCATCTTCCGGAATAATGAAAAGAAGGAGGTGACTTTAACTTTGGGCAAGCGTCCCTAGCAAAAAGGGGACTGAACATTCTTCCATAACAGGCTGCGGCGGATGGCAAGAAATCTTTCCTTCGCTTGCAGATGCCTATTCAATAGGAGGTTGCTATGTTGTCTGAGAATGACCTGCGGGAATTGGTAGACTTCGTCATCCCCGATCCGGTGGTAAGCGTTTACTTGAACACCAACCCATCTGATGGCAATTCGGATGCGCACAAGCGTCAGCTAAAAAGCATGATCCGAGACCTAAACTTAACCAAAGATGTAGAGGCAATCGAACGTTTTTTTGACCACGAATACAACTGGAACGGGCGCGGGGTAGCGGTATTTTCGTGCAATTCGCAGAATTTCTTCCGCTCGTACCCCCTCGGAGTTCCCGTTCGCAACCTGGTACAGATCAGCGACCGCCCCAGTGTCAAGCCGCTGGCGGCGTTGGTGGATATTTATGGCGGCTATGGCGTGGTATTGGTAGATAAGCAAGGGGCGCGCCTGTTTTCGTTCCATATGGGGCAGATGCGCGAACAAGAGGGTATGCTGGGCGAGGAAGTCCGGCGCGTCAAGCACGGGCAGGCGCATCACACGGTGGATGAACAAATTGACCGCAATATGAAAGACGCGGTGGAATTTGCCATCCAGTTCTTTGAGGGAAATCACGTGCGGCGCGTCCTGATTGGCGGCACCGAAGAGAACGTGATTTCGTTCCGCAAACTGCTGCCCAAAGCCTGGCAGAGCCTGGTGATGGGAACGTTCCAGATGCCCATTACCGCCAGCCAGAATGAAGTGGCGGCGCGCGCCATTGAACTCGGCGAGAAATCAGAAAAAGAGCGCGAAACGCATCGCGTGGAACAGTTAATCACAGCGGCTGCCAAAGGTGCGGACGCGGTGATTGGATTGGAAGCGACTTTAGAGGCTGCCAACAATAACCGTATTCAAACCCTGGTGCTAACCGAAGGCTTCCGCAAGAACGCTTTTCGCTGCAAAAGCACCGGTCAACTGACCCTGAAGCCTGAAGATACCTGCGGCAGCGATGCCGAAGTTGAAAAGGTCTATGACGTGGTGGAAGTGTTGGTAAATCAGGTGATGCGCAGCGGCGGAGAGATCGAAGTGGTCTTCGTCACGCCGGGGCTCACTGAGGTAGGAGATATTGGCGCGTTCCTGCGCTATTAGAAGATAGAAAGGGCATCATTTTATGAGTTTCGCTCACAAAATGATGCCCACGTCCTCCTATCGTCTGTATGGATGAGGGTGATTGGGTTGCTGTATGACCTAATCACCCTCTTGTTTTGGGTGGATGGGCTATAATCGCAACTATGTCCACACAGAGTGCCAAAGCCGCCACCCAGCAAATCAACCGCGCCGCCGGGTTGATGATGCTGCCCTTTTTGCTCAGTCAGGTCGCCGGGTTGGTGCGTCAGATATTGGCAACCCGCATATTTGGCACAGGGGCAGCCATTGACGCCTACAACGGGGCGAACATCCTGCCTAACCTGATCTTTAATCTGCTGGCAGGGGGCGCGTTAGCCTCGGCATTTGTACCGACATTCACCGCCTTGCTTGCCAAAAATGAACGTTCGGCAGCTTGGCGGTTGGCTTCCGGCATTATCAACATCGCGCTGATTCTGCTGGCGATCCTCAGCCTGACCGCAGCGATCTTCGCCCCACAGGTGACGAGCCTGCTCGTTCCCAACTTCTCCGCGGAAAAACAAGCATTGACGGCGCAGCTGCTGCGAATTCTGCTGCTCACCTCCAGCGTATTTGGGATCAGCGGTATCTTGTCGGGCATCCTGAATGCGCATCAACGCTTTTTCCTGCCTGCGCTGGCATCCTCAATGTATTGGCTGGGACTGATTATCGGCTTGCTGTTTTTTGTACCTTCGATGGGCATTTTTGGGCTGGCATGGGGAGCGGTGCTGGGGGCGGTGCTGCATCTGGGCATTCAACTGCCTGACTTCTTCCGCCTGCCCGAGCAACAGTATCAGCTTACGTTGGGGATGGATAACCCCGCCGTCCGCCAGGTGGTGATCCTGATGGGTCCACGCCTGATTAGCGTGGCAACCGTGCAATTAAACTTTGTGGTGAATGCGGTGATCGCCAGTGGGCTGGTGGATGGGTCGCTTTCAGCGATTAATTATGCCTTCCCAATTATGACGGTGCCGCTGGTGGTGATTGGCTCATCGTTGGGGTTCGCCACGCTACCCACCTTTTCGGCGCAGGCAGCGCGTGGGGAGATGACCGAAATGCGCCAATCGCTCGCCTCGGCGTTGCGGATGGTGCTGCTGCTATCTATCCCTGCCACGTTTGGGCTCATTCTGCTACGCGAACCGCTGATCGCTTTTCTGTTTCAAAGTGGCAAATTTACGCAGCAATCCACGCAAATGGTGGCATGGGCGTTGCTTTGGTATACGGCGGGGTTGGTGGGTCATTCTATGCTAGAAGTGCTGGCGCGGGCTTTTTATGCCCTGCACAACACCAAAACGCCTGCGTTGATCGGCGCAGCGGCGATGCTGCTAAACGTGGTGTTTAGTCTGCTGTTTTCCGCGTGGTTTGGGCAAATTGGCTGGCTGCCATTAGGTGGGCTGGCGTTGGCAAACTCGCTTGCAACCGCGTTAGAAAGCGCCACGCTGCTGATCTTGCTGCGCCGCCGGTTAGGAGGATTGAACGGTGGGACGATCTGGCGAGCGGCAGGGGCAGCGTTGGCAGCGGCAGGCGGGATGAGCGCCGCGCTGTGGGGATGGTTGCAGTGGAGCGCAAATCACGCAGCCTGGGTGCAGGTGGCAGGCGCGGTGATCCTGGGCGGGTTGGCGTATGCGCTGTTGCTGATGCTGCTGCACGTGGCGGAAGTGCAAGCCGTTCTGCAATGGGCACGGCGGCGATTTTTCCGCGTAGGTTAATTATTTAATTTTCAGGGTACTTGACTGATTCCTATCCGTGTAGGGGCTTCCGGCCGGAAGCCCCTACACGGATCATACCACTACTACAAACAACAGGACGCCTAAGTAATCCGCTTTTAGGAGGAAAATATGTCTGACTTTATTCAAGAGTTCATCGAGAAAAGCAAACCGCAGGCGATGACGCAATCACCCCAGGAGGCGAAGGAAACGCCGCAGCCCGCGCTGGAGCTGCCCATTCCGGCAGATGCGGCGCTGATCCCTTTGCCAGACCCGGGCAGCCTGAATATCCCTGCCATCGAGCTGCGCAAAGCGGTCGAAGCGCGGCGCAGCCACCGCAAATATGCAGAAGAACCCATTTCGATGGAAGAATTTTCCTATTTGTTGTGGATGACGCAGGGAGTGAAGGAGATCACACGGCGACCGGCGACCCTGCGGACGGTGCCATCCGCCGGAGCGCGACATGCCTTCGAGACGTATTTGCTGGTCAACCGTGTGGAAGGGTTACAGCCAGGGATGTATCGCTTTGCCGCCAGTCAGCATGCACTGGTGGATTTAAACGCGCCAGGAACGTTCAACGCAGACGTAACACGCGGCTGCTTTGACCAGGGTCAGGTTGCCAACAGCGCGGTGACGTTCCTATGGGTGGCGATCACCGAGCGGATGACGTGGCGATACGCGCAGCGCAGCTTCCGCTATTTGCACCTGGACGCCGGTCACGTGTGCCAGAATCTGTATTTGGCGGCAGAAGCGGTGGGATGCGGAGTATGCGCTATCGCCGCGTTTGACGATGATGAGATAAATCGCGTTTTGGGATTGGATGGGGAAAATCAGTGGCTGATCTATGCCGCCAGCCTGGGCAAGCGCGCTCTGCGCAAAGCGTAGTTTATAGATGATTATGATTATTTGAATGCGCAGCGCATTCAAATAATCATAATCATCCGTTTTGTTAAATTAGAATAAGCCTAAGCCGTGAAGCAGCACAACCACCACCAGAACGGGGGTGACGTAGCGGCAGAGGAAGATGATGACGTTAATCATGGCGGCGTTATTCAGCTTGCCATGATTGCTTAATTCGCGGCGGACGTTGTTTTCGCCCCACACCCAGCCTACAAAGATGGAAATGAACAGCCCTCCCAGGGGCAGCAGCACGTTAGAACTGGCAAAATCAAACAGATCAAAGAAGGTTTTGCCAAAGACCTGCACATTCGCCAGGACGCTGTTGGAAAGCGCGGCGAGTGACCCCACCAGCGCGAGCAAGACGCCCGTCAGCGCGCTGGCTTTCACGCGCGAAAGGTGCATTTGCTCCACCAGGTAGGCGACTGGCACCTCAAAGATGGAAATCATGGCGCCAATGGCAGCAAATGCCGTCAGGATAAAGAAAATCGCCATGAATACGCCACCAAACGGCATGGAGGCGAACACCGAAGGAATGGTGATAAATAACAGGGAAGGACCAGCGGAAGGCTTATACCCAAAGGCGAAAACGGCTGGGAAAATAGCGATACCCGCCAGGAGCGAGACGAACAGGTCTGAAAACATCACCCGCGCCGTGACCAGGGGGATATTCTGATCATCACGCCAGTAGCTGCCGTAGGTAATCATCGTTCCCATGCCGACCGAGAGCTTGAAGAAAGCCAAGCCCATTGCCGTCAGGATGGCTGCGCCGGTCAATTTCGTGAAATCAGGTTTGAGCAAGAAAACCAAGCCCTGCGAAACGCCTTCGCCTGGCAGGGTGAGGCTGCGCACGCACACCGCTAGCAGCATGACCAGCAGCAGCGGGATCAGACGTTTGGCAGTGCCTTCGATGCCTTTGCTGACGCCCAGCATCAGGATGCCACTGACCACCGCCAGCACGATCCACTGCCAGATGAGAGCCAGAAGCGGGTTGCTGACGAGACTGTTGAAGGCTGCGCCAGTAACATCCGGGTTGGTGGAAAGAATCTCACCAGTCAAGGCTTTGGGGATATACGCAAAGACCCAACTGGCGACTTCGGTATAGAATGCCATGATTAAGAAGGCAGCCAGCGCGCCAGCTGCGCCAATCAACCACCAGGGCTGCTTTTTACTGGGCGAGACAATCCGCATTGAGTCAATGGCGTTGGCGCGAGCGTGGCGACCAATGGAGATTTCAGCAATCATCACGGGCAAGCCAACCAACAGGGTGCAAAGCACATAGACGATGAGGAAAGCTGCGCCGCCATTTGCGCCAGTCAGGTAGGGGAACTTCCAGATATTGCCCAAGCCTACCGCTGATCCAAGTGTCGCCAACAGGACGCCCAATACCGTGTTAAATCCGCCGCGGTGAACAGCGATCGGTTTCTGACCCGTTTTTGCAACCACTTCAGAAACATCTTTTTCTTGAATTGCCATGATACCCTCTCTTCACAATAAGGATAAAATAAGGAACTCTGGGAATTGGCTTGGTGGTCGTTGATAGGGGAAGATTGCGCCTATCAACAAGCACCAAACCAATTCCCAATGACCCTGAAATAAGATAAAACAAACATCCAATGCACAAAAGAACTCCCTGCTATTTCAGGGAGTTCTTGACTATATCAGGCGATATGGATAGCGTCAACGGTGAAAGCGTGCTGTATGACAGGTTAATCGCGGGACAAAAATCACCGACAGAGAGGGGATATGTACAATTCCAGTTTTAGTCACTTAAGTCGGCGTAACGCAACCCCAGGTCTTGGGGAGTGACGGAAATGTCCTTCATTTCAGCAAAGGTCAGGTTGCGTACGGTGAGTCCACGCACGGCGCGCACATGGTCGAACAAACCGAGGTAACTATCCACCACGCGATACCTCCAGTTTAAGCCCAGGCGGTCGGCGACCGTCTCAATTTGGGCAGCGGCATCGCCTTCGCCAGCAAATTCTAATTCTACAAAGCTGCCGTAGGGCATTTCGTCCAAGGTCACCTGCACATCATCGAGGGAATAGGTGGTGCGGTATTTTTCGTAGCTGACCGTCACACGGTAGCCAAGGGCTTCAAAGATGCGGCGGGCGGCGGGCAGGTCGCTGACTTCCACTTCAATTTCTTGACGCGCGCCAGCTCCGCCTTCGCGGCGCATGGGACCCTTGAAGGTGAGGATGGAGCGCGTATCCTGGCGCAAGCGCAGAGCCTGCCCGGCGGTACGCAGGGTGTAATCCGCGGTGTCAAAGCGCAAATTGACTTCAAAGACACGCGGGGCGGTGAGTTCTGCGCCTTCTTCTTCCAATCGCTGCGCCAGGGTGGGCAGGTCAGAGAGGAAAAACTTGACTTCTACTTCTTGATCGTTACTTGCCATAAGGAATACTCTTTTCTTAAGTTGATTTGTCCCTACCCGGCGATGCCTGGTAGGGGTATCTTAATCTGTGTAGTGGCTTCCGGCAGGGAGCCTGGAATAATCCGATAATTTCTGTTTTGCGGAGAAAATTGTTCCAATAATATCAGGCTTCCTGCCGGAAGCCACTACAAATACAGAAATTTCCGGGTCTCTGGGATTGGCGTGGTAGTAGTCGAAAGGGGAAGATCGCCCCTCTCGACTACTACCACGCCAATCCCAGATGAACCAAATTTTCGGTGTTGCCGCCTGAAAGCTAACTGGTATAAACCTGGGCGCACGCAGTGCAGAGCTACATGGACGTGGGCAATTGGGCAGTGATGACCCACCTCTCTTCAACGGCGGGGGCGGAAATCCTGTTCAGGGCGCAGGATCAGCCAAGCGAGCGCGAGCGCGAACAGAGTGAGAAAGACGGCAAAGGGCGCGTTATTCTCTACGCCATAGGGCTTGCCAAGCAGCAGGCGATCCGCCCAATAGGTGATGGCGAGGAAAAGCGCAGCCGCCATACCTGCCAGCCGGGCATATTTCCAGCTCGAGATCAAGGAAAAGATCGCGAACAAGGCTACCACTGCCCAAACGCCGCCACTGAGGGCAAGGTAGGGCGCATCCACCTCAGCGGATTGCAGATAGGGTGCGCTCCACAAGGCAGTCCACGCGCGCAGCACGCTGGAAAAGACGATCAACATAAAGCCGACCTCTACCAAAAACACGAGGCAGCCGCCGCGTTGAACGGAGAGAGCAGGCTTTTTTTCTTCCGAAAATCCAGTTTGTTTGGCGCGCGGCGTCACTTCAGCGTTACCTCCCATAGATGTACATTGCCCTCTTCATTATCGCGCACATTACGCACTTCCAACCACAAGGTTTCAACTGGATATTCACCACCCAGGTTAACCGTCAGCAAGCGCGGGTTGATCGCTTCGCCGGCGGATTGACGGAGGTCAAAGAGCGGGCGGTTATCTGCATCCCAGCCCTGCACGCGGACGGCAGTCGGCACGCCGCCAATTTGCAGGCTGACCTGGTGGATGCGGCGCGGCGAAGGAAAGATGAGCTGAATTTTGAGCGGATTGAGCGCATCCGTGCGAAACAGGGTGGTCAGGCTGCCATCGAAGACATCCTGCGGCTTGCCAATATCCGCGCGGCTGTGCAACATGCGCACGGGCTGACCGTCTATCTGCACCGTATCTTCCACCAACTGCTCATGGGCGGCGCGTTCGGCGGCAATGATGGCGGCAATATCCTGCTTATATTGTAACTGCACAAACAAGAAACCGGGGCGACCATTTGGGTAAAGGAGGGTTTTGACGACCCGAATCTCCGCGAACTTTTGGCGTGGAATGGCGGCAAACTCTTCGGGGGTCATCACAAACTGAGTTTGGGGGGTGAGGTTGCCCACTTTGCGGTAGTATTCCTGGGCGGTGCCAAGCTGGTAGGGAAGAGGATCATCGAAGAAGAAGCGCGCCAACACGTCCGTGCCGTTCGCCCAGGTGGGGGAAACGATCAGGTGGATGCGTGGATCATCGCGCAAGGTATCGGCAACGGCGGCAAACAGTTGACGCGCGCCATATTGCATGCCCGTCAGGCTGTAATCCGCGTACCAGGTGGGCGCGTGGATCAGGGCATCCGCGAGCATGCCCACATTCACAGCGCAAAGCAGGAGGAAGCAGCCTGCCAGGATCGCCTTTTGCGGCAGGTTCTTCCAACGGCTACAGACATAGCAGATGATTTCTTCCAACGCCAGGGCGGTCAGAAACGCCAGGGGGATGACCATGAACAGCACGCGGGTGATGCCCACCTCGACCATCGCCGCGCCTGTGGGGGCAGCCAGGATGGCACAGAGCAACGCGCGCCATTCGGGGCATTTGATCCGCCAGAGGGCAAGCGCCACGCCCAACGCGCCGAGCGGCAAAGTAAGGGTCAACAAATGACCGTAGCCGAGCATCACGTGGCGGGCAAGGTCAACGCCATTCGGGAAATACCAGTACAGCGGATTCAGACCAGCCAGGTATTTTTGGGCATACATTCCCAACTTGGTCAACAAGGGCAGGTCCATCACCCAATACGACCCGAGCAGACGCATACTCCAGGCATTTTCGGCGGCGTGCGCAAGGAGAAAGCGGAGAAAAGGAAGCGTTAGAATAATCCCCAAAGCCAGGGAAGAGATTCCGATCCATTTATGGCGGAGGTGATAGCGGAAATCAGAGAGGAGGAGCAGAAAGAGGGTGACGGCGATGACCACGCGGGCGGGGGTATACGCGTAAAACGTCAGCGCGGCGGCAAGGACGGCGGCAAACAGGTATTTTGGATTATGGCAGCGGTACATGAGATAAAAATAAAGGAAGAGCGCGTAAAAACTGACCGCCAGGGAAGTTTCAAAGGCAGTGCGCGAATGTAAAAACCAGGCGGGGGTGATGGAAAGAAAGAGAACGCCCATCCAGGGGGAAAGCGAGCGGAAAATGTGCTTGAGGAGAAGGGCAACGCTGAGGGCAGCAATACCGGTTGCCAGCGCCGCCGCGCCGCGCGTCACCCAGATGGATTTGCCCAAGAGGAGCGTGGGAAGCATCTGCCAGTAGACAGACAGCCCCAGGTTATACTGCGCGCCATTCTTAAAGAAGGTCGGCAGGAATTCGTGATCGTAACTGAAAAGGTGATCGCGCAAGAGGTCAGAGGCAAGCACCGTTTGGACGGCTTCATCGGTGAAAAAGTAAATGGGGAACGCATCCAGGGCGACCAGACGGGTGGCAATATACATTAAAAAGGAAAGAGGCAACAACCAACTGAACCATCCGCGCGGGGCAGTGGAGAGCGTTTGCAGAGGCGGAAAGGACGGAGGGGAGAAATCTTGCGTTTGCATGGGGATGCCTGCCTGAGATTATAGCATGGGAAGAAATGATACGCTTTTCCGTCATTCTTGACAGGTTGCCAAAGTAGTATATACTGACAGAAGGTTGCCCTCAGAAATCTCTGCCGAGAGATGAAGATAAGAAAGGATTGAGCGCCGTGAAACCCTCGATTTGGGATATTCTCTCCATTGTTACAATTCTGGCTACGGTTTGCCTATGTGGAGCATTCAGCATGATCTTGATGGATAGCTCCTCATTTCTCAATCCTTTTCCACCGCCAACGGCTGTACCGACTCTTTCGGTGAGCATTCCGACGGTTACGCCCACGTATGCGGTACGGATGATGCCGCCGACCTGGACGCCAACGCCCATTGGGCAGCAAGCGGCGACCGCCACTTTGCGCCCCACTCAAACCCTGCCGGCGACCTCCACAGGGTTCATTGTGCCAACGTTTACCGCCTCGCCGACTGAGACGTTCACGCCCACGATGACGTTTACCACCACCAATACACCCACCTCCACCTCTACACGCACAATTACACCTGTGCCAACGTTTACCCATACGCCGGTGCCAACGATCACGAATACCCCCGTGCCGCCTACCCAGGCGCCGCCCACGCCCACCTCGAACGCTACGCCTACCCCATAATTTTGGAGTGGGTATTCTTTTTTCCGTAAAATAGGGGGGATTGCTCTCCTATTTTACGGAAAATGAGAAACATTCTCCGTTTTGGATAATTTAAAATGACCAATTTTATTTCTGCTGAACTGTTTGATCACCTGGTGGATTTAGCCGCCTTGCAGCTGGATGCCCAGGAGAGTGAATATTTGCGGGCGCAGCTGAATAACCAGCTGAACGCCATTCAGGAACTGGCAGCGATCCCGCTGGAGGATGACGTGCCGCCCTCATCGCATGGCGTGGCGTATACCGCCGCCATCAGCCCGGCGCCGCGCCAGGACGTCTGGATGCCATACGCGAATACGGAAGATATTCTGTCGCAAGCCCCTCAAACCGGGGATCGTTACATCATCGTCCCTGAAATTCCGCATACGGACCTACAATAATATGGAATTATGTGATCTTTCTGCTTATGAAATCAGCCAACTGCTGCATGAGCGCAAAACCTCGGCAGTGGAAGTATTCAATGCGGCGGAAGCGCGAATTGGCGCGGTAGATGGTCGTCCGGGGGGGATTGAAAAGAGCGACCTAAGCGATGAAGACCGGCGCAAGGTACATGCCTTTATCAGCCGCACGTCAGAGCAAGGCAGGGCAGCCGCGCAGGCGGTGGATGCCAAAATCAGTGCGGGGGAAGAACCGGGACTGCTGGCGGGCGTGCCTTTTACCGTCAAAGATATATTTTGCGTGCGGAATACCTATTCCACTGCCGCGAGCCGGATATTAGCCAACTTCCGCTCGCCGTATACCGCCACCGCGGTTGAAAGAGTGCTATCGGCGGGGGGATTGATGCTGGGGAAGGTCAACCTGGATGAGTTCACGTATGGCTCATCGAACGAATCCTCGGCGTTCCAACCCAGCCCGCGCAACCCGTGGAACACGGATCGCGTGCCGGGAGGGTCATCCGGGGGGAGCGCGGCATCGGTGGCGGCTGGGGAAGCCGTTCTCTCGTTAGGGACGGACACAGCCGGGTCAATCCGCCAACCTGCGGCATTTTGTGGCGTGGTGGGGATGAAGCCCACCTATGGGCGCGTCTCACGCTATGGGTTGATTGCGTTCGCCTCCTCGCTGGATTGCCCTGGTCCGGTGGCGCGAGATGTTCGGGATGCTGCCCTGATGCTGCAAGTGATCGCTGGCGCAGACCCGAAAGACAGCACCGCCGCCCTGGTGGACGTGCCAAATTACCTGGCTGACCTGGAAAAGGGCGTGAAGGGGATGCGGATTGGGCTTTCGCCGGATTATTTCCGCATCACGTTTCCGAACGCGGATGGGGTTTTCAACGAGCAAGCCCTGCCCGCTGAAATTGAGCAGGCAGTCCGGCAAGCAGCGGAACATTTGCGGGCGATGGGCGCGGAAATCATTGAGGATGTGCCGATGCCCAATACGCGCTATGGCATTCCAGCGTATTTTGTCATCAGCCGAGTGGAAGCAGCCTCTAATTTGCACCGCTACGATGGGGTGAAATATGGGCTGCGCACCGATGAGCCGATTGAAGACCTGCGTCAGATGTATAAACATAGCCGCGCACAAGGCTTTGGCTTGCAGCCCAAGCTGCGCATCCTGATGGGGATGTACGTAAGCGCGGCGCAGTACAGCGAGCAGTATTATCAGCGCGCGCTGCGGGTGCGTACCCTCATCCGCCGGGACTTTGACCAGGCATTTGATCCGCATGGGGCATACCGGCTGGATGCGCTGCTGACGCCCACCACGCCCACCAGCGCGTTCCCGATGGGGGCGGTCTATGGCAATTCGGTGCTGATGCAATATGCCGATCAGCTGACCGTGCCAGCCAATCACGCGGGGGTGCCGGGGATTTCGATTCCGGCAGGGATGGATGGCGAAGGGCTGCCGATTGGCATTCAACTGCTTGGACCAGACTTCTCGGAGAGCAATCTGCTGCGGATTGGGCGGGCTTATGAACAGGCGACCCAAACGGATTCTTGGCGGTTGGCGCGTCCGGCCGTTTTCACAAAGGGATTGGAATAACCCAATGACTGAATACGAAACCGTTATCGGGCTGGAAACGCATATCCAGCTGAACACTGTGACGAAAATTTTCTGCCCGTGCAAAGCAGATTCCTGGAATGACCCGGCGAACACCAATATCTGCCCAGTCTGTACAGGGTTGCCGGGGTCGCTGCCCGCGCTGAATAAGATGGTGGTCGAAAAGGGCGTGCTGCTGGCGGCTGCCATGCACTCAGAACTGCGCTCACTGTCATTTTTTGACCGCAAGAATTATTTCTACCCGGATTTGCCCAAAGGCTACCAGATTACGCAGTACGATCAATCCCTGGCGTTTGGCGGGTATTTGGACGTGCCGATGCCGCAAGGCGGATATCGGCATGTTTCCATTACCAAGCTGCATTTGGAAGAGGACGCAGGCAAAACCAAGAACGAGATGGGGGTGCGCCTGATTGACTTTAACCGCTGCGGCGTGCCGCTGGTGGAGATGGTGACGGGACCGGATTTGAGGTCAGGGGATGAGGCTGCGCAATACCTGATTCGGCTGCGCCAGCTGCTGCGCTGGTTGGGCATCTCGGAAGCGGACATGGAAAAGGGGCATTTGCGCTGCGATGCGAACGTTTCCATCCGACCCAGAGGCGCGGAGTACCTGAATCCGAAGACCGAGATCAAAAACGTCAATTCAATTGACTCGGTGCGCGAAGCCATCATCCACGAGACGGAACGGCAAATCCGCGAGACGGAAGCTGGGCGAAATATTGAAGCCTGGACGTTGGATTGGGATGAAGAAACCGGTCAGCTGCGCAAAATGCGCTCAAAAGAGACGGAAGCAGATTATCGTTACTTCCGCGAGCCGGACCTGCTGCCCATTCGGCTGGATGACGCCTGGCGGGATGCGATTTTGGCGCAGCTGCCCGAACTTCCGCTGGCGCGGCGGCAGCGATTCCTGAGCGAATATAGCCTGCCGGAATATGACGCAGAGATTTTAACCTCGGAGCGGAGTTTATCGGACTATTTTGAGAGCGCCGTCAAGCAGTATGGCGGCGACCCGAAGCGCGTCTCAAACTGGTTGATGAATGACGTGCTGCGGATGTTGAATGAGCGCGGTCAGAAGGCGGATCAGCTTAAGTTAACCCCGGCATATCTGGCGGAACTGCTGAAACTGGTGGACGCGAATACGATTAATACTTCCACCGGAAAATCACTGATTGAGAAGGTGGAAAGCAGCGGAAAATCACCGGCAGAAATTGTGCAGGCAGAAGGGCTGGCGCAGGTCAGCGATGATTCAGCCATCCGCGCGGTGGCAGAGGGCGTGATCGCCGCAAACACGAAGGAAGTGCAGGCATACCAGGACGGCAAAGCGACCCTGATGGGCTGGTTTGTGGGTCAGGTGATGCGGCAGATGAAGGGCAAAGCCGACCCCGCCAAGGCGCGCGCCATTTTGGAAGAGATTTTGGGCGTGGTTAGTTAGATGGGTCAAGCATGAATCGATTTCCACCGGCAAAACCAGCGGCTTACACCGTCAGCGACCTGACGCGCTATTTGCGCGTGCTGCTTGAATTAGATGACGTTCTGAATGATGTATGGGTGCAGGGCGAAGTCTCAAACGTTTCGCGTCCCAGTTCAGGGCATATCTACTTCACCCTGAAGGATGCGGGGGCGGCGATGCAATGCGTGGTCTGGCGATCCAGCAGCAGCCGCTTGAAGGTGACCCTGCAAAACGGCATGGCAATTGAAGCGCATGGGGCGATCAGCGTCTACGAAAAAGATGGCAAGGTGCAGCTGTATGTAGACGCGGCGCGTCCGGCAGGGGAAGGGCAGCTGTATCAGGAATTTCTGCGGCTGAAGGCGCGGTTAGAAGCCGAAGGGTTGTTTAACGAAGAGCGCAAACGTCCGCTGCCCGCTCGTCCGCGCTGCATTGGGGTGGTGACCTCTGCCAGCGGGGCAGCTTTACAAGACATATTGAACACTCTTCAACGGCGGTATCCGCTGGTGGAAGTGATTCTATCCCCCTGCGCGGTGCAGGGCGAAGCAGCCCCGGCGGAAATTGTGGCTGCGCTGCAAGCCCTGGAGCAGTTGTCTGAGCCAGATGTGATTATCTTGGCGCGCGGGGGCGGATCGCTGGAAGACTTGTGGGCATTCAACGATGAGAGGGTGGTGCGAGCAGTGGCATTTTCACGCATACCGGTGGTGACGGGGGTGGGTCACGAGACAGACTTCACCCTAGTGGATTTCGCCTCGGACGTGCGTGCGCCAACGCCCACCGGCGCAGCGACCCTGGTCACGCCGGATCAGGCGGATTTGCGGGTGGATTTATCTGACCTGTACAGCCGGTTGAGCATGGCGGCGTTGGGGCAGGTTGATTATCAACGCCAATTGCTAACCACTTTAGCGCACCAGCTGGAGCGGGTGACGCCCATGCAAGCCGTCCGCAATGAACGGCAGCAGGTGGACAGCCTGAGCGAACGAGCGCGGCGCGCTTTTGCGCATCAGATTGAATTGCGCGGCGTACAGCTTAAAGGCGCAGCGCAGCGGTTGAATGCCCTCAACCCGTTAAGCATCTTACAGCGCGGGTTTGCGTTGATTGAGCAAGCGGACGGCAGCCTGGCGCATGGGATTGACAGCCTGCAAGTGGGGCAAACCGTCCACATTCGCATGGCGGATGGGCAAGCCGCAGCGCAAATTCAATCCACCGAGCGTACATCCTTAAATTCAAAAGAATGAGAAGAAAAACGATGAGTTCTGCCTTTCTCCCACTGAAAAATATGACGTATGAGCAGGCATGCGCTGAGTTAGAAGGAATTGTGGCGCACCTGGAATCGAATCAAACCACGTTAGAAGATGCCATCGCCCTGTTTGAGCGTGGGCAGGCATTGGCGCAATATTGCACTAGCTTGCTAGAGGGGGCAGAAGTGCGCATCCGTAGATTGGATGAAGGTATGGGCGCGCAGACGGAAGAGGAATAAAGCAATTGAATATCTGGGAACAGTTGCTGCATAACCCGGTATTGGTGATCGGGCTAACCACCTGGGCATTTGCGCAGGGGGTGAAAGTGCCGATTGAATATATTTACACGCGGCGGCGCAACTGGGCGCTGTGGTTTTCAAGCGGGGGGATGCCGAGTTCACATTCGGCGCTGATGACCGCCACGACATTGTGCATTGGGTTGTATTATGGGTTTGATAACCCCTTATTCGCGCTGGCGTTTGCCATCTCGATGATTGTGGTGTATGATGCTACCGGGGTACGGCGCGAAGCCGGGCGACATGCCGAAAAGATCAATATTCTGGTAGATAAGCTGTTTAGTGGGCAAGCGATCTCTGAAACACAGCTTAAAGAAGTGATTGGGCATACGCCGGGGCAAGTGGCGGCGGGGGTGGGCTTGGGAATTTTCATTAGTTTGGGCAGTTATTTATTGGGGTTTTACCGGTAAAGAGAAAAAAAAGCCAAATTTACGTCCCTTGTTCAGTCAAATATGGCAAAATAGCAAAAGAGATGTTAAAAAGGGGTTGTCAAGAAGTTGATTCCCCATTATAATGAATCATAATTTTATTCACCCGGAGTACACAGACCGTATGGACCAGAATGATGCCCAATTCGAGCAGGGAGTAACGCCCGAGACGAACGAAAACAACGATAGCAACAACGACATGGCCTCTTTGCTAGAGAATGAAGGACCATCCTTAGATTTTCCTCAGCAGGGAGAAACTCGCACTGGTGTAGTTGCCAGTATCAGCCCCAGTCAGATTCTTGTCAGCATTGGCACGAAATCTGAAGGGATCATCAGCGGGAAAGAACTGGAGCAGATTCCGCCTGAAGAGTTAGCCAAGTTGCAAGTTAACCAAGAGATTCCGGTGTTCATTTTGAACCCAGAAGATCAAAACGGGAACGTTGTTCTCTCGTATATGCGCGCCCGCGAAGAAGTAAGCTGGCAAAAAGCGGAAGACTTCTTGAAATCGAAAGAGTCTTACCACAGCAGCATCATTGGGTACAACAAGGGCGGTCTGATCGTTCCATTAGATGGACTGCGCGGGTTTGTGCCTGCTTCGCAGATTAGCCTTTCACGCCGCGCCGGAATGAGTGGCGAGACGCCCGAACAACGCTGGAGCCGTATGGTAGGCGAAGACGTAGACGTAGTGGTCATTGAAGTGGACCGCGAACGCCGCCGCCTGATCCTTTCTGAACGGCAGGCTTCGACTGAAACGCGCGAATCATTGAAAGAGCGCGTGATTGATGAGCTGAAGGAAGGCGAAGTACGGAATGGTCGCGTGACCAGCCTGGCCGAATTTGGCGCATTTGTCAATATCAATGGTGCGGATGGCTTGGTTCACCTTTCTGAAATCTCGTGGGATCGCATTCAGCATCCCAGCGAAGTTTTGAAAGTGGGACAGGACGTTAAGGTCAAGGTAATCAGCATTGACCGCGACAAGAAGCGGATTGGCTTATCCATCCGTCAGTTGCAAGATGACCCGTGGGGTCAGCGCGTGGGCAAATTCCAGGTTGGGCAGCTGGTCGAAGCGACCATCACCCGCCTGACGAAGTTCGGCGCGTTCGCTCGTCTGGATGACGACCTGGAAGGGTTGATCCACATCTCTGAAATTTCTGAGAAGCGGATTGAACACCCGAAGGAAGTGCTGCATGAGGACGATACCGTCACCCTACGCATCATCAAGATTGACCCTGAGAATCACCGCGTGGGTCTTAGCCTGCGCCGTGTAGACTCACAGGCGTTCGCCGATTTGGATTGGCAGTCGCTTGAGCAGGCAATGGACGCGCTGAACAGTGGTTTGATTGAAGAACCTAAAGCTGAAGAACCTAAAGCTGAAGAACCCAAAGCCGAAGAACCTAAAGCCGAGGAACCTAAAGCTGAAGAACCTAAAGCCGAAGAAACGAAGCCCGCTGAAGAAAAACCTGCGGACGATCAACCGGCTGAAACCAGCGCCGAGTAATTCTTTTTGATCTTTGGAAGAGCGCATCTCCGCAAGAGGTGCGCTCTTCTTGCATTTTACAAGAAATAGGGAACGGCTCAGGCGACCCAGTCCGTGTAGTGGCGCACTGCGTGCGCCTGTGTATGCAAGGATATATTCCGGTGGAAACGCAAAAATGTTGATCCACCTTAGGCGCACGCAGTGCGCCACTACGTGAATCAAGATACCTGAGCAGTAACAAAAATAGGAGGGCGAGGCTGCTATGACCTATATCATTGATGCACATCAAGACCTGGCTTATAACGTATTGTCGTTTGGGCGCAATTATTTGCGTTCCGCGCTTGAAACACGCCGCCTGGAACAAGAGAGTTCCACCCCAGAGCGCACCGGGCAGTGCCTGTTAGGAATGCCAGAATATCAGGAGGCGCGGGTGGCGGCGGTGTTTGGCACGATTTTCACTGCACCACGCAAATATGGGGGTGCGTGGGAAACGATGCTGTTTCGAGACCTGCCGCATGCGCGCAGCATCATGCAGCAGCAGATAGACGTCTATCGCCGGCTGGCGGATGAACATTCCGAGGCGTTTCGGCTGATTCTGAATCAAAAAGACCTGCGCTCGGTGATAGAAGCGTGGGAGAAAGACCCTGACCTGAAGGAAAACGCCGCAAAAGGGACGAAAAACGATATTCCGGTGGGGTTGGTGATCTTGATGGAAGGGCTGGAAGGGATTGGCGCGCCGCGGGATATGGAAGAATGGTGGGCGATGGGGGCGCGGATTGCCGGACCGGTGTGGGCTGGCTCACGGTTCTGTGGGGGGACGCGCGAACCCGGCAGCTTTAGCGCGGAAGGCTATGAGCTGCTGGAGGTAATGGCGGAAGTAGGGTTTACGTTGGACATCAGCCACATGAACGAAGTTTCGGCATTGCAGGCGTTGGATCGCTACGAGGGGGCGGTGATTGCATCCCATGCAAACGCGCGCGCCTTGCTGAAGGGCATGGAGGGCGAACGTCACCTGACGGATCGCACCATCCGGCAGTTGGTGGAACGGGGCGGGGTGATGGGCGTGATCCCGTTCAACCATTTTCTGAGCGCGAACTGGTCGGCGGGGTCAAATCGGCAAGACGTGACCCTGCGTACCTTGGCGGCGCATATTGATCACATCTGCCAGTTGGCGGGGGATGCGCTACATGTGGGGCTGGGGACGGATTTTGACGGCGGTTTTGGCTGGCCCGATGTGCCTGCGGAGATCAATACCATTGCAGATTTGCCCAAACTAGGCGATATTTTGGCGGAGAGTGGGTATAATGAGGAGCAGGTCGCCTCTATTTTTGGCGGCAACTGGCGCCGTCATCTGGAAAGGACTCTACCCTCGGCATGACCGAAACACTCCCCTCTACCAACCAACCTGTTCATACGGCTGCAAGCCCTACTGTGCCAAGCCCTGCGCATTCCGTGCGGCATTGGCAATTTCGCGTGCGAGTTGGGTTAGGGTTGACCCTATTGGGGTTGGTTATCTTCTTATTGGGGGCGCAGCCGGGCTTATTTGGCTTGGATCGCAGCCCCATTATTGGGTTTGTGCAAATTGCGGTCTTTTTGGTGGGGCAAGCAGTCATCTGCATTGGGGGATACGTCAGCCTGACTTCGTTATGGGCGGGCGAGCCAAACAGCATTGCGGCGGATATTGGCTTGCGTCTGGTTGCCACCGGGTATGTGATTTTGGTGTTTGCAGCCATGGCAGATATTTTCGGGTTCGGCAGCCAGGCATTGCCACACCTGCCCTTTTTTGGTCCGTGGCAAGAACACGGGGTAGAAATTGGGCAAGCCTTTATTGGCGTAGGATTTCTGCTGCTGCTGCCATTTCACCGCAAGAGAAAAACAACTTGATGATATAAAAGAGAGAGCTAACGCTCTCTTTTTTATATCATCAAGACAAGATAACCTAGCGAACTTGCTCTAAGACCTGAAGCATTTCCTCATTGGTGGAGAATTTGAAATAGTCCTGACCGAGGGTTTGGGCGTGTTGACGTTCTGCCGCCTCAATGCAAGCCCATTCCACTTTAGTAATGATGGGCTTCTTCAACTGCGTCATGCGCAGGCGCACATGTTCAGAGACATCCTCATTTGAAACAGGGATGCTATCCAAATATTGGAAAATGGCGCGGGCAGCGGATGCGCCATCCTTGCGGGCAATGCCGACCAGACCGGTGGAGGGATTGCGCGCCCAACCGGCAAAAAAGACATCTGAAATGGGCGTTTGGGTCTGCGGATCATAGGCTTCGTAGCTGGCGCCATCAATGGGGAAGCGCGGATTGGGATTTTTGGCAAACCCGCCCTTATCAAACGGCAAGCCAATGCGTCCATCCACCTGGTCGCCAATGGCAAAAATGACGGTATCCACCGCCAAAACATCGCGGATGCCTGTGCCACGCGCGCGCATTTCGCCATCTTTGCCGAGTTCAAGCGTATTTTCTTCGACTTCTAAACCACACACCTGGCCGTTTTCATCACCCAAAATTTGGGTAGGAGAGGAAAGAAAGCGCAGACAGAACGAAGTGGGAGAAGTGGGGGCAGCCACTTTGGCAGCCACGCCGCGAATCATCGCGCTAAACATGACTGGGTCTTGCTGGGCGGCTTGCATGACGGAGGAGATGCGCTTGAGTTCCGCGTAGAGTTCATCCATGCGGATGGAAGCAACGATATTTTCCAGTTCTTTGCGGTCAAACTTAATTTCAGATGGCCCGCGTCTTGCAACGGCAATCACGCTATCCACCTGGCAATCCTGAATGAGCCAGCGGGCAATGTCGGTCATCACATTGCCAACCCCTACAACCGCCACGTTCCTACCAATTTGGTAAGGTTTTTGGCTAAAGGGAGGGAGAAGGTTATAATGATAAACAATATCCTTGGCATGATAGACACCCTTGCGGGATTCGCCGGGCAGCCCGAGCCATTTGGTGCTTTGCGCGCCCACGGTAACGAGGATCGCCTGAAAGCCCATGGCGCGCAAATCGTCCAGGGAGAAATCATCCCCCTGACCGACCAGAACGTTTCCGTAATATTCGAGCGCATCCAGACTTAGAATTTGCCGGAACTGGTTGCGGAGACCCTCTTTCATCTTCTGTTTGGTTGGATAAATGCCATATTCCGCTAAACCACCGGGCTTAAAATCGCGATTAAAAAGAACGACGTGGACGCCCTGGGCAGCCAGTTCACGGGCAGCATACAGCCCGGCTGGTCCCGCGCCTACGACGGCAACATGATAAAAATGGTTTTCTTGCTCAGTCACATCTGCCTCCTAACAATAATGCTATCCATTATACAAATTGCGGGCGCGAAATGGAATAGTTTTTACAAGGTTCATAGAAAGAGGAAGGTTTTATGCCTTACAACGAAAAAGTATATGAGACCATTGACGCGGAAGAAGAGCCAGGACAGCCAGTCGTTGTCATTCGTAAAACACCGAAACGTAACTTTTGGTTACGGCTTTTCTGGCAAGGAAAAATTGGACCGGCGTTCTGGACAGTTGCCAGCCTGATTTCTTTGGCGGTCAATATTATCCTGTTGGTTGCGCTCATCCTGTTAGGGCAGCAATTATTTACCCTCAAAGCAGTGGTGCAAGATCAGGTATTGGGTGGATTGTATACTAATTTTCAGCAAATGGATACGGCGCACATCCGCACGACGATACCGATAGACATTCAGGTGCCGGCGAAGTTTGATTTGCCGCTGGATACAAATACGACCGTGCGGCTGACGGAAGATACCATCGTGAAGGGCATGACCATCTCCAACCTGAATGCGGGCGCGCTGTATATTTCGCAAGCCAAGGCAGATATTACCCTGCCCGCAGGGACGGAGCTGCCGATTGCCCTTAAGTTGACGGTGCCGGTGGATCAGAAAATACCGGTGAAGTTTAACGTAGCGGTGGATATTCCGCTAAACAAGACGGATTTACATGCTCCCTTTGTGGGTTTGCAAAAAGTGGTCAAGCCATATTATACTTTAATGACGGACATGCCCAACTCGTGGCATCGTGCGCTGTGTTCGTTCTGGGAGGAAGACCCCTGCCCGCCTGACAACACAATCCCCCTCCATTGAGGTGACGATTGAACGCGGTTACGAAAGTGAATTTAAGCAATGGCTTGGTGGTGCAGTTGAAGGAAGTACACACCACGCCCATCATCAGCCATTGGCTATGGTATCGGATTGGCTCAAGAGATGAACGACCGGGATATACGGGAGCTTCTCATTGGGTGGAACATATGCAGTTCAAAGGCACGCCCACGTTTCCGCCTGGCGTATTGGATAAAGCCATTGCGCGAGAGGGCGGCAATTGGAACGCCTTTACTCACCTGGATTGGACAACCTACTACGAAACCCTGCCTGCTGAGAAAATAGACCTGGCGCTGACGTTGGAAGCAGACAGGATGACGAACAGCCTGTTCCTGACGGACGAGGTGGAATCCGAGCGGACGGTGATCGTTTCGGAGCGCGAAGGCAATGAAAATGAACCTCTCTTCCGGCTGGGAGAAGCGGTGCAGACGGCGGCATTTCAACGCCATGCTTATGGGCATGAGATTATTGGCTTGCCGCAAGATTTGGAGCGGATGCAGCGGGCGGACTTATATGAGCATTATCAGACGTATTACCGCCCCAGCAACGCTGTTTTAGCCATCGCTGGGGATTTTGATACGCAAGAGATGATTAATCGTCTGGAAGAAGTCTACAGCCAGTTTCCGGTGGCATCTACAGCGGGGGATCAAGATATGCCCCGACCCGCCCGACCTGAACCGCCTTCCAGCGCGGAGCAGCGGGTGAAGGTGGTTGGTCCAGGCGAAATGACGTACCTGCAAGTATCCTATCATTCGCCAGCGGCGGCGCACCCTGACTTTTTCGCCTTCACCGTGTTAGATTCGCTGCTGAGTGGACCGACCAGCCTGAATATGTTCGGCGGAGGGGGCATTTCGAACAAGACCAGCCGGCTGTATCAGGCATTGGTAGACAAAGAATGGGTGGTCAGCGTGCATGGGGGCTTGCAGGCGACCATTGACCCGTTCCTGTATGATATTAACCTGACGGTGCATCCAGAGCGCGAGGCGGATGATGCGCTGAAGGCATTGGATGAACAGCTTACCCGGCTGCATGAAGAGCATGTGACGGAGGCGGAAATTGCCCGCGCCATCAAACAAGCTCGCGCCCTGTTTGCGTTTGGCAGCGAAAACATCACCAACCAGGCATTTTGGTTGGGATATGCGGAAATGTTCGCCAACTACACCTGGTTTACCGGCTACGTGGAAGCCTTGGAACAGATCACGCCGGAGGATGTGCTGCGGGTGGCGCAAACCTACCTCGTTCCACAAAACCGGATTGTGGGGCTGTATTTGCCCAATGGTGAAAAGGGGGAAGAAACCGATGACGACTTTGAATAATACCCCTGGCGCAAAAAGTTTCCCTGGCGCGCATGATATTTATCGCACCGAGTTGAGCAATGGCATCACCCTACTGGTGCGATCCAACTTTAACAGCCCATCGGTGTATATGGGCGGATATTTGCACTGCGGCAGCCTGTTTGACCCGATGGACAAGCTGGGCATCTCCAATTTCACCTCGCTGGCATTGATGCGCGGCACGCAGCACCAGACATTTCAGCAAATTTATGGCAGCCTGGAAGCCGTGGGGGCGAGCCTGGGGTTTGGGGCGGGGGTGCATAACGTCAGCTTTGGGGCGCATGCGTTAAATGAAGACCTGCCGCTGGTGATGCAGCTGCTATCGGATGCGCTGCGGCTGCCTGCGTTCCCAACCGAGCCATGCGAACGGCTACGGGCGCAAATGCTCAGTTCGCTTGCCATCCGCGCGCAGGATACCGGGGACCAGGCAGATATGGCGTTAGACGCGCTGCTGTTCCCGAACCACCCTTATGGGCGACCGGAAGATGGCTTTATAGAGACGGTAAAAAATATCACCCTGGAAGACCTGCAACGCTTTCACCAGCGTCATTATGGACCGAATGGGATGGTTATTGCCATTGTGGGCGGAATCGAACCACAGCAGGCGCTAGAGGGCGTTGCGCAGGCGCTGGGCGATTGGGAAAACGCTGATCAGCCCGCTGCGCCAAGCCTGCCTGAAATACTCCCAATGCAAGCGGGGGAGCGTAAGCATATCGCGATCCCTGGGAAATATCAAACGGATTTGGTGATGGGCGTGGTCGCCATGAAGCGCACTGCCCCGGATTATTTTGCGGCATCCCTGGGGAATAATGTTTTGGGGCAATTTGGGATGATGGGACGAATTGGCGACGTGGTGCGCGAGAAGGCTGGGTTGGCGTATCACGCTTCGACCAGCATCAGCGCATCCCTGTTAGGCGGGTCGTGGGAAGTTTCGGCGGGGGTGAACCCTGAGAATTTGCAAAAAGCCATTGACCTGATCCACCAAGAGCTGCGGCGGTTTGCCTCTGAACCGGTGCAAGCGGAAGAATTGCAGGATAGTCAGGCAAACTACATTGGGCGGCTGCCACTGGCGTTGGAATCCAATGCGGGAGTGGTGAATGCACTATTGAATATTGAGCGATTCGACCTTGGGTTGGATTATTATCAAAACTATGCCGGTCGCGTGAAAGCGGTGACGCCTGAAATGGTGTTAGAGGCGGCGCGCAAGTATTGGACGCTGGAGACGATGGGGATTGTCAGCGCGGGTCCAGCATTGAGCGATGCGCCCTTGCCGGCATGACGGTATTACGCACAGGCATAGACCTGGTGGAAATTGCGCGGCTGGAAAGGCTTAATCCAGCCATACGAGCGCGGTTCATGCAGCGCGTGTTCAGCGCGGCGGAGCAAGAAATCATCGGGCAGGCGTGGCAATCGGCGGCGGGACGCTTTGCCGCCAAAGAAGCCGTCTCGAAGGCGCTGGGGGGCGGGATTGGGGAAATGGGTTGGCAGGACATAGAGATTTTGCAAGATGAAAACAACATGCCTACTTTACAGTTGCATGGGGTGGCAGAAGAAAAGGCAGCGGAATTGGGATTAACCGCGTGGTCGGTGAGCATCACCCACAGCCGAGCATACGCTGCCGCGGTTGCGGTGGGGATCGGAAGTTAACCAGAAAGAGGAGACCGCGATGCGATCTCCTCTTTGTTATTCGAGGACAAATCAAACAATCTTTGGCAGGCGGAAACGCAGCCAGCCATCGCCTGTTTCAGACGGGACACGCACCGCGAACTGACCCGGAACACCAAAGGTAGCGGCATCCGCAGGGGAGAGGCTAGCGAATTTTTCATAGAAAGCAGGGTTGGGGGTAAAACCAAACAAGAAGGTCTGGAAATGATCTACCTGCAAGCCCAGGGAGGCGGCTAAGGCAGTGGAAATGGTAGCAATGGGCCAAATGTGGGCATTTGCGCCTTCATGGAGCAGTTTTTCAAACACGGGGCGAAGCTCTGCGCTCATCTTGGTGTAAAAATTCAGGGTATCCATAATCATGAGGATGGGAGGTCCGGAATGGCCGGCTTTGCGCTGCTCAATCCAATCAGCGAGGCGCGCCATCCAGTCGGCGGCTTGGGGATCATCGCCGCCAATGACTGCCAGGCAGTAACGTTCATAGCCTTGCTCGGTCATCCAGCTGCGCCAGGTGCCGGGGAGATGCGAAAAGACAATAAACTGGGCGGCGCGGGGGGAATTACGCAATGCCAGGCTGTTGACGGCAGTCCGCAACAGGTTTAACTGCTGCGGGCGTTCATCCCCAATGACGAGGACTGCGCCGGGGGTAGGGTCGTCTAAATCTAACAACATAGGCAATTGATCATCGCAAATGCCCAATACGGCCGTCTGGACCGGCAAATCAGGGTTAGCAGCAAGCAGTTCCTTGAGGGTCAACAGTGAATTTTGCACGGATGGAGAGGGAGAAGCAACGGGCGGCGGGGTGGAAACGGGAGGCAAGACAGACGGCTGCGCCGGAGGCTGCGAGATAGAAGGGGATGGGGTGGGCAGAACCGGTTGAGAAGCAGGCAGCGATGAACGGCGGGGCTGCGCGCCAAAGAAATTGGGTGCGCTGGGCTGACGAGTGGGGGTGATGCCCGGCTGCCTGGAAGTAGGCTGCCGATCCGCACTGGTGCGATTGTTGGTTGGGTGGCTGCCGCCTGGGCGGTTACGGGCATGGGGGGGAAAGTAGCGCGGCAAATTAAGCTGCCGAACCTGGGTAGGCGTTATTCTCTCTTCCCATAAAGGCGGGCGAGGGGAATGCTTGGAAGATTGGGGAACCGCAGTGACTTTAATCATTCGGCATTTTAGACCGGCGTAAATATTCCCTGATATAGAACACGATTTCTAATGTATTATACTGCCGATCCTGCGGTTGTCAATGAAGAAATGGGGGGTTGGCAGGGATCAAGAAGAGGAAGACCGCCTCTCTTGACCCCTGCCCTGCTCATTCCCAGACAAGTGAGAGGGGTTATTCCTTTTTTAGCTGTGGGACAACCACTTTCAGGGCATTGCGGATCAGCTTAATTTCGACTGGCGTTTTACCAATTACCTCGCCATCCGCCTGTACGGAGAGCGGAGAACGCGAATCTAAAGTTATTTTATCTTCGATCTTTAAATAACGCAACGTTCGATCTACTTCGGGATTGGTGCGGAAGAGAAAGCGAAACGCCACATTGATATAATCACGGAAGCCTTGAGCGCGAATGAGGAAGACATCCAGACGACCATCGTTCGGATCAATTTCAATGCCTTCCATCTTGGGTTGGAGACCCAGGAATTTTTCATTGGCAACCATTACTTCAGAAGCCATGAAAACGAGTTTGCGACCATCCCCTACTGCGGTGAAGCGGTGCAAGCGGGCTTCCATGACAGTGGTGAAAGCATGGCGGAGGTAGGCAAGCATGCCAAAGCGGCGTTTTTCAGCGCGTGGAGTATTCTCCATCGTGTCTGCGCTGACGCCCACGCTGGCATTCATTACGTAGTAGTCATTGCTAATTTGCATGGCGTCCATCGTGCGGACGCTGTTTTCACCACCCAACAGAGCAAGCGCCTGATCGGTATCAAGGGGAATATTCAGATCACGCGCCAGGACATTGCCTGTGCCAGCGGGAAGGATGCCCAGCGGCACCTGAGTATTCACCAAACCGCTGACGACCGCGGAGACCGTGCCATCCCCACCCGCAGCAATGACGAGGTCCATGCCCTTTTTCACCACCTGACGGAGCAGTTGGCGCAAATCCTCATCCTTTTGGGTTTCATGGACTTCGCATTCCCAATTGTGTTCCTGGGCGAATTTTTGAATGGCATCATTGACGGCGTCGCAGTCACTAGTGCCGGAAACGGGGTTGAGGATGACGAAGATGCGCTTTTTCTGGGTGGGGGCAACGGCATCTTTGGGTTGAAGGTCTTTGTTGGTTGCTTTTTCAGGAGGGGTTTCTGCTGCTTTTTTCTCGGACTCATTGAGTTCCATAATAATCTCCTTAGGAAATAGGCATAAAACGAATAAAGAAGGAAAGCTAACGCTCTTGCAGCGGGGGAAATTGCGTATCCTGCGAGAGCGAGTGGGGGGAAATGGCTCGTTTTAGATCAATCATTGATTTTTCAAGGAGTTCTTTCTCTCCTTCCCAATCCAGGATGTCTGCGCGGCAAAGTTCACTGAGGCGAAGGAGGGATGCAGCATAACACGCTTCCAGGCGTTGAAGGGACAGCAGCTCATGGGATGAGGGGATCGGTTTGGATTGTAAATGATCCTTCAAACATTGAATCTGAGCATCCCACTTGCGGAGTTGGGCTTCCGCCTTCAGTTGATATGCCTCTTTCACTCTCACGGCAGAGTCCCTTCTGCGCCGCTCCAACCAGGGGGTCAATGGGAATTGGAGCGATGCATTGTGCGTTCACTATACCCGCGCGGTTATCAATGAAAGCAACAGAAGGGAGAGAGCTAGATCAATGGAGCGTCAATAAATGACTGTGCTGCGCTCAGGAAGGGGAACGCAAACGGTAGCCTACGCCGGGTTCGGTGACGATAAAATGGGGGCGGTTTGGCTCTGGCTCAATTTTGCGGCGCAGGTTGCTGACGTTGACGCGGAGCAGGTGCATTTCTTCTTCGTAGCCTAAGCCCCACACCTGACGCAGTAGCTGGCGATGGGTGAGAACTTTGCCGGAATTAAGCACCAGGACGCGCAGCAAATCGTATTCGGTGGGGGTCAACTGAACGTCACCGCCCTGGGCAGTGACGCGGCGATGCGCCAGGTCAACGACCAAGCCATCGAGCGAGAAAACCGGTTCAGGGTCTAACTGAGCAGAGCGGCGCACGGCTGCCCGCAGGCGGGCCATCAGTTCGCCAATGCCAAAGGGCTTCGTGAGGTAATCATCCGCACCAGCATCGAGGGCGGCGATTTTATCGGCTTCACGTTCGCGGACAGATAAGACCACAATGGGCAGATGCGTCCATTCGCGCAACTGGCGCAGAACATCCAGACCGTCCATATCCGGCAGTCCGAGATCAAGGATGAGTAAATCGGGGCGATGGGCGATGACCGCCATCAGGGCTTCCTGCCCACTGGCAGCTTCGTAGATTACGTAGTTATAAGCACTTAAAGAGGTGTGCAAAAAGCGGCGAATGGCGCGCTCATCGTCCACCACTAAAACCCGCAAGCCTTTATCATTCATCTTATTTCCTCCAAAGTTGGATAACCGTTTCGTTAATGCCCAGTTACCCCCGTCTGCGTAGTAGCTTCCAGCAGGAAGCCTGGTGTTATTCAAGCAACTCTCTCTGCAAAACAGAATTATCTGATTATTGTCAGGCTTCCTGCCGGAAGCCACTACATGGACGGGGGCAATCCCTGCGGCTATGAGGATGCCTGAACTTCTATTCCCCCGGCAGAGAAAGGGGCAAGGAAAACGAGATGCGCACCCCGCCGCCCTGCCTATTTTCCGTCCAGATTTTGCCATGATGGACTTCGACCATGCCTTTGCAGATGGATAAGCCTAGCCCGGTGCCGACCACGTGTTCAAAGCGTTTGACGCGGTAAAACTTTTCAAAAATGCGCTCGCAGTCCTCTTCAGGCACGCCAGGGCCACGATCCGCGACCGAAATTTCCACTTGATTTTGAGCAACTTTGGCAACAATATCAATGGGGGCGGTGGGTGGGGCGTATTTGACCGCATTGTCGAGCAAATTAATGAGAACCTGGTTGATGAGGACATAATCCATAGGCACGAGCGGCAAATCTTCAGGAATATCAATATTGATGGGGCGATCTTCGAGGCGGGTGGTCAACATATCGAGGGCGGAGCCGATGACATCTTGAACATCACACGGCTGCAAAGAGATATGCAGCGTGCCCGATTCCAGGCGCGACATATCCAAGAGATTCCCGACCAGGCGGTTCAGGCGCTCGGCTTCGCCATAGGCTGTCTCAACCAGTTCTTTGCGCGTTTCCGCGTCAATGAGATCATCCTCGAGGCGCAAGCTGGAAAGCACGCCAGTGATGGAAGACAAGGGGGTGCGCAAATCATGGGAGATGGAATTGAGCAGGGCGTTTTGGAGCTTATCGGTGGCGCGCAGGACTTCCGCCTGACTGGCTTCTTCCACCAGCAGCCCGCGTTCGATGGCAGTGGCGGCTTTGGTGACGAATACGCCCAACAAGCGCAGCTGCTCTGGCTCTAACTCGGCAGGGTTGTCATCGCCATACCAAATGCCAATCACGCCCAGGCAGCCGCGCGCGGTGAGCATGGGGAGGTAACGAAAACTGGCATAGGAGAAGGTGCCGGTGTTGGCGCCTGCGGGGCGGGATTGTTGAAACGCCCACTCGGCAGCGGTCAATTCAGAAGGGTCTAAGGGACGACCCAAATTGATGGCGGAGACGGTGAGATGGTCTTTTTCAGGCAGAAGCACGACCGTTTCGCGGTCAAAGGTGAGGCTGATGCGCTTAACGATGGTTTGCAAAATATCGGGCAGGCTGACAGCGACCGCGAGGTCACGGCTTAGTTCGTATAACTGCGTGACTTGTTCGGTACGCAGGCGGGCGGCGTGGGTGGAAGTACGTTCACGCGAGACGATGCTGCTCAGGAGCAGACCAATCAGCGCCATGCTTGCCAGGGTGATGCCGTATTCAGCGGAGAAGCCAAAGAGTGAGCCCAAGGGCGGAATGAACCACAGTTTGGCAAACACCGCGCATAAAGCCGCCGAGATAAACGTGGGAAAAGGATCCAAAAAGAGGGAAGCAACGATAATTGCAACAAAATAAAGGGCAAGGAGGTTTGCCAGGTCTGAAATCATCCAAGGGAAAAGAGCAAGCCCCAGAAGGGTAGGCACAATTGCCAAGGCTGCGGCGGCAAGTCCTTTCAGCCAGGGGGCAGGGGTAAACAGGGAAGGAAATTGAAGCGGGGTAGAAGACGATTCTTCGGCAATGGCATAGACATTCATGGAAGGGTCTAAACGCAAGAGCCGCTCTGCCAGGGAACGGCGGAAGGGATCAAACCAATTTTTCCCGATGCTGTGCCCGATCATCAACCGATGGATATGATTCTTATGAGCATAGGCGCGCAGTGCATCCTCAACCGAGTTAGCGGAGAGGATTTCGGTTTTTGCGCCCAGACTTTCCGCCAGGCGTAGGGTTTGGGACAGGCGAGACTGTCCTTGGGGGGATAAGGCTGGACGGCGAGCAGCTTCCACAAAGACAACCGTCCATTCTGCATGGAATTCATCCGCCATGCGACGACCGGCGCGCACCAGATGCTCGGCGGAAGGATCGGCGCTAATGCAGACCAGTAAATGATGGGCGGGCAAAGGCGGTTGTATAGATGTTTCGTTCAGGTGGGCGCGCATTTGGCGCGTGGAACATTGCGCCGCGTAGCGCAGCGTTAATTCCCGAAGGGCGTATAAGTGGGCAGGTTGAAAGGATGCTTCGGGGATGCCTACCTCTTGAAAATTGAGGCTATGGTGATGGGCGCGATAGTGCGCTAAAAGGTCTTGCGGAGCGCAATCTACCAGGGCAACCTGATCGGCTGAATCCATGAGGCTGTCCGGCACAAGTTCGCCCGCAGCAATACCAGTGAGCAAACCGACCGCATCCGCCTGACTTTGAATCTGATAGATATTCAGGGTGGTATAGACGTCTATACCGGCACTGAGCAATTCTTCCACCTCTAAGAAGCGCATCTCATGGCGCATGCCGGCAGGGTTGACGTAGGCAAGGTGATCAATGAGAACCAATTGCGGGCTGCGCTCTAAGATGGCGTCTATATCTAAAGCTAGCGCGGCAGGGTGAGGGAGGACTTCAAATTTCTGGAGCAACTGGGCAGAAAGGGGATCGTCCCGCACATCCACTCTGCCAATGACAACATCCGTGCCTTGGAGGGAACGGCGGTAGGCATCTTGGAGCATGGTTAAGGTTTTGCCTACGCCGGGGGCATACCCAAGGAAAACCTTGAGCTTGCCTATGGGATGAGGAGAGGCAAGCAAATTCTGGGCAGAAGTTGAAGAAGAGGTAGGGCGATGGATAAGCGGGTCAGTCATAAAATCTCTTTTTTACTCCCCTACTTTAATCATACCAAAAAAACACAAATATTTCACTTGCTGATATACAGGATTTTAGGACTATTTTATGAATAGGAGGGACGAAAAAGGGATCAATTTTTTTAAAAATAACCGCATACAAGACACAGAAGGGATAAGATCATAGCGTTTTTGGACAATTTAAGGTATGCTTAACAACAGTAGCCTGGGAAAGAAAAGGCCGTAAAATACCTATCCAAGCATGTACTATAGGCATATCAGCAGGAGGATACTGTGTTAAAAGAGTCGATCCAAGAAGCCGAAGGGCGCATGAAGGGCGCAATCCAATCGCTGGAAGAAGACCTTTCTGGCATTCGCACCGGTCGCGCAAGCCCATCTCTGGTGGAGCGGTTAGAAATTGAATATTACGGCACGAATGTGCCTTTGTTGCAACTGGCAAGCATCAGCGTACCGGAACCGCGCCAACTGTTGATTCGTCCATTTGACCCCAGCACGATCCGCGCGATTGAACGAGGGATTTTAGCCTCTGATTTGGGATTAACGCCCAATAATGATGGCAAAGTGCTGCGCTTGAACCTGCCTGTGCCGACTGAAGAACGCCGCCGCGACCTGGTGAAGCGAGTTCATACGCGATTGGAAGAATCGCGGGTGTCTATTCGCAACGTGCGGCGAGATTTGATGAAGGATTTGCGCGATTTTGAAAAAGAAAAACTGATTTCGGAAGACGAATTGAAACACGCCGAAGAAGAACTGCAAAAGCTGACGGATAAGTACGTGCAGATCGTTGAATCGCACGGATACGCCAAAGAAAAAGAGATCATGGAGGTATAACGCCTTGCCGAAATCGAAAGCAGAGACAGCTTTACAGGTGGAACAGATCACCAAGCGACCCACCCACGTGGCGTTAATTATGGATGGGAATGGTCGTTGGGCGAAAAAGCGCGGACTGCCGCGCGTGGCAGGGCATCAGGCTGGCACGGAGAACCTGCGCCGGGTGATCCGCGCATGCGTGGAGTTCGGCGTGCAATATATGACCATCTATGCCTTTTCCACCGAAAACTGGTCCCGCCCAAAAGATGAAGTGGACGGGCTGCTGCACATCCTGGAAGGCGTGATTGACCGCGAGCTGAACGAACTCAATGAGGAGGGCGTGCAGCTAAGGCACATTGGGCATTTGGATAAGTTACCCGATTCTCTGCGCGATAAGGTGGTCAATGCGATTGAGATGACCCGCAACAACCATCGCCTAATCTTAAATCTGGCGTTTAACTATGGTGGGCGAGATGAAATTGTGTGCGCCATTCAAGAGATTGTGCGACAGGGCATTCCGGCGGAAGAGATTACGGCTCAGATTGTATCAGATCACCTCTTTACGGTGGGAACGCCTGACCCTGACTTGGTGATACGAACGTCTGGCGAAATGCGCATGAGCAATTTCCTCATCTGGCAGGCGGCGTACTCGGAATGGTATTTCACGCCGAAATTCTGGCCCGATTTTGGTCGGGATGACTTGCTGCAAGCCTTGGTGGAATATGGGCAGCGAGAGCGGCGGTATGGACACGTCTCTTCTAGTGACATCAACGAATAACGACATGCTAAGGCAGCGCCTCATTGTCGCCATCATCCTGATTCCGCTGGGCGTGATGCTCATCATGGCGGAAAATTGGGTGTTTGCCAGCGTTGCCGCAATCTTGTTGGGATATGCCGCCTGGGAATTTTGGCGCATCTTCCACAAGGGGGGCTATCACCCTTCGGCGGCAGTGCTGGTGTTGGGGGTGGGCGCAAGTGTCTTTGTACGCATGTTCAACGACTGGACGTATAACGCGCTGGTGTTGGCGTTGGCGGTGTTGGCGGCGATGACATTGCAAGTTATCCAATATGAGCGAGGCAGCGAGTCTGCTTCGCTCGATTTTAATATCACCCTGGGGGGCGTGCTGTATTTGGGTTGGTTGGGCAGCTTTTTCGTCTCGGTACATAACCTGCCGCATGGCGCGTGGTGGCTGATGGTGGCGCTGCCGGCATGTTGGATTGGGGATGGCGCGGCGTATTTCGTAGGCAGTCACTTTGGTAAGCACAAGATGAGTCCGCGCGTCAGCCCGAAGAAGACCTGGGAAGGTTACCTGGGCGGGATCATCTTCGGCGCGCTGGGAACGCTGCTGCTGGCTGCGCTGTGGAGCATCCGCATTCCTGAAATCACGCCGATGAGAGGGCTGATTTTGGGGATGTGCGTGGCGGTGATTTCTCCGCTCGGGGATCTGGGCGAGAGCATGCTGAAGCGCGGGTTTGGGATTAAGGATAGCGGCACCCTTTTGCCAGGACATGGCGGCGTGTTGGACCGGATTGACTCGTGGCTGTGGGCTTCGGCAATTGCGTATTTCATTATTCTGTGGCTGTTTTAAGTTTTGTTAACCACTGAGACATATTCACCCGCGTAGTGGCGCACTGCGAGCGTCTAAGGTTATTTTCCGGTATAAACACGATCCTCCTCATCCGCCCATAGGCGCACGCAGTGCGCCGCCACGAGGATGGGCATTCCTGAGTAGCTATCCTTTCTAATCTATTTTTTGTATAGGAGTTGACCATGACTGAACTGATATTGATGCGCAAACGCATTAACCTGGATGCTTCGCCAGTGTTGTATGACCGCCCCATTTCGCTGTTTTCGTACTGCGAGGATTGGGAAATTCGCAATTCCAACTGGCGGTATGAGGATGACGCGATCATCGGCAAGAATGAGCAAGCCGCGCCTGGCGTATTTTTCAGCCGCAAGAGCTTTCCAGGGAATGTGTTGGTGGATTTCTATGCGCAAACGGTCTTGCCATCCACGCATGATATTAACGTCATGTGGAATATGACCTGGGACGAGGAAAACAATATGCGCGGGGCGGCATACGTGGCGGGTCTGCAAGGTTGGTGGCAGGGTAAGATTGGCATTGAAAAATCACCAGAATATACGCTGATGGCGGCAACGCCCTGCCCCTGGTTCGAGGCTGGGAAGTTGTATCACATTCAGGCGGGCAGTATTGATGGGCATTGTTTTGTATTTGTAGATGGCAAGTTGCAGCTGGAAATGATTGACCCGAACCCAATTGATTCAACAGTAAATACGCGGATTGGGTTTGAAGCCTACCAGAGCATGATTAAGGTCACGCGCATTGTCGTCCGGCAGATCAGCTGGGCGGAGGATGCGCAGGCATATACAGCGGAATTTTAAGTTTGAATCAAAATAATCGCCCTGCTGACTGTGCGACTTGCACAATCAGGAGGGCGATTATTTTTATGGAAAGTAAATTACTTGATGGAGTAGGTGGCGGTCACATCCACGTGGATAGTGATTTGCCCAGCGGAAACGGGGATTTGAGTGGTATCCGCGGCAGACATGACGCCGCCCTTACCCGCCGCTTGCAGCATGGGGATAGGCCCGCTGGAGAGATTGGAAGCGATGTTGAGCAGGTCGCCCACACCAACCCCGGCAGCCTGAGCGAGTGCATCCGCCTGAGCGCGGGCGCTATCCACTGCTAGTTTGCGGGCATCCGAGATTGCCTGATTCTTGGTCTTTTCGGCAACATCAAAGCTAATGCCGTTGATGCTGTTCGCGCCCGCCTTGACGGAGGTATCTAATACCTGACCGAGGCTTTGCAGCTTGCGCACCGTCACAAAGACGCTATTATCCACTACGTAGGTCGTGCTTTTCACCTCGCCATTTTGATCAAACTGCTGTTGAGGGTAAATGTTGAAGCTGGTGGTCTGGATATCCTTCTCATCAATGCCCATGTCTTTCAGGGCTTTGGTGACAGCCTGGGACTTGGTGTTGTTATCTTGCAGAGAATTGGCGATGCTATCTGACTGGCTATGGACGCCAATGGTGACGTAAGCCATTTCAGGGGCAAGGGAGACCTGTCCGTTGCCATTGACGGAAATGGAACGCTGGGACTGGTTGGATACGGGCGGCTGGGCTTGCTGGGCGGGCTGCTTGGCGGCAGCGGAGGAATTGACGGATTGGTTTCCCGCTGGGGCTGCATTGGCTGGCTGATTAGAACCCATAGAACTTACCGCTGAGGGCAGCGCACCGCAAGCCGAGAGTAATAAACCGGCTACTAACGCAACGTACAAAATTGTCTTTCGCATAAGAATCTCCTTCTTTGATCCTAAACCTTGAATTTACGGCTTCGCCTTTTTTTCCAGTAAAATGTGGCGTAAGGGCGAGCCATTATTTGTTGTTGTGTAATAAAGACGAATCCCATTCTGAAAGGTTCCCTGGTTTTAAACGGGGTTAAGAAACTGGCATAGATGAGATGCTTCCATGCCGAGATTTCCCTCCATCCCCGGCCCTTGTCTCCCCGGCGAGAAGATCACTCGCCAAGGCAGAAAGGGCCGGGGATGGAGGGAAGACAAAGGGAGTTAAGAGCGTAGAATCATCCGAGCAAACAGTTATTTGGCGAATCGCCCCGATTATCTGCACATAATTCGTTAGAAATCAGGGATTTCTCAGTATAATGAGACAAAACAAATGCTCTACTTTTCAAAGAAACCATAAAGGGAGGAAAGCGAGTGCCGGTTAATTATCAGCAAGCCTTAGATCAAATCCGCAAGATGGGCAAGCAAGCGCCTGAGCAAGAAGAACGGATGAAAAGACTGCGCGAAGAGGCAGCCAGGTTATTTGTGCAATACGCGGCTGAACTGGATACCTTGCAGCAACTGGTGGAGCGGGCAGTCAGCTATAACGCCAAACTGCGCTGCGCTGTTCCGTTTGAGGAAGCATTGAATAAAACCACGCCGCTGCCTGAACTGGAAAGCAGTTATACCCTGTTCGCGGCGGACGGCTCGCAGATTGACCCTGACCGGCATGCAGCGGTGGAATTTGGGGCAATCAATGTGGGGATTATCCGCCTGCACCCTGGCTGTGGGGAAACACCCCAGGAGCACGTGGTCTCTAAGTTGATGTTTTATGACGAGCTGCATACTGCGAATGGTGGGCTATTGGGGGAAGACGTGGTTGCCCTGATGCGCGATATGGCAGAACGGCAGGAATTGGCGACCCTGGCACAGTCTGAAGAGCCGCCTGTGCTGACATTGACGGATGGACCCCTGGAACTCTTCCGCGAAGGTCAGGGGATGCCAGAATTTGATAAAAAAGCAGAAGAATACCGCGGGGTATTGGAAACGCTGGCAGACCTGGGAGCAGCAACCGCCGGATACGTGGATAAACCGCGCGGAGATTTGCTGATTCGGCTGCTTGAGCTGGTACATCTGGAGCAAAACGATAAGCTAAAAGAAGCAGGCAAGCTGCGTCCGTTCCAGGGGATCAGCGATGCGGCGTTGTTTGCGGGGCTGCTGCAACCGGGGGAACGCTCGGCGGTGTTTGGGATTCAATCCACTACGGATGTTATCTTCCAGGGGCGACTGGGGCTGCACTTTTTCTATCTCAACGTGGGGCGGGCAGGGCATCCGTATCTATCACGGGTGGAAATTCCGAAGTGGGTGGCGGAGAATGAACGGCTGATGACTTTGTTACACGCCAGCCTGGTAGCGCAAAGCGCGCAAGTGGGCGTGAGGGCGTATCCTTATATTTTGCATCGCGCACATGAAATTGCTCTGATCACCTATAGCGAGCGGGAGCAGCTTGAAAGCATGATTTTGGCTGAACTGCGCCGTCAGGGAGTAACGGTGGGAGAACAGTCGAATAAGCAATTTTTAAAAGAACGGCGTTATTCCTGAAAGGAAGTTCATTATGGCAATCGCTGAACAAGCCGAGCAAGGGATTCACATTGGTCGTCTGCTGCATGCCAGCACGGCTGGCTGCGTGGTAGGCTGCCGGGTGTCGCAGTCGGAAGTGCCTGAATTTGGCGCGCTGGTACGAATCCCGCTGCAAAAGGGGTATCAAATTTTTGGACTTATTTATGATATTCACATTGAAGAAGATGGGCTGGTGCGCCAGCTGGTGACGGCGGAGAACGTGCCGGACGACGTGATTATGGATAACCGCGTCAACCGGAACGCGCCGGTGGAAATCAGCGTGCTGCACGTGGGATACAGCCAGCAGGAGAAGATATATCACATGCTGCCGCCGCGCCCACCCCTCAGTCTGGACGCGCTGTACCCATGCGAACCGGTCAGCGCCTGCGGATTCTCCAGCGCGGGGCGGTTTGGCTATTTTCGGCATGTGTTGCGCGCGGAAGACCTGCCGATTGGGGAGCTGCTGGCAGCGCATATTCGCTTATCGAATGAATATCACCGCGCGCAAGGGGAAACGCATTGGGCATCCGATGCGGTGCAGGAGCTGATCATCTTGCTGCGGGATGACTACCCCACGCTGATGGCGGTATTGAGCGCGTTGACGGACGCAGGGATCGAGTAAAGGAAAGGGAATTGCACATGGAAGAAAATCATGCGCCCATTGGGTATATTGTGGGGGGCAGTTTAAAAGCAAATTTATCCGCGCGGCTGACGGTTTCGCCGCAAGCAGTGCAAGAAGGCTCGTTTGTGACGGTCAACAGTGGGGATTGGCGATTTTACGGGCTGGTGACGGATATTCAACTGGGGGCGACTGATCCGCGCTTTGCAGATGAGCAGAGCGAGGCGCGCTTGCCTGCTGGGTTAGCCAGCTTGCTGCATGGCAAGACACTGTATACCAACTTGGAAGTCATGCCCGCGCTGATGCTGGAAGTCGGACCGGAGCCGGGGAGCTCGGATTATCTGACCTGGCAACAGGAGCATACCGACAAGAATCAGCCCCACCCGATAGCGATCAAGACCGTGCCTTCACATCACGCGCAGGTTTTCCGCGCTGAGGCGCAGGACGTGGCGCAAATTTTTGGGGAACCGGATATGGAGAAGGGCAATTACGTCATCGGGTATACGCGCGAGCAGAATTTGCCGATCTGCATCAACCTGGATAAGCTGGTGCAGCGATCATCAGGTATCTTTGGGGCAACGGGGACAGGCAAATCCTTCCTGACGCGCATCATCCTGGCAGGCTTGATCCAGCATGATAAAGCCTCGGTGCTGATCTTTGATATGCACAACGAATATGGACCGGATGATACGAATACGGATACGCACGAGAACACCCCAGGGCTAAAAGGGAAGTTTCACAGCAAGGTGCAGCTGGTGGGGTTGGGCAAGGATAGCACGATACGCGGGGCAACGCCTGATTTTCACCTAGAGATTGCCGAAAGCGACATCACCGCGGCGGATATTGAAATGCTGACTCGCGAACTGAACCTGAGAGAAACCACCGCCGCCACCCTGAGCGCATTGGAGCATGATTTTAAGCAAAACTGGCTGCGCGAATTTCGAGAGATGATCCCGGGGAAAGTGATTGAGGATGAGGACGGCAAAAAACGCCCCGCGCCAGATAGTGTGGAAGCCTGGGCTGCCAGCGCAGGGGTGAATACCCTGGCGGCGGCAGGGCTACATAGCAAGTTGGGAAGGCTCTTCCGGCTGAATTACGTGGTGGAAAAGCCCGCTGCTGATAGCCTGAAAACCATGATTGACGCGCTGGAAAATGGGCGGCACGTGGTACTTTCCTTTGGCGAGCATGAAAGCGATTTGGATTACCTGCTGGTGACGAATTTACTCACCCGGCAAATCCGCGCGCGCTGGCAGCAAACCACCGATGAGCAGCGATCCGGCAAGACGAAAAAGCCCGTCCGCCCACTGACGATTGTGGTGGAAGAAGCGCATAAACTGCTCAACCCGGAGATTGCCGCGCAAACCACGTTTAGCAGCATCGCGCGCGAGATGCGTAAATATAACGTCACCCTGCTGATTATTGACCAACGTCCATCGCAAATCTATGATGAGGTCATGTCACAACTGGGGACGCGCATTTCGGGCTGGCTGGGGGATGAGAACGACATCAGCGCGGTGCTTTCGGGGCTGGCAAGCAAAGATACCTTGCGGGGGATGCTTTCGCGCTTGCAGCCCAAAGAGGAAGTGCTGCTGCTGGGCTGGGGCGTGCCGATGCCGCTGCCGGTGCGTTCCAGAAGGTATGATGAAGCGTTCTGGAAGGAATTAAAGGGCGACGAATCGGTAAAATTAAAGACGGAGTCCACTATTCTTAAGGAATTAGGATTTTAGATGCAATATTACAAGCCTGAAGGGGCATGTTTTGTTGGGGATTGCATGCCGTTTTATGAGGAGGGCCTCTTCCGGCTGTATTATTTGCTGGATGAAGGGCATCACAGCGCAAGAGGCGGGTTGGGCGGGCATCAATGGGCGCAGGCTAGCTCGCCGGACCTGATTCACTGGACGCACCATCCGCTGGCGTTGGCAATCACAGAGGAATACGAAGGCTCCATCTGCACCGGATCGGTGTTCTTGCATCAGGGCGTGTATTATGCTTTTTACGCCACGCGAATGCCGGATTGGCAGCAGCACGTGGGGTTGGCAACCAGCCTGGATGGGGTGCATTATGAGAAGATTCAGCCTGAGTTAGCATATCCGCCGGAAGGCTACAGCCCGTATCATTACCGCGACCCGAACGTCTTTCAAGACCCACAGAGTGGGATATTTCACCTGTTGGTGACGGCAGAAATCGAGAATCCGGCGATAGGGGGGCATGGAGGCTGCCTGGCGCACCTGACATCAGCGGATTTGGTTCACTGGCAGCAAGCCGAGCCGTTCCTGATCCCTGGCTTTGGGGATGTGCCGGAATGCCCGGATACGTTTTTCTGGAATGGCTGGTATTACCTGATGTTCAGCAGCCAGGGGGTGGCGCATTACCGCATGGCGAGGAGTCCGCTGGGAGCATGGACGCGCCCGGTGGTGGATACCCTGGACGGGAGTGCGGCACGAGTGATGAAAACTGCTGCCTTCCGAGATGGGCGGCGGATTGGGGTGGCGTGGGTGGGGGAATACGCGGATGGGGCAGATGAAGGCGGCTTGCTGTTTGGGGGGAACGCGGTCTTTCGGGAAATTATTCAACATGCGGACGGCACGTTGGGGACAAAATTTGTGGCTGAAATGCTACCCATCGGAAAGCCGCTGCCAACGCCGGAAGGGAAGGCGATCACGGCTGGCGCGAGCTGCGAGGATGGCAAGATCAGGCTGACGGCGACATCGGGTTTGGAGGCAGCTATGATGAGCCACCTGCCTGGCAATTATCGTCTGAAGGCGAAAATCACGCATACGGAAGGGGCGGGGAGTTTTGGGCTGCGCTTGAGAGCGAAAGAGGAAGCGTTCGATTCGGGGTATGATTTACGAATTGCGCCTGCTGAGAAGAAAGTCAGCCTGCATGGGCAGAGTCTATCCAATGTTGAGCCGCAAGAAGGTGGCTACAGCCTGGAAATTGTCATAACGGATACGCTGATAGACGTGTGCGTTAATCAGCAGCGGACTCTGATTGACCGCTGCGCGCTGCAAAAGGGGCATTCGTTGTGGTGGTACGCCTGGGATTGCGGCATCCATGTGGAAGGGATCGAAATTTTTCAACTGGATTAAATTTTGATGGATAGAATAAAAACAGATTGTTCGCAATGCGAGCAATCTGTTTTTATTCTATCCATCAAACGAGCGCAACTTTAGTGGCGTTTGCGCTTCTTCTTTTTGAGGTCGTCGTTGGCGGCGCCAGAAGTGAGGCGAGCGGCGGTCTTGGACTGCATGGCGACTTCGGCATCACCGGCGGAGACTTCGGGGGTCATGGCAGCCTGCTGGACGCGCGGCTGGAAGGTGAACATGCGGCTGATGACGCCCATGCGGATGTCTGCCAGGAGTTCGGTGAACATTTCAGAGGCGCGACCTTTATACTGCACCAACGGGTCGCGCTGGGCGTAGGCTTCCAAGCCAATGGAAACGCGGAGGGCTTCAACGCGGGTGAGATAATCTACCCATTGGTCAGAAATGACGCGCAGGAGGATGGTGCGGGCGGCTTCATTTTGGTTATACCAGCCCAGCCATTCCTGCATGGCTTCGCGCTGTTCGGGGGCAAAAGACTCTAACGGTTGATTACAGATCAGCTCATAGGTATCTTCGCCCAGGCTTTCTTTCAGGCGGGCGGTGAAGCGCGGGTCTAGCTGACTGAGGGTGACGTTGCTTTGGGTGAGTACCTGCCATTCATAACGACCCCACGCCTGGCGCAAGGCTTCCTGCGCGCCCTCAAACTGGTCTAAGACCATCTGATTAGAATCCTGTTGCGAGAGGTTTTGGAGCATTTGCCCGGTGAGGAAGGCGTAATTGAGGCGCTGGGTACGCTGGTAGCCCTGACGGTGGGTGCGGCGATCAAAGACGAGGCGCGTACCTTCCGCCATAATGCCTAACAGGGTGACGATTTGCTTCTCCGCAATGGGGTCGCTGGTTAATTTCTCAAAATAACTGTCGAGATCATGGGCGACCTGACTGCCATCCCCAAATAAGCGGTCATATTGGCGTTCCATGAGGGCAGTGGCGGATTTAAGGAGTTCATCCGAAATCTCTTGCCAGTTCAAGCCCTGACCGGTGAATTGAGTGGCGCGCAGATTCATGCTTTCACCCACGCGGCGCTCCATCACGCCAATGATCTGGGCGATGGTGTTGGTAAAGAGCAGGTCTTCAATGCTCTGAGATAGTTCTGAATGCAAGCCTTGAGGGTCACTTTCCAGGCGGCGGGAAGTATCTGCGCCAGAGCGGAAATTCGGCAGGCGCAGCAGTCCGGTTAATTCATCCGCGAGGTCTTGGATGCGGACAGGCTGACCGTTTTCATCGGTGCGATCTTCCAGGGTATCAAAGAAAGCATCCATCGCGTCCTGACGTTCCTGAATTTGAGTCTGGACGGTGGCTTCGGTGCGCTCTAAGAGCTGTTGGAAGGTGTTGAGGAGATGATCGCGTTCGGTTTGCCAGGCGCGCGCGCCGAGGGTGAGTAATTCTTCGCGCAGGCGAGAGGGAGTGCGTTCGCTTTCGGGGATGCGATGCTGCAAATCGTCCAGCAATACGCGCAGACTGAAGGAAGGATAGAGCATATCTTCATAGAGGATGGGGGGCTGAATTTCATCCAGATACGCCAGTAATTTCCAGGGACCCTCGGGGTCTTTGAGGGCAACCGGAATACGCTGCTGCAACTCGGTGGTGAGCATCTCGGAAACATCTTCGGAGAGGTCTTCCTTGGTGAAAACGCGGTCACGCTGTTCGTAGATGCGCTTGCGCTGGGCGTTAAGGACGTCATCATATTCCAGCAAGTGTTTGCGAACATCAAAGTTCGAGCCTTCCACACGCTCCTGAGACTGCTCAACCAATCGCCCGACCAAGCCGCTTTCAATGGGCAAACTTTCATCCAGGCGGAGGCGGTTCATAATGCCTTCGACCTGCTGACCGCCGAATAAGCGCATGAGTTCGTCATCCATCGCCAGATAAAAGCGCGAAGAGCCGGGGTCACCCTGACGGGCAGCGCGCCCGCGCAGCTGGTTATCAATGCGGCGAGCCTCATGGCGTTCTGAGCCGATGACGTGCAAGCCGCCCAATTCGCGCACCTGCTCCATTTCGGTCATATATTGCAAGAAAGCGCGCGCGGATTCCTCATAGATACCCCAATCGGCGGGGTCTAACTTGAGCAGCGCCTGACGGCGTTCTTCATTGTTCATGTTATAAGCGTCTAAGCCGGCTTTTTCAAGGACGCGGTTGGCATCGCCCAGGATTTCTTCATCCATGTCGCCGCCAAGTTTAATATCCACCCCACGACCAGCCATGTTGGTAGCAATGGTGACCGCGCCAAATGCGCCTGCCTTGGCGATGATCTTGGATTCTTCATCATGCTTGCGGGCGTTCAACACCTGATGCGGCACGCCGCCTTGCAGGATTTTAATAAAACGCTGGCGTTGTTCTTCTTTTAGCTCAAACAGACCCAGGGCGCGGGTAACGTTCTTTTCCTCTTCGGGATCAAAGGAAATGGCAATGGAGAGGGTCTTGGCTAACAGGCGCAGTTCGGCAGTTTCGATCTTATCCAGCTGCTTATAGAGAGGTTGAAGCTCAGGGATGGCACGCTCGGTAAAATCAATTTTCTTCATTTCCTGGTACATATCGCGCAAGAGCAGGACAATGACCAGGCGGCGCACCATATCGGCTTTCAGACGGTCAGAAAGACGCTCAGAATGCTCAACGGAGGTCGTACCGACCAGTTGCGGGCGACCAATGACGCAATATTGGATGATTTCCTGCACAATGGCGCGGAGCTTGGCTTCTTCGGTGCGGAAAACGACATCGGGGTAATCTTTGCGCTTCCAGTAAATAGGCAGGCGGTGGCTGTCACTCTTGCGGATGTAGTAGGTGTGACGGTAGCCTTCTGCGTCTTTGCCATCCAGCATTTGATAGGGGGAATTGGGGCGGCTCGCCTGATATTCCAAGTTAGTGGGAATAGGCAGGACTTCCAGCTTGTAAATCTTCCAAAATTCTTCGGATTCGGTATCAGCAGTGCCGGACATGCCCGCGAGTTTATCATACATGCGGAAATAATTCTGGATGGTGATGGTAGCATAGGTGACGTTTTCCGCCTCGACCTTGACGCCCTCTTTGGCTTCTACCGCCTGATGCAAGCCATCCGACCAGCGGCGACCGGGCATGAGACGACCAGTGAACTCATCCACGATGACGACCTTGCCCGCCTGCACCAAATAATCCTTGTTGCGGCGGAAAAGGAATTGAGCGCGCAGGGATTGTTCCAGGTAGCCCATCAGACGGGCTTGCTCAGGGGTGATATCTTCGGGGCGATCAGGGTCACGCAAGGGCATTTGGAGCAGCTTTTCCACGTGCGCTTCGCCAAAGGGAGTGAGGGAAACGCTGCGGTCTTTCTCGTTGATCTCGTAATCATCCGGTTCAAGCTGGCGCGTAACCTGAGACATGCGCGTGTACCATTCGGAATCATCCTGGGCAGGACCGGAGATGATGAGGGGGGTACGGGCTTCATCAATGAGGATGTTATCGACTTCATCCACGACTGCGAAATAATGCCCACGCTGCTGGACGCGCTCGGCAAGGCTCATGGTGAGGTTATCACGCAGGTAATCAAAGCCAAATTCACTATTGGTGCCATAGGTAATATCGGCGAGATAGGCTTCGTTGTGCAAAACCATCTTTAATTGATGTTGATCTTCAATGCTCGATTCCTTGTTGAGGTCCACCACGAACGCCATGCGCCCATTTTCGGTGCGATCTGCCATTTGCAAGACGCCCACGGTCATGCCTAAAGCGGCGTAAATAGGGGACATCCAGCGGGCATCACGGCGGGCGAGGTAATCGTTGACGGTGACGACGTGAACGCCGCGTCCGAGGAGGGCGTTGAGGTAGACGGGCAGGGTAGCGACCAGGGTTTTGCCCTCGCCGGTGCGCATTTCAGCGATTTTGCCCTGATGCAGGGTGATGCCGCCGATGAGCTGTACGTCATAATGACGCTGACCGAGCGTACGCTTGGAAGCCTCACGCACGGCGGCGAAGGCTTCTGGCAAGAGGTCATCCAACATGCGGCGCTTCTCTTCAGGCGATTCGGCAGTTGCCAGGCGCTCGCGGAAGGCAGCGGTCTGACCGTTGAGTTCCTCGGCAGACATCGCTTCAAAGCGTTTTTCAAGGTCGTTGATACTTTCCACCACAGTGGCTTGACGGTTGAGGTCCCGTTTGTTTGGGTCGCCCCCTAATATTTTCACTAGCTTTTGAAACATCGTTAGTTACCTTCTTCATCGGTTTAAACCGTAAATTTGCACAAATATCCCTAATTATAACCATCCAATTATAAGGAGATATGGCGGAATCTGCAAGAAAGGATTTACTCATTTCTACCATATGGAAAGAGCGTATACTATCAGGGTTCAATGGTCATTGACCAAATATCCCAACCCGTGTGTAGCGGCTTCCGGCAGGAACCCTGATGTTATTCAAGCAATTCTCTTTGCAGGATAGAAATCCTATGTCACAATAGGCTTCCTGCCGGAAGCCGCTACACGGATTGAAATATCTGAGCAACCACTCATTAGGGATGTTTGGCGGAGGAGCGATGGAAGTCAATCAGGGTGATATATACTGGGTGACACTCGGTCAACCGGATGGGGAGGAACCTGGCTATATCCATCCGCATGTCGTGATTCAAGAGGATGTCATCAACTATAGCAGGGTGAATAGCGTGGTAGTTTGTGCATTAACCACAAATATAAAACGAGCAAAGTCGCCTGGGAACGTTTTACTGGATGTAGGGGAAGCCAATTTACCAAAGCAAAGTGTGGTGGTCGTTTCGCAGGTGTCATCGGTAGAGAAAACGCAATTCGGAGAATACATTGGATCACTCACCAGAGAGCGGATCAACCAGATATTGGCGGGCATGCGGTTTCTACAATCAATGACGGAACATCACGAAACAGATGGGTGAGGGGGTATGCACGAAAGATTAATTTGCGTTACAACTTGGATTGCGGACTGTTTTTCTGATTCGCAGGTGCTATAATCATATCAGCAGCGGGGGTTTTTCGTCCCCTCTTTCTGCACAAGTCTAACTTTTGCGAGGGGATTTGCTATGTCATTTGTTCACCTTCACGTACATTCTCAATACTCACTGTTAGATGGCTTGAGTGACCTGAAAAAGCTGGTCAGGCGCGCTAAAGAGATGAATATGCCCGCCATTGCGCTCACCGATCACGGCTCGATGTATGGCGTGATTGAGTTCTTCAACGCGGCGCAGGCGGAGGGGATTAAGCCAATTATTGGGTTAGAGGCATACGTTGCAGCGCGCGGGATGAAAGACCGGGATGTAAAGCTGGATAAGCGTTCGCATCACCTGCTGCTGCTGGCGGAAAACCAGGTGGGATATCAGAATTTACTTAAAATTGCTTCGGCGGCGCAAACCGAAGGCTTCTACTATTATCCACGCATTGACCATGCCTTTTTGGAAAATCACGCAGAAGGGTTAATTGCTACCTCGGGGTGCATGTCGGCGGAAGTGCCGCGCGCATTGCGCGATCATGGGGTGGAGCGCGCCTTCCCGCTGTTGGACTGGTATTACAAGGTGTTCGGGGAGAAGAATTTTTACCTGGAACTGCAACGTCACGACATTCCAGAGCTGGAAGACATCAACAAGAACCTGATTGAGATGGGCAAACGCTATAATGCCAAATTCATTGCCACCAATGACGTGCATTATATCAACCGTGAGGACGCGCGGCTGCAAGATTTTCTGCTTGCCATCCAAACCGGGGCGTTAATCTCTGATCCGAAGCGATTCCGCATGTCGGTGGATACGTTTTACTTGCGTTCGCCGGAAGAAATGGCGGCTTTGTTCGCGGAAGTGCCGGATGCGCTTTCCAATACACTAGAAATAGCGGAACGGTGCAACGTAAACCTTAGCAATAAGGGCTATCATCTGCCGCGCTTCCCCGTGCCGGAAGGCTACACGGTGGAGTCTTTTTTGTGTGAATTATGCGAAGAAGGCTTGCGCAAACGGTATGGCGATGAGGGCGCGTGCGAACAAAAGGTGCGCGAACGGCTGGATTACGAGCTTGGCATTATCCACAATATGGGCTTTGACGCCTACTTCTTAATCGTGTGGGACCTGTGCCGGTTTGCGCGCGAAGAAAACATCTGGTACAACGTGCGTGGTTCTGGGGCAGGCTCGATGGTGGCGTATACGCTGGATATTACGCGAATTGAGCCGCTGGGATATGGCTTGATCTTTGAACGCTTCTTAAACCCTGACCGCATTTCCATGCCGGATATTGATTTGGACTTTCAGGATGATTTGCGCTCAAAGATGTTGGAATATTGCGCGCAAAAATACGGGAATGACCGTGTAGCGCAAATTATCACGTTTGGTACGATGGGGGTGAAGGCGGCGATCCGCGATGTAGGGCGGGTGATGGATATACCGCTTTCTGAGGTGGACAGGGTTGCCAAACTGATTCCGCTCAAAGCGTCTACGATGTCCGAAGCGTTTGAGCAGTCGCCGGAGTTGAAAAAGGTTTATGACGAAACGGAGTATTTGCAAGACCTGATTGACACAGCCGGGAAGATGACGGGGGTGGTGCGCAACGCAGGGACGCACGCGGCAGGGGTGGTCATTACGGATGAGCCGGTAATTAACTATGTGCCGCTCAACCGCCCTACCTCTGGTTCAGAAGACAGCCCTATCAAGACGGTGACGCAGTTTGAAATGTCTATCATCGAGTCATTGGGCTTGTTGAAAGTGGACTTTTTGGGACTGCGCACACTGACCATCATGGCGCGCGCCTGCCGGTTTATTGAAGAACGCCATCAGCAGAAATTAAGCCTGAACGATATTCCGATTGACGATAAAGCCACATTTGAGTTTATCAGCAAGGGGCATACCGCCGGGGTATTCCAGTTGGAAGGCAACGGGATGACGCGGTACGTGATTCAGATGCAGCCGCAGAACGTGAATAACCTGATCGCGATGGTGGCGCTGTATCGCCCGGGACCGCTGGAGTTTATTCCGCAGTACATTCGCCGAATGCACGGGGAAGAGCGGGTGGAATATAAGCACCCTGCGCTGGAGCCGATCTTCAGCGAAACGTTTGGGATTGCGGTGTATCAGGAACAGATCATGCGCGCCTCGGTGGAAATTGCCGGATATAAGATGTCTGAGTCGGATGAGCTGCGCAAGGCGATTTCAAAGAAGCAAAAAGATAAGCTGGAAAAGCATAAGCACAAGTTTATCAAAGGGGCCGCGGCGCGCGGAGTGATGGATGAAGCGACTGCCGCCGCAATCTTTGGCGACTGGGAAGAATTCGCGCGGTACGGGTTTAATAAGGCGCATGCGGCGGATTATGGGGTGATTTCGGTGCAGACAGGCTATTTAAAGTGCCACTTCACCGTTGAATACATGACTGCCCTGCTCTCGGCAGAAAAGAACGATATTACCAAAGTGGCATTTTACGTGGAAGACTGCCGCAGCATGGGGGTACAGGTGCTGTCGCCGGGGATCAATTCCAGCGAATGGGACTTCAGCATTGAAGATTGCACGCCAGAGGGAAAGCCGCTGGAGAAGCCAGTGATTCGCTTTGGGATGGGCGCGATTAAGAACGTTGGGCAAAATTCAGTAGAAATTATCCTGGAAGCGCGCAGAAAAGGTGGGTCATTCCGCACGTTGACGGACTTTATCCACCGCGTAGACTTGCGGGCAGTAGGGAAACGCTCGCTGGAATGTCTGATTAAGGTAGGCGCGTTGGATGGCTTCGGGTCACGGCGCGCACTGCTGGATTGCATGGATCAAATGATTGCGCTTAGCACGAGCCATTTTAAGGCGGCGCAAAGTGGGCAGATCAGCATATTTGGGACGTTTGCCGAGATTTCGGATGATTTTTCTTTGCCGCAGGTGGAGATGCTAGATCACCGCGAGCAATTGGAATGGGAGCATGAATTGTTGGGGTTGTACGTCTCCTCGCATCCCCTCAGCCCGTACTTACCGCTGCTTAGGAAAAAAGTTACCCATTTTTCCAGAGAGTTAAATGAAGCGCGACCCAAGGAAAGGGTGACAGTGGCGGGGATGGTGACGAAGTTCCGCCCATATACCACCAAAGACGGAAAGATGATGGGCTTTATCACGTTGGAAGATACGCAGGGACCGATTGAACTGCTGCTGTTTGCGCGCACGTGGGAGAAATATAGCAAACTGGTTGCGCCGGATAAGGTGCTGATTGCCGAAGGTCGGGCAGACACGGAAAGCTCTGAGCCAAAAGTATTGGTGGATCGCCTGATTGAGGTGGATTTGAGCGAAGTTCCGGTGGAGAATGAGGAAAGCAGCGCGAATAGCTATACGCAAGCTATTCCCAGTAGAATTGCGGACCTGGCAGAGGAAATAAAAGTAGCTAGCCGTCATGCCGTCTCCCCTATTGATGACCCATGGGAGGATGAGGGAGCAGATGATTGGCATTTGCGAGAGCCAGAGGGAGAAGAATTGTTGATGGCGACGTCTGCCATTGCGATGAATGCGACTGCGATTGCAGTGAAAGCGATAGAGAGCGATAACATTGAAGAAAAGTCTGAAGAGATCATTCTCATCAGAGAAACCTTTTCTGTGGATGAGGAAATCTATACGCAACCAGAAAAGACAGAAACAGCGAATGAGGTTGCGGAACCGATGACTGAAGCATATGAGACGACAGCCCAACCGGTCTCATCCAGCATGATCGAATCAGGGAGATTGTTCCCGCTGCCACCGGCTGTTGCGCCTCGGATGATACAAACCCCTGCGTCTACTTTGTATCCAGAAGAGGAGGAACGGGGAAATATCCAACAACCCACTTTGTTCGCTCCGATGCCATTTTTACTTTCGCCTAACCTGGAAACGACCGAAACAGCCGATGCGCGCATGGTGACCATCGTGCTGCACTCGACTGGGGATAAAACGCGCGACCGCTTACGGATGAATCGCATTTATGGTATACTTACTTCTTGTCCTGGAAAGGATAAGTATGCTTTTCTGGTATTTGAACATAACCGGCGATACCTGCTGGAGTTCCCGAACGATACCACCGGAATTTCTTCCGCGCTGCTTAAGAAATTGATCAAGGTAGCAGGCGAAGGAAATGTGAGTGTGGATAAAATCAATATTCAATGACTTATAGGTGAAGGTATGCTCCGCAATAATAACATTCGAACCATTGGTGTTATGACTTCTGGTGGAGATGCACCGGGAATGAACCCAGGCATCCGCGCAGTTGTGCGCACCGCGTTGGCAAATGGCATGCGCGTTTTGGCAATTGAGAACGGGTATGAAGGAATGCTGCATGGCACGTTCCGTCCATTGGGCGCGCGTGACGTTGGCGGCATTTTGCAACGTGGGGGAACGATCATCCAGACGGCACGGAGCATGGATTTCAAGACCCCGCAAGGGCAACGTCAGGCGATTCGCCAATTAAACAATGCTGAAATTGACGCAGTGGTGGTGCTGGGCGGGGATGGCTCGTTGAGCGGCGCGTTTGCGCTGTATCAGCAGGGCGTACCGGTAATCGGTATACCAGCGAGTATTGATAATGACATTTACGGCACGGACATGTGCATTGGCGTGGATACCGCGCTGAATACGATCGTGGATGCCATTGATAAGCTACGCGATACGGCTTCTTCGCATAACCGCGCCTTTTTGGTGGAAGTGATGGGGCGCGAATGTGGTTATCTGGCAACCCAGGCGGGCATTATCAGCGGGGCGGAGATGGTGCTGGTGCCTGAATACGAGACTTCTTTTGAGGATATTAGCAACACGGTGGATGATGCGTATAAGCGCGGGAAGACTCATGCCATTATCGTGGTGGCAGAGGGCGCGAGCATGTCCGCGAATGAGCTGGCAACGAAGCTGGAAGAGCAAAAATTGGGCTTTACCACGCGCGTGACGGTGCTGGGGCATATTCAGCGCGGCGGCAAACCGAGTGCGTTTGATCGGCTGTTGGCAACTCGTTTTGGGGTGAAGGCAGTGGAATTCCTAATGGCTGGGCATAATGGGGTTATGACGGCTCTGAATGGGCGCGACATTGAGCCTATGCCGTTGGCGACCGTCTGCTCGAAACGCAAAACGTTGAGCCAGGAAAGCGTCCAGATGGCGCGAATATTGGCGCGGTAGGTAATTTTATTTTGTGAGGTATAAAAGATGCGTTTCAGGACGCATCTTTTTTTGTTTTAAAAAAATGCGAGACTATCAGGAATCGTAGCGGCACACACTGCGTGCGCCTTGTGGTATGCAAACCATCTCTCTGATAGAAAAACAATCATGTTTGTCTACCATTAGGCGCACGCAGTGCGCCGCTACACGGATAGGGGATGTTTATGGAATCAAAAAAAGACAGGGTCCGCGGGAAGCGGAGCTGTCTTTTTTGGATGATTGCATAACAAATTGCACAAAACTGGATTTTAGGAAAAAGAAAAAGCCTCTTGGCAACGACCTACTCTCCCGGGAAGTCGCCCTCCGAGTACCATCGGCGCTAACAGCCTTAACGACCAGGTTCGAGATGTGTCTGGGTGTACCACTGTCGCTCAAATCACCAAGAGA
>JBBRAT010000015.1:0-76715 GCA_038206515.1 Anaerolineales bacterium | reverse complement strand
GGATGACGCTGCCAACGACATTACCCGCATCCACCTGCCAACACAGGCTGCGTCTGGCGCGGCGGTATTTGTGGGCGAGCTGCTCGGACGGGTGGCGGTAACCAGCAACCAGGCGGAGATCAGCTTTACGGGGATTCCGGCAGGCTATGACTGGATCGAGGCGCAAATTTTGGGCAAATCTGCCGCCGGGGAACACGCCATCCAGGTCACTTGCAATGCGGACGGCGTAGACGGGCATTATAAAAATGTTTTCCTGATGACCGGCACTGCTGAAGGACATTCCACGACCTACGACCGCACCATCGGCTGGGTGGAAGAGGCGTATCCATCGCCCTACACCCTGCGTATCACAGGCTACGACCAAACTGGCGCGGCGCGAACCATCACCGCTACCGGAATGGAACGCAAAGACCCAGGGCTATGGGCAGAATGGCATTTTATCAGCTGGGAAAACACGGCGGATGCAGTCACCCACCTGAGCTTTGCGGTGGGTGGCGGCAATTTCACAGCCGGGACGGTCATCAGCCTGGTGGGCTATCGCAATCGCTGGCTGCGCGGATTATCCAGCGTGGCAGTCGTCACCGATGCCCCCACCGGCGGCGCGGATGGCGATCTGGCGGTGGATGCAGTCACAAGCAAGCTGTGGGTAAAGGTCGGCGGCGCGTGGAAGAGCGTTGCGTTAACGTAGGTTGCCCCCATCCGCAGAGCTTTCCTCTATCCCTCGGCAGTCAAAAATCTCATCTCTGCCCACTTCTTCCCCCCTACTATTCTTTTATTCAACCCAAGGAGAGAAAAAAATGAACCTGATCCAACGACTTCAGCGGACGTTCTTCACGCAGTCCGCGCCCACCGAAACGGACAACACCTTCTACCTCGGCAGTGATTCTGGCAGCGCAGAGCTGCGCGAACGCCCCACGGCATCCCGCGCAGAAATTTTGCGTCAAGCGCTGGAAGCCTGGCGGGTCAACCCACTTGCCCGCCGACTGGTGGGGCTGACCACCCAATACGTGGTGGGCGGCGGCATCCTGATCCATTGTGACCACCCCGCCACCCAAAACTTCCTCCACAGCTGGTGGAATCACCGCCTGAATCAACTCCATCTGCGCGTCTTTGAATGGTGTGACGAACTCACCCGCTCCGGCGAGCTGTTTTTGCTGCTCACCACCGATGCCAGCGGCATGACCTACGTCCGCGCCATCCCTGCCGCCGAAATTACCGAAATCGAAACCGCCGCCAACGACCTTCAGCAGGAAACGGCTTATCTTCAGGCAACCGGCATCGCCGCGCAGCCTGAAAAACGCTGGCTCGCCTATGCGCAGGAGGTGGATGCGGGGGATTTGCAAGGCGAATATGCCCAAGGGGAGTTCACGCCGGTCATGCTGCACTACGCCATCAACCGCGCGGTGGGCGCCGTCCGCGGCGAAAGTGACCTGGGTCCTCTGCTCAAGTGGCTGGCGCGCTATGCCAGCTGGCTCGAAGACCGCGCCCGCCTCAACCGCTACCGCAATTCCTTCGTCTACGTGGTCAAATCGCACTTCCAATCCGAAGCCGAACGCCGCGCCCGTCAACAGACCCTTGCCGCCGTTCCCCCTGCCCCCGGCTCAATCCTGGTGGTGGATGAGAGCGAATCGTGGGAGGTGTTGAACCCGCAGCTGCAAAGCCAGGACGCGGGCGAGGACGGGCTTGCCCTCAAAAAGATGATCGCCGCGGGCGGGGGCGTGCCGCTGCACTTCCTGGCAGAACCCGAAGGCTCTAACCGTTCCACCGCCGAAAGCGCGGGCGGACCCACCTTCCGGCACTATCAACAGCGTCAGGAATTTTTCTGTCAGGTATTAGCGGACGTGGCGCACGTGGCAGTTGCCCGCCGCGCCCTGCTGGATGCGCAGGTAGACCCGCTCGCCCGCATCGAAGCCCAGGGCGCAGACCTTTCCGCCCGCGATAACGCCTCGCTGGCAGTCGCTACCGCCACCATCACTGCTGCCCTCACCAACCTGTATGCCGCCGGATTAATTGACGCGCCCGAACTGCTGCGCATGGTCTACCGCTTTGCCGGCGAAGTGGTGGACGTGGACGGGCTGATTGAACGCGCCAAAGCCGCAGGCGCGCCCGCAAGCCTCCCCACCGCCACAGGCACAGGCACAGCCCCACATGTGCGCATTGACCCCATCACCGGCGAGCCCAGGGGGGTGCAGTAACTACACCGTCCACAACGTAAACGCCACCAGATACGCCATCAACCCCAGGCTGGCAAGCGCGGTGGTCCGCAATGCGCGCCAGTGCGGCTTGCCCCCGTTGGCAATGGTACGCATCTGCCACACCTGATAGATCGCCACCGGCAGCGACAGGAATGCCGGAAACGCCAGCCGCCAGGGCAGCCCCATCAACGCGGATGCCGCCAGCACTACGTACGCCATGAAAATGAGCAAATTGTGCAAATCCATCCCCCGCTGCCAGCCGGCGCGCACCAGCAAGGTATTGTGATTATGGAGCGCATCGTCTAAAAACGCACGCAGCCCCACCGCCAGGGTAGCCGCCAGGAACAAAAACGTCAGCGGAAAGGTGATCAGCGCCAACAGCCGGTGAAAATGATGACTTTGCAGCAAAAACGCGAACGCCGGAATCAAATTGGCATACACCACCGCCATCGTCAGCTCGCCATAGCCGGAATACACCAGGCGCGCCGGCGGCAGGGCATACGCCAGGCACAGCCCAAACGCCGCCCCCAGAATCAACCAGGCTTCAGGGCTGAGAGCGGCAGTCGTCATCAATAAGACCGTCAACGCCGCCCCCACCGCCAGCGCAGCCGCCCCCACCTGCAAATACACCACGCGCGGCAGCCCCAGCGGATCGGCAATCTCTGTCACCGGCGTGGATTTTTGCTCAAACGCCGGTCGCCCGGCGCGGTTAAAATACTCCGTCAGGAAAAATAGACTGATCTGCAAGCATAGAATCACCCCAAACCCCAGCCAAATCACGTCCGCGCGGATGGGCTGCCCCAAATATACGCTGATGCCCACCCCGAGCGCGTAAAACAGCAAACTGCCCAGCAGCCACACCGGACGCGCCGCCCGAAACAAACGATTCACGAGAGAGGAAGAATTCACGGAAAAACCTTTACTGAAAATAATTCGACACAAAAAACCAGACGTTCGCCGGACGTTCCGCCAGGCGGCGCATGAAATACGGATACCAGCGCGCCCCATACGGCACATACACGCGCACGGGCCAACCCTCGCCCACCAGCTGCTCCTGCAAATCGCGCCGGATGCCGTACAGCATCTGAAATTCCACCGCCGCCTGCGGCAAGCCCAGTTCAGCAGCCGCCGCCTGCGCGTTGGCAATCCGCACAGGGTCATGCGTGGCGAGCGCAGTCAGCGGCGGAATTACCCCATCCGCGCTGCCGGGGTGCGCCCCCTGCGCCCGCGCCGCCTTCATCAACAAACGCGCCACGCGGTCATAATTGGCATCCACCGCCGCTTTTTTAGCGAAAGCGACCGTAAGCGGCTCTAAATACGCCCCCTTGCACAAGCGCACGCCAATCCCCTCCGCCGCCAGCTCGCGCGCATCCCGCTCGGTGCGGTACAAATAGGATTGCAGCACCACCCCCACCTCGCCAAACCCCTGCTCATGCGCCCAACGCACCATCCGCAGCGTGGCAGAGGTAGACGCCGAATCTTCCATATCGATGCGCACAAAACTAGCCGCCGCCTGCGCAGCCCGCAACACCACCCGCAAGTTCTCGCGGCAAACGTCCTCGCTCACCGCCAGCCCCAGTTGACTGAGCTTGACCGAAACGTTGGCGCGCAGCCCCGCTGAATGGATGACCGCCAACGCCCGCGCCACCTCCGCCGCCGCTTGCGCAGCTTCTTCCAGCGTAGACGTATTTTCGCCCAGGTGATCCAGCGTCACGTTAATCCCCTTGGCGTTCAGCGCGGAGATCGCCTCCAGCGCGTCCGCCAACTGTTCGCCCGCCACAAACCGCCTCGCCGCCCGGCGCGACCATTCCCAGCCCGTCAGCCGCCCCTGCGCCCAACTGGACTTTGATAATTGAATCAACGGCATCCGCAGCAATTGAGTAAGCATATTCTCTCCTCCCTGCGGTTAATTGTAGCAGAAATTGGCAAGACGACCCTCTTCCCCCCCCTTAAACCACCGATCCCCGTGAGCTGGAGAAACTCACGGGGATCATAAACCCATTCAACCAAATTCCGAAGGAGGAGAAAATCTTTGGTCTTGCTTGCTACCTCAAAAGTCATCCTGATGGTGATTTGGATGCCAGGCACCCAAATCACCATCAAACACCCTCTTTACTGAACCGTACCGTTATTCTGAGGGGTCGTGCTGTTGTCTGTACCATTATTCGTGCCAGGGAGGAACATCCCGTGACCACCGCGTCCACCATGACCGCCCATCATTCCGCCGCCCATGCCGCCGAACTTACCGTTCGACTGCTGCGCGAGGATCGCATCGGCTTGCGCCTGGGTGATGACCCCATCCTTGACCGCCTGATTGATGGCGCTGGTGTAAGCCGTCTTCAAATTGGTCTGGAACGCGCTGTTATACGCCAACGCCGAACGCGCCAGCATCAAATCTTCCTGCGCCTGGGTCAGGTTGCCCGCCTTCACAGCAGCATCCAGGGTGGTCTTTTCCGCTTTCAAGCGTCCGGCGTTCAGCTGATCTACGCTGATATTCAACGCCTTCGCCAGCAGCGCATTTTCATCAATCTGCGCAAAACGTGGCGCGCGACCGTTCGCGGTCAGCTGATCCGCCTGCGCCTGGGTAATCAACCCCTGCGCCACAGCCTGCTTAATCGCCTCGGCATTCGCCGACTTGATCGCATCCTGCAGCTGAACCAACGTCACGCCCAACGCATCCGCCAGGGATTGCTGGTTGCCCGCGCCGAACATGCCGCCTTCCATCATTTCACCGCCGCCGGCAAACTCGCCGCCAAAGCCGCGACCCATCTTGCCAGCCAGCGCGCCATTGGGCGCAGTGGTTGTGCTGCCGCCCGTGGCGGGCGCGCTCACCGATGGCGTGGCAGTCGGGTTCACGGATTGGGCGAACACCGCCTGCGATGCGCTTGCTGCGAATACCCCAACCAGCGCCAGGGCAATCACTGCAATACCACTTGCTACGATACTTTTGATCTTTTTCACTTGTGTTACTCCTTGTTTTCAATTTTGTTCCCGAGCAGCGAGGCTGTTGAAATTGCTCTCATCGCTGCTCTTTGAACTTTCTCTATCATACCGACTATTTGTTTAAATTTGGACTAGCTAAGATGAATGTTTGGTGAATCTTTTCCCAGGAGGAAACCCATGTCCGAAACCCCATCCACACTCACCCTGACCGCCGAAATTGACCTGCTGCGCGCCCGAATCGCCGCGCTGCAAGCCTATTGGCAACTCGAGACCAGCGCAGACGATGCCCTCAAACAGCTTGACCGCCTCAGCCTCATCCTCACCCGCCTGGCAAGCCTGCTATTGGCGCAGCGCAAACTCACCGGCGGATCCATGGGCGGCGCAAGTAGCCCAGAATCCGCCCTCATCGCTGAAATCGCCCAACAGCTGCAACTTTTCCCCTCGCAGCGCGAGCAGCGCGAGCAAAGCGAGCAGCGTGAGCAAGGCAATTCACATGAACCCCAATAACCGTCCGCCACGCGAATCAACCGCCGTCCTGCTCTGCCAGATTCAAGCCAGCCTCGCCGCCCAGGATGCCCAGCTCTCCCGCCTGGAAAGCCGCGCCGCCCTCACCGAGCAATCCATCCAGCATGTAGAAGAACTCCTCGCCGCCCGATTAGAACGTCAGGAACAAGACCAGGCGGATCAAGAATCGCGCCTGCGTACCCTCAGCGCGGATGTCATCGCCCTGAAAGCCGTCATGCGCCTGGCGCAGCTTGCCCAAGCCACCCTCACCCTACTCGTCAGCGGACTGGCAGCCTGGCTCGGTCAACGATGATGCTCCTGTCGCCCGCCTTCGACCCCACCGCCTTCCCGCGCCTGGGCGGCATCCAACTGCGCAACTATCAGCGCAGCGTCCTGCAAACCCTGGTGCGTGCCGTCCTCAATGGCGAAGGGGGCAGCTACGCCGTCCTCTTTCCGCGTCAATCCGGCAAAAATGAACTGCAAGCCCAGCTCGAAGCCCTGCTGCTTGCCATGCACGCCACGCGCGGCGGCGAAATCATCCAAATCTCCCCCACCCTGCGCCCGCAAGCCCAAATTGCCATGCGCCGCCTGCAATCCGTCCTGCACGCCAACCCCATCACCCGCGGCAGATGGCGCAAGAACGGCGCGGGGCTGCAACTGGGCAACGCCAGCGTCCGCTTCCTATCCGCCGCCCCCGAATCCAACATCGTAGGCGCTACCGCCTCGCTTTTGCTGTCTATAGATGAAGCTCAAGATGTGGATATCGAAAAATATGACCGCGAAATTGCCCCCATGGCTGCCGCCACCAACGCCGTCCGCGTCTTTTGGGGAACTGCCTGGACCAGTCAAACCCTGCTGGCGCGTGAACTTGCCGCCGCCCGCCAATGCCAACAGCGCACCGGCTGCCCACATGCCTTTGTGGTCACCGCCGACCAGGTCAGCCGCGAAGTCCCCGCCTATGCGCATTTTGTGGCGGATCAGATCGCTCGCCTGGGGCGCGACTCCCTCTCCGTCCGCACTCAATTCTTCTGCGAAGAGGTCGAATCCGCCGGCGGCATGTTCCCCCCCGAACGCCGCCAAAAAATGTGCGCCGCCCCCTCCCCGGATACTCTCGCCGATGCCCCGCTTGCCCTGCTGGTGGACGTGGGCGGCGAGCAGCAGGATGCGCACACCGAGCATGACGCCACCACCCTCACCCTTGTCCGCGTCCAGCTGCACACCCTGACCAACCCGCTCCTGCGCGCCCCCACCTACTGCGCCATCGAACGGCACACCTGGGTCGGCGTTGCGCAAGCCGACCTGTTCGCCCACCTGCTGGCAATCGCCCAACGCTACCCCGCCTGCCGCCTCGTCATAGACGCCACCGGCATCGGCGCGGGGCTCGCTTCCTTCCTCGAACGCGCCCTCCCCCATCAGGTCATCCCCTTCCACTTCAACGCCGTCAGCAAAAGCCGCCTGGGTTGGGATTTCCTCGCCCTGGTGGATGCCGGACGCTGGCAAGAAGCCGACCCCGCCCACCCCCTCGCCGCCGCCTTCTTTGATCAGCTCACCGCCTGCCGCTACCAGGTGCGCCCCGGTCCCGCTCACCTGCTGCAATGGGGCGTTCCAGAAACGGCCCGCACCCCGCACGGCGATAAAATTCACGATGACTGGGTCATCTCCGCCGCCCTCGCCACCCTGCTGGATGCCCACCCCTGGCATTCCCCCCACCCCGGCTTCCTCCTCCCCGCCCCAGACCCGCTGGCGGATATGCGCGGATTTTAGAGGATATATTTCATTTTTTTCTTTCGTTTTCGCTAACTTTTTATAAGGTACTATAAATCAGGCAAATCGGGCTTGAATACGATGGGGCGTAAAAATTATTGTAATGGAATCGTCACCCCGCACATTAAAATGCTTGCTTTTCCGTAACCTTTTCTCTATAATTTCATTGAACCGTAAAAAGCTTATGCAATTTTATCGTGAGGCAATGAGATTACCTGCTGTAATGATTGAAAGCAGGGGGAATATAGTCTGGTAATGACCAATGTTGCCGCTATCAGACAAAACGAAGGGACGGATTGTGAAGCATAAACTGGTCATCCTTTTGGTGTGTGGAATCGGCTTGTTTCTTGCCTGTGCCTGTGGTTCAGCCGCCCGGAGCATTGAAGTCACGCGGATTGTGCCACAAACGGTGATAGCCACGCAACTGGTGACGCAGATCGTTCCGGTGATAATTACCACCACCCCACTGCCAACCGCCACCTACGCGCCATCCCCTACGCCTACATCCACGCCAGCCCCAAAGTGGACCCCGGATTTTTCCTTGGACAACATCAACGTCATCACACCAACTCCTGGCATCCTCGTGTTTGATGAACATACCCGGCCCAATGTCGAGCAGTTTATCCCAGCGGAATATCTCAAGGAGTATCTGGTGTGGATGTACGGCCAATGGTCACATGGTGGCAAGGATTTTTGCGGCTACACTCCGATGGGGATTGGCAATGATGGACATACCATCCAATTATATGTTTGGGCGAATTGTGCAGAATATTATTTACAGAATCAGGAAATGAAAATGGGATTCGCCAGTAGTTACCCGGTGGTTCTTTTTGTCGAAGTTCGATACGGCAGCTATAAAATTATCGATACTGGCGGTGGTAAAGATTTCCTGATGGGGAGTTCTCCACCCGAAATACAAAGGCTCTATTTGCATCCACCCAAAGCCTTCGATGATGAGGTGCCAGCCATTATGCAAGAACTAAAAAAAGAGGCGGAAGCCTTTTTTGGGAAATGAGGACAAGTGAAATAGCCCACAATTAATTTAAACCAACCTTGACAAAGGGAGACAACGATGAACACCCAGAAACGGATTTTCCTTGTACTTGCATTGCTGGTTCTTAGCCTGAGCGTTTGCTTTGGAGTGTATCAAGTTCAAGCAAGTTCAACGGCAGCATTGTCGGCTGATGATCAACAGCAAATTAAACAGATGATCAACAATTACTTCGAGGCCCGTTATCAATCTTTTCAAAGTTTTCAACTTAGCAATTTCGATACGGTTATTGTCAGTAATAGGGATATGCAAAAGGAATTGGATAAGCTAGACTTAATGATATATCAACGCCAGTTATATCATCTCAAATATCAGCAGTATCAGGTTTATGTGGACTTCGGCGATATTCGTTTTGATCCGGGAAGCGCAACAGCAAGAGTTAATGTGACAGAAGGTAGTGATGTTTTGTTTGAAAACTCCTCCCCTACTCCGACAAAAATGCGTGATCTCGAACATCTAATCATTTTACAAAAAGGAAAAGGAGGCTGGAAGATAACCTCTGATCAATACGAAGACGATTATTGGAGAATGTTAAAGAATACAAACTTATCGAAGGCAGAATTAAAAACTATGGTCGAAAATTCGGCGAAACAGGATGTAATAAGAACGGGAAACTTAAAGAGTGATCAATCTGTTGCGACTCTTAATGTCGATACTTGTACTGTCCGAGGTGTAAACGTATGTTATGACCGAGCGAATGCAGTTACCTACGCTAATAATCATTTCAACAAGGACATAGCCAATCCAAATTACGTTTATGTTGACGGAAATGATTGCACCAACTTTGTGAGTCAAGCTATAACTCTCGGAGGGGGGATAAGTCAATATTTATCACAAGCAGCCATAGATCATCGTAGCCAATGGCATTATGAAAATGGATATCCCGTAGGAGATATAGAAGACGGGTTTTATTACTATCCCTTCCAAATATATTGGAATGGAACACTGTTACCTCTTTACAATCGCTCAACATCTTGGTTTGGTGTGGATCAACTAAACGCCTTTTTGGTGCCTGGTCCCACAGAGGTCCATTACAGGTATTTAGGCGGCCCAATTGCTTCATCGCGCGAATTTCAACAGACCAATCATTTAACAGACATTGGCGATTTACAGTTAGGAGACATTATCCAATTCGATTGGGTCACATGTACTCAAAACTGTAATAGTGTATATGATCATAGTGCCATTGTCACTGAAATCCATTGGAATTCTTCGTTCGGTCGTTATGATGTATCTGTAGATGCTCATTCTGATGATATATATTATCGATCAATATATGATATGCCGCCTTGGCAAAGAGTACGCTTCATCCATATCGCTGATCGTTTACAGCAAACATCTATCTTTTTACCTGGAATCTATGGTGGCAGCTATCCAACTGCACCTAATGTTGCAGGGGCGACTGCTTATCCCGCACCTGGTCAACCGAGTGATAGTAACAATCCATCCTCTGGGATTGGATATCCAGCGCCTGGGCAAGATAATATCGCCAGTCCTGACAAATCCTATCCTGCCCCCTAGCAGATACCAAAATCTGTTCGTATTCACCTTCTCTCTTTTTGTTGGGGGTTGGGCTCTTTTTGGAATAGAAAGGCAAGGATTGGGAGGACTCAGATGCCGAAATAAACGAACACACGGAGTCCACGGCGAATAAATCTTGCCATTCTTTTCATACTTGAGGGGTGATGGGTATGGCTGAACTCCCTTAAGTTTAGCATGGGTTACCTCCCTTGTATGCATGATTCGGGATCCATTTTACAAATTTGGACATTGGAAATGGTTATTTCAAGTTCAACTTCATTTACTCCAGCCACGCGCTAAAATCCCAATCCGTGAGATGATTCAACAAGGCGGCTTTGGACGGCTCGCCAAATTTCAACTGCGCGCTGTAAAGATGCGACCGCACCGTATTTTCCGAAACCACCAGCCGCCGCGCCACTTCCGCCGTCTCATTGCCCAACCCAAACATCGCCACCACCTGCTGCTCGCGCCGCGTCAGGCTGCCCCACGCCGTCAGCAGCCGCTCCGAGCGCGCCCGCTGCGCCAACGCCTCCGCCACCAACTGCGCCACCATCCGCTCTGCCGGAATCTGCTGCGCCGCAGCCAGCTGCTCCACTTGCGCCAACAACTCCTTCGGCAGCCGGAACCTGGGACGCGAATCAAAAGGCAACCCAATTTTCACAAAATACCTCTCATCCCTTATGTATTTCATTTCTGTAAAATAGAGGGGCGCGCCCCTCTATTTTACAGAAAATCAGAAAAATCATCCAAAATAAAGTTGATGAGAGGTATTATACCAGAACAAATCTTCTAAATAAACTTCCCTACCCCGCCAGCCGAATCTCCTCCAAAAAGCCCGCTGCCTGCTCCGCCGTCATCCCGTCCGACACAGCCAGGCAGAAGCCCTTTCCGCCCAGTTCGCGCACAATCTTCAACGCTCCCTCGGCGGTGACGAATAGCTGGCACAGCTTGCCCGCATCGCGGATGCGCTTCAGCAGCGGCAGCCACTCCTCCGGCGGCGGCGCGCCATCCCCCGGAATCCACTGAATCCCGCGCAGACGCTCAATCGCAAACAAATGCGGCAGATGCCCAATCTCGCCCTTGCCATCCAAATGATAAAACCCATGATCCAGCGTATCGCAAATTGCTGCCAGGTCAGGCGCAACGAATCGCTCAAACATGCGCGGCGAAATCATATACGAAAAGTCGCATTGCAGCATATATGTCCGCCCGGGGGACCAGATCGGCGCCCAGGGGGTTGTTCCCGTTCCCGCCGGAATAATCAACTCGTGCAGCGCATCATAATATTGCATCCACAAACGGGTAATCTGCCCCGCCAAACGCGCCACCTCCTCCGGCTGCTCCGCCACATCCAAAAGCAGCTGGGTAGTGGTTGCCAACGACGCCAACACGTCTAACCCGCCGCCCAAGTCCGTAAACCCCACGCACACCTGCCCCTGCCACCGGCGGACTGCCGCGGCGGTAATTTCCTGAATCCGCTGCCACCACGGGTTATTAGCAGCATACCGCAAGCGCAAATCGGTCAACTGCGGCGGCGCTTCAGGGTGATTCGGCGGATAAAACCAGACGGTATCCGGTGACGACTGCACCACCCCGCCCAAAAACCCCGCCATAATCCCAGGCCCATAATTCAGCCACCAGCGCGGGAACGCATCCCCATAAAAACGGGTCGCCTGCAACAGTGGCTCATATTGCGCCACCACCTCGTCTGCGGGCATCTCAGGCGGATAATTAATCGTAAAATCATGCGCCGGCGGCAATACACCCTTCGGCTCATAGCCATTCACCAACACCAACGGGCGCGCCAGGTCATGATTCCACCACGCCGTCCAATCGCGCTCCAACCGTTCCCAATCCTGGGGTCCAAAAGAGAGTTGTAAAGGCATTTCCGCATTCCTTTTATTCAGGGATTATCCCGTAATCGTAGCATATCCCATCAAAATTCACCATAGGGAACCCAGGGCAAGAGCATCCGTGTAACGGCGCACTGCGTGCGCCCAACCCAACATCCACAATCCCACGCCCACGCGCAATCCTCTAAATCCGTGTAGCGGCTTCCGGCAGGAAGCCTGCGGCAGTCGAAAATTACCCTTGCGAATCAGAAATTGGCGGATTAGGATTGGGCTTCCTGCCGGAAGCGACTACACGGATGGGGAGGATTGCGCGTGAGCAGTAACCTGGATCATCCGATTCCTGCTCCCTTTCTCCCTTGGCGAGTGATCTTCTCGCCCAGTGAGAACAGAGGGCGCGCTGCGGATGGCATGAAAATAAGCATATCGCCGCCAAATCCGAGTATAATATGGGGAAATCGTTACCATTCGCAACAAAAACACTGCAAACAGCACAAGGGGCATCATGCAAACTGGGCAAAACAGATCATTGGGTTGTTTTGTAATCACTGCGCTCGCCATCCTGGCTGCGTTGGCGCTGCTTTCTGCTATCTGGTGGGGGACGCGCCAAGGTGGACTGCTGGCAGATGCCCCTCAACCGACTCCTACCCCCAGCGCCACCCTCAAACTGCAAGTCAGTGGCTACCGCCGCGCCATCATGGAAACCATCGAAGTCGCCGTCAAAGCCGAATACCTGCGCGGCGCGAACGCCATCGAATTCAAACTCCTGCTCGACCCCAACCTCGTCAAAAACGTCTCGTTCATCTCTCCACCGCCACAGCCTGGGCAAGAATCGGGCTGCGAAGCCGTCCAAGATGCTGCCGGCTACACCCGCTGCTGGCTGAAAGCCCCCGCCGGTGAATCGCTGCAAATAGATAGCACCGGCACGCTGATGGTCTTGGAGATGCAAGCCAACACCCACCCCGGCATCCTCAACGTCCAAATCCCATGGGTGCGCGTCAGCATGGAGGGCGGCTCCCCCCTGCACGCGGATGGCATCGGCGCGTTCGTCCTCCTCAGCACCCCCAAAGGGCGCGTCGCCTACTTCCCCCTCCTCTATAAAGAAAAAGACAGCGATACGCTGCCCACTGAGTCGCCGAGCGATACGCCCAACACCCCGTAAAAACTTCCCCCAACGCCGCCTGTAGGGATTGGGCTTGCCCCTATCCGCCAGATAGAGCCTCCAGTCCGCAAACGCACTGAGACCGGATATTTTATTCTTGAACCGCTTTTTTTGCGGCGGCGAGCAATGTATTTAAATCACGATAGACTTTTTCAGACCGGCGCGCCACCTTCCTAATAAAAACGATTTGTTCATGGTCGAAAACAGCATAAATAATGTGATATTCCCCTTCTCGTACCCTATAAAGCTGCTCGCTCAGGGGTTTGGATTGCGCCGGACGCGGATCATCGCATAATGCGCGTATGGCATCAGCAATCTTATGGGCAGAGGGAATAGGTATTTTAGCAAGTTGCTTTTCAATATTCGGATGCAACAGCAGACGATACACAGTTAAATTCCTAATCGTTTAAAAACGTCCTCAGCCTCCACGGCTTTGCCGGCTTGATAATCGGCAATGGCGCTGTGCATATCCACCTGATCTTCCAGGGTTTCGATCCGTTCGAGCAGATTCTCGAATAACGCCGGAGAGATTAGATAAGCGGCAATTTTGCTATGACGTACTACGCGGACGGCATTTTCATCGCCCAAGGCATCAATCATTTGGGCAAGTTGATCGCGTAATTCAGTAACCGAAGTTGTGCGGATCATGTCTTTCTCCTTAAAATACGTACTTTCTTTCATACGTATTTTACTACGATAAAACGTACAAAACAATCCTTTATTTTCGGTCTGGCTGCGTCACCCGCTCTAACCCGGCCTGCGCCAGGGCAAACCCAGGACGGAGCTTGAGGGCGATTTCGTAATCTTCCTGCGCCTTTGCCTTTTCGCCGGTGGCTTCGTATACCATGCCGCGCCAGTAATGTGATTCCTCTAGTCCGCGCTTCGATAGCCACGACAGGGTGGAATTTGCCAGGTTGATCACATCCGTATAGCGCGCGGTGCGGTAATATGCCTCGTATGCGCCGGTGCGATACCAAGTGATGCGCCAGGGACGCTGCTTGTCTTCCAACTTGGCGTATTCGGCGTAGGCGTCATCAAAGGCAGTGGCAGCGCGGGCATCCTCCCCCAAAGCCAGCGCGGACGAACCTAGGTTATACAGGGCAAAAAAGCGGTCGCGCCCCTGCAAGGTTTGGGATTCCTGTTCTGCCCGCTGCAAGGCGCGGCGCAGGTTAGCGGTGGGGTCAGCGTCTTCGCCGAGCAGGGTCAAAACGTCCCCTTGCCTTGCCAGCGGGTAGGCGACCAGGTAGGTGAAGTTAAAATCGCGCCAATTGCGGTCTTCCAGGTCGGCATACGGCACAGGCAGGTCAGCCATAATCAGCGAATCCTGGGTGATGAATACGCTGCGCGCATCGTCATAGCCCGAAAGGAGGACGTAATGCCCCAGCCACCAGTCGCCGGAAAGGGTATGCCCGGTTTCTACGATGACGGGCAGCCCGGCAGCCAACAAGCGGCGCAGGGTCGGCAGATCACCGTCTACCCGCAGCAACGCGCCCAAGCCCGGCTGCGCCTGAGCATACGTCAGCAGTTCTTCGGGCATGACGTTGGCGTCATCCTCGTTGGGGCGTAACGCGGCGCGGGTGGTGCGCTGGTCGCCCTGCCATCCCCAGAATCGCAATAACATCGAAAGATTCGCCGGTCCACAGTTATTAAAGGATTGGTATTCGTGAACAATGCCTTTCAGGGTGACGGCGGTGGGCAACGCGGTAGGAGAGGCGCCGGGCAGTGGCGTGGCATCCGTGAAATCAGCGGCGGGCGTGACGGAAGGCACCGGGCTGGGCGTGATGCCGGGCATGGGACTTGGCGTGAGGCTGGGCTGAAGAGCTGCTCCGCTGGATGCGCCGCTGGAGGATCTATCTGGCGCCCCTACGGGCGGCGTGGGGGGAGCGATGACCTGCTTTTGCGGCACAAATACCGCCTGGTCAGGGGGATAGAGGGCGTAATAGACGCGCGAGAAGAAGGATTGCACCCGCCACCCCACCCGCGATTGCACCGGCGGCAAGAAATATACGCCCACCAGCAGCAAGACCGCCAAAAATGCCGCCAGAACCGCCCACAACGCCCTAGGAACGTGCGTTCTATTGAATTGGGTCATATTCTCCCTCCAGAGGAAATCCCTTCGCTAAAGCCTGCCTGTAGGGATAGGGCTTGCCCCTATCCGCCAGATAGAGCCTTCCGTAATGGCGCACTGCATGCCCCCCGTCCGTGTAGGGGCTTCCGGCAGGAAGCCCAGTTGGGTTGGGTCATTTTCTCTGCAAAACACAAATTTCCTGATCATGGCTGGGCTTCCTGCCGGAAGCCCCTACGCAGACGGGGATGTCTTGCTAATCAAACTCGGTGGGTTGTGTAACAGCGGTTCGTTTGGCTCTGGCAATATCTTCAAGAATAGCTGCAATGAGGGCAGGGTCGCCATCTTCCAAGGCAGCTGCTAGATATAAATTTCGGTTTCGCTCTGTTTTCAAATATTCTACAACATCCCATAAATGGGTGAGCATTGCGTCTTTTTTCATGAATTTTTATATCCAATCATGCGGTCGCTTCTCATTTCTTGCAGCAGGCGGATGCGTTGGCTGAGGTTGCGGGAAAACCATGCGAAAAGATAGACGACTGCGCCCAAACCCGCTAGCCAGGCGAACGCGCCGCGCCAATCCAGGGGGAGGGAATGGCTGCCGGTGGGCAGGGGCGGGACGGCAGGCTCGATTTGGTCAAACAGCCAATCCAAGGAGGGCGTGGGCAGGCTGCTGGCTTCGGCTAGGCTGCGCAAATCCTTGGCAAGGCGGAGGAATTCGGCGCGGACGTGAGGCAGATCCACCAGGGCAGATTGGAAGGCAGGTTGGTGCAGGAGGATGCGCAGAATCAGCACCAGCGCCGGCTCTGGCAGCCATTCCAGCGCCCAGGCGAGGGGCTGCGGCAGGAAAGGGATATCCAGCACTTGAAAGACGCGCAACGCCTCTTGCAGGGCGCGCACGGTGAGGATCAGCAGGTCACGGGTAGCAGCCAGGCGCAGGGGATTAGCGTGGGCGGCATACAGCGCGCCAGAAAGGGTGACGACCTGGGCGGCGTGCGATTTGAGCCAGGCGTCAATGTCGGCGGTACGTTCCACGCGGAAGCCAGCGGATTGGAACAGGTCAGCCATTTGGCGGAGGCGGTCCGAGAGCGTGCCGTCTGGTTCGCCCAAGATGACGGTGGCATGCGCCCCGGCGGTGAAGTAGCACACGTCACCGCGCAGCTCGGCGGAAAAGAGCGGGAAGCCCAGCAGCATCCGCTGACGACCCAAGGTTTGCACCATTTCAGAGACGCCCACCACGTTATTGCCCATAAAGAGCAGGGGAGTTGATTCGGGGAAGGCTGCCAGGCTGGGGAGCAATCCTGCCAGGTGGTGATAGCCGCACACGATCAGGATGAGGTCATAGGGGATGGCGGGGTCAAGCCGGTCAATGAGGAGGATGGGGGCGGAGAGGCGTTGGCGAATAACTTTGTGGGTGGACGCGGCTTCCAATTGCAAGCCGTGTTGGCGCAGCGATTCACGGCGCTGTCCGCGCGCCAGCAGCGTGACAATATGCCCGCTCTGCTGCAAGCGGTACGCCAATAATGTGCCGATTGCCCCTGCCCCGATGATGAGTATGTTCATGGCTGATTCTCCCTGAGAGAATTATAGCATGGGCGCAAGGGGAGGAAAGAAGAATAGGGGATAACAAAATACACATTCGTTCGATGATTTGGTTCTAAGGTCTATGCGCAATAAATTAATATCCCATTTGCCAGGGTGCAGAATGTGCATTCAGGCATTTGGGATCGTTTGTTATATGGTACGATGCTGCCAAGCCTATGTGCGGATTTTGCATTCTGGCGAGGGTGCTTAATCTGCATGAAGCCCAGCAGGAATCTTTTACACGCTGGCGGACAGGGTGCAGAATTTGCACACACACAGAATGCAGAATTTGCACGTCTCCTAAGTGCAAAATTTGCACGTGATTCATATCACTACTCTTAATCTACTAATTAAACGAATTAAGGTCAAAACCTGTATGAATTACGGTTATTTAGATTGGATGAATAGGAATTGACGGAAAAGGGGCGCGCCAACAAATAGATACGCTAAATAAGAAAGAGGAATGAATCAAAACTCCCTGAAATAAACGCTCAGGGAGTTTAATTTTATCCGGTCGGGCAAATTACTTGGGCTGGATGGGGAGGTAAATATCAATCTTTGCGTCAGGGGAATCACCGTTAAAGTCTTCGCCGTAGTATTCAAAGTCAAAGGGGAAGGCAATTTTGTAATCAGAATTGCGCAGCCATTGGTCGTAGGCGTAGTGGAAGGTTTCGCTGAGTTTGCTGATGCCGCCGGTGACCTGAAAGACGGCGTACAGGCTGGCAGGCAGGGTTTTGGCAAAGAGGATGCCGGGCGGCGGGGTGACAGAGTCCATTTCGCAGGCGGTGAAGTAGTGCCATTGGTGGGTGTCCATCATCTCGGGTCCGTAGATTTCAACGCCGTAGAAGATTTTGGGGTTGACGCGCCCCTGGGTGGGCAGGTCAACGTGCATGAAGCGATCCCAGGCTTTGGTAAAATTGCCGTTGGCGGGGTCGCCGTAGAAGGGAAGTCCGACCAGGTGGAGTTGTTTGAGTTCGACCAGACGAGGTTCCATAGGTTGCTCCTTCGTTCTTGATAAGAGGATTGATGGGTGTATTATAGAACGTTTGTTTATAAAAATCAAGATGCTGAGGGGGGAGTTTGGGGTATTCTGCGCTGTGCCGCCCCCCTGCCCCACTATCCCCACTGCACTAGCGGTCATCATTCTTTATTATCGTTCTTATTTCAATTTGTTCCCCTGGTGACAAGGGAAATTGTTATGGAAAGGGACTTCCAGCCGGAAGCCCCTCTCTTGACGTGTTGCCTGGATCAGCACGATTTTTGATTCTGATGGGGTTATCGGTAGCGGCGGCGGCTTTCCTGGCGGACGCGGATGCGCTCGGCGAGGTCGTGCATGAGGTTGACTAAGCCTTCGGCGCGGCTGTTGGCAACCAGGTCATCGGCGAGGACGTCCAGCACGCCGGCTTGCATGTCTTCATCCAGTTCTTCCATTTGGTAGGTGAAGCGTTTGAGGGCGGAGATGGCGTTTTGGGCGGGGTCGGATCCGCCCTGGCTGTGGGTGGCGCTGCCTTCTTTGCGCCCAGGGCGGGATTTTTGGGTGATTTCCGCCACGTCATCAGCGGTGAGGTTGTTTTGGATAGAGGATTTGAGGATGGCTTCCCACTGTCCGCGTGGGGCAGCGAGGATTTCACGCAGGACGCGCTCGGGGATGCGGTGACGGTCTGCCATTTCAAGCAGCGGGGTGGGCAGGGCGAGGATGTTGAGGAGTTGGATCATGCGCGGGCGAGTGAGCTGCATGATGGTGGAGAGCTGATCCCACAGGTCGCCGGTCATGGCTTGTTGGCGCGCCTGGCGGAAGTAGTCAAATTCGTCTTTTTCGCTGGTGGGCGGGTCCATTTTCTTTTCAGCAAGGATGAGGGAAGCGACTTCGCAGGCGCGTCCGACCGCGGAGGGGGCTTCGGAGTGTTGATTTTCCAATACCTGACGGGCGCGGGTGGGTTTTTCAACCACTTCCACGCGCAGCTCGGGTTCGGGTTGCCCATGATGGGCGGCAAATTGGAGGCAGGCTGCCCAGAAGCGGCGTTCACCGGTTTCGATGCGGAAGAAGAACGCGCCGGAGGGGTCGGCTTCCCAATTGCCGGTGATGGCTTTGATCTGCCCATGTTCGCCAAAGGAAGACCCCATGGCGAGCAAGCCTTCCACTTGAATCTGGATGCCGCGATCATTTTTTGCCATCGTCAGCCATTGGGCGGCGGTCTGGTAGCAATTCACTTGGCGGGTGAAGAAGGGTTCACGCAGCGAGGAAGGCAGGAGGCGGCGGGGCTGGAAGCGATCCGGCAGCATTTGGGTGGGCTTGAGGCGTTCGATGCGTTCCACTTTGCCGCTGGGGGCGCTGCCTGTGGGGGCAGTATCACGGATTGGCTGAGGCGCGCCTCCCTCTGTAACCCCGGTTCCACTCGCCGGAATGGAAGCAGGTTCATCTTTGGGGGTGACGGGAAAATCTTCAAAAGCATTGCCGCGTTTACGTGCTGGCATGGGGTTCTCCTCTAATTTAGGGGTCTGATCGGGTCATTGAATGGGAAATGGGGGCTAATCCGCCTTTTTACGGCGCGAGCGGGGCTTTTCTTCTTCCTTTTTCTCTGTCTTTTTTTCTTCCGTTGTGCGTTGAAGGATCATCTCCACCAGGGTAGCGTACTCCTGAGTGGGACGGGAGGAGGAAGCGATCTGCCCAGGTTTGCGGGCGCGCGGCGGGCGGTAGGTGAACACGTCCATGTGGGAGGAATGGGCATACGCCAGTTCAGAGGATTTGTGGATGGGCGGGAAGACGGCGTTAGGGTAGCGTTTGGCGAGTTCAGCGAGGATTTCCTGGGCTTCTACGCGCTGTTCTTCGCACAGGGTGGGCAAATAGCCCATGACTTCAAGGTCAGGGCGGAAATGGAGTTTGACTTGTTCGATGGTGCGCTGCAATTCGCGTAACCCAGAGACGCCCAGGTAGCTGGTTTCCACCGGAATGAGGACATGGGTGGCGGCGACCAGGGCGTTCACCAGCAGGTCGCCGATGGTGGGCGGGGTGTCTATGACGATGTAGTCAAAGAAGGATTGGGCAGGTTGGAGGGCGCGGCTGAGGCGGGTTTCGTTTGCCATGAGGGTAGGCAACAGGCGCGCAGCATCGGACATGGAGGCGCGGTTGGTGGGGATGAAGTATAGGTTGGCGTGATGATCCGAGTGGCGGATCATGCGCTGAACGGAAGGCGGGGGGGTTTCGAGCAGCAGAGCGGAAAGCAGGGGCGGGGTTTCTTCCTGCAGGGCGCGGGTATGCTCCTGGAAGGCGGTCGCCAACAGGGCGTGACCTTGCGGGTCCATATCCACCAGAAGGACTTTGCCGGGGTGTTCGCTGTTTTCCAGCAGGCGCAGGGCTAGCCCAGCTGCCACGTTCACGGCTGTGGTGGTTTTGCCAACGCCGCCTTTTTCATTTGCAATTGCAATGGTAATGGACATGGAGATCTGCCTGTCTAAAGAGAAAATAGAGGAAATTCACGGCTGCCCAGCCGCGCGGGAGTTCCTTTGTCTAAGTATATCTTAAGTGTGGGAAATGGCAAAAGGATCAGGCAGGTTTTCAGGAGGGAGTGTAACCGCGGTTACAGTGGGCGAAAACAAAGGGGTGGACGCATCTTGGAAAGTCGTTCTTTCTTGCATGTAACCGCGGTTACACTCCCTAACGCCCCCCTCTTTGATCAAAATGAGTTTTTGCCTGAGATGTTTCTCTTTTCTACAGAGTTACGGTATCTTTGGGTAATTGCAGAAATAATAAGCGTAACTCTCTTGTATTTTAAACAAAATGCGGTAATATTAAGCTGATCAGGAGGAAGCATGTTAGATCCACTTAGCGATGAAGAATGGCGCCTGGTGCGCCTTGACCGTCTCGGACTCAAAGAAGACCCCTTTAAGCTCTCGGCTGACCCACGTTACCTCTATCTGGGTCCCGAGCATCTGGCTGTCTATCGCCAGGCGCAAGCGGTGATCTCCCGCAGGCGCGGATTGGCGCTCATCACTGGGGATATGGGCATGGGGAAAAGCTCCCTGGCGCGGCGTCTCTATGACGTGTACGCCGCCGAATCCTCCTTGATGATCTGCTATATCCACACCGCCGCGTTCCGCTCGGCAATGGATGGCGCGCGGCAGATTTCCAATGCCTTTGGCGTGTCGCCGCAGCGCAGTTTTCAACGCCAGATGGAAGGCTTGGAGCAGATGATGGCGCGCGCGTATACCACCGGGCGCAATATCGTGGTGATTTTGGATGACGCCCAGCTGATGAACGCGGAAGCCCTGGAGGTCATCCACCGCCTGTATAACTTTGATTATGACTCAAAAGTGGTGCAAATTCTGGCTTTTGGGCAAAGTGAGATGAACGCCCTCTTTGAAACCAACCGCGCTGTCAACGCCCGCGTGTTTGTGCGGCTGGTGCTTCCTCCCCTAACGCTTGCCAGCGCGCTTCAGATGGTCTTTTTCCGCCTGCGCGTGGCGGGACGGAACGAGCCGCTCATCAACGATGACGCATTTGAGCTGCTTTACGAGAAATCTCAGGGCATCCCGCGTGAAATTATCCGTCTTTCTGCCCTGGCAACGGATTATTTACTGCACAGCGATGAAAGCGTCATTAATCTTGACATCGCGCGCGAGGTGGTGAATTCATGAGCGCCTCTAAATCTGCCTGGGTGCAACTCTATCAAGCTCGTCAGGTCAAAACAGATGTGACTCCAGCGCGTATGCCAGGGCGTCCGCCTTCTCCTATTCCGCGTCACAAAGTGGGCGTTACCCTTTCGCAGGGCGAAATTACCGAGCTGGAAGTCTGGCAGGGACGCCTTTCTGCCCTCACTGGGCGCAAAATCTCGACTGGTGAGACGGTGGGCATCCTGACGCGCATCGCTTCCGCCCGTTTTGCTCGCCTGGACGCCTCCTCTACCAAGCTTTCGTTGGCGGATTTGGTGGAGATGATGGTCGGTGAGGATTAATTCTTTCTTCCAAATACACTTTGCCTTTTTGGAAGAAGTAATTAATCCTCGTTTTCTTCAAAATTTGCAAGGGTAGGGTCATGATGACCCCCCCTTTGAGGAAATCACACGTTATGACCGCTGAATCGCCTGTTTTTCGCCCTGAACGCGAGCGTTCACTCCTCTTTCATCAGCAGCAAATTGCCACGGCTGACCTGAGAGACGGCAAAGGCTACGTTTCGTTACGCTCGTTGTGCCTCGCCTTTGGGCTGGATCAACGCGCGCAACGCAAACGGCTGATGCGTCAACAAGGGTATTTTGAACCCTACACCGCCACCATCCTGATGACCACCCCCGGTGGGGCGCAACCCACCTTGTGCCTGATGGCATCCGCTGTGCCGCTGTTCCTCACCGGCGTAGACCTGGATCGCTTGCAGGATGAGCAGACCCGCGCGCTGCTATTAGCCTTCTTAGATGAAGCGCATACTGTGTTAGCCGAGCATTTTGGCATTTCTGAACGCGGCGAACAGCTTTTCCTGCGGGAATCCGTGGCGCGCATGGTGGCAGAGCAAGAACTTTTTGAGGAAACCCTCTCAAAAAAAGTCGAAGCGGAACTGGCTGAAATGCGCCGCGCCCACGAAGATAAGGTCAACCAGATTCGCGCCGCCTTTGGTGAACTTCGCCAGCAGGTAACGCGCATCGAATCGGTTGCCGGTCCGCGCGCGCGCCTCACCCCTGAACACCTCGGTCAGCTCCGCCAAATCATTTCTACCTTAGCCACCCTCTTGCAAGAGCAGGGGATCGCCAAACCGTACCCCGGCATTTACATGGATATTACCCGCCTGACGGGGGTATCGAAGAGTGAAGATATTCGCCTGGAAGACTTTCAGGCAGTGATGGACTTTCTGAATCGCCAGATTCAAGCCTTAACCACCCAAAAAGGCACGGCGACCGCCTGATTTCTATGGAATCTACCACCTCCACCACTCTCGTCCGCACCGACCCGCCCGGTCCGCAACAAGCCTGGCAGATGGTCAAGAGTCAGCTGCGCATGGAAATGAAGCGCACGGACTACGAAACCTGGGTCGAACCGCTGCGCGCCATCGGTTTCTACGAGGGCGTGTTCAGGGTGGGGGGGCATAACTCTTACTCGCTGGACTGGGTCGCCAGCCGCTTGCGGACGCGCATCATTCACATGCTGGAAGCGATTCTCAATACGCCCATCACCCTGAGGTTTTCCATCTTCTCTGATTCCGGCGCTGCGGTTGCCTTTCCCACTCCAGCGGATACGCTTGCGGACGCGCCAACGCTGCCCGCGCAGCAATCTGTAACCACGGTTACCCCTGTCCCGCTTGCTGAAACCATGACACCAGAGGCAACACCACCGGTCATTTCTGCGGTGGAACTGCCTGCCCCTGGCAAAACCGCTGAAAAACCCGCCAAAACGCCCAAAACGGCAGAAGAATCACCGGAACCGCCGCCTTCCCCGCGCAAAATTCAACTGCAACGCGCCTATGGCAGTGAACGCGCCCGCATCATCCAGCCCGAGCGGGGCATGTTCCTCACTTCTTACTTCTTTGCCAGCTGGCTGCCCCTGCTTGGACATTCCGCCTTTGCCGCTATCCTGGCTGCGCGCTCCTTATGCTATTGGAATCCGATGACCGGCGAGCTGCGCAACGTGGTCGAGACCGAAATGGGCGAACTTGCCCGCCGCGCGGATGTTTCCGTGCGCACCATTAAGGAAGTCCTCAATCACCCCCTGGTGCGCCGCTACTTCCTGCGCTACAAAATCCGCCGTATTATGACTGTCAACGGCGTCCGCACGGCTGGAATTATCCTGCAAGTGCGCATGGATGACCCGCTGACCCCCGAAGATCAGGCTATCAACCACCTGGAAGAATCCGATACCTGGTATTCCGCGGACTTTGAGGACGAATCCGAAGACGAATAGCCCCATCGGCAGCCATCCGCGGCGGATTTCGTCCTCTATCCCCTTTTCCCCACTTGATTTACAATCAACCCATGACTACATCCCCTCTGCCTGGCGGCGCGCTGGGCAAAATCCTTTGGGTAAACCTGACCACCGGCGAACTGCGCCCCGAATCCGTGCCGCCCGAAGTGTATGATCGCTTCCTGGGTGGCTTAGGATTGGCTGCCTATTACCTCTATCAGCGTATCCCTGCTTATGCCGATCCCCTCGGCGCGGAGAACATCCTGGCGTTTGTGCCTGGCTCTTTGACCGCCACCGGCAGCCTGATGACCGGTCGCTGGATGGTTGCCGCCAAATCCCCGCTAACCCACACCTGGGGGGATGCCAATTGTGGCGGAACGTTCGCCCCTGCTATCCGTCAAGCGGGCTATGATGGCATCTTTTTCACCGGAATCAGCCCCAAACCCGTCTATTTATGGCTGCAACACGGCGATGCCGAGCTGCGGGACGCTTCCGCCCTATGGGGAATGGATTCCTATGCCACTGATTCCGCCCTCAAATCGCTTGATCCCGCCCATCCCCTCAGTGTGGCGTGCATCGGACCGGCAGGCGAGCGTCTTTCGCTGATTTCCGGCATCGTGAATGATGGCGGCAGGCTGGCGGCGCGCTCAGGACTAGGCGCGGTGATGGGGTCAAAGCGGCTGAAAGCGGTTGTGGCGCAGGGGTCGTATGCCGTGCCGGTGGCGCATCCACAGCAGGTGGAACGCCTCAGCCGCACCTTTGCGCGCGTGGCAGGCTTCCAACCGCCCTTTTTCAGCGGAACGCTCGCCCGTCTCTTGGGGACATTCTTGCGCATCCTGCCCCTACAAATGCGTCAGGATGGCATGTTGTATAAGTTTTTCCTCGGCAAATTTGGCACCGTGGGATTGAATCAATACAGCATTGAAACCGGGGATGCTCCCATCCGCAACTGGGCAGGCAGCAGCGCGGATTTTCCCCCCGCTCGCTCTGCTTCGGTCAACCCGGATGCCTTCCGCGCCCGTGAGGACGCCAAATACCACTGTTATTCCTGCCCGGTCGGTTGTGGCGGATCGTCCCCCTTCCGCGGCAAAGAGAGTCACAAGCCTGAATATGAAACCGTCAACGCATTTGGCGGATTGCTCTTAAATGAAGACCTGGAGAGTATCTTTGCAGCCAACGACCTGCTCAACCGCGCGGGCATGGATTCCATCTCGGCAGGCGGAACGGTGGCATTTGCCATTGAATCCGCTGAAAATGGCTTGTTCTCGCCGGCAGACCTGGTGGATTTCCCTGCTCCGGGGCTGACCTGGGGCAATTCCGCCGCGATTCTCGCCCTGTTGCGCAAAATGATCGCCCGCGAAGGCATCGGCGACCTGTTGGCGGATGGCAGCCTGCGCGCCTCGCAGCGTTTGGGCAGCCGCAGCCGTGATTTCGCGGTGCAGGCGGGCGGGCAGGAGCTTGCCATGCACGATGGGCGCAATGACCCCGGTTTCACCTTGCACGCGGTGGTTGAACCTACCCCCGGACGGCACACCCTGGGGTCTTATCTCTATTACGAGATGTTCCAACTCTGGCGCAAAGTGGATGGACTGCCGCCGGTGCGCTCCCTTTTCTATCCCAAAGGGACGAAATACCGCGCGGATGCGGAAAAAGCCACCTGGGCTGCCGCCTGCTCGCAGTACACTTCCCTTTTAAATGGGGCGGGGGCGTGCATCTTTGGCGCATTCCTGGGCGTGCATCGCTTCCCGATCTTTGAATGGCTGAATGCCGTCACCGGATGGCACAAATCCCCCGCTGAATATATGCAAATTGGCAAAAATGGATTGCTGGTGCGTCAGGCGTTCAACGCTCGTGAGGGATTGCCCCTGGCGGCTGCCATCTCCAACCGCGCAGTGGGCAACCCACCCCAAACCCAGGGCGCCAATCGCGGACGCAGCGTCCCCTTAGCGCAACTCGTCCCCCTCTATTGGCGCGCCCTCGGCTGGGATGGAACCACCGGTCATCCGCCTGCCGCTGACCTCGCCGCCCTCGGTCTTGTTCCGCCGGATGAATCCCCCGTAGCTCCAAAATAGACCTAATTTCTCCGTGAATTGTTGCACGTGAAACATTCCCGTGAAACAATTAATTTGCCATCCCGCGATTGTATTCCAAGTGTAACCGCGGTTACACCGCGCCTGCGGTCAGCTGACCACAGAACATGTCAAACCATTTTCTAATAAATAGAACAAAATAACTACCTCACGAACGCGCTGACCAGGAACGCCCCCAACCCCATCGTTGCGCCCATATACAGCCAGCGCATTGCCCGCCGACCTGCTTGCGGCGTTGCGCTCTGCCACAACCGCGCCGTGAAAAAGACGATCAACCCATCCGTCACAGCAATCGGAATGAGATACGCCAGGCTGCGCTGACCCCACGCCACCGGCAGCAGCGTCAGCCCCACCACCCCGCCAAACAACGCGCACGAAACCCGCAACGCCGCCCGCCTGCCATACATCAACGCCAGTGACCGGCTGCCGCGCTTCTGATCCCCCTCCATATCCATCGCATCCCCGGCGATCTCCTCCCCCAGGTCGAAAAAGAAAGCAATTGCCCCAAAAATCCACACCATCGGGTTGCTCGCTTGCCCCACGCTCACCCCGCCCATGATAAACGTCATCCCCACCGAACTGCTGACCACCAAATTTCCCGCCAACCCGGCGGCTTTCAACTTCGCGTTATACCAAAAACCCATGCCCCAGGTGACTGCGCTCAACCCCAACGCAATCGGGTGGATGCGCCACGCAATCACAGCCGCCGCCAACGCCAACCCCACGCCCAGGGCAATCGCCTCCGCAGGGGATACGCGCCCCGAAGGCAAAGGTCGCTGCGGCGCGTTGACTTTATCCACTTCCAGGTCGAAATAATCGTTAAAGACCATCGCGGAGCCGGAAAGGCACACCCCCAACAAGAACCCTAATGCCACCATTCCCGCCCCCGGCAGTGCGCCTAGCCCCACCGCTTGCCCCAATACCACGCACACCCCCGCCGCAATCGGTAGCTCTGGGCGAATCATTTCAATCATCGCCGCGCTTTTTTGCAAAATCGTCATCATCGCTCCAAACGGGGAGAATAAGAATTATCCTCAAATTATACTCTGGTTACAAAGTGGGGCAGGGGGGATAAAAAAACAGGGCTGCCCTTGCGGACAACCCTGCTCATGAATTCTGACCCGCTTATTTCTTGACGTAATACTTCGCCAGGTCGAACGACACCGCGAACACGATAATCAAGCCCTTCACAATCTGCTGCCAATACGGATCAACCCCGATGAAGGTTAGCCCGTAGTTGATGATGGTAAAGATCAGCACGCCCGCCACCACCCCTGGCACGGTGCCGATCCCGCCTGCCACCGACACGCCACCCACCACGCACGCGGCGATTGCGTCCAACTCGTAGCCGTTGCCGTAGTTATTGGTTGCGCCGCCGGTACGGGCAGCCTCGAACACGCCGCCGATGGCATACAGCGCGCCCGCCAGGGCATACACGATCAACAGCGTGCGGAAAATGTTGATGCCTGAAACGCGCGCCGCTTGCGGATTGCCGCCCAGGGCAAAAATATTCTTGCCGAACGCGGTTTTGTTATGCAGCACCCAGATAATAATGGAAATGGTAATCGCCAGGATCACGATATACGGAATAGAAATCGCACCGTTCAACGCAGTAATCGAACCCGTCCCCAGCCCGGTAAAGTCCGGTCGCAAGCCTCCGATGGGCTGCGAATTGTTCGGCGGCATGTTGAAATACAGCGAGTTCAGCCCATAAATCATTACCATTGTACCCAACGTGGCGATAAAGGGCGGCACATTCATCTTTGAGACGATAACGCCGTTTAGCAACCCCAGCACCACCCCTACCATGATGCAGACGATGATCGGCAGCAGCAGCCAGACCTGCGGCAGGTTAGGGAAAAACAGACGGCTATAATCCGAGGCTTGCAGCATGGAAGCGGAAATAACCGCCGCCAAGCCCACCTGCCGCCCCGCCGAAAGATCCGTCCCGCCGGTGATGAGGATGCCGCACACCCCCAGCGCGATAATCACGCGGGTGGAGGACTGCACCAGCACGTTGCGCAAGTTCCCCACCGACAAAAACGTGGGGTCTTTGATCGCAATGCCAATAATCAGGAGAACAAGCACAATATAAATGCCGTTGTCCATCGCAAACTTACGCATGGATTTTACATTGGAAAGATTCATTCTCTACTCCGCGGGCTTACATAAATTGGGTCGCTAAACGCATAATCTTCTCTTGGGTGGCTTCTTCCCGCTGCAGCGTGCCGGTGATGCGCCCCTCACACATGACCATAATCCGATCCGATACGCCCAGCAGTTCCGGCATTTCGGAGGAAATCATAATAATGCCCTTGCCGCGATTGGCAAGCTCCAGAATGATGGTATAAATTTCGTACTTCGCGCCCACGTCAATACCGCGCGTGGGTTCATCCAAAATGAGGATGTCCGGCTCGGTCAGCAGCCAGCGCGCCAACAGTACCTTCTGCTGATTCCCGCCCGACAGGTTGGCGATGACCGTCCGCGTGGAGGGGGTCTTCACCCGCAACTGCTGAATACTGCTATCCACAGCCTTGCGGATTTTGTTTTCGCGCATAAAACCAAACATATTGGTGTAATTCTTCAGGTTGGCGACAATCGTATTATTCAACACCGACAGCACCGGGAAGATGCCACTCACGCGGCGTTCTTCCGTCAACAGGGCGATGCCGTGCGCTTTGGCGTCAATGGAGGAGTGAATGCTCACGGTTTGCCCGTTGACGATAATCTGCCCCGATTCCACCGAGCGCAGCCCGAAGATGGCTTCTACCAATTCGGTGCGCTGCGCGCCCACCAGCCCGCCGATGCCCAAAATTTCGCCCCGCCGCAGCTCAAAGCTGATATTTTTAAACGACTTGAACGGCGAAGTCAGGTCGTTTACCTGCATAATCACCTCAGATGGCGTATTGGTCTTTTCGGGGAAACGATGGGTCAGCTCGCGCCCCACCATCCGGTTGATAATCAACTCATTGGTCAACTCGGCGGCCCGCCAGGTGCCAACCGCCTTGCCATCCCGCATAATCGTCACCTCATCGGCAATTTGCAAGATTTCTTCGATCTTATGCGAAATATAAATGATCGAAACCCCCCTGGATTTCAAACTACGGATGATCGTAAACAAATGCGCCACTTCCTTCTCCGTCAGCGAAGAAGTGGGTTCATCCATAATGATAATTCGGGAGTTATACGACACCGCCTTAGCAATTTCCATGGATTGAATCGTGGATACCGACAGGTTGACCACCTTCATGCGCGGGTCAAGGTCAATATTCAAGTCATCAATCAACGCCTTCGTGTCGCGGTACATCTTCTTTTCGTCAACAAACGCCAGCGGACCCAGCTTCGTCACCGGATAACGCCCCAGCCAGATGTTATCCATCACATTGCGCTGCGGAACGGGGTTAAGCTCCTGGTGGATCATCGAAATGCCGTGATTGAGCGCCTGTTTGGGGTTTTCAAGCGTCACCTCTTGATCATTTAAGAGGATTTGACCGGAATCAGGCGAATACAGACCAAACAGGCATTTCATCAGGGTGGATTTACCCGCCCCGTTTTCGCCCATCAGGGCATGCACCGTGCCAGCCCGCACCTTCAGGGTGACGTCATCCAACGCTTTCACCCCGGGGAAGGTCTTGGTGATATTGCGCATTTCCAGGGAATAGAGACTTTCCTCGCTCATAAAACCACCTTTATTATCGTGGAGGGATTGCCCATGCAGTGAAACCATCTTACCCGTGTAGCGGCGCACTGCGTGCGCCCTGGGGCGGATGAGGATGATCGCGTTTCTGCCAGGAAAATACCCCGCAACGCTCTGGGCGCACGCAGTGCGCCGCTCCACGGACAGGGATATTGTGGAGCAATTCCGCGTGGATTTTTCCACTTGCCCGCGCAAGCCAAAAACAGAGGGTGCGGTGAATCGTTCCACCGCACCCTAATCATCCTATTTTAGGTCAGACTACTGACCAGCGTCGCCCACGTTGTCGAGGGTGATGGGTTTGTAATCCACCCAGACGTACTTGCCATCGGTGATTTTGTAACCAACGTTGGCATCGGTGGGGGTTTCGCCAGCCGCCAAAACGGCGGTCAGGTTCATGGTCGCCTTGCCCTGGTTGACGGCGTCATTGAGGACGGTGCCGAGCAGGGTCTTATCTTTGAGGGCGGCAACGCCAGCGGAGGTTGCATCCACGCCTACAACGGGCATGTATTTTCCATTGGTGAAGTAGCCAGCGGCTTTGAGCGCGCCAATCGCGCCGAGAGCCATATCATCATTATTGGTGATGACGGCTTCGATTTTGTCGCCGAACTTAGAGATGAAAGCAGCCATCTTGTCTTGCGCTTTGGGGCGATCCCACATGGCGGTATCTTCGGCTAATTTCTCAACCTTGACGCCGTCTTCGGTCAGCTGTTGAATGCTGAACTTGGTGCGCAAAACGGCATCCTGATGACCAGGCTCGCCGGTGAGCATGATGTACTGCATAACGCCGTCCTTATTCAGGTCAGCTTCGGGGTGTTTCTTCCACCAATCGCCCAAGATTTTGCCTTCCATGCGGCCAGACTGTTCGGCAACAGCGCCCACATAGTAGACCTTGTCCCATTTCGCCATATCCGTGGCGAGGGGCTGGCGATTGAAGAATACAATCGGGATGCCAGCAGCCTTGGCTTTGTCGAGGATGGTGCCAGCGGCGGTCAGGTCAACCGGATTGATTGCCATGGCGTTGACTTTTTTCGAGACGAACAGATCCACCTGATCGTTCTGGGTGGCCTGAGCGTTTTGGCTGTCAACCATGTTGACGTCCACGCCGAGGGTCTTGGCATCCGCAGTGATGGCGTTGCGGACGGCGGTCATGAAGGTGTCGTCAAATTTGTAGATGGCGACGCCAGCGGTTTTGCCGCCAGCAGCAGCAGCGGGGGCGGTGGTGGCAGCGCCGGCAGCCGGAGCAGCCGGGGTGGTGGTGGCGGTTTGGCAGGCCGTCAGCAAAATGCTGGCAGTCAGTACCAAACCTACAAGCGTAGATAAAGCGCGAGCAGATTTCTTCATTCTTTTGTTCTCCTTGAAATTTTTGTGAAATCCTCAATGAAATTTCACTGGTTATCATTATACCCTTATTTCCTGCCAATGCCAGAGGAGAGAAGAAGCCATTTTCCCCTTTGGAATGCGCTCTATTTAATCGAAATGGCGTTCTCAAGAAAGGTTGACAAAAGGGCTTTCCTCTGTTTACCTGGTTTCCTTGCCAAAACGCATTTTCTTTCTTGAGAAAGCCATAATTTAATCGAGCGAATCCCCTTGACGGAAAGGCAGGGTGCAAGTACAATTGTGCGTCTACATAAGGATTTAACTGGGCAACCGGTTGGTACCTGGCATTATTTTTTTAGGAGATAGTCTCATGACCCCACAACCAAAACGCAAACACTCGAAGGGCCGCCGTGATCGCCGCCGTGCCCATGACGCGCTGGAAACGATCTCGGTCGTCACCTGCTCGAATTGCGGCGAAATTCGCCCCTCCCACACGGTTTGCCCGAACTGCGGCTATTACCAGGGACGCGAAGTGATTGCTGTCAACAAAGACAAGCAAGCCAAGTAATTTACCCCTTCCTCTACCATAAAAAACCTTTTGCGCCTGCCCGACAGGGTATCCGCAAGAGGATTTTTATGTTCCTGTCGTGGTATTGACTTTGATACGGCATTGCCGTATCCTCTCCATAAGGAGATTTAAGATGTCTAAGCGTGATATTGGGCAGGAAATCCTGGATGGCATTCGTGAAGGCTTTTAAGGCAGAGGGAGGAAATTTGCGCAGGTGCAGGATTGGGAACAGGGTCGCCGCAAGCCAGGTGGACCCGCAGAAGCCTTATTGCGGATTGCGGAACAAAAACCGGATGTGTTTTTGGAGCTTGTCTAACCCAAAAGGCTGACCATTTTTCAGGTCAGCCTTTTTTGTTACAGCGCCCAGGCGATCATAAAACCCAGGATGGCGAGAACCAGCCCCACGTGCAGGAAGAAGTTGGTCTGGCTGAACCAGGTGGGCGGGATGAGCTGCAATACGAAATTCGAGAGGATAAAGACCAGCCCGAACATGGGCAGCAGCCCCTTGCGGTGGGCGTAATATTCTGAAAAGCGGTCTAACCAGAGCGAGATTTTGCGCAGCATGGGGACTTCCGCCTATTCTTCGTCTTCGTCCAGGTCATCCGTCTCGGTGGGCAGATCGTCTGCGTCAAATTCATCTTCGTCAAACTCATCCGAGGCGAGCAAGTCCATTTCTTCATCGTCATCCTCCGGGTCGATCAGGTGACCCAGGTCTGGGAGGGCATCGCCTTCCTGCATGAGGTAGGGTTTGTAACGCGCCAGCAGCCTGCCGGGGATACTGCCTTCCATGACGACCCCGCCGCGGCTGTTTTCGGTGGTTTCGACCACGCCTTGATCGTGAAAGAGTGAGATCAGCCCGCCTTGTTCAAAGGGCAGGCGCACCGAGATGGGAACGTACATCTCGAACAGTTCATCTTCCATTTCCGCCAGCATGTCGGGGATGCCCTGACCGGTGATGGCGGAGATTTCGACCACGCGCCGGGTGGCTTGCGGGGCAATATTCAGCGGCGGGCTGCCTGCGGGGATGCGGTCGGCTTTGTTCAGCACCAAAATGGTGGGGATGTGGTCGGCTTTGATGGCTTGGAGGGTTTCTTCCACCGCCTGAATCTGCTGCAGGGCGTTGGGATGCGAGGCATCCACCACATGCACCAGCAGGTCGGCTTCGGCGATTTCCTCCAGGGTGGCGCGGAAGGCGGCGATGAGCTGAGTGGGCAGTTTTTGGATAAAGCCGACCGTGTCGGTCATCAATGCCCAGTGACCATCCGGCAGCTCGATGCGGCGGGTGGTGGGGTCTAAGGTGGCAAAGAGCTGATTGGCGACAAACACGTCCGATTTGGCAAGGCGGTTGAGCAGGGTGGACTTGCCGGCATTCGTATAGCCTACCAGGGCAACGATGGGGACGAGTGAGTGTTGGCGTTGGCTGCGATAACGTTCACGGTGGGCGCGAACTTTATCTAACTCTTTGCGCAGGGTCGTCATGCGATGGCGAATCTCGCGGCGATCCACCTCCAGCTGGGTTTCGCCAGGACCGCGCACGCCCACGCCGCCGGATGAGCCGGTGCGTCCGCCACCGCCGCCGGTCTGGCGGGCAAGGTGCGTCCAGGCGCGGGTCAGGCGCGGCAGGCGATATTCATATTGCGCTAATTCCACCTGCAGCGCGCCTTCGCGGGTGCTGGCGTGCTGCGCGAATATATCCAAAATCAGCGCGGTGCGATCCAACACGCGCACGGCTTCGCCAAAGCGCAGTTCCAATTCGCGCAGGTGACGCGGGCTGAGTTCGTTATCAAAAATCACCACTTCCGCCAGGGTTTCCTCGACCAGCGCCTTCACTTCCTCCACCTTGCCCGAGCCGATGAACGTTTCCGCGTGGGGCGTATCCAGGCGTTGAGACGTTTCGCCGATGACCTCTAAGCCAGCGGTATCCGCCAGCAGGGCGAGTTCCGCCATCGAATCTTCGAGAGAGAGCAAGTGGGGCGAGCTGCGCAAATCAACCCCAACCAAAAAGGCGCGTTGGCGGGGCGCATGCGTGGGGTGCGTTTGTTTTTTTGGCATATAAAATTATTTCTCCATCCATTGAATCAGGCGACGCATCGCCTCTTGGGTGCGATCCAGCGGGGTACACAGGCTGAAGCGCACATAACCTTCGCTATATTGACCATAAACCACCCCGGGGGTGATGCTGACGCCGGTTTCTTGCAGCAGACGGCTGCAAAAATCCGCGCTATCGTTTGTGCCTGCGGGCAGCTTTGCCCAGACGTAAATGGCAGCCGGGGGGGTGGAAACCTGAAAGCCTGCGGCGCGCAAGCCGGTGACCACCGCATCACGCCGTTCGCGGTAGACCTCGTTGCGCGCCACCGTCCAGGTTTGATCGCCCAGCATGGCGGTGATGCCCGCCTGATAGACGGGTAAGAAGTGCGAGGTATCCGCCTGGCTTTTGTAGGTGTGCATATAACGCAGAACCTGCGGGTTGCCGACCGCCATGCCCAGCCGCCAGCCTGCCATATTGTAGGTTTTGGAGAGGGAATTAAACTCCACCGCCACCTCTTTTGCCCCGTCCACCTGCAAAATACTGGGGGCAACGTAGCCATCAAAGCAAATATCCACGTAAGGCGCGTCATGGGCGATGAGAATTTGATGCTTGTGCGCCCATTCCACCGCTTTTTGGAAGAAAGACAGTGGAGCGACCGCGCCAGTGGGGTTGTTGGGGTAGTTGAGCCACAACACTTTGGCGCGACTCAACACGTCCGCGGGGATGGCGTCTAGCTCAGGCAGGTAATCATTTTCCTGCAGGAGCGGCACCCAATGAATTTCCGCGCCGGCGATCCTGGCACCCGCGGCGTAGGTGGGGTAGCCCGGGTCAGGGATGAGAACCACGTCGCCGGGGTTGAGCATCACCTGACTGAGGGCGAACAAGCCTTCCTTCGAGCCGAGCAGCCCCAGGGTTTCCACCTTGGGGGTGAGGGTGACGCCAAACCGCCGCTGGTAATATTCCGCCACTGCCTGATGATAGGCAAGCGTGCCGCCGTAGTCGGAATAGCCGTGCGTATCGGCGCGGCGCGCGCTTTCCACCAGGCTGTCAATGATAAAATCCTCGGGCGGCAGGTCGGGCGAGCCCATGTCCAGGCGGATGACATCCATGCCCAATTTGCGCAGGGCTGCCAGGCGTTGCCCTAATTCGGCAAAAAAGTAGCTTTTGAACGAGGCGATCCGATCCGCAGGGCGGAGAAACGAGGTATTTGCAGAGGAGGTCATGGGATATTTTCCTTTTGATTGTGTATTTTTATTTTCGATAAAGGGGAGCGCGCTCCTCTTTATCGAAAATGGTAACCGCTCAACCGTTCCAGTCCGCGTAGTGGCTTCCGGCAGGAAGCCCAACCATCATCAGTCAATCTCTGTTTTGCAAGGGATATTTTTGACTGTCCCCAGGCTTCCTGCCGGAAGCCACTATGCGGATGCAGCCACGCACGAAAAATGGTTGCCTGAATAGTTACACAAAATGAGAGACATCCTCTTCCTTTTGGTTGTGATTAAGGATGGGGGCAAGCAGCCGCGCCAGCTTTTCATCGGGTGGTTCGTTGCGCTGGGGCAGCAAGATGTGGAAGATGGAGCCGGGCAGCTTTTCTTCATCATAGCCGCTGGATTCCGCCCAGATTGCGCCGCCGTGCGATTCGATGATCCCTTTGGTGATGTGCAGTCCTAAGCCCGGTCCGCCGCCCTTGAACTTGGTTTTGCCGCTGGAATGCAGGGCAGGGTTGCCCAGGCGGGCAAATTTATCAAAAATAAGGGTCTGCTCGTCCGGGTCAATGCCAATGCCGGTATCATGGACGACAATTTCTACAAATCCAGGCAGGCGGCGACCGTCCACCAGGATATGACCGCCATCTGGGGTGTATTTGACGGCGTTGGTCAGCACGTTGCGGATGGCTTGCAGCAGGCGTTCAGGGTCGCCGAACGTCATATCCGCGCTGCCGGGGAAGGGGCGCACCTCCAGCGAGAGGCGGCGGTCACGGAGGGTGGCGGCAAGTTCGCCCTCCAATACCGAGAGGATGCGGTTGACCCATACCGGCTGGAAGTTGAGCTGCATGAGGTTGTTGTCAATCAGCGACACGTCAATCATATCATCCACGATGGATTTTAGGCGATGCGCCCCATGCGTGATGCCATCCAGCAGAGCAGCCTCGCCGGGCAGGGTACATTCGCGCTCATGGGATTCGCGCAGCATGGCGGAATAGCCTTCGATGAGGGTGAGGGGGGTCTTGAGTTCGTGGGCAGCTACGGCGATGAAGTCCGATTTGCTGCGGTCGAGCTTTTCGAGGGTCATCTGCACCTGGTTGAGCTGGTTGGCGATGTGGGCAATGCGCGCCTGCATCTCGTAAAATGCGCCGCGATCAAAAGCGTAAGCAAAAAAGACGCTGAGAGTCAGGATGAGGTCGAGGGCTTGCTCGGTGCCGAGGGTTTCATGGCAAATTTGATTGGTTTGCAGCATGATCTCGCGGATAAACTGGGTCAGGTTGCTTTGCGCGCTTTCCAGGTCGGTTTGGGTGAGGGAGGTTCCCCACTCTGCGAGGAGCGAATCCAGCCAGGCAGGGTCGCCGGTTTCTACGGCTTGCTCGAGCAAGTCGTAAAAGCGATCCAACTGAGCGCGCAAATCCTCACGCAAGTTGGCGCCTTTGGCAAGGGTCAAGGGGATGCGCTGCATCCAGATGGGGCGAATGGCGCGGAGGAGTTCGGTTTCGTTCATGTCTATGCTAAGTTTACGACAGGCGGGCGAATTTTACAATTCTTTTGGGGCGATTATTTTCCCATCAGCCATTGCAGCAAAGTTTCGCCGACCACCTTCAGGCTGTTGGCGGAAACGTGACTGAGGTCATCGGTGGTGGTGTGCCAGGCGGGGTAGTCGAAGTCAATAATATCCAGGGCGGGGATATGCTTTTGCAGGAAGGGGGTGTGGTCGTCTTCCATGGAATAGCCGGGCTTGGGCAGAAAGTAATGGTCGTAATGGAGCCTGGCGGCGGTCGCCCAGATTTCTTTGCTCAACTGCGCGTCCGAATTGCGCTCGATGGGGATATTCAGCTGGGCATCGCCGATCATGTCAATGACCACCACGCCGGTCGGTTGTGGATTGAGGGTCGAGACGCTCTCCGCCAGCACTGTAGAGCCCAGAATCCAGTTCCAGCCGGGCAGGTCGCCCTGATCTTCCAGGTCAAAAAATGCCAGCCAGATTTGCAGGTTGGGGGTTTCCGGCAGGCTGCGGGCGAGTTCCAGCAGGACGGCAACCCCGGAGGCAGCGTCATTTGCGCCAGGGACGGGCGTTTGGCGGAAGGCAGGGTTTTTATCCTGATCAGCCGACATGCGGGTATCGTAATGCGCGCCGAGGATGTACCAGGGCGATTTGCCCACTCCGCGCTTGGCGATGACGTTGCGGACGGTGTGACCCTGGATTTGCACTTCCTGAATTTCCACCTGCCAGCCGGCTTGGGTCAATTCAGACTGCATCCACTGGATGATTTGGGCGTGACCGGGGCTGTCCGGCGTGCGCGCGCCCAGGCTCAGTTGATAGCCAAGGTCGGCAAAGGCGCGGGTTTCGTCAAAGTGAGCGGTCGCGGAGGTCGCTCTGGCTGTTGCGGTCGCTGTTGCGGATGGCGTAGGGCTGGCGTTGAGGGTGGGCGCAGCGGTGGGCAATGCAGGCGTAGGTTGGGCAGTGCAGCCTGCCAGCAGGGCTGTGAGCAGGGTGCAAAACAGGAAGAGGGAGAAGATTCGAGAGGTCATGCTGCCTCCAGATGCTGTTCGGCGATCAGGGCTTGCAGCAGGCGCAGGGATCGCTCGCCATATTGTATAGCGCGATCATGCTTGCCGCGCGGGACAGGCAAAAGCGGGGGAAGGATGCCAAAATTTGCCTTCATGGGCTGAAAATCCTTCATAGGGGCGTGGGTGATGTAATGGATCAGCGCGCCCAGCATGGTTTCAGGCGGCAGGCGTAGGGCGAGCCGTCCGTTCAGCTGCCGGGCGGCGTTGATGCCTGCCCACAAGCCGGTGGCGATGTTGCCCATGTAGCCTTCTACGCCAGTAATCTGCCCGGCAAAGAACAGGCTGGGGCAGGTGCGCAACGCCAGGGTGGGGTCTAACAGGGTGGGGGATGCCATGAACGTGTTGCGGTGCATCTGCCCAAAGCGCGCAAATTCCGCCCCCTCTAAGCCAGGGATCAGGCGCAGGACGCGCTGCTGTTCGGGGTAGGTGAGGTTGGTTTGGAAGCCGACCAGGTTATACAGGGTGGCGGCGAGGTTATCCTGACGGAGCTGGACGGCGGCATAGGGGCGATGCCCGGTGCGCGGATCACGCAAGCCAACCGGACGCATGGGCCCATACGCCAGGGCAAGCTGACCGCGCCCGGCAAGCACTTCGATGGGCAGGCAGCCTTCAAAGAACGCCTGCGCGCCCGCCGTCACCCCAGTCAGCACCGGTTGATCAAATTCACGCAGGGGGATGCGATCCGCGCTGAGGAGGGCGGACACGAATCGCTCGTATTCTTCCTGATTGAAGGCGCAGTTGATGTAATCCCCCTCTTCCGTGACGCCTTTTTCGTAGCGCGAGGCGCGGAACGCCACTTCCAGGTTGACGGACTCGGCTTTGACTACTGGCGCGATGGCATCGAAGAAGAAAAGCGTATCCTGCCCGGTCAGCTGCTGGATGGCGCTGCTGAGGGCGGGCGAGGTGAGCGGACCGGAGGCGATGATGGCGGTGCCTGCGGGTAACTCCGTCACTTCTTGGCGGACGAGGCGGATATTCGGGTGCGATTCAATCCGCGTGGTGACGGTTTGCGCGAATACATCTCGGTCTACGGCTAATGCGCCCCCTGCCGGAACGGAGGCAACTTCGGCGCAATCCAGCAGCAGCGACCCTAAGCGGCGCAGCTCTTCCTTTAATAAGCCGGATGCGCGATCCACCTGATTTGCGCCGAGCGAGTTGGAGCAAACCAGCTCTGCCAGGCGGTCGCCCTGATGCGCGCCGGTGGAACGCAGCGGGCGCATTTCATACAGGGTGACGGAGATTCCACGTTGGGCGGCTTGCCAGGCAGCTTCCGCGCCCGCCAGTCCGCCGCCAATGACGGTAAGTGTGTGCATAGCCAAAATTGTACCACGAGAAATTTTAATATCTTCTTATAAAATAGGGCAGCACGCTGCCCTATTTTATTCAATTAGATGACCGGATCAGGTGCCCTGAGTATTAAAATTACAAAATTCCCCCTGGCACGAAACTTGCACGGATAGAGGAAAACCGCTATACTTATTTTAGCCCATGTAAGGAAGCCCCTATGCTGCACCAAGTTCACCGACCCATGCAACGCCCGTTAACCACCGCGCACCTGGCGCAAACCATGAGTTTGCTCTCGTTGACGGCTCTGGAATTACGCCAACAAATTGATCAGGAGCTTTCGGCGAATCCGGCGTTAGAGATGCTGGAGGAACGCCATTGCCCCACCTGCGGGCGGCGGTTGGGGATGCGCGGGGCGTGTCCGCAGTGCAGCTGCCCACGCGAGGGGCAGGGGAATGAGCCGGTGGTGTTTATTTCGCCGCGCGAGGATTTTTACACGGGCAGCGGCGCGGGCGCGTCCTCGGGCATGATGGAAGACGAGCCGGAGGAAAATTACGCCGCCGCCGATGAAACCCTGGCGGTCTACGTTTTTCGGCAGATTGCGCCCGATTTGCAGCCGGAGGATCGTCCGCTGGTGGCTCATTTGCTGACTCACCTGGACGAAGACGGTCTGCTGACGGAAACCCTGGCAGCTATGGCGCGTTATCTGCATGTTCCCCTCAGCCGCATGTTGGCGGTGCAGCGTTTGGTGCAGCGCGCCGAGCCGGTGGGGGTGGGGTCTGCGGACGTGGAAGAAGCCTTGCTGGCGCAGTTGGACGTTCTGAGCGAGACGCACAATCAGAAAGATTCGCAGAATCAGAAAGATTCGCGCGCAGATGCCCAAAGAGAGAATGGGATCGTCCTCTCCCGCCGCATCTTGGCGGAAGGCTGCCTGACGCTGCTCAGCCGCCGCGCCTTTGACGAAATTGCGCACGGATTACAAGTTCACCCCGCGCAGGTCAAGCAGGCTGCCCGGTTTATCTCCGAAAACCTCAACCCGTACCCGGCGCGGTCTGCCTGGGGCGAAACGCGCTCCACCCCGCCCGCCGCGGTGCAGGTCTATTACCGCCCAGATATGATTATCACCCAGCAGGAGGACGCGCCCGAGGGACCCCTCATGGTGGAAATTATCCTGCCGCTGGCGGGTATGCTGCGGGTGAACCCGTTGTATAAGCAGGCGTTGACCGAAACCTCCGGCGAGAAAAAGGATGCCCTGCGCGGGGATATGGATCGCGCGAATTTGTTTGTCAAGTGCATTCAGCAGCGCAATCACACCATGCAGCGCCTGATGCAGCGCGTGGTCAGCTTGCAGCGCGCCTTTTTGCTGAAAGGGAATAAATATTTGCGCCCCGTCACCCGCGCAAGCCTGGCGATAGAGCTGGGGCTGCACGAATCGACCATTTCGCGGGCGGTGGCGAACAAGGCCGTTCAAATCCCCAACGGCAGAATCATCCCGCTGGCATGTTTTTTTGACCGCAGTCTGAACATTCGCACCGTGCTGCGTGAGTTGATCGAGCAGGAAGGCCGCCCGATGAGCGATTCTGAACTAGTGGGCAAGCTGGCGGAGCGCGGATACAACGTGGCGCGCCGCACGGTTGCCAAATATCGGGCGATGGAAGGCATTTTGGCTTCCGGCGCGCGGCAGGCAGGCTAAACAGAGTATCATGGTCGCCTCATTCCCCTCCCCCATGAACGCTCGCTTTGGATCAAAAATACCAGGGGTCTCCGCTGAATTTCAGGCTTTGTTTGCGCTCCTGCCCGACCCTGCCCTATTGGTGGATAAAACCAAAGGGCTGGCGGTAGCGGTGAACGCTCCTTTTTTGCAGCTGACCGGACTGGCGGCGGGCGCAGTTATCGGACGACCGGCGGCGGAGGCGTTCGCTGAGTTTGTGGAGCTGCCTTTCGAGCAGACCGAAGCCTTCCCTGCCTTGCTGAAAAGCCGCAGCGCAACCCCCTTGGGGGTGACGGTGCAAGCCAGCTCACTGAGCGCAACCCTGGGCATGTTCGTCTGCCGCAGCCAGGAGGATCTGCTTCAGCTGCGGTTGGAGCAAACCCAGCGCGCGGTGTGGGGACTGAGTCTGCTGGGGAAATTATTAACCGAGACGTTGGAAGGCGAAGAGGATCTCTTACAGCGCGGTCTGAAAGACATTCAGGACACGTTTCAGGCGGATACGGTGGCGCTGTATCAGTGGCACAGGCAAGTGACTGGGGAATCCGAAGGGATGCGCAGGATGATCGGCTGCGGGCAGACGGATTTGCTGCCCGAACGCCTGAGTCTGGTAGATGGGATGCATCTTTCGCAGTCTTCTATGTGGCGCTCTGGAATGCGGATGCCCACCGGGATGCACCGCGCTGCGCGGGTCAACGGCGTGGAAAGTCTGCTCATTCATCCATTTGTGCAGACCCGTGTTGCCCCAGGCAATGCTGCCCAGGGGAATTTTTCGCAGGCGCGCCTGCTGGTGGTGGCGTGCCGGCACAGCATGGTAGAGGGGGTGGACATCCTGTTGGACGCGCTGGTGGAACGCCTGTCTCTGTTGGTGCGCATTTTGCATAGTCAGCGCGAGGGGCAAGCGTTGGCGGCAACCTTGGAAGAGGAACTCGCCATCTGGCAGCAGACGGTGATGAGCGCAAACGAGGGCGTTTTGCTGCTCGCCGCGGATCAGACCATCCGCAGCATGAATTCCAGCGCGGAGTGGATGCTGGGCTATTCCGAAGGCGAAGTGCAGGGGAAATCCATCGAAAGTATCCTCATCGGCACGGATAAGCTGGGGGTGGCGTTGGCGGCGGCGCGTGAAGGCACGCCTACCTTTAACATGGGCGAAGTTGTCAAGCTCATCCGCCGCGAGGGAGAGGTCTTTCCGGCGCAGATTCAGGTGCTGCCGGTGGAGGGCGAGGGGCGCATCCTGGCGTATACCATTTTTATCAATGACGTGAGCGAAAATGAAGAGAGCTTGCAGCGCACCCAGCAGTTGGAACAGCGCGCCCTGCTGGGCGAAATGTCCGCCGTATTTGCGCATGATGTGATTAACCCCATCAATAACCTCTCCAGCGGGTTACAGGTGATGCAGGTCAGTTTGCTGCCGGAGGATGCTAATCAGGAAACAATCACCCGTATGCTGCAGGACTGCGACCGGCTGGAACACCTGATGCGCTCGGTGCTGAATTTTTCGCGTCAGACGGATTATAAATTTAAAGAGGTAGACCTGGGGCTGCTGGTGACGCGGCTGCTGGATCGCTGGCATCCGCGCATGGTGAAAGCGGGGATCAAATCACAATTGTTAATTGACCCCGCCCTGCCGCGTATCCTGGGCGAGCCGCGCGCCCTGGAGCAGGTCTTCACCAACCTGATTAGCAACGCGGTGGAGGCGATGAGCGCGCAAACCGATGGGATGTTGGTGGTGCGGCTTTCCCCGCAGACCTCGTTTGGGCATCGTCAGGTGCAAATGACCTTCAGCGACAACGGTCCCGGCATTTTGCCCGAAATCCGCGAGCGCATGTTTGTGCCATTTGTGACCTCCAAGACGCAGGGAACGGGGCTGGGGCTGGCGATCTCGCAGCGGATTGTCACCGCGCACAAAGGGAGTATTAAGGTAGAATCGTTCCCCGGCGGTACAATCTTTTTGGTGCAGCTGCCCGCGGTGAGTGACGAAATGGAAGGACAGGCATGAGTTATTCTATTTTAATTGTGGACGATGAAGAAAATTTTAGGGTAAATGCGCAAATTTTTCTGAAGGCGCGTGGATATGAAACGTATGGCGCAGCAACCCTGGCGGAGGCGCGCGAATCACTGCGCAAGGGCAATGGCGATATTGTCCTGTTGGATGTGCGCCTGCCGGATGGCTACGGACCGGACTTGCTGCAGGAAATCACCGCGCAGCCGCAGTCCCCGCCGGTGATTATTATGACGGCGTATGGCGATATTGATATGGCAGTAGATGCGATGCGCAACGGGGCGCACGATTTTTTTACCAAGAAGATTGACTTTGCCGCGCTTGAAAAATCGCTGGCGCGGGCGTGCGAGCTGGTGGCGATGCGCCGCGAGTTGATGCACATTCACGAGACGCGCAAGAAAGCCGTTAATTTTGTGATGGGCAAGAGTCAGGCACAGCTCACCCAGCTCAGTTATGCCCAAAAAGCGGCGGAGGTGGGCGTTTCGGTGCTGATTACGGGCGAAACCGGCACCGGCAAAGAGGTGATGGCAAATTTTATCCACACCTCTGGCAAACGCGCCGACAAACCCATGATTGCCATTAACTGCGGCGCGATCCAGGGCGATTTGATTGAATCGGAGCTGTTTGGCTATGAGGCGGGGGCGTTTACCGGCGCGGATAAGCTCAAGCGCGGTTTGATGGAGCTTGCTGATGGCGGCATTTTGTTTCTGGATGAAATCTCCTCCATGTCGCTGGATATGCAGGCAAAGCTGCTGCGCGCCCTGGGCGAACGCGCCTTCCGCCGCGTGGGGGGCGAAAAGCTGGTGAAGGTGGACGTGCAGGTGGTCGCCGCATCGAACCGCGACCTGCCCACCATGATCCGCGAAGGGCAATTCCGCGAGGATTTGTATTATCGCCTGAAGGTGGTTGACCTGCATACCCTGCCCCTGCGCGAGCGGCGCGAGGATATTCCAGACCTGGTGGGCTTTTACGTGCGCCAATTTAACCGCAACATGGGCGCAAGCGTGACGGGCGTCACCGACCGGGCGATGCAGGCGCTGTGCGCATACCGCTGGCCCGGCAACATCCGCGAATTGTCGAATGCCATCGAACGCGCCATGCTGTTTTGCGATGGCGAAACAATAGACCTGCCCGATTTATCGCCAGAGATGGTGGGGAACGGATGAGATAAATCCGATTATTTTTGGTAAGCCAAAAATAATCGGATATTAATATTTCCCTTGGCACGTTTCTTGCATTAACCCTCCTGAGCAAATTCCGTGAATTTCACGAACTGCCAGGAGGGTTTTTTTATGATCGCGTTGAATCCGAGAGACGTAATGCTGTTGGTGACGTTGGCGTTGGGGCTGTTTGGGGTGATTGCCATTATCGCCGGGCTGTTTTTATTGATCAAACAAGGCACGCATCATGCAGTGGATGAGCTGGCAAACCAGACCGCCACCCTGGCGCAAAAGGGCATCGCCGATGAGGTGGCAGGCTTGGTGGGCAACGCCAAGGGCTTGATTGACGCGCTCAATCAGCTGGTGCGCACCAACGCCGGCATTGGCATCTTCTTGATGGCGTTTGGCTCCATCATGCTGTTGGTGTCGTTTTTCTTAGTTCGGCAGGTGGTGTAAGGAAGAAGCACCCCACCCTGGCGAGAAGAACGCTCGCCTGTCCCTCCCCGCAAGCAGGGAGGGGGGACAAGAATAGAGAACAAGAAGAGGTCTCTTTTCTTCCGCCCTCCCTGCTTGCGGGGAGGGACAGGCGAGTGATCTTCTCGCCAGGGTGGGGTGTCTGAGCGGTAAAGATTATTCTTGAAATGCAAAAGGGGCGGAGGACGGTATGGCGGAGCGGATGCTGCAAGGGTTGGCGGAACGGATGGGGGAACAGGGCGCGGCGCGGGTATTTGCCGGGTTGCGCACGGATGCTTTGCTGTGGGCGGCGATGGATCAGCCAGAGGGGACGGGGCAGCTGTTGACGGGCGACCCCGGCGAGCTGGCGTTGCGCAGCCTGGGGATCAGCACGGACGCGGCGGATTGGCGGGCTGCCCCATTGACTGCGCTCGAATCACCTTGGGCAGAACGCGCTCAGCAGGCGTATTTGGGCATTCACGCTTCGCTGGCGGCAGGTCCCACCACCTTGGCGGAGGCGGCGCTGCTGGCATTCGCGCTGCGCGAGCGGCGGGCAAAATCCGGCGCATGGTCTGGCGTGGCAGCGGAAATTCAGCAGCGCACCGCCCCCAATGGCAATCTGCACGCAGGTTGGGCGACCGCCCTGGCGTGCCTGACCGCCCTGGTGCCGGATGCGGAGGATTTGCTGCGCGCCCTGCTGCCCCGCTCGCTGGGCAAACATTCGATGGAGTGGATGATGCACGCCGCGCTCTGCCAACCCGCCCACCCGGACGAGCAATCTGAGCTGTTCGTGCGCCTGCTGACCAAGCAACCCTTGGATATTCAATGCGCCGCGCTGCGCAGTCTGTGCCTGCATGGCTTAGACGCTGTGGCGGGCGAGGTTGCCGCGAAATTGCTGCAAGATCACCCCGCTTTGGGATCCTTGCGCGCCCAAACCAGCCTGACCCACCCCGATTGGGCGGCGATGGTTTCGCGCGCGTTCCTGCTGCATGGGCTGGGGACGCTGTATCAGGTGGCGGGCAACCTCAGTCAGGCGATGGGCTGCTTTTATTCCGCCGAAGAGAGCCTGCGTCAGTGCATGGCGGGCATGTACGTGCAGGAATTGAACGTCTGCCAGGGCGATTTGTGCATGGCGGCGGGCGAGGAAACCCTGCGTTGGCAGGCAATTGGCGCGGCGGCGGGTAAGTTCCCCGAAGAGCTGGGCGCGCTGCTGCTGCCTTCCATACAGAATAATGAGCAAAACGCGCAGCAAATGTTACAGCGCGTGACGCAAGTGGACGCGGAAGGCACGGATGCCCTCCTGCAAATCGTCCGCGCTGCCCAGTTAGGCGAATCGGATTGGGTGTTGGCGCGTGAATTTGCCTCGCAGGGGGTGAAATTGCTGATAGAGCGCAGTCAGAGCCTGGGATTGGCATTCTGGAGTGATTACGTCTACGCTTGGCAGCCGGTGGATGCACTGGATGCCCTCGTCCGCCTGGAATTGCCCACCGAAGCCCTGACCTTGGCGCGTGAGCTGATCCGCACCCGCCCGACCGACCTGGCGTTGTTGGATGCGGCGCGGCAGTTGTGCGAAAACAGCGATTCAGCAGAGAAGAATAATCATGAAGAAGCCGCCTCTTACGCTCAGGCAGCCGTCTTGCTTCAGCCTGCCAACCCTGTCTGGCGCAGAGCGTTGGGCAGGTTGTGGATGCGTCAACAGCAATGGCAGCTTGCCTATGGTGAATTTCACCGCCTGGTGGTTGAAAATGCAGAGGTTAACTCGGCGGATCGCCAGGCGGATCGCCTATCCCTGGCGAGCTGCGCATTCTATAGCAACCGTGCAGCCGAGGCAGCCGATTTGGCAGAGGCAATCCTGGCAGCGGATGCGAATGATGGCGCGGCGGCGGCGATTGCCGGACGAGCGTTGGCAGCCTTGGGCGAAAAAGAACGCGCCTTTGGCTATCTCTCGTTGGCAGTGACTCAATTGCCCGAGCAGCCCGTCCTCTGGCGCACTTTGGCAGACTTGCAGGAGCAGCGCGGCGAACCAGAACGCGCCCTCGAGACGCTCCGTTCGGCGGCGGCGGCGATGGATGAGACGCAGGAGGACGCGGCGGACGTGCTGCTGGCGTTGGGCGAACGCTGCGCCGAACAGGGCATTCTGGAAGAGGCGTTGCCTGCTTTGCAGCGTGCGGTGCAGCGCGCGGCGAAGTCCTCGCCTGTGGCTATTCAGGCGGCTTACCTGCTGGGTCGCTGCTTGCGGCTCTCGGGTCAGACGGAAGAAGCCCAGCGCATTTTGCAGACCACCCGCGCCGTGTGGGATCAGCGCGCCGAGGTGGCGTATGAAGCCGCTCTGGCGGCTCAGGATATGCAGGATTTGGCGACCATGATCGAGAGTCTGGACGCAGCGCAGCGAGTGATGGCAGGGGTGAACGCAGCGGGAACGCCGACTGCGCCCTTATGCCTGGACGGGCTGCTGCTGTATGCGCGCCTGCTGTTGGGCGATTTGCCTGCCTTCCGCCGCGCCGTGCAATCTCAGATGGCGGCAGAAGTGCGCTATCCGCGCGCTGAACGCACCCTGAAAGAACTGCTCCGGCGTGATCCCGATCAAGCGGAAGCCCGGCTGCTGTTGGCGCAAGCCGACCTGGAACAGGGTCACACGGTGGCTGCCTTAGCGGCGCTGCAATCCCTGGCGACCCTGCCTGCCGTGATCCACAGTGATATGCTCTGGCGAGTGCAGTGGCAGATGGCGCGGGCGGCGGGCGCATTGGGCAAGGTGGAGATGGCGGTCAGCCTGCTGCGCGAAGCGGCTCAGGCGCGTCCGGCGCATTTGCTGGTGCATCAAGCCCTGGCGGAAATGTGCGCGCGGGCGGGATTGCTGCCCGAGGGCTTGGCTGCCGGACGGCATGTGCTCAGTTTGGCGGGGCAAGAGCCGGAAGCCATGGCGTGGTACGCCGGATTCGCCTATTCCCTGGGCGAGCGGATGGAAGCCCTGCGCACTCTGGAAGGCGCACTGCGCTTTGACCCCAACCGCTCGGATCTGCGCGTGCAGCTGGCGGAGTGGCAGGTGGAAAACGGCAACACGGTGGGCGCGTTGGCGAACCTCAAATTATTAAGTGAGCATTGCGCCAATGCGGCGGATTGGCAACGCGCGGCGCATCTTTATCTGCGCCTGCATGAACCGGCTGCCGCCCTGCATTGCCTGGAATCTGCCTTGCCGCTGTGCGCGCGCCCTTCCGCCGACCTGGCGTTAGAGACGTGCGCCCTGCAAGAGCAGTTGGGCAGCTCGGAAGCGGCGCTGCAGACCGTCCAGCGCATTTTGGAAGACGCGCAACCCATGCCGCGCCTGGAAGTGGCTCGTCTGACGGAAGCTCAGGCGCATTTGCTGGCGGCGGTGGGGCAAAATACCCCGGCGCAGGCGGCTTTTGAGCGCGCTTTGCGCCTGGCGGAAGCCGAGTGCAGCGCGCAGAACGCCCGCGCTGACGCGGCTCGCACGGACGCGCTACATCGTGATGAGAAATCAGCAGAACGGACAGGCGCACCCCTGACAGGCGTCACCGTGTTGGCGCACATTCACGCCAGCATGGCGGAATGGCTGGCGGAGACGGGTCAGGCGGCTAGCGCGTTGCTGCACGCTGAAAAGGCGGTGGAATTGCAGCCGGATCAGCCGGAGCTGCGTTACCGCGCCGCCGGGCTGGCGTTGGGGCTGCTGCAACCCATCCGCGCCGCGCAAATGATGAGCTTGGCGGAATGTCCTGCCCTGCATCAGATGGAATTTATCGCTCTGCGGGCTGAAATTGCCCTGGCAGGCGAATCAGATACCGCCATCTGCCCGGATGCAGTCGAACCGCTGCTGCAAGAGGGCTTGGAGGTGGCTGCGGAAGAGCCGCGCTTGCTGGCAATTCAGGCGCGCTGCTTATCCCGTCAGGCCGAAACGTTGGCGGCGGCTGAAACCTTTAGGCGCGCGCTGCAAATCTGGCAGCAGACCCATGCCGCTGGGCAACCCGGCGTGTGGATGGCGGAAGCGGCGTTAGAGGCGGGGCAATGGACGGCGGCGCGCAAACTGGCGGGTCAATATGCCGCGCAGCATCCGGGCGAAATCCGCGCGGCATTGCTGGTGGGGCGCGTGTGGGTGACTTGTGCCGAGCAATCCGCGCTGGCGGCTGCACTCGGCTGCGAAAGTCACCTGCCGGGCGGGGCGGCGCGTGAAGAATCCGCGCGGCTGGCGTTTGAACAGACCATGAAAGAAGTCTTCCGGCTGGCGAATTGCTCGGCAGAGACGGCGGACGGAGAAATACGGCGTTGGTGGGCGCGTGGGATGGCTGCGTTCCATCCGACCCTGGCGGCGGCGCGTGGATTGTTGGCGCTGCCGGCAAATCCGCAGGATATTGCCGCCCTGGTCAGCCTGCTGCGTCAGGTAGGACGGGCGGGCGGGGCAACTCAGTCGGCGCAAGCCTTCCTGACCTGCGCAGCGGTGCGCGTACAGGTTGCCCTCAGCCTGATTGAAGAGAAAAAGACCCAGGACGCGCTGGAAATGGCGCAATCCCTGGCAGCCGAACAGGATCACCAGCCCATTTATCACGCCCTGCTGGGCAAAGCAGCGTCCCTTGCCGGTGATTTGCCGGGCGCGTTGGCTGCCTATGAAAACGCGCTGCGCTGGTGGCCCGATGAACCCGTCTGGCATGCCTCGGCGGCGGAGTTGGCATTCTTATTGCACGATCCTCTTTCAGGCATGGTTCACCGCGAGCAGGCGTTGGCGTTAGAGCCGGAGCGAGTGGAATATGCCCTGACGTTGGCGGAGGCTGCCCTGCGCAGCGATCAACTGCCGCGCGCCGTGGAAGTTTTGGAAGCCGCCTCGCGCCTGCATGCCCAAGATGCGCGGGTGTGGATTGCCCTGGCGGGGGCGTATCGCCAATCCGGCAATGATGAGCGCGCCTTAGAAGCCGCCCGGCAGGCTGCCAAATGGGATGAGACTTCGGCGCAAGGCTATTTGCTGGCAGCCGAGATTTCCGCCGGTTTGCAGCAGATGGATGGCGCGGTGGAGTGCGCGCGCAAAGCGGTGCAGCGTCAGCCAGAAAACGAGAGCGCAGTTCTGTTCCTTAGCCGCGCGTTGGCGCAGTGCGAACGTTATGACGAAGCCCTGCAAACCCTGGAAGGGTTATCCTCAGCGGCGCGGAGTACCTTTGGAGTAGCGTTTGAACATGCCCAGTTGCTGCTGCACTTGCAAGGCGCGGGGGTTGCCCTGCCTGTGCTGGAAGCCTTGGCGGAAGATCACCCGGATGAACCTGCCCTGCTGACCTGCCTGGCGAATCTTTACGCCCAAAATAACCGCATGACTGCCGCGCAAGCCTGCGCCTTCCAGTCCTTAGAGCTGAATCCGCTGCAACCCGAGCTGACCTATCAGCTGGGGGTCTGGCAGCACAAAGCCGGGCAGCTGGATCAGGCAGTGAATTTGCTGGTGGGCGCGATCCGCATGAATGGGGAGCAGTTGGAGGCGTATTTGGAGCTAGGCGAAGTGTATGTGGAGCGGCGCGAGACGGGCTTGGCGGTGCAAACCTACCGTCAGGCAACCCGCATCGCCCCGCAGGATCACCGCGCGTATTCTCAATGCGGCTTGCTGCTGCGGGATATGAAGGATTACGCCGCCGCCGAAACCATGCTGCGCCGCGCGGCAGAGCTTGACCCCAACAATACCACCTTGCGCCGTCAGCTGGTGGCGGTGATGACCTTGAAGCTGGTGCATAACTAAAAGTTACCCTGGCGAGAAGATCTTCTCGCCAGGGTGGGGCTGTACGAGCAATTAAGAACAATTTAGCCGTTTCCATAACCGGAGGGAACTCGTCCATGATGAAAATGAACCGTGTGAGAACCATTGACCGCAAAACGATGGTATTGATGTTAAATGGCGCGATCGAGGGCGGCGAATTTCGCTTTGCCTATCAGGCGGCGATGTCGTGGCTGGCGGCGTACCCCGGCGACCTGGAAATCCGCTTTTTGCAGACGCGCGCCTTGCTCTCGGAGGGTCATCCCACCCAGTGCATCCAGTCTTTAGAGCAAATTGCGCGCAAAGACCCGCAGTATCGCCTGGTATATCCGCTGTTGGCGGACTTGTACCACGCCAAGGATCAGGCGCGCTATGCCAACGCGCTGACCCATTATTTCGCGCTGGGCGGAGCGGTGGACAAGGACGCGCTGCTGCCCTGGGGTGAGCCAATGCGAGTGGTCTGTCAGGCGATCACCGCGCATCAGTGGAACGAAGCCGGGCGGCTGATCCCGCTGATGCTGCGCAAAGCCCCTGAATCCACCTTGGCGGCGACCTTGCATCTGCTCTGGTCGCAGGCGGTTCAGCAGGCGGGGGTGGTGGCGCAGTTGGCGCAGTTGTATCGCAGCCGCTGGCCCGATTGCGTTGCCATTAACCTGATTTTGGCGGCGGCGCAGTTGGGGATGGGCAACGAGCAGGACGGGGTGCGCTTGATGTATCAGTCGGCGGCGGAAGATTGCGCCGGGCAGGTGACAGAGCGCATCTGGGGCGAAAATCACCCCTACCGTGCTATGTGGCCCGAGGAAATGGTCATCTCGTTTGAACATTCTATCCCGATTAGCGCCGCCACGCGCCTGGGCTGGAATCAGTTGGATAGCGGCGGCATGCCGATTGTGGTCGCGCCGCGCGATGCCCAGCCGATTACGCAGCCGGCTGCGTCCGTGGTGACGACCCCATCCGCGCCAATGCCGGCAACGCCCGTTCCCCCTGCGTCCGCCACACCTGCGGATACAGCGTCCGCGCAGCCTGAAACGGTCGCGAAATCCAAGCCGGAAACGGATTCGCGCAAGGCAGTCCGCACCGTGGAAGAGGAATTTGATCGGCTTGCCAAGCAGCTGCGCCGCCCTGACCTTTCTGGCGAGGATGGACGCTACCCTGTTTATGTGATTTTTTCCTCGCGCAGTGGCTTGATTGGCGAATATGGCGCGCAGACCGCCCATTTTGTGGATCAGGAACTCAAACGCCTGTCCGAGACGGTTTCTCAGCGCACGGGTTGGCATACCCTTCTGTTTTACCCGGATGATCCGTGCTGCGCGGATAAGTTTGGCATGGATACCGCCGACCCTTCTGACCCGTGGAAGCTCAAACTTGCCCTGCGGGATTTGGATCGCGCGCTTGCCAAACGCGGTGAGCGGATTGGCTGCCTGCTGATTGTGGGCGGGGATCGGATTGTGCCATTTCATCGCCTGCCCAACCCCGCCGATGACGGCGATCATGATGTGCCTTCGGATAGCCCTTATGCCACGCTGGATTCGAATTACTTTGTCCCCGAATGGCCCGTTGGGCGGATGCCGGGCGAGCCGGGACCGGACGCGGGCTTCTTGCTGGAGCAGCTGCGCCGCATGAATCGCTATCACGCCGCGATGCTGGCAAAAGAGAAGGTGCGCTCGCATTGGATGCAGCGGATTTTGACGACCTGGAGCGATTGGCGGCAGGCGCGCGCGCGTCACAGCCTGGGGTATACGGCGGCGGTCTGGCAGCGGGCTTCGATGGCGGTGTATCGCAGCATTGGCGCGCCGCATACCATTTTGGCATCGCCGCCGCAGAGCGTAGAAAGCATTGACCCTAACTGGGTGACGGGCGCGAGCCTGGGCTATTACAACTTGCATGGTACAGAAGATACCCCTTATTGGTACGGTCAGCGCGACCCCGCCGAGCAGGAGGAGGGACCGGATTACCCGATTGCCCTGCGCCCCTCGGATTTGCAGCGCAACGGCAAAGCCCCGCGCGTGGTCTACAGCGAAGCCTGCTACGGCGCGCTCATCACCGACCGGTGCGAAAACGATCAGGTAGCGTTAAAGTTCCTGGGGATCGGCACGCAGGCGGTGGTAGCCTCCACCTGCATCTCGTATGGGTTCGTGACCACCCCGTTGATCTCGGCGGATTTGCTGGGCAGCCTGTTTTGGCGATATTTGAAGGCGGGCAATCCGGCGGGGGATGCGCTGTTTCAGGCGCGGGTAGAGCTGGCGCGTGAAATGGAACGCCGTCAGGGCTGCCTGGATCCGCAGGATCAGAAGACGCTGATTTCGTTCATCCTGTTGGGCGATCCGCTGGTGGTGTATGATGGGCTGCGGGCGCGCAGCAAAAGCACGCGCCGGTTGAAGGATCACCTGATGGTGAAGGTGGTCAACCAACGGGCAGTGCCGCTTTCACCCACCACCAGCAACCCGGGCTTCAGCGAAGCGATTGCGCGCGCCAAAAGCCTGGCGGCGGAATATCTGCCGGGGGCGGGCAAGAATTATGATGTGCATTTGGCGGTGCAAAGCGCGGCGCAAGGCAGCGCGGCGGGCGGCAGTATCGCCGGTGGCAGTGTCGCCATGAGCAAGGGCATTCCGGGGGATACCCTGGTGGTGACGGTCAGCAAGCAGGTGCGCGTAGCCAAATCACTCCATCGCCACTATTTGCACGTCACCATGGACGCGGACGGCAAGCCGCTGAAGATGAGCGTATCGAAATAAGCAGTTTGGGAGGATTGAATGGCAAAGCGCATTCAATCCTCCCTTTGAATCGCCATGAAATCACCCGTTTTGATGGTTGCAATCTGTATGAATTGGATATATAATAGAATTATAGTTCGATATGCAACGACTCAAATCGGAGGAAACATGTCAAGCAAACTGCACTCGTATCTTTCTTTTCGGGATAATGCCCGTCAGGCGATGACCTTTTACCAGACCGTCTTTGGCGGCAAGCTGGATTTAAGCCCCTTCAAGGACTATAACCCGTCCCTGACCGGCGTGGAGGGCGATAAAATCATGCACGCCTACCTGGAAGCCGAAAACGGCATCGCGTTTATGGCTGCGGATACGCCCGCCGGAATGGAATATCACCCTGGCACGAATTTTAGCCTGTCCCTCAGCGGCGACAACGAGGCGGAATTATCCGGCTACTTTAAGAAGCTTGCCGTGGGCGGAACGGTGACGATGCCCCTGGAAAAATCCCCTTGGGGGGATACGTTTGGCATGGTCACAGATCAATTCGGCGTCAACTGGGTGGTGAACATCACTGCCGCAAAGATGTAAGCAGGCAGGTTATTGATTGAGATCGTTACATCGGAGAGCGCGCTCTCCGATGTTGATTTAAGGGAACGGTGCAAATGATGATTTTGCAAATCACCCGTCAATCCCCTTATTTCTGGATACCTTTGACCATGATATGATGATAAAATATTTTATTGACCCTTATTATCAGATTAGGAGTTCTACCTTGAAAAGAGCAATCCGTTTTCTCTCATTGTTGGTGATCGTCTCGGTATTCATGGCGGTCGCAGGGGCGTGCAGCGCAACGCCCAGTCAGGCAACTCAAGATACTTCATCCGGCGCGGCACCTGCCAGCTCGGATGGCGCAGTTAAGATTGATTCGTATAAATTGCTTCAGGATAATGGCAGCGGGGCAGCCGGGGATGAAGTGAAGAGCTTTAAAGCCAGCCAGCACGTGCAATATTTTGATGTTTCTCTGAGTGGGTTTTTGAAACCCGGCACGGCAGTAAAATGGGTTTATACCGCCGTAGATACCACCGCTGGCAAGGATGTTAAAATCACTGAGGCGGATGTTACCGTTGTGATTGGGAATAAACTCACCTCCACCCTAAAAATGGATCAGGATTTTCCGGTAGGAACGTATAAGATTGATATTTTAACCGATGGCAAACCGCTGGGGACGATTAATTACACTGTAGAGCAGTAATTCGGCGGTTCTTTGCAGAACAGAGGGTTTTGGATGGGATTGGATGCGCCGTATGCGTTCAGTCCCACCCAAAACCCTTTTTGATTCATGGAGCATTTGGCGTTAAAATGAACGTCTATGCAAAAGATTCGATTAGACGCATTGCTGATAGAACGTGACCTGGCGGAAAGCCTGGCGGACGCGCAAAAGTGGATCATGGCGGGGCAGGTGCAGGTGAACGGGCAAATGGTCTGGTCGCCGGGGCAGCGCGTGGCGGCGGACGCGGCGGTGACGCTGGAGCAGGGGCTGCGCTTTGTTTCGCGCGGCGGCGAGAAGCTGGAGCCTGCGCTGTTGGCGTTTGGCTTGGGGACGTTGGGCGGGCGGGTCTGCGCGGACGTGGGGTCATCCACCGGCGGCTTCACCGATTGCCTGCTGCAGCACGGCGCGGGCAAAGTGTACGCCATTGACGTGGGCTATGGAATTTTGCATTGGAAGCTGCGTCAGGATGCGCGGGTGGTGATGATGGAGCGCACCAACGCCCGCCATGTGAGTCAACTGCCCGAGCCGGTGCGCCTGGTGACGGTTGACGCTTCGTTTATTTCGCTGCGGGTGCTGCTGCCGGTGATTCGGGGCTGGTTTGCGGCGGAGGGCGACCGCGTGGGGGACGATCCGCTGGGCGGTAATCCCTCAGGGGGGGAAGTGGTTGCGCTGATTAAGCCGCAGTTTGAAGCCTCACGCGGGGAGGTTAGCCGCGGCGAGGGGGTGATTCAGGACCCGGCGGTGCATCGTCAGGTGCTGGAGGACGTGCTATCCTTTGCGCATAGCCAAAATTACGCCATCCGGGGATTGGTGCGCTCCTCGCTGAAGGGTCCCAAAGGGAATGTTGAATTTTTGCTGCATCTGGCGTTCCCGGGCGGGGCGGAAGAGGAAAGCGGGCAGGCGATGATTGACCGCGCGTTAGCGATTGAGAATCTTCACGGCTAAATCTGCCACCAGGCGATCATAGGCATTGCCTTCGGGGAAGAGGCGGCGCTTGCCTTCCACGTACCAGGCAATGCGCACAAACCAGACCAAATCGGCAGCGGCGGCGCTCACGTGACGGTACGGGTCAAAGCCTAAGAAACCCAGCAGGCACGCCAGGTCAAATTCGGCGGGCAGGCGGCGCGGAAACTGCCAATCAATGATTTTATAGCCATCCGCGCTGACAAACGCATTCTCGCCCGAAAGATCGGCATGTGAAAAGACAGCGGGCGGGCGGAATAATGCCTGTACCGCGCGGCTATTTGCCCATTGGGAGAGCTGCGCTACCGTTTGATCGGTGGTGAGGGTGGCGCGACCGGCGTGAATCAGGTCTGAAAGGCGCGCAAGGGTGAGGTCAGCGAAGGTTTGCCATTCTTCGGGCGACCCCAGGCTGGCGTAGAGCGCGGGCGGTTCGCCCCCTCCTGGGATTTGGCGGACGAGTTCCACCAGGGCGCGCCCGGTGTGGACGGCTTCCGCTTCGGCTAACCCCAGGCTATCCAGGCGCGGCGCGTCAATATATTCCATCAGCAGCAGGTCACAGCCGCCGAAATGACCCAGCGAGCGGCACGTAGGCAAGAGGGGGGAGCGTGCCGCGGCGTAAAAGGCGCGTTCCACGCCCTCGATGATTTGGGATTTGTAGATCAGGCGTGTGCCGTCTGTTAAGGTCAGGCGCTGCACGCAGGAAAGCGGCCATTCATGGATCGTCACCCGCTCGGCAAGCGGCGCAGGCAGAAAATCAGCAAGTTCGGCATCCGTGTGAAACCAGAGGGGGAAAAAGGGGTGTTTTTGCATCGGCGCGGAGACTCCAGGGCGTGAAAGGGTGAGGGGGATTATATCAGAAAAAAAAGCTTGACAATATGTAGACCGGTCTTTATAATCAAAGGTGAAAGGAAATACTTTATGAGCCAAACCACCCCATCTACCCCAGCCGCCGGCAAGCCGCCTAAGCCGCCCCTGCCGCGCTTTATGTACGCCATCGTCAATCCGCTGATGAAACTGATGCTGCGCTCGCCCTTGCATAAGAGCATGAGCAAGCAGCTGATGATCCTCACGTTTACCGGCAAAAAGAGCGGCAAGTCGTATTCTACGCCGGTGGGATATGTCCGTCAGGGCAATACCCTGCTGGTATTTACCCACAGCCCCTGGTGGAAGAACTTCATCGGCGGCGCGCCTGTTACCGTGCGGGTGGAGGGCAAAGACATCGCAGGGACGGCTCGCGTGGCGCAGGATGCTACGTCTGTCAAGAAAATGACCATTGACCTGATGGCTGCCAACGGTGAAAAGCGTTCGCGCCGCATGGATATGTGGTTAGACAACGCCAAGGGCATGTCTGCCGCGCAGGTGGCGCAAAAAATGAACGCGCAGGGCGTGACGTTTGTGAAGATTGACCTGAAACGCGCATGACCACCGCCTCTGCATCCGCCCGCGAGCAAATTTTGCAAGCCACCTGCACCTTGTTAGAGAATCAAGGCTATCACGGCACAGGCTTAAGCGAAATTGTGCAGACCAGCGGCGCGCCCAAAGGCTCGATTTATTATTATTTTCCGGGCGGCAAAGAGGAAATTGTTGCCGAGGCAATGCGCTTTGCCGGGCAGCAGATGGCGGAGAATATCCGCACGCACCTGGCGGAAGGCGGCGAGGCGCGAAGTGCGCTGCGGAGCTTTATCGAGCAGGTGGCGTATCATGTAGAGGTTTCGGGCTTCCGCGCGGGGGGACCGCTGACGATTGTTTCGTCCGAGACTGCCACTACCAGCGAGCGGATCAACCTTGCCTGCCGTGAAGCCTACGTTATGATGCAGGCGGCTTTTGCCGAAAAACTCGAAGCAGAAGGACGATCCGCTGCGGATGCGATGCGGGTGGCGGGGCTGCTGCTTGCCGCCATGGAAGGGGCAATCGTCCTCAGCCGCACCTATCACACGGTGGACCCGCTGCGGCAGGTGGCGGCGCAGGTCAGCTGTTTGATGGGGTAAGCAAATGTTGTTGATAAAAAGAGAGCAGAAGGTGAATTCACCTTCTGCTCTCTTTTTATCAACAACAAAAAATAGTTACGCCTTCACGACATTGCTTTTTGGCGCGGCGGTGACGGCGGCAGGTTCGCGCTCGGCATCGGGCCAGGAGGCGATCATCGTCCCCAAAATAAAGATGATTGCGCCCAACCACAGCCAGTTGACCAGCGGGTTATGATAAATCTTGAAGGTTGCGCCATCCGTAGAAATGGGCTGCCAATCCACCAGGAGGACGTATAAATCATCTTCCATGGTGCTGCGCACGCCGGGGATGGTCATGGGCTGCTGGGCATCGAAGTAAAAGTCACGGCGGGGATGCAGCTCGCCCAAATATTGACCGCCCTTGCTGACCTCTACCACCGCACGGGCAACGTTGCGCCCATCTGGGGCGTCAAATTCCGCCAGTGAACGATAGGTGACGGTATATCCGCTGATGGTCAGGGATTGACCGGGTTTGATGGTGCCTTGGGTGGTAGTTTGGAAGAGTTCAATGCCCACCACGCCGAGCGCCATCAGCACCACGCCCAGGTGGATGACGTAGCCGCCATAGCGCCGCCGGTTGCGCCCGATTAATCGCCACAGGGCGACAATCAGGTTTTCACCACGGGCTTTGTGCCGCGCCCACACCGAGCGTCCGTAATCATACAGGGTGACGCAGGTGACTAAGGCTACCAACCAGAATGCCAGCAGGGCAGCCCAGTCGCGGATGCCATTGGCAAGCACCACCGCCATCACCACCAGCGAGGCGATAAATGGCTTCCAGATGGCGCGTCCAAGGGTCTTGATGGTGGAATGTCCCCAGGCGGAAAGCGGCGCAATGCCCATCAGGAACAGCAGCCCGGCAAATTGCGGAGCGACCGCGCGCTTATAGAAGGGCGGCCCGACCGTCACTTTTTGCCCGGTGAATAATTCCGAGACGAGCGGGAAGATCACTCCCCAAAAGCAGACCGCCAGAATGCCCATAAACAGCAAATTGTTGACCAAAAACAGCGATTCGCGCGAGAGCAGCGAACTCATTTGCCCTTCGGATGCCAGGTCGTTCCAACGCCAGAGCAGCAGCCCCAGCGTGACCACAAAGGTGATGCCAATAAAGCCAAAGAAGAGCGGTCCAATGGAAGATTGGGCGAAGGCATGTACCGAAGAAAGCACGCCGGAGCGCGTCAGGAACGTGCCGAAGATCACCAGACAGTAGGTCAGGATAATCAAGATCATGTTCCAGCGTTTGAACATGCCCTTTTTCTCTTGAATCATGACGGAATGCAAGAAAGCAGTCCCCGTCAGCCAGGGCATGAAGGCGGCAATTTCGACTGGGTCCCAGCCCCAATAACCGCCCCAACCGAGGACGTCATACGCCCAGCGCGCGCCCAGCACCAGCCCCAACGACAGGAACAGCCAGGCGATCAGCGTCCAGCGGCGGGTCAGGCGGATCCAGCGGTCATCGCTGCGCCCGGTGACCAGGGCGGCGAAGGCAAACGCAAACGGGATGACGAAGGAGACGAAGCCCAAATAGAGCATGGGCGGGTGGATAATCATGCCGGGGTGGCGCAGGAGCGGGTTCAGCCCCTTGCCGTCCGCCGGAGTAATCAACACTGCCCCTGCCGCCGGGAACATTGCCTGAATCTGATTGCCGTTGGGCAGCGTCCAGAAGCGTTCAAAGGGATTTTCGGCAAAGGCAGCCAGTCCAACGAAGAACGCCAGCGTCACCAGGGCAATTACAATCACCCAGGGCAGAAATTCGCGGTCACGCTTCCACTGACGCAGGGTGACGGCGCTGGCAAAGGCAGACATCAACCACGACCAGAAGATCAGCGAACCAGACTGCCCGCCCCACAGCGCGGTGACGCGCAAATAGGGTTCCATGGCGGATGAGGTGACGTTATAAACGAACGCCACTTCGTAATGCCCCGTCAACAGCAAAATGATGAGAGTGAGGGCGACTACGGAGATCATGGGGAAGGTGAGCAGCATCGCCAGCCGCGCCGATTCCACCCAGGCGGGCTTTTTGCCCAGCGCGCCATAAATCGCCGCGCCGATGCCATACAGCGCCAGCAAGAAGGTGAGAATCAGCGCGCCATAACCAAAGAGGGCTGCCATTATTTTTCCACCTGCTTGGGAACGGCACTCTCATATTTGGTGGGGCATTTAAGCAGCAGTTCGTTCGCCACAAACACGCCATCCGCGCCGAGTTTGCCGGTCATAATTGCCTGGGCTTCGTCACGCAGCAAATCAGGCTTGACGCCCTTATAAAGAATTTGCATCCGCTCGGCTTTGGGGTTGGTGACGGCGACATGCAGCACTTTGGCAAGTCCGCCCTGCTGTTCGATGACGTTGTTATCGCCGGGGATGTCTGCCACGGTGAAGCGCAGTTCCAGCTTATCCGCGTCATATTGGATGCTCGAGCCGACCACCGCGCCAGAAATGCGCACGTCCTGCCCAACAATGGCAGCCCCGCGCCCGTTCAGTTCGCTGACGGTGAGGAAGTATTGGGCTGCGCTTTGAGAGGAAGAATAGATCAGGTAGCCAATGGCAGCAATAATCAGCAAGCCGCCGATGAAAAACTTAATGCGTGGGTTTGCGCCTGCGCGCTTGCCGCTATGTAATCCTTTAATGGCACGTTGCCCTGCAATATCCATCTGGTTGTCCTCCAAGTAATTTGTCTCAGGGAGCAATTCAACAAAAACCGTTGCTCCATTTTCCCCGCTTAGGGGTTATTGTACTCTTTTTTAATTGAAAAGAGAAACACTTCCCCTTGCATTTTGCCATAAATAGATTAAATTTGGGTGAGAAAATTGCGAGAAATTGGGTCTTTTAACGCATTCAACCGGTCACATTTGCCCCCTGGCGTGACCGGTTGAAAGGTGAACGGGTTCAGATGACCACAGCGCGCCGCGACAATTAATTTGGGCTGATGTCCCGGCTGAAGGGGGTATGCCGTTCTTCGCGGCTCACTTACCGCCGCAGGTTACGATGTAACCTTGATTGATAATGATTATAACCATTGCCCAAATTCCTGATAGTCGTCCTTCCCCGCATTTTTGGGGGGAATGTCCTACCTTGTTAGAGGAGGGGTCATCTTAACGATAACGTGGATATGACCCCAGCAGGCGCAGCTGGGTAGCGTATTCTTCCAGGTGCGCCAGGGCGCGTTGAACGGATGCCTCTTCGCGCGAGGCGGCTAAATCTACGTAAAACAGGTATTCCCAGGGCTGCCCCACCAGCGGGCGTGATTCAATCTTGGTCAGGTCTAAATCGCGCAGGGCGAAGACGCTGAGGGCTTTGAACAGCGACCCGGGTTCGTTTTTCAGGCTAAAGACCAACGTGGTTTTCGCGTCCGCGCCGGGGGGCATGGGTTGCAGGGCGATTGCCAGAAAGCGGGTGAAGTTCGCCGGGTTGTCCTCGATGCCCTCCGCCAAAATATTCATGGCGTAGACGCTGGCGGCGCGGGAGGAGGCGATGGCAGCCATTGAGCGGTTGGGGTGTTGGCTGAGGTGCTTCACCGCCCCGGCCGTGTCGTAAAAAATCTCCGCTTTCAGTCCATGGGCGCGTAAATAGCCATCACACTGCGCCAGGGCTTGCGGGTGACTGATGACCGTCTGAATCTCGCGCATTGGCACGCCGGGTTGGGCAATCAGGCAGTGACGCACCCGCAAATAATGCTCGCCCACGATCCACAGGTTATTTTGCAGCAGCAGGTCGTAATTGTGATGAATAGAGCCTGCGACTGAATTTTCAATGGGGATCAAGCCGCGGACTGCCTGCCCATTGCTGACGGCGGCAAATACGCCCTCAAAACTCTCGCAGGGCAGGGTGGTCTGATCCGCGCCAAAGGCTTCTAACACGGCGGCTTCTGAATACGCGCCCGGCTCGCCCTGGAAGGCGACCGGCAAGCTCATCGGCTGCCCTCAAAGATGCCCAGTCCAGCCAGCCGCGTGCGGTTGAGGAACGGTACGGTGGCGTTTTCAAACGGAGTCAATTTCCCATCCATCCAAACAAATTGCGATTGTGTTCCCATGCTGTATGCTCCTGTGATAAGGAAGAAAGAAAGACCCAGACCTAAGAACTCCATCCCTGGCGAGCAAAGATCACCCCAGCCCCGGCGAGAAGATCGCTCGCCTGGCCCCCTCACCCACACGTGGGGAGGGGGAAGAAAGAGCTTCTTTCTTGTTCCCCTCCCTGCTTGCGGGGAGGGGCTAGGGGATGGGGTCTGGGGTGATCTTTTACTCCAACCTCTTAATCACCTCATCCGTCATGGCAGTGGAGGAGAGCGCGCCGCCCAAATCTACGGTACGGCAGCCATCGTGGATGGCGGATTCGACTGCGGCTTCGATTTTTGCGGCTTCGGCGGACAGCGCCAGCGAGTGACGCAGCAGCATTGCCGCGCTGAGGATCGTCCCCAACGGGTTGGCGATGCCGCGTCCGGCAATATCGGGCGCAGAGCCGTGAATGGGTTCGTATAGCCCAGGTCCACTGCTGCCAAGCGAGGCAGAAGGCAGCATCCCCATAGACCCCGCCAACACGGAGGCTTCATCGGTGAGGATGTCGCCAAACATATTTTCGGTGACGATCACGTCAAATTGAGCGGGCGAGGTGATGAGCTTCATGGCGGCGGTATCCACCAGGAGCAGGTCCCAGGTGACGTTGGGGTAGCGGGCGGCAACTTGCGCGGTGATCTGCCGCCACAGGCGCGAGGATTCCAGCACGTTGGCTTTATCCACCAGGGTCAGGTGATTGCGCCGCCCCTCCGCCAATCGAAAGGAAAGGTCTACCACGCGCTCAATCTCGTAATCGTAATATTCCAGGGTATCTACGGCGCGTTGGCAGCCATTCACCAGGCTGCGTCCTTTGGGCTGACCGAAATATAAGCCGCCGGTCAACTCGCGCACGAAGACCAAATCAACCCCCGCCAGGCGTTCCGGCTTGAGGGGGGATGCACCGGTGAGTTCCGGGTAAACGCGCACCGGGCGCAGGTTGGCGAATACGCCCATGCCCTTGCGCAACGCCAGCAGCCCTTGTTCGGGGCGGACGGCGGCGGTTGGGTCATCCCATTTCGGTCCGCCGACTGCGCCCAGCAGCACCGCATCCGCGGCTTTGCAGGCAGCCAGGGTGGCATCCGTCAGCGCCGTGCCGAAGCGGTCAATGGAGCAGCCGCCCATCAGGTGTTCGGTGTAATGAAGGGTATGTTGACCGGCAGTGACGGCGTTCAGCACGCGCACCGCCTGGGCGACCACTTCGGGTCCAATCCCGTCCCCCGGGAGGTTGACAATGTTTGCTTGCATGGTTTCGATGTTCCCTCTCTGATAAGATAAATACTTCTTTGACAAAAGTATGGTGTTCGGACATACCCTATATTCACAGGGGGTGACCCCGTCCGTGTAGTGGCTTCCGGCAGGAAGCCTGCGGTTTGTTAAGGAATTCTCTCTGCACAACAGAAATTACCTGATTATTGTTAGGCTTCCTGCCGGAAGCCACTACACGGACGGAGATGGACGAGCAGCAACAATCCTCAAGATTTCAAACTGGTCAGCCCATATTCAAACGAATCTTTCAACGCCTGCCACGAGGCTTCGATGATGTTCGCACTGGCGCCCACCGTTGACCAGCGTTGGGTGTGGTAGCGGGTGTCAATCAATACGCGCGTGACGGCGGAGGTGGCGGCTGCGCCTTCCAGGATGCGCACTTTATAATCCACCAGGTGAAATTCCGCGATGATGGGGTAGTGGGTGATGAGCGCTTTCCGCAGAGCTTCATCCAGCGCGGCGACAGGCCCGTTGCCATCCGCGGCAGTATGCAGGACGGTGTCACCAATTTGCACCTTAACGGTGGCTTCGGCGAAGATGCCGCGCCCCTGGCGATGCTCGACCATCACCGAAAAGTCAATCAGGCGGAAGGGCGGCTCGTAATTGGGCTGTTGGCGGCGGAGCATGAGCAGCACCGAGGATTCGGCAGCCTCGAAGGAAAATCCGCGCGCTTCCAGGGCTTTGATTTCATTTAATACCTGCGGCACGCTGTCGTTATCGGTGATGTTAAGCCCGTATTCCTCGGCTTTACTCAGCAAATTCCCGCGCCCCGAAAGCTCCGAGACGATGACGTGCATCTGATTGCCCACCAGGGTAGGGTCAATGTGTTGATAGGACTGCTGATTGCGGCGCATGGCTGCCACGTGAATGCCGCCTTTATGGGCAAAGGCCGCCTGACCCACATACGGCAGGTGTTCATCAGGGGTCAGGTTGGCGACTTCCGCCACAAAGTGCGAAACGTCATAGAGTTGGGTCAGCGCGCCTGCGGGCAATGCCTGGAAGCCTAATTTGAGTTCTAAATCCGGCACGATAGAGCATAAATTGGCGTTGCCGCAGCGTTCGCCCATGCCGTTGATGGTGCCTTGCACCTGACTGACGCCTGCCAGGACGGCTGCCAGCGAATTGGCGACCCCGCATTCGCCGTCATTATGGGCGTGGATGCCGAGCGGCACGTCCGCACCCAAGGCAGCGCGCACGGCTGTGACGGTTTCAGTCACTTGCCAGGGCAGCGCGCCGCCGTTGGTTTCACAGAGGACGAGGATTTCTGCGCCGCCGCGCTGGGCTGCCTGCAGGGTGGCGATGGCATACGCCGGGTCCGCGCGGTAGCCATCGAAGAAATGTTCGGCGTCATAGATCACGCGGCGACCGGCTGCCACCAGAAAGGCAACGCTGTCTTCGATGATGCACAGGTTTTCTTCCAGGGTGGTGCGCAGAATTTCGGTGACGTGCAGCGTCCAGGTTTTGCCAACCAGGGCGCACGCCGGGGTGAGGGCATCCCGCAGGGCAAGCAGGTTGGGGTCCTCTTGGGGGAGGATTCCGGCGCGGCGAGTGGAGCCAAACGCCACCAGGGTGGCATGCTTCCAGGGGATTTCGGCGGCGCGCTGGAAAAATTCCGCGTCCTTGGGGTTAGAGCCGGGCCAGCCGCCCTCGATGAACGCCACGCCCAGGTCGTCCAGGCGGCGGGCGATGCGCAGCTTGTCATCACAGGAAAGCGAGACGTCACTGCGCTGCGTTCCATCGCGCAAGGTGGTATCGTAGATTTGTATACTGCGCATAATCATTGATCCTTATTTTTATCCTTTTATAAAGTTTTTAATGACAATTTATTTTTTGCATAGCAAAAAATAAATTGTCATTAAAAACTTTGATATACCATTCATCTATCCGTGCGCCGCCTCGTATGCACCGATCGCATCTTTAAAGGAAAGCAGATAGCCCAGCTCATCCGTGCCTTGCAGCAGGCAGACGCGCGCGAAGGGGTCAATTTGGAAAGAGAACGTATCGCCGGTGGGCAGGGTGACGGTCTCGGCGGCTAAATCCACCTGCCACGCGGCAGCGGGCAGCTCAGCAAGCACGTCAAAGAGCATGGCGTGCGTTTCTGGGCTGACGGCGATGGGCAGCAAGCCATTTTTGAGGGCGTTGTTGCGGAAAATATCGGCAAATGAGGTGGAAATCACTGCGCGGATGCCTGCGCCGAGCAGCGCCCAGGGGGCATGTTCGCGCGAAGAGCCGCAGCCGAAGTTATCGCCTGCCAGCAGGATTTGCGCACCCTGCGCCTCAGGTCGGTTGAGGATGAAATCCGGGTTGGGAGAGCCGTCCGGCAGACTGCGCCAGTCGGCAAAGGCATTCTGCCCCAGACCGGCTTTATCCGTCACCTTCAGGAAGCGCGCCGGAATAATCTGGTCGGTGTCAATATTGTTAATGCGCAGGGCAATCGCCGGCGCGGAAAATGCGGTAAGAGGGTCCATAAAAAGCCTATTTCATCTTTCTGGGGTCAGCGATTGCCCCGGCGATGGCAGAGGCGGCGGCGGTCAGCGGACTGGCGAGGAAGGTGCGCCCGCCTTTGCCCTGCCGCCCCTCAAAGTTGCGATTGGAGGTGCTGACGGCGTATTCCCCGGCGGCAAGCTGATCGCCATTCATGGCAATGCACAGCGAGCAGCCCGGTTCGCGCCATTCTGCCCCAGCGGCGATGAAGAGCTGGTCTAACCCTTCGGCTTCGGCGGCGCGCTTGACGGCTTGCGAGCCCGGCACTACCACCAGACGCGTATCTGCGTGAACCTGATGTCCTTGCAGCAGATGTGCAGCGGCGCGCAGGTCAGATAGCCGCCCGTTGGTGCAGCTGCCGATAAAGACGACCTGCACCTTCTGCCCAATCAACGCCTGACCGGCTTGCAATCCCATATAGGTCAGCGATTTTTCGAGCGTGGCGCGTTGATTTTCGTCCGCCAGATTGCGCGGGTCGGGGATAGGCGCGGTGATTTTGCCGCCCATGCCGGGGGTGGTGCCGTAGGTAATCATCGGCTCTAACGCGCTGCCATCCAGGATGACGGTGCGGTCATATTGCGCGCCGGGGTCGGTGGGCAGTTCGCGCCAGGCAGCAACCGATTTCTCCCAATCTGCGCCTTGCGGGGCGAACGGGCGACCGTGCAGGTAGGCGAAGGTGGTCTCATCCGGCGCAACCAGACCCGCCCGCGCCCCGGCTTCGATGGACATGTTGCACAGGGTCATGCGCGCTTCCATATCCAACGCGCGGATGGCTTCGCCGGTGTATTCCAGCACGTAACCGGTGCCGCCGCCCACCCCCAATTGGGCGATGATGGCAAGGATCACGTCTTTGGCGGTGACGGAAGCGCCTAATTTGCCGGTTACGCGCACTTCGCAGGTCTTGGGGCGTTGCTGCAGCAGGCATTGGGTGGCGAGGACGTGTTCCACCTCGCTGGTGCCGATGCCAAACGCCAACGCGCCGAACGCGCCGTGCGTGGCGGTGTGCGAATCGCCGCAGACGATGGTCATGCCGGGCTGGGTGAAGCCGAGTTCCGGTCCGATCACGTGGACGATGCCCTGAGATGCGCTTTGCAAGCCATACAGCTGGATGCCAAATTCGCGGCAGTTCGTTTCTAGCTGGGCGATTTGCTTGCGGCACATCTCATCCGCGTAAAACAGGCGATCCACCGGCGTACCAGACGCAGCCGGCGGCAGGCGGGTGGGGATGCCGTGATCTACCGTGGCGGTGGTGCGGTCGGGGCGGTGGACGCTCAACCCGCGCGCGCGCAGTCCGGTAAAGGCTTGCGGTGAGGTGACTTCATGCACCAGGTGGCGGTCAATGTAGAGGACGGCGGGCGCGTCCGGCTGCTGCAGGACGACATGCGCGTCCCAAATTTTGGCAAAGAGAGTCCGAGGCGCGCTCATCAATGGGTCATCTCTGATAAATCCCAGCCTTCGGGGAGGGTGTTGGGGCGGGGGAACGAATCCAGCCGCCGCGCAAACAGTTGATCGTCCAGGCGGACGGGTTCGGCGTCAGGGGTGGACATTTCGGCTGCCTGAGCGGCTGCGCGCCCCGCAGACAGACCTTCCGCCGTCCAGCCTTCGGGCAGCGTGGTGGTTTTGGGGAAATCTTCACTCTTGCGAGTGGATGGGTTCGGTTCAAATGCGATGGTCATGGTTTCCTGCTTTCTGTGCGAAGAGTTACACCGTCACCTGGGCGGGGATGGTCTCTGCGGATCCATACTGCCCGGTGGCGATGAGGGCTTTGTTGAGGGCGGAAAGGTACGCCTTGACCGAAGCCACAATAATATCGGTATCCGCGCCATAGCCGCCAAAGGTGCGCGGTTGGCTCAACTCGGACTGGGCGCGCAGGGTAGGTTCGGCGGATTGGAACTCAATGCGCACCGTCACCTGCCCCATCGCGTCAATACCCGCCGTCACCGCGTGGATGACGAACTCCAGCAGGTGTGCCGGAGCTTGCACGATGCTGTCAACGGCTTTGAATGCGGCATCTACCGGACCGGTGCCTACGCAAGACTGCACCTTCAGGCTGCCATCTGGCGTACACAGGCGCACCGTGGCGGTGGGCATTCCCATCGTGCCGCAGACCACTTGCAGCCCGTCCAGGGTGAAGATTTCGCGCTGACTGCCGAGCGAATCGGATGCCAGGGCTTCCAAATCGACGTCGGTGATGGTCTTTTTCTTATCCGCCAACGACTTGAAACTCTCGAACAGGCGCGCCAGGGCGGCGTCATCCATCGTGAAGCCTAACTCTTCCATGCGGGTCTTGAAAGCATGCCGCCCAGAATGTTTGCCCAACACCAAACGAGATTGATTCACGCCCACCATTTCGGGGCGCATGATCTCGTAGGTTTGCTGATTTTTCAACATTCCGTCCTGGTGGATGCCAGCTTCGTGGGCAAAAGCGTTTGCGCCCACGATGGCTTTGTTCGGCTGCACCGGAATGCCGGTGTAATTGCTGACCAGCTTGCTGATGCGGGCGATGTGAGTGGTCTCGATGCCTGTTTCTAAGCCGTAGACAGCGCGGCGGGTGTGCAGCGCCATCACCACTTCTTCCAACGAGGTATTGCCCGCGCGTTCCCCGATGCCGTTAACGGTCACTTCCGCCTGACGCGCCCCGGCTTGCAAGCCTGCCAGGGTGTTGGCAGTAGCTAGCCCCAGGTCGTTGTGGCAGTGGACGGAAATAATGGCGTTTTCTACCCCGGCGGTGTTCGCCAGGATGCCAGCAATCAGCGCGCCAAATTCGGTAGGCGTGGTATAGCCCACTGTGTCGGGGATGTTGAGGGTGGTGGCTCCGGCGCGGATGGCAGCCGCCAGCACTTCATACAGGAAGGCAGGCTCTGAGCGACCGGCATCCTCGGGGCTAAATTCAACGTCCGCGCACAGGCTGCGGGCATAGGCGACCATTTCTGCCACACGCGCCAGCACCTGCTCACGGGTCATCTTCAGCTTGTACTGCATGTGGATTTCTGAAGTGGCGAGGAAGGTATGAATGCGCGGACGGGCGGCAAAACGGACGGCTTCCCAGGCTTTTTCAATGTCGGGGCGAACAGCGCGCGCCAGCCCGCAGATGATGGGCGGCACGGGGATTGCCTCGGTGGGCGCGCCCACTTCCTGGGCGATGCGCCGCACCGCTTCCAGGTCGTCGGGTGAGGCGGCCGGAAAGCCCGCTTCCATCACATCCACGCCCAGGCGCGCCAATGCGTGCGCGATCTCCAGCTTTTCGGGTGAAGTGAGGGTTGCGCCAGGGGACTGCTCGCCATCGCGCAGGGTGGTATCAAAAATCCGCACAAAAGCATTCATGGGGTTATTCCTTCCAGTTTTCGGGCCTCAAGGAGCGTACCGCTGCCCCGGCGCGCCACAATTCGGAATTGTGCATGGTTTCCAGCTCGGCGGTCAGCTTTTCGCGGTAATCGGGCGCGGAATTGACTGCCAATACCACGCGGGTTTCTTCGCCGGTGTAGACGCTGTTATAAAGATCGTCAAATACGGGGGCAACGGCTTCGCGGAATTTGCCTTTCCAGTCCAACGCGCCGCGCTGGGCGGTGGTGGAGCAGTTGGCGTACATCCAATCCATGCCATTTTGCGCTACCAGGCGGATGAGCGACTGGGTGAGTTCTTCCACCGTCTCGTTGAAGGCTTCAGAGGGGGTGTGACCATGCGCGCGCAGAGTGGCGTATTGGGCTTCCATCATGCCCGCCAACGCGCCCATCAGCACGCCGCGTTCGCCGGTCAGGTCAGAGTAGACTTCGTTCTCGAAGGTGGTCTGAAACAGGTAGCCAGAGCCAATGGCGATGCCTGCCGCCAGGGTGCGCTCGGTGGCGCAGCCGGTGTAATCCTGATACACGGCAAAGCTGCTGTTGATGCCTGAGCCAGACAGGAAATTGGCGCGCACGCTGGTGCCAGAGCCTTTGGGCGCCACCAGAATCACGTCCAGGTCTGCCGCGGGGAGGATGCGGGTCTGGTCTTTGTAGACGATGCCGAAGCCGTGCGAGAAATACAGCGCCTTGCCGGTGGTCATAAATGGCTTAATTTTGGGCCACATTTCCACCTGCCCGGCGTCCGACACCAAATACTGGATCATCGTACCGCGTTCGGCGGCTTCTTCCAGCGAGAAGAGCGTTTCGCCCGGTTTCCAGCCATCCGCCAGGGCTTTTTCCCAGCTTTTGCTGCCGAATTTCTGCCCAATAATGACGCGGATGCCGTTATCGCGCATATTTAATGCCTGCGCCGGTCCCTGCACGCCATAGCCGAGGACGGCAACGGTTTCCTCTTTAAGCACTTGCTGGGCGCGTTCGAGCGGAAATTCTGCGCGGGTCACAACGGTTTCTTCTACGTTTCCAAACATCATCTTAGCCATGCGATAACCTCTCTGAAAATAAATAAAATTTGCTACGCCGCGAACATGGCGTAATTTTCACTGCGCACCTGGGCAGCGGGGATGGCGCTGCTGGACACGCCACGCAGCATCGACACTACGCCGGTTCGCACCATTTCCACGATGCCATACGGGCGCAGAACTTCAACAAAGCCGTCAATTTTCTCTTCGTCACCGGTGATTTCCACAATCATCGCTTCGTTGGCAACGTCCACCACGCGGGCGCGGAACACGTCTACCAGCTGGATGATTTCGGTGCGGTTGGTATTGGTGACGCTGACCTTAATCATGGCAAGGTCACGGTGAACCGCCGGGCGCGCCGTCAGGTCTTCTACGGTGATGACGTTGACCAGTTTATACAGGTAAGAAATCACCCGTTCCGCGTTGACCTGGTCGCTATCCACCACAATGGTCATGCGCGAGACGCCGGGCTGCTCGGTATGCCCAACCGTGAGCGATTCAATGTTAAACGCGCGCCGCCGAAACAGGGATGCCACCCGGTTCAAAACGCCGGGTTTATCTTCCACCAGGGCGATTAAGGTATGTTGCATAAGAACGTCTCCAATTCTCTTTTTTCATCCGTTTGTATTCTTTGATAACGGTTCGTCTATCCGTGTAGTGGCTTCCGGCAGGAAGCCCGATGATATTCAATCCGTTCTCCCTGCAAAACAGAAATTTCCTGATTATTGTTGGGCTTCCTGCCGGAAGCCACTACACGGATCATTAGACTTTGTGACAATGTCTGTGTAGCGGCGCACTGCGTGCGCCCAAGCTGTACTGTCTAGTTCGCTGATAGAAGGGCAATCATCCTCATCCAGGTTAGGCGCGCAACGCGCCACTACACAGACCGGGATGCCCGAACAACGCACAAGTTTTTTAAATCTCGTCAAATTCCATGTCTGGGGCAGACACAGGGCGGCGGATCATCGCGTCCAGGGCGGCGCCGGTCGGCACCATCGGGTAGACGCAATCTTCTGGCTCGACGCGGAAATCGAGAACTACGGTGCCGGGGGTCTCTTGCGCGGTACGGATGGCAGATTCCACCCCGCCGCGCTCGGTGACGCGAATCCCCGCCAGCCCGTAGGCATCCGCAATCTTCACAAAGTCTGGCGAGAGCAGGGGCGTTCCCATGTAGCGGCGTTCGTAGAAGAACTGCTGCCACTGGCGCACCATGCCCAGGTAGCCGTTATTAATCAGGGCGATATTCACCTTGACCCCCTCTTGCACGGCGGTCGCCAATTCAGACATGGTCATCTGAAAGCCGCCATCCCCCACAATCAGCCAGACTTCTTCTTCCGGCTTGGCGATTTTTGCGCCAATGGCAGCGGGCAAACCAAAGCCCATGGTTCCCAAGCCGCCAGAGGTGATGAGGTGATTGGGGCGTTCGTGGTGGTAATACTGTGCCGCCCACATTTGATGCTGCCCCACGTCCGTGACAAGCAGCGCCTGACCTTCGGTGTAGCGCCACAGGTCGTTGATGACGTGCGCGGCGAACAGCTTGCCAGTATCCGGCAGGTTTTTGATGTCGTTGGGCTGCACTTCGGCTTTCATGTGGGCGATTGCGTCCAACCAGCCGGGGTGGACGCAGGCTTCCAGGTGCGGCAGCATCTGGTGGATGGTCTCGCCCAGGTCGCCCACCAACGGCACATCCACCTTCACGTTTTTGTTGATCTCGGAGGGGTCAATATCAATGTGGATTTTGCGGGCGTGCGGGGCGTAGGTCTTCAGGTTGCCGGTGACGCGGTCATCAAAGCGCATGCCGAACGCCAGCAGCAGATCCGCTTGCTGAATGGCAGAATTAGTCCACGATTCGCCGTGCATGCCCATCATGCCCAGGCTGAGGGGATGGCTGGCAGGGAAGCAGCCGATGCCCAGCAGGGTGACGGCGACCGGGGTTTGAGTAAGTTCGGCGAACTGGCGCAGCTGCTGCACCGCGCCGCTCATCAACACGCCGCGCCCAGCCAGGATGACCGGTCGTTTGGCAGAGTGGATGAGATCGAGGGCGCGCTGCAAGTCCGCTGGCAGCGGGCGCAGGTCGGGGCGATACCCAGGCAGGCGGATGGGGCTGTCGTCATACGTCCAATCCAGGTGGGCTTGCTGCGCGTCTTTGGATATATCAATCAGAACGGGACCGGGGCGACCGGTGCGGGCGATGTAGAAGGCTTCGCGCACCGTGGGGGCAATGTCGCGCACATCGGTGATGAGGTAGTTGTGTTTGGTGATGGGCAGGGTGATGCCGGTGATGTCCACTTCCTGAAAGGCGTCATAGCCAATGAGGGGGGAGATCACCTGCCCGGTGACGCACACCAGCGGGGACGAATCGAGCATGGCGGTAGCGATGCCTGTCACCATGTTGGTTGCGCCGGGTCCCGAAGTCCCCAGGGCTACGCCGACCTTGCCGCTGGCGCGGGCAAATCCATCCGCCATGTGGGTAACGCCCTGCTCGTGGCGACCCAGCACGTGGTGAATCTGATCGAAGCCGTGCAGGGCATCATAGATGGGTAAATTTGCGCCGCCCGGGTAGCCGAACATCACTTCGGTGCCTTCGCGGGCGATGCTTTCCAATAAGATTTGCGCGCCGGTCATTTTCATCAGATAAAACTCCTTTAAGACAGTTGTGCTGCTCTTTTCGTAACCGCTCAGGCATCCAGTCCGTGTAGTGGCTTCCGGCAGGAAGCCCAACAGCCATCAGCCAATTTCTGTTTTCAAGGCAAATTTCTCGATTGCCACCAGGCTTCCTGCCGGAAGCCACTACACGGACTGGGCTAACTTTCACAAACACGACACTGCTTGAACAATTACCTCTCTTCTTACTCCTCCAAAACCGCGCCGGTGCTGGCGGAGGTGACAAAATGGGCGTATCGCCGCAGCCATTTGCTGGTGGCGCGCGACTGGAAGGGGGGCAGGGCGGCAAGGCGCGCCTGAATTTCTTCATCTGTCAGGCAGACGCGCAGACTGCGCCCGGGCAGGTCAATTTCGATGCGGTCGCCGGGCTGCAGGGCGGCAATGGGTCCGCCTGCCGCTGCTTCTGGCGAGACGTGACCAATGCACGCGCCGCGCGTTCCGCCCGAAAAACGTCCATCCGTGATGAGCGCAACGCGATCCCCCAAGCCCATGCCCATGATGGCGGAGGTAGGCGAGAGCATCTCTTGCATCCCTGGTCCGCCGCGTGGACCTTCGTAGCGGATGACGACCACGTCACCGGCGTGGACTTTGCCGCCCAGAATGCCGTGCATGGCATCTTCCTGCGATTCAAAGATGACTGCGGGTCCTGCATGACGCTGCATGGCAGGTTCTACCCCGCCGATCTTGACCACTGCGCCATCCGGGGCTAAATTGCCAAACAGGATGGCTAATCCGCCGGTCTGGGAATGGGCGCGGGCTGCCGGGCGGATAACTTCATCATCATAGACAGAGGCGGCAGCCAAATTTTCGCGCAGGGTATGCCCGTTGACGGTGGGGCGATCCAAATGCAGGCAGCCGGTGGCGCGTTGGATTTCGGTCAGAATGGCAGGGATGCCGCCCGCGCGGTGGACGTCTTCAATGTGCCACTTGCCCGCCGGACTGACTTTCACCAGGTGCGGCACGCGCGCCGAGATGGCGTTGATCCGTTCCAGCGAGTAGGGGATGTCGCCTTCGTTGGCGACTGCCAGGGTGTGCAGGACGGTGTTGGTGGAGCCGCCCATCGCCATATCCAGGGCGAAGGCATCATCAATGGCTTCTTGGGTGACGATTTGGCGCGGGAGGGTTTGGGTGCGCACCAGATCGAGGATGGTTTGACCGGCTTTGCGCGCCAGGGCTTCGCGTTCGGGGGTTTTGGCGAGGGCGGTGCCGCTGAAGGGCAGGGATAGCCCCAGGGCTTCCGTCAGGCAGTTCATGCTATTGGCGGTGAACATGCCCGAACACGACCCGCAAGCCGGGCAGGCGTATTGTTCCAGGGTGCGCAGGCGGGCAGCGTCAATTTTGCCAGCGGCGAACGCACCCACTCCCTCAAAGACGGAGATCAGGTCAATGGTTTCGCCTTCGGGGGTGCGCCCGGCGGGCATGGCTCCGCCGGAGATGAACAGGGTGGGGATATTGACCCGCAGCGCCGCCATCAACATGCCCGGCACGATCTTATCGCAGTTGGGGATGCAGACCATGCCGTCAAACGGGTGCGCCATGACCATCGTCTCTACGCAGTCGGCGATCAGCTCACGCGAGGGCAGGGAATATTTCATGCCCGCGTGACCCATCGCAATGCCATCATCCACGCCGATGGTGTTGAACTCGAACGGCACGCCGCCCGCCGCGCGGATGGCATCCTTCACAATGCGGGCGAAGGCTTGCAAATGAACATGCCCAGGGATGATGTCCACATACGAATTAACCACAGCAATAAAGGGTTTGTCGAAGTCGGCTTCGGTGAGACCCGTGGCGCGCAGCAGGGCGCGGTGCGGGGCGCGTTCTACCCCTTTTTTCATCTGATCTGAGCGAGACATAAGCAAATTCTCCTGACCTATGGATAAATTCTATTTTTCGTTACTACTCACGCATCCCTGTCGGTGTAGTGGCTTCCGGCAGGAAGCCCAGCAAGGATCAGGCAATTTCGGTTGTACAGAGAAAATTACTTGATTACCACAAGCTTCCTGCCGGAAGCTACTACACGGAGGGATGCGTGAGCAGTAACGATCTTTCATCCCAAACCAAACCTCTTGTCTGAACAAGTATAAAAAAAGCCACCCGCGGTTGGGTGGCTTCTGCTGGTTATGATCGGTTTCTTGCTAAACTCTGATCGTTTCCGCTTCTGTCTGCCTCCCAACCGCAATTTGGCTCTCAATAAGAATGAGGCCCGATACAATCGCTAGAAGGAAGAAGAAAGAAAACGACATGTGCAAGACTTTCCTTTGGTTCTGACTAATTTTCACTTCGGATTACATTGTAGTTGACTATACTTGAGCCGCAAGGATTTGTCAAGTACCCAAAAGGCAATTTTGCGCCCAATTTCCAAAATTGGTCAGTGATCGTTGCTTTAAGAGAAAGGAAATACGCGCTATATTTCCGTTTCGGAAAAGCGATGTGGCACAAATTACGCGAAAAAGCCAGCCTGATGCAGGGCGATCCAGCCGAGCAAGCCGCCCCAGTGGTAGAACTTATCAGAGGAGGCGATGTCGCAGCCTTCGCCGGTGATGGTGTTGTAATTTTCGTGGACGTGACCATGCGTGCGCCATTCTTTGAGGAGCAGCGCGGCGGATTTTTCAGCCAGGTCGGCGGCGGCTTGATGCTGCCCGGCGCGGTGCAATCCCCAATACACCAGCCAGTTCATCGGTCCCCACACGCGACCGCGCCAGTAGTTCTGTTCAGGGAAGGCAGGGTCAGAGCGGGAAATGGAGGGCAATGCGTATTCACCCCAAAATTCTGCGGGGTTGTAGAAATGCTCATCCAACATGCGGGCTGCCTGGGCGGGGCTGACGGCTTCTGCCAGGAAGGGGTAGAAGTGGGTGGGGGAGAGGCGCGCGGAAAATTCGCCGGTATCGGTGCGGCGGTTGAGGAACATGCCGGTGGGGTCATGCCACAGGCTGCCCAGGCTTTCACGATAGTGGGCGGCGCGGGCGGTCAGCTCATCGCGCTCGGCGGTGCGACCGATGACCTCTGCCAGGGCGGCAAGTTCGGCGCAGTCCGCCACATACATGCTGTGCAAGCCCACATCCGCCAGGGCAAGGCGGTGGGTGGCAGGGTCAAAGGGGATGCCGTCATACATGGGGGAATTATCCAGCCCGGATTCAAACGCCGCCCCCTGACGGTCATTGACGGCGGTCATTTCCCAATACGCGCCGGTTTTGGGTTCAAACGGGTCTGATCCCCAGCAAAGGAGGGCATTTGGGGTGGAGCGGTGGGCGTGCCACCAGCGATTCCACGCCAGCAGGTCGTCAAAGGTTTCTTCGATGAGCCAACGGTCGCCAAAACGGCGATATAGGGCGGCGATGACCAGCGCGCCCACCGGCGGCTCAGAGCGATCTTCCGATTTGCCAGTTGCGCCTTCAAAGTTGGGGATAAAGCCGGAATCGGTGCGGGCGCGGGTGATCTCCACGGCGTTGGCGTATGCCAGGTCGGGCTGATCGAGGGCGGCCATGAGGGCAGCGAAGTAGGTATCCCAATCAAAGAGGACGTAGCCGCCCCAGTTGCAATTCCACATCCGGCTGACGGGCGAGACCACGCGGCGGTGGGTGGGTTCGTAGATCGTATCCCAGGCGAGGCAGGTTTGGGTGGCGGTATAGACTTCCGCAAGATTACCATAATGGGCGGCGCGTTCGGCGTTGAGGGCGGCTTTGCGTTCCGCCATGTGTTGCCGGATGGCTTCCAGGCTGCGCGGTTTGCCGGTACTTAGTCCCACTTCGCCAGTGAGGGACAACGCCAGATAAGGCGTCAGGCACAGGGTGGCGGGTTCGTCTATACTGGGCTGGGTGGTGAACAGGGTGACGGTTTGCCCATCAAAATGGGCTTGCAGGGTGCCATCGTGGCGGCTGACAGAGCCGGGCGCGTTCCACAGGAAGCCCATTTCGGCGATGAGCGTGGCGGGTTTGCGCTGATTTTGCAGCGGCGTGATCAGCGCCAGCCAGTCCGCGCCTTGCGTAGCGGTTTGGACTTCCACTTCCAGCCCGCGCCAGCGCAGGTTGAGGGCGGTGTAACTGCCATCATAACTGCGCGCGCCGGGGTGGATGTGTTCTTCATCCGCGCCAAAGCGACCGATCAGGCTCTCGCGCAGGTGATTGCCGCCGGCGTATTCCTTGAAGCCCAGGTTGATGGCGAGCGCGGCGGGCAGCAGCACATGCGATAGTACGCTGCGGGTGTTCCAGGTGTTCCAGCCTTGCGCCAGGCGGCGTTGAACTTCTTCATATTCGCGCGTCATAGCGGCACGCTCGTTTCGCCGGGCTGCCCACCCTGGGGCTGTATGGGCGATAGGGCAGCGTCTTGCGTCTGCGAGGGCAGTTCCCCGCGCCTGCGCCAGAAGTAGTAGCCCACCGCTAGCCCGACCAGCAGCATGCCGATGCCAAATTCATCAATGATGTAGGGCGTGAGGGCGTTCTGGGCGGTGAAGGGGGTGAAGACCGCCTGAATGAACACGTTGTGGAAGGCGTGCAGGAAAACAGCGGGCCAAAAGCTGCCCGATTTGAGGCGCAGCCAGTTGAACGCAAAGCTGAGTCCCATCACGCCGATGGAGAAGCAGATTAAGCCAAACCAGATGGGCGCGCCCGCATTTTTGTAGTTGGAGGTGAGGATGACCGGCAGATGATAGACCACCCAGATAACCCCGCTGATGAGGGTGAGTTGGGTAAAAGAAAATTCTTTGGCAAGCTCCGGCACCAAAAACCCACGCCAGCCCAGCTCTTCGCCAAACGCGGTGAAGAGGCTCTGGATAGAGCCGATGACCAGGACGATAGCCAGATAGATGAAGATAAACATCTGGGGCGGGATACTCCGCCCCTGCGTGAAGGGCGCGGCGGCAGTCTTTGCGCCCTCTACGCTGATCTGCCCCAGCCCCGTCAGCCAGGTGATGCCGTATACCACCACGCAATAGAGCAGCGGCAGCCCGATGCCCGCAAGCAGGTAACGCGGCTTGCCCAGCTTCCAGCCCATGCCGCGCAAATTGCGTTGAAAGATAAGTTGAGTGATCACTGCGGCGGCTGCCGGGCAGAACATCAGCCCGAAGCTATACGCGCCTAATGTGCCAGCCTGAGCAATCAATACGTAAAAGATGGCGCTAAAGCCAAAGACAAGTACAAGGAATACCAGGATTTTCTTGCGATGAGTGGACATAGATGGATACTCGTGTGAGAGAAAGATGGGTAGGACAGAGAGAATTATAACCCGCATTCTACGTGTCAATTAATCAAAAAACACACGAAAAAAACTTTTCAGCCAGGCTATTTGCATTATGGCTTTTTCCTCCCACCAACGCTCCAAAAGCCGTATAAAAACAGGGTTTTTAGCCAAACATTGACAAAACAAGTTCACAAGCCCCACTTTTCCTGTAAAAATATAACCTCATGCAATCGCCCTGCCGCTTCAGCCTGAAAACAAAAGGGTTTTGTCAAGCATGGTTTTCACCCATTGGGTGAAAGAAAAAGCGGTTGAATCATCCAACTTTCACCTCCTGCATGTTAAAATTGGAGTAGATAAGATAAACAGTAATGGTGCAGAAGGACTTAAATGTGATCAATAAAATTGATTTTTCAGCC
>JBBRAT010000014.1:0-93043 GCA_038206515.1 Anaerolineales bacterium | reverse complement strand
ACCACATTCTGCGTAGAAACATTTTTCGGGCTTTGTTATTTTCTTCGGGTCAACTACTGGTAAAATCAGCTTGAGGCGCATATTGTCCATGTGTCTCCGTTTTAGATTTCCGGGAGGATGGCTAAATCTTCCCGGATTTCTGTTTATACCCCTTTTTTACCATTTTTGAAACAGTCACGCTAAAATCTCATTTTCCCTTCTCCCTCCCCCACTCCTTATAGTACAATCCTCTTGTATCTCATCCTTGGAGGTCTCTCTATGTCCGCTCCTCTTTCCTTTTTACCTGCTCCTCGCTTTCTGACCCTCTCCGAAGGCGCGTTCTCCCTCCCGGCGCACGGCTTGATTTTGCTGGATGCCCCCACCCCGCAGCGCCTGCGCAGCAGCGCCGCCCGCCTGCAAGCCGCCCTCCTTCATTATTCTCAATCAGAATTTGAATATCTCGCCTCGGATGCCCCCCTCATTCCCCCCGCCGCCATCACCCTGCGCATCGCCCCCGACCTCGCGCCCCATCCCCAGGGTTTCCGCCTGCACATCACCCCCCACGCCATCGCCATTGACGCGCATGACCCCGCCGGCGTTTTTTACGGCGTTTGCACCCTCATTCAAATCCTCCAGCAGGCTGGGAATGCGCTGCCCACCCTTGAAATCACCGACTGGCCCGATTTCCCCGCCCGTGGCGTGATGCTTGATATTTCGCGCGACAAGGTTTATCGCATGGATACCCTCTATGCGCTGACCGACCGCCTGGCGAGCTGGAAAATCAACCAGCTGCAACTCTATACGGAACACACCTTCGCCTACCGCAATCACCCGGATGCGTGGGGAGAAGCCTCGCCCCTCACCGCCCAAGAAATTATGGATCTGGATGTCTACTGCCGCGAACGCTTTATCGAACTCGTCCCCAATCAAAATTCCTTCGGGCATCTTACCCACTGGCTGACCAAACCACGTTACGCCCCCCTGGCGGAAATTCACGGCAAGTTTTCCGTCCCCTGGGGTGAAATGGAGGGACCCTTCAGCCTTGCTCCCGAAAACGCCGGCAGCCTGCCCCTGATTCAGAGCATGTATGACGAACTCCTGCCCAACTTCACCAGCCGCCTGTTCAACGTGGGCTGCGATGAAACCTTTGACCTCGGCGCGGGTGCATCCAAAGAAATTTGTCAGACGCGCGGCACAGGGCAGGTTTACCTCGATTATCTCCTCAAAATTTACGCCGATGTCAAACAACGCGGCTTTACCATGCAATTTTGGGGCGATATTATCCTCCAGCACCCCGAACTCGTCCCCGCCCTGCCCCGTGACGTGATCGCCCTCTCGTGGGGCTACGAAGCCGGGCATCCTTTTGACCGCGAAGGTCAGGCGTTTGCCTCCTCGGGCGTGCCGTTTTACGTCTGCCCCGGCACCTCTGCCTGGAATACCCTCTCTGGGCGCACCACCAACGCCCTCGGCAACCTGTTGAACGCCGCCGAAAATGGCTTAAAATACGGCGCAATTGGCTACCTCAACACCGATTGGGGCGACAACGGTCATTGGCAGACCCCACCCATCAGTTATTTAGGCTTTGCCGCCGGCGCCGCCCTCTCGTGGGCAGTGGATACCAACCGCGCTGCGGATTGGGCAAATTTGCTCTCCCTCTTTGCCTTTGATGACCCCTCTGGCAGCATGGGCAAGCTCGCCTACGACCTGGGCGAAGTCTACCGCGTTCTGGGCTTAGAAATGCCCAACTCCTCCCCGCTCTTTTGGGTATTCACCCTGCCCCTGGCGCAAATTCCCACCGCTCTGGCGCAAACTGGCGTGGACGCGGACGCGCTTACCCGTGGGATGCTCGCCGCCCAAACCGCCATTGATCGCGCCCTGCAGCCCCTTTCCGCGCAAAAAATGACCCGCCCGGATGCTGACCTAATCCGCCGCGAATTTGCCAACACCGCTCGACTCATGCGCCACGCCTGCCGCCGCGCCACGCTCGCCCTCAACGAAGATTCGCCGGCCGAGCGCGCCGCCCTTACCGAAGATATGCGCGCCTTCCTGGAGGAATACCGCACCCTGTGGCTCCTGCGCAACCGTCCCGGCGGTTTGCCTGATTCCACCGCCCGCTTTGAGGCGATTTTGCAGGAATATCAGGCTTAATATACAATTTTCCTATACAAAAAGTTAGGCATGCCTAACTTTTTGTATAGGAAAATTGTATTTTTATCATTGCTCAGGTGTACCTTTTCTGTGTAGTGGCTTGCCGCATCCGTGCATGGCTTGCCGCATCCGTGTAGTGGCTTGCCGCATCCGTGTAGTGGCTTCCGGCAGGAAGCCTGTTAGCAGTCAAAATTTACCTTGCAAAACAGAATTTAGCTGTTGATGGTTAGGCTTCCTGCCGGACGCCACTACACGGATAGCGGGCTGCCTGAGCAGTAACTTTTTTTATAATTGCTCAGGCGTACCTTTTCCGTGTATGGCTTGCCGCATCCTCGTATGGCTTGCCGCATCCGTGTAGTGGCTTCCGGCAGGAAGCCTGTTAGCAGTCAAAATTTACCTTGCAAAACAGAAATTAGCTGATGATGGTTAGGCTTCCTGCCGGAAGCCACTACACGGATAGCGGGCTGCCTGAGCAGTAACTTTTTTTATAATTGCTCAGGCGTACCTTTTCCGTGTATGGCTTGTGCCGCATCCTCGTATGGCTTGCCGCATCCGTGTAGTGGCTTCCGGCAGGAAGCCTGTTAGCAGTCAAAATTTACCTTGCAAAACAGAAATTAGCTCATGATGGTTAGGCTTCCTGCAGGAAGCCACTACACGGATAGCGGGCTGCCTGGACAATCACATTTTTTTATTCATAGGACTTCACTCATGGAATTTGCCGTTAATTATTCCCCTACCCTGGCGGAACTGGTGCGCGCCGGGCAGGTGCAGGTAGATCGCTTCAAATGCCCCGCCTGGCTCAGCCTGCTGGCGGAAGCGCGCCTCACCCTGCCCCTCTACATTCACTTCCCCCTCGAAATTAGCTGGGGCAAAGGCTGCCCGCTCAACACCGAAACCGGCGCACCCGCTGACCTCGATTTTATTCAAGACTTGCTCGATTCCTCCGCCACTCCCTACGTCAACACCCACTTCTTCCCCCCACAGGCACATGGCGGCAACGCTGCCAACATGCAAAATTTGCACCCAGGCGAAATCATAGACGCTGCCCAACGCGACCTCGAACCCCTCCTCCGCCGCTTCTCACCCGAGAGAATCCTCATCGAAAACACCTTCGGTCCGCCCGAAACACTCTCCCTCCTCCTCGAAAAGACCGGCTGCGGATTCCTCTTTGACCTCTCGCACGCCCACCTTTCCGCCCAAAGCCTCGGCATGGATACCTTCGCCTACGCCCGCGCCCTGCCGCTGCACCTTACTCGCGAAATTCACGTCACCGGCATCCAAAAAATTGAAGGGCAGTGGCGCGAAAAGATGAGCCATGACCTTTCTTTCAACCTCGCCGCCTGGGATGGGCGCGATATGGATCACCTGCCCATGATCCCGCCTGACTGGCAACGCTTTGCCTGGCTGCTCGATGAACTTCGCGCCGGGCGCTGTGCCACCCCTTGGGTGCTGGCGTTTGAATATGGCGGCGTGGGCGGCTTTTGGGAAACGGTCACCGACCGCGCTGTCTACCTCGATCAGATTCCGCGCATGGTTAATATGATCAACCAGCAAGTTTGAGCGAAATGGAATTTTGCTGCACTGCTCAGGCATCTCCCTATTGATCGTGATGCCTCAGTCCGTGTAGTGACTTGCTGCCGGAAGCCACTACACGGACTAGGAGACTGGAGAAGTCACCCAAAAAATAAAACCATTCCTGCAATACCTTCGCCAACCGCCCCATTTTTTACCCATTTTAAACGCCCGCTCTATACAAAACTTGGGTATACTATCCGTAAGGGATTACGATTTACCATAATGACCAGAGGCGGCAATCAGCCACGCAAATCCTACATTGGCATCAGGATGGGCATCATCCTGTTGATTGCTGTTATCCTTGTCCCCGTCATCCTCCTCACCTTCCAAACCGCCAATGAAAGTTTTGAAGCTACCAAGAATCAAATCAAAACCAATACCACCGACATTGCCCGCCTTGCTTCCAACGAATACAGCCGCATTATCGGCAACGCCCAGCAAATGCTCGTCAGCTTGGCGCTGCTGCCCGAAATTCAAAGCCAAGACCCCGCCGACTGCAACCGCCTGCTCCCCAACCTCATCCAACGCTTCCCTGAATACAGCAACCTCGGCGTTGTCCGCGCAGATGGCATCGTCTCGTGCAGCAGCAGTCCAGATCAAAACGGACGCGACCTTTCTAACCTGCCCTGGTTTGCACCTGCCATCCACTCCGCCAACTTCTATACCGGCGAATATCAGGTACGGCGCGCCTCGCAAAAAGCCGTCATGGTGCTGGCGCAGCCCATTGTGGATGGCAATGGAAAAATCACCAGCCTGGTGACAGCCGAACTCAGCCTCGATTGGCTCAGTCATCTGGCAGTGGACATCCGTTTGAATAATGGGTCAAGCATCACCCTCATTGATCGTGATGGCATCGTCCTGTCGCATTACCCAGAAGCGCGCAACACCATCGGACTGCCCCTATCTGATTCGACCCTCTTGGCTCTCATCCACCAGAACAAAAGCGGCACGTATGAAACGCCTTCCGCTGGCAAAGACCAGATTTTATACGCTTTTTCCCCGCTCAATGCCGCAAACAGCGCGCAAAACACCTATGTAGTGGTCGCCCTGCCTCTTACCCCCGCGATTAACGCCATTTACAGCTCGGCTTTTCGCAGTTTAATCATTCTGGCTTTTGTGATCGCATTCCTCATTCCGCTGGTTTGGTTCATCACCGACCGGTTCTTTACCCAAAAGCTCAATCAAATTATCAGCACCGCCCACGAATTATCGCGCGGCAACCTCTCGGCGCGCACCGGCATCCTCACCCGGCGCATGTGGGAAATCCCGTTCCTGGCAAAAACCTTTGATGAAATGGCGCAAGCCTTGCAAGATCAGCAAACCGCCGAAGAACGCGCTCGGGTCGCCCTGCAAGAAAGCGAAGCGCGCTACCGCCGCCTGACCGAAAACGCCAAAGACATCATCTTCCGCTACGATCTGCTGCCCACCCCTGGCTTCAGTTACGTCAATCCCGCCTGCGAAGCCATCACTGGCTATACGCAGGCTGACCATTACGCCCTGGGCAGCAAAATTAACAACATCCTCCTCCACCCAGATGACGCCGACCTTTACGAGCAATATCTCACCAACCCCTCTCAATTCTCTCATTCACTCGTCATGCGCTGGATCACCAAACAGGGCAACATCATTTGGATCGAACAACGCATCGTCCATCTCTTTGATGCCGAAAATAACATCATTGCCGTCGAAGGCATTGTCCACGATATTACCGCCCTCAAACGCTCCGAGCAAAGCCTCTTCCGTCATGCCCGCGAAGTGGAAACCCTCAACAAAATTGCCATGCTCGGCACGCAAGCCACCTCGCAGGATGAACTCATCGCCGGATTTACCGCGCTGATCGGCGCAGCGCCGGGTCTGGGCAGTTATGGCGTCTTGTTATGGGATACAGTCACGGGGCAGCTGCTCGCCCACCCTTCCTACTTTAATAATGGTTTCCCCCTGCCCGTAACCCTCTGCCCGCCGGATCGCGGCATCGCAGGCAAAGTGTATGTCACGGGCGTTCCCATCTGCTCTGGCGACGTGAACCTTCACCCTGATTATGTCTGCACCGACCCATCCACCCGCTCTGAACTATGCGTCCCCATCACCGTTAATGGGCAAATCATTGGTGTGATCAACCTGGAAAGCGCGGAAATTAACCACTTTGACCCCCCTTCCGAACGCCTGATGATCACCATTGCCAGCGAACTCTCCACCTCGCTCGAAAAAGTGCGCCTGTATGAAGAAACCCAGCGCCGCCTCGATCACCTGCTGGCGTTGCGCAAGATTGACCTTGCCATCACCTCTTCCTTTGACCTGCATTCCTCGCTTGCCGTCCTGCTGGAGCAAACCTGCGCTAACCTACACGCGGATGCTGCCAATATTCTCCTCTGGGATGAGACCAGCCGCACGTTTTCTTCCATTGCGCATAAAAATATCGTCAATCCCCCCGAAAATTACGTTATCCATGTACCCGAAGATTCCCCCAATCCCCTCCTAAAGATGATCCATTCGCCTCAACCCGTATTTTTGCCGGATATGCGCGTACTAGATAACCCCTACCTCCAGCCCCTGGTTGAGCGCGGGTTGGTCAGCGCATATATGACCCCGCTGCTTTCGAAAGGCAAATTAAGAGGCATTTTGCAAACCTTCTTCAGCAATTTCTTCAGCCCCGATGACGAATGGAAAGACTTTTTGGAAGCGTTGGCAGGGCAAGCCGCCATTGCCTTAGATAACGCCGAGTTGTTCCAACGCCTGGAAAGCTCGAACCATGAACTGACGTTAGCCTATGATGAAACCATCGAAGGCTGGTCACGCGCCCTGGACTTGCGCGACCGCGAAACCGAAGGGCATTCGCAGCGCGTCACAGCCCTCACCCTTGCGCTCGCCCACCAAATAGGCATCCCTGAAGCGCAATGGGGGCATTTGCGGCGCGGCGCACTCCTGCACGACATCGGCAAAGTGGGCGTGCCAGATAGCATCCTGCTCAAGCCTGGCGCGCTCAGCGATGAAGAATGGGTGGTCATGCACCGCCACCCCGATTATGCCCTCGTGCTGCTTTCTCCCATCCAATTTTTGCGCCCCGCCCTGGATATTCCGTGCTACCATCACGAAAAATGGGATGGCACCGGCTACCCGCGCGGACTCAAAGGCGAAGAAATCCCCCTGGGCGCGCGCATCTTTGCCGTCATTGATGTATGGGATGCACTGCGCTCAGACCGCCCCTACCGTAAAGCCTGGTCTGTGTCCGATACCCGCAGTTACATCCTACGGCTCTCCGGCACGCACTTTGACCAAGCGGTCGTCTCCGCCTTCTTTGATTTCATGGATAGCCCCGCAGGGGATGCGTTTGTTGACTAGCTGATTAGCGTTCACATATTCGCTCTATTCATTTCATTCCCCACCTCGAGGAAATTTCGTCTATCCTTCCCCCAAGTTCCAGCTGATGACCTTGCGCCCCGCCACCGTGGGGTGCGCGATACTTTGCTTTTCAAGCAGTCCCGCCGCTGCTGCCGCATTGAGGACTTCCAAAAAAGCCGTCAGGTCGCGCGTCCACGGGCAATCCGCCAGCTGCTCCTCTGCCTGAAGCTTCCGAAACAGCAGCGAAGCATCCACATAAGCGAAGGGGTCTGGCTTATGATAGCAAAAATACAGCGTACCCATCAGCCACTTTTCCACCGCCATCACCTCTTTCACCAGCGGATGCTGCCCGTTCAGCGTCACCGTGTCCGTGCGGTGCGGGGTGGAATATTCCAGCCAACCCTGCGCCACTGCCTGCCGCACCCAATCCGCCTGAATCCACTGCGGCAAATGCGCTGTGTAGACGAAAAACCAGTGATTCACCCGCAGCAGGTGGGCAATTTTCAACAACCCCGCCAGGCTATACGCAGAAGGCGCATCCTTCGCAGTTTGACCTGTGGCTTGCTCTTTATCATGCCCGCTGCTTTTCTCCGCCGCATCCCGCTGCCGGCTGCTTAGGGTATCTTCCAGGCAAATCACCTCATCCGCCGCTTTGCGCAACGCCGCGCTCAGGCAGCTGCGCCAGGCAATCACCACCACCCGCTTACCATGCGCGTGGATCGTCTCCACCACTGGCACAAAATCAGCATCCCCCGTGTTCAGCACATAGGTCTGTGTATCGGCATCCCGCCCCAGCGTCTCTTGAATATTACCCATCATCGCCATATCGCTGCTGGACTTTCCGGGGATATTGATCTGGTAAAACGTCTTCACCTCGCAGCGTTCAAAGCCCACCTGATCATCACAGCCAAACTGCCGCCGCAAGCTAGACCAATCCGCCCAAGCCTGCGCCCGATTGACCTTCAGCCCCAGCTGCTGGGTAATGTGGCGCAAAACCTCGATGTATTCTTCCGCTGAAATTGCCAACCCTAATTTGCGCATCCCAATCAACGCATTTTCAGCATCAATCCAGACGGCGCTGGCGGTCATGCTCCCCTCAGCCGCCGCTGGCTGCGGCATCAGCTCTTCCAAATGCCACTGCGCATATTTCGCCAAAGCAGGCACTGCTTCCTGCGCGCCCGGCAGCCACACGCACACTTCCGCATTCACCTGGGCGGCGGCGCGGCAGACTTCATCAAAGGCAGGCTCGTTGCCCACCACAATCACCTTGCGCGGTTTCAGCTTCCTCACCTCTTCCGCCATTTCATGCGCCACCTGAGGCAGCTCAGTCGGACGGTTGCCATTCATTCCGCGCATGTTCTGCCCAAACGAGGCATAAATGCCTTCGCGTTCTTTATCCGCTTCATGAAAAAGAATAAACGATTCCTGCTTCTGCCCATGTGATTTCACCAACCCCATCAGCGCGCTGGCTTCCCGTTTTACCGCTTCATGCTTGAATGCTTCACTCTTCTCACGAGGATGAGTCCCGTTTGCTAACCAGGGATAGCTGTCAATCACCACGATCACGTCCACTTTCTGATTTTTGTTCATGTACGCATCCTCCGTTTTTTGTCTCTTGCTTCTGTTTATAGAATACGCATTCTACCTGACAGTGTAAACCCGGAAGACTGCCTCAAGCGCGACATCTTTCCCCCTCAAACCGCGCTGATAAGAACATCTATTTTCTCTTATCTTTCACCAACCTGACACGTCCACCCGCATAGCTGGCAATTACGTTTGTTGAATGAATAGAGGGAATGTTATGAGGTTGGAGCGCGCTCCAACCTCATAACATTCCCTCTATTCATTGAAACCACGAAGATTTACAACAACTGATGTTGCTTCAACAGGCGCAACCCTTCCAGGCGCAGGGCGGCGGGCAGCAGGGCGCGGTAAATGGCACAATTCGGACTGCGCGCATCCCACCGACCGCTGACGCGGAAGCCCTCCAACGGACAGCCGCCAGTGCAATAAAACGCATACGCGCACGCCTGGCAATCCGCCTTTGCCTCAATGGACAAATTTTGCACCTGCGGAATATTCCGCCCCCCTAACAGCATGTGACAGGGCGCTTGCGTGCCGTCCCAGTTAATCACCCAATAGGAATCACCCACGCCGCAGGTTTTGGAATGCGCGCCAAACCGCACCCGGTCCAGCAGCCCATTCAAGAATGGACGCTCTGGCAAATATTCCTCAAAGACGGCATACACTGCCTGCATCCCCGCAATCACCTGACTCTCGTCCAGCGCGAGGGAGGCATCTTCCTGCTCGCCTAAGGGTTGGCGATAAAAATTAACGCTCACTGGCAGCTTTCGTTGCAGCGCCCAGCGCACCGCCCCCGCCGCCGTCAGCGCGTTCCTGCCCGTCAGCGTGACGGAGATCATGGGGGTCATGCCATGCGCCAACAGCAGCCCGTCCACATTCTTTTCAATGCGCGCAAAGCTGCCCTGCCCGCCGGGCAAGTGACGGAGATGGTCATGGTCTGCGCCTGCGCCATCCAAGGAGATCATCATGCCCACCTGATTTTCCGCCATCCACTGCACATCCTCCGCGCGCAGGGTCACGCCATTGCTCAAGACCACCCCGCGTACGTCTAGCCCGTATTCTGCGGCAGTGCGCAGCGCGGCGGCGTGCAGCGCGCGGATACGGTCAAAGTGCAAGGTTGCCTCGCCACCCGCGTACTTAATCTTGATCGCCCTCAAACCGGCGCGGCGGGCATATTCACACGCCCGCCGGATGGCGCTTTCGCCGGTTTCCAGCGTCATGGTCTGATTAGACTTGCGCACATAGCAATACGGGCATTCAAGGCTGCACGCATTCGTCACATGCAGCCAGATGGTCAACGCGCTCGCAGAATGGACCTGCGCCTGGGGTTCACCGCCCACCGTTTGCAGCAAGCCCGCCTTCAACAACCTCTGGCTCACCTCATCCGCCGCCACGCCGGGCTGCTGAAACCCGTTCCACGCCCGCCAGGCCGCCTCGTTTAGCACCGCCGGACCCGTCCCCGAGCGATCCGCCAGCCCCAATCGAAATCCGCCCGGCAGTTGCTCCCAATGCACATCCGCGCATTGTACTAATCTCCCCGCGGCGTTCTGCGCAGCAGGGGACGCCACCCCGCCGTCACACGCGCAGTCATTTTCCTGCAGAGCGGCTTGTTCGGCATCCTCAAAATAGACGCTGCCGCTGTCACATGCGCAATCATCCTCCCCAACCGCTGCCGCCTGCGCAAATAGGAGGATGGGCGTTTCCCGATCTATTGGGTGCGCTCTCATCTCTCCCCCTCCTCCTCGGTAGAAACACCCGCGCATTCATCCATGAAACGCTGTAAATCGCCCAGATCCACCAACACCATTTTACCTGCGCGGTAATTCCTGCGAGCCGCTTTGACAAATTTGTAAAATTCCTTGATTTCCAGGTGGTTGAATTTCTTCAGGTAAGGGTAAAGCGAATCGTAAGTGGTGGTTAGCGAAGTCGAACGCGGCGAGTAAATTTGCGCATAGATCAACCCCAGGGTATACGCCTCTGCCGCCGCGCGTAAAGCATTTTTCACGCGCTCATCCTTCAGGATCTCAGCGTATTTCTTATCGCGGATATCATAATTGATGTTAAAATCCTGTGCTTTATCTGAATATTTTTCAGATAGCCTTGCCTCAACCGCTTCTTCTGCCAGGCGGAACTCCTTCATCCAAAGTAGCCCCTCCAACCCTTTGCCTTTACTCAGTTGTTGATAATAGTAAGGTTCATATTCATCCACCTTAGGGTACTTCGTTTCTTTTGTCTGAATAAAAACTTCTTCCGGAATATTTTCGTAAACGAGTTTTAATTCCTTTTTTGCCTCTTCTCGTTTTCCCATCCGATATTCCGTCCAGGCAAGGTTCATCCGCGCGTCCAATTCCAGGCGGTTCACCTTAATCTCTTTCGCCAATTTGATCGCTTGTCCAAGCAAATCCATTGCCTTATGGTATCGAAGCGTGGATTTCTCCGAAGGCATCCAATCCGCATCATGGTCGGTACCTCTTTCAATCCGGTCACGATGCAAACAACCGAGTTCAATGAACGCCTCTACCCGGCGCAACTTCTCAGAACTATTTGGTCCCTTTGAAAAGATTTTAAGCGCCAGTCCTAAAACCTGCTCGGCTTGGTTGAAAATAACATCCGGTTCTTCTGGCAGCACCCTGCCTGTGCGATCTTCAATGCGCGCCATGCGGCGCAAGGCTTCCCCTAATTGTAAATAAGCCAGCCCCAAACCGCGTTGATCGGCACTGCGCTCAAAATACGCGCAGGCGGTGGCTGCCTCTAACCAGGCTTGCTCTGGGCGGCCGTGATCGTTATCAATCAACGCCAGGGTGTTATACGAATAGGCAATCGGCACCTCTGCCGCCTTCTCGCGATTGAGTTCCAGCCCATCCATGCAAACACGCCGCGCGCGCCCACGCCCCATATCCGATAATGCGCGCGCCAGGTTATTCAAAGTCGTTGCCATCTGCATCCTGGCTTCTACCTTACGCAGCCATTCGAGGGTATGATTATAGTTCTTGACCGCATCCACCTGCTTGCCAAAGTTGATCTGCGCATATCCCAGGTAGTTATACGCTAAGGCAATCACCCGAATCAACCGCACATTGGCAACATAATCCTTAAACCCACGCTCTTCTACCCCATCCTCTCGCGTCCAGGCAACTTCTTTTTTATCCGTATTCACCAGTTTTTTAAGTAGCGGAATCACTTCCTTAAGCTTATCAATAGCGATCTGCCACCGACTCTGCAACGCTTGCAAATACGCCCACCAGATATCCCGCTCCCCCTGCGAAAAGGTGTGCGTCCAGGAAGATTTTTCCTTACCCTCTGGCATCTTCTCAATCTGCCTGTTAATATCTTCGAAAAATTTTTCGGCGCGGTCATATTGACGCCGCAGCGTAAATCGCTCAATCCAGCGGTTGACTTCACTCTGGCGCATTAAGCGTTTGTAATATGCCTGCGGGTCTTCCACTAATTCTGGCAATTGAATGAATCGCATCAAGCTCACATCATTCAGCACCAGGTAGACCTCAAACATAGTGCGCGCATCCGCCTCATCATTCGCCGCCAGGTCTCGGCGCATGGTAAGTTCAAAGACCGCATTATTGACTGCAGACGCGAAATCCAGCAGCAAAGAATAGTGCAAGGCTTCCATATTCCAATTGCCAATCGCTTCGCCAATCCCCAAACGATCATCCCGGTCAACTTCGTTGAGAGGTTGAAAAGAGGGCCTGTTATTAATAGATGTTTGGAGTTGTTTCTGCAGCTGCCGCTCATCCTCTTTTTGCAACCCCCTTAACTGTTTCTCCTGTTCCAATTGACGATCTCTGGCATAGCGATACAGGGTCGTATAAATCTTCTTGCGGGTCACCGTTTCATCTGCAACCGCTCTCATATCAAACGTATGAGACGCAGCATCAGAGGTAACGGAACGATCGTCAAAAAATTGCCGGTAATAAATTAAATAAATTTCATCTTGTAACGCAATCCGTTTATCCGGGCGAATTTTTACTATGGAAAACTGTTCTAACGCCTTCAGTTCTGCGTCCACTTCTGCTAATTTTTCAGCAGGGGCTTTCAAGTAGGATTCAAACCCATATAAACAGGCATACAGCTGATTCTTATCTAAGCCGCGCGGCGTGGCTAACAGTGCAATAAAAATATCCGCCCGCAAAGTGTTGTTTTCCATCAAGATCGAGAAAAAATCTCGCTCAATTTCTCGTTGAATGTTCTCCAGGGCATGCCCCTGGGCAGCTTCGGCTTTCTGGGGGTCATCTTTCAACCGCTCTGGAATCCGATAATCTTCCGCCAAAATAGCTCCATATAAAGAGAGCTTCACCGGCAACCCAGCAGTATACGCTTGCAATGTACGCAGTCTGTTTTCATCTTGAAGCAAATGTTCAAATCGTTCTCTGGCTAACCACGCGCCTGACTCTTCTTTCTCTTGTTCCTGATAAATGCCAAGCAGGTCACGAAAGAATTCACGTGTTTCTGCCAAGGTAAAGTTCGCCAGAGTAAACTCCGTCAGATTTACCGGATGAGAGGCGGACTTTCGATTTTTTTCCTTTACCACGTCACGGATGTGACTAAAGAATGGCGTGCCAAAATAATCGTACCGACCGATCAGCAGCAAAACCGTGTTCGGCAAGGTTCCATTCTTAACCTGCGTCACCAACCAATGCGGCGTAAAAAACTGCATCTCTTCTTCTGTAATCACTTTCCAATCTTCAATCAACCAATCAAACTGAGCATATCCTAACTTTTCCACCGTGTCGAAGACGAGAAATATCTTTCGTTTACGCGCCAGCTGCTCGTATACCTCAAAAAATTTCTGCTCTGCATCTTGCTTTAACTTTTGAGAAGTCTGAAAATCGCTTTCCCGTTGTTGTGCATCGAGTACCTCACGATAGGCAATTTCAAAATTCGTAAAAGCAATCGGGTCTTCAGCATCCGCCTGCCGCAGTAAGTTTTCGTAAATAGCGTTCATCAGCCGCAAATGAGAGTGATAGGTCAGGTCAGCCATATCAATCAGGTCAGGCGCGATGATCTTCCCTTGCAATTCTGGCTTCACTCTATCCCAATGTTCGCCAGCACGTTTCTTCAATAATGTTTTATTCCCCGCCCAATATTGAATTTCCTCCGCAAACCGGCTTTTGCCAATCCCCCCTGGACCCATCAGAAAAACGATCTGCGTACCCTTCTGCGCTTCATCCTTGAGGCAAGCCTGCAAACGCCCCATTTCAGCGTTACGACCTACCATCTTTTCAATCCGGCGCGATGATGATAGTAACCCGTTGATCATTTTTTCTCTCCTTTAGATCGGCTTAATGCAAGGTAGTCCTTCATGAGGTTCGCAAATGCAGGCAGAATAAAGAACGATATTTTCGTATGATACGTCAGCACTTGCAGTTGTTCCTTTATATATATCCATCTGGGATCACTTAAAAATTGGGAGGTTGTTATTTCTAAGATTTCCATGATATCCGCACGATCAATAACATCCATCTGTCTTGGCGGGTCCCCAATTATTTCCTCCCTCGATCCCTTGACGATCTTGCATAAGGCATCAAAATAATCGAACCCGACATGGTCTGTGATCAATTGCTCAATGATCAATTCTTTGATCACCTGCGCTGTGATCGGCGATAATCTTGTTTTCGATTCGCGGTGATCAACGCATTTCTCAAGCAACCCATACGACAAACCAGGCAAATCCCATTGAAAATGGGTGATCTTCCTTTGCCAGGTTTTCAAAAGCTTTGGGTCCACCCCATATTGATCCGCTACCCTGTCTAAAATATCCTGGTAAAATTTCTTCTTGGGGGCTTCCAACTCATCTTCCAGTGAAATACATTCCACACTTCCCCCTTTAATGCCAGTGGGGTCTGAAATAGCGCTCCCACGAGGTAAATTCGACTCTCGCAAAGCGACTAAAAAATACACTTTTTTGTTAAATAATCGATTTAATTTTTCGCCAATCCCTCTGCGTATCGGGGCAGGAAAATCGGAAAAGTGATCCAATAAAATGACAAATAAAAAGGGAGGGGGAGCAGGAATGACACCATAGAGTGGGTCAAGATTTACCCAAACCCCTGGTAATTTCCAATGAATGGGTGGCTTTGCGGGGTGAAGTCTTCCCAAATATCCATTTATAGCTGCAAGCAAATCCCCTTCCACCCAGGTTACAAATTGCTTTTGGTCGTAATCAAAACCTTTGAACGTTTTCGCGATGTCCCAATATACGGGAATAATATGAACACCGCTGACATCCTGCGTAATTGCCCCCTGCAATTTACAAAACATCTGGCAGAGCAAACAAGTTTTGCCAGATTTGGGCGGACCCTCAATGACGCGCAAATAGTCACCCCTCGCGCCACCCGTATGGGGTTGGAGCGCCCAATCGAGAAGCTTGTCTTCTAAACGCCCTCGATGAATATAATAATCGCAATTGCAATTCAGGATTGTATCGTGCGAACAGTCACTAGCTGGCATGGTCATCCTCCCCAAGGCTTGGATGCACTAGTTTTGATAGGAGATTGACCTTGCACGCAGCTGGCTCATTTTTCTCTTTACCCCCTCCCAATCTGCTTGTGTAAACAATAGCCCCTGATTTTTATTTTCCAGATGTGTATCAATCAATTGGCTGATAATCTCAAGCAAATGCCGAGGAGACCCGTGAGATTGTGCTATGACCCAATCTTCTAACCCTTCCGGCACATTCTCTTCTGCCAAAAGGTCAAGACTATAAATGGTTGAGCTTCCCGCTGCGCGAAACCGCTCTACTATCAAACGATGTAGGTCTTCTTTACGCCATTTTATCGTATCACATATCCAACTCGGATTCAACTCCCCAAACCTAACCAATAGATATTTCATAAACAATTCGCGCATTTCTAAAGGAAGAAAGAGTTTCAGAAACACCTTTTCCCTCTGAAATTCTTCGGCAAATTCAAGCAGCGGCTCAATGAGATCAAACATCTCTTGGGGGTCACGCATGCGGTTATCCACCCCATCAATCACCAGGAAAATAGGCGCAAAATTCCAGCTTCTGGCAACCTCAATTCCTTTTCTAAATTTCTCTAATTTTTGCGTATTTTTTTCTGCTTCGTCTGTTTCCGCTTTCGGTGGGGCTCTTCTTTCTGCCAACGCCTTGACGAGCTTCAACAATGCCTCTGACCGAGGCACATACCGCGCCGCTTGCCTGCCCACCCGTTCCCAATACATACCAACGCCATAACGCTCAAAACGAGCCCCCTCTATATCTTCTTTCTCCTCTTCTTTATGCCCCTTCGCCTGCGCATCATCCAAAATTTGCTTCAGGAGGCGCGCAATTCCCCTTCCCCCTACCTCCGCCTGCCCACGCAGCGCATCCAACGCATCCGCATTCGTTAATGGCAACGAGACCTGATCCACTCCCTCTAACACCTGAATAGTCAGGTCAATCCCTAAAGCGCGCGCCAGTCGCTCATCATGTTCTGCCATGCTTAACGGCTTCTGAATATCTTCCCCAAAGATACAAGAAACCACCAGGGTATGATCTAACGCATTGCGACACTCTGCCCCCAACCACAGCCGCAGACTGGTCTTTCCCATCCCTGGTTCCCCAAAAATGACTGTGTGTGCCTCCTGCCGCAATTTCCGTACCGATAACGCCTCATTCTTCTCATTGCGTGGCTGGATAAAGTAATAAAAAAACATAGAATCGCTTGGCGCGGAATGCTTCAACATAGGTTGAATCTCTAATTCAGCGACCGGTGTTTCAAATGGATCCGCATTTAACCCGAGACTCTCAAGATATTGTGAACGAGGGGTGCGTTCAGCAGGTTTTCCCACGGCATAGTTCTCTTTTCTAAATAAAATCCAATGCCTTCGGGGTAGTATAGATACAAATTCCCTGTGGCTACGCTACCTCAGACAAGTCAACATCCGCAGCAAATTCAAAGACCCTGGCAATTCGTCTTCATGATCCAACGAAAAAATAACTGCTCAAACACTCCAGTACGTGTCAACAGGACCCTTCTTGAGCAGTTCTCTTAAATTTCTCTTTCAAATGGTAGTATAGTCAAAAAACCTGACGAGAGTCACCCCCAAACCTATCGCTAATGGGTCAATTTCCTGACATAACGCCCCGCCAACGTGACATCTCAGGCGAACCAATACCCCTCGTTGCGTTGAGAAAGCAGGTAAATTTCCACCTCCTTCACCGGTTCAATCTCCTTACGCAACCGCCGGATGCGCGTGTGCATATTTTCCTTCGACAGCCTCATCACCCGATAATCCACCGCCGGCTGTCCCTTCTCTTTTGCTTCCCATAACTTTTCTGCCAGCTCAAACTGCGCTTCCTCTAGCTCAATAAACTTCTCCCCACGCCAAACCCCTCCCCGTCCCAGCCGCAAGGGGCAATGTTGACTAAAAAATGCCTTACAGATGGACGCCAGGCTGCCTTCATCCAGAATTTTATCGCTTGCCTCTCGCTTCTCAAGCAAAAGCAGCGCAATCCCAACCCACGCTCCAATTGCCAGGCAGCCATATTGCTCGCAAATTAGCCTTTCCAGGGGATTCACCAACGTTTCTTCCGCTATTTCTGCCAGACACGTGATCTTGCCACCCGTGGCAGCCGTCAAATGCTGATTCACCGCTTGAATGGCATGTTCCCGATCCGTCGTCAATGGATATGCCCGCACTCGCCCGCGCATCTTTTTCAGCAAATCCCCTTCGCGCACCAGTTGATCAGGCACCACCGCAATCACCCGCAGTCCTTCTATTTGAATCAGACTCAACCATTGATATAAGTTTGCTAACTGCTCTTTTTGCGCCTTATTCAGCCCGACGGGCACATCCACCCAAAACGTGATCTTCTCATACTCAATCCGCCCACAAAAAGAAATCAATTCGCCAATCTGATCTTCCACATCTTGCTGTTCTGTTTGGGATGGATATAAGTCACTATACGCAATCTCCCGCAGCATAACATCATATTCTTGCTTTAAACTATCTAAAAAGCGAGTGAGGGTACGCGGCTTATTGAACTTTTCAATCAACCAACGCAAAAATTCCTTTTGAGAAGGCGAAAGCTGATTGATCTTGTCAGGCTCTTTCTTAAAAACGCCCATCAACGCCCCAGAAGCAACTCTCATCAACTGCGTCAGGTGATTGCTATTTTCATCCACTGGCCAGTCGCTGAGGGGATATTCACAAATCAATTCTTTGTTTTCTTTGTTCAGTTCACGCAAGATCGCCGCCAGCGTCACCGATTTTCCGCTTTGCGCGCCACCATAAATCAGAATCCAACGCGAATGGCTGCGCATCCCTTCAAAATCATTCCTTGCCCTGAAGCATTCCTGCCACCAGCGCTCTTCATAAAGATAGCTTTGCTCTTCAAAGGGCCAACGTTCAAATTGCGACATAATTTACACCTGCGCTTTTTGTTCTTCCTTTCTTCCTTTTTTGCTTTCACAATATTGATTCCATTTTATGATAAATTGGCGTGGGTTGCACTCTGCTTCGCTAATCATTTTCCACCACAGCGTTTGATCTTCGCCAAAATACGCTTCCAAAGCGGATTCCGGCAGGGGTGGCTTTTCCATATTCCACTTTACGCTTCTCTCTGATCGCTCATACTGTTCTTTCCAGGAAGAATATGCCTCATTCATTCGATGATTAACCAACTTTTTAAATTCTTCTTCTTGCCAGATTAAAGAGTGCTGCGTGCAATTATTCTTCACCAGAGAGAGTCGTTCCCCTTCGCTTTCCGAGACAGTCCCCGTGTACAACAAAACAATTTGAACGGGAAAGGGTGAATTGACCGGAGCCAGGTCGCCCAGGTCGCATATTGCCCCCACCCCTGATGCTGGCGCATTTTGGTCTAACTCCATAACGATGCGCAACTTTTCAAACCCCAGGTCACGGGCAATCTCACACAAACCACGAAAAGCATCTTCCCCAGAAAGGGTGGGTAAATCCTTCTCACCAAGCATCTGCTGCAGCGTTCTTTGCCCGTTATAACTTTCCCCTTCCTGATGCACCCGGTTTAAATCATCTGCAAGCGCATCATTCGACTTCTTCACATTCTTTAAGTCGTTCACATTAAGCATCAGCAAACTGGCAAGCAGTCTTTTCTTTTCCCAGGTAAGAAATTCCAGGTAAGAAATATGTCCGCAAATAAATTCCCATAATTCATCAACCAATCCTTTAATTACCCTTTTCTTGCCTCGATAGCCTGCAAAGTAACGCGCCAATGCCTTCTCATCCCCATAATGATACTGCCCCAATCCTATCCCCAGCGCGGTTTTGCCCACCCCAGTTTCCCCAATAATTTGGTAAATATGGGAGGTCTCTTCATAGGTAATCTTCTTATAAAGCTCATGGTCATAATACATCAACCGATTATTCAATAATTTACAGAATAAACAGGATTTCTCTTCTTTGGCTGTTTCTTGGATAAATGGGTTCGATAAATGCAGACTCCCTATTTTTACCCTTGGTAAATTTGTCTTTTTAGGCTCTACAGGCCAATTCCAAGGCTGGGTTTGATAATGAATCTTCCAGTCCATACGAACAGACAATACTTTATTTTGCAGATCTGACACACAAAGATAACTTGGAAAGTCTCTTAAGCGAACGCGCCATTTCTCTTTTTCACCCGAATCGGGATTCAAACCCTTCGCCCATACCAGAATTGCCCCCAGCGTAGCATCTGCCCAATCCTGCGCTTCCTCAACCATGTTCAGAATATAATCCGAATTGTACGCCCCTTTACCTTGCGCAAGCTTCAACAAATATTCTGCGTAGGCATAATCTCGCCGGCGAACTTGCCTCTTTACTGCACGCTGACTTAACTTTCTCCAGGCAGCTTCAACCGCTTCCAGCGTCTTGTCATCGTTTGGATCTTTTAACGCCGCCCGACTCATCATCATTTTAAATTGATTCAGCTCATCATGGATATACTGATTCAGATAATCCTGATAGGATTTTTGGCGCTTCTGAAAATCCCCATACATCTTGGCGGCAAACCCAACCAGCGCGCTTGCCAACAAAAACAGCGGGGTGCTGGTGTTAAATCCTGGACTTAACCCCATCAACACCGAAATCGATGGCGTTTCCATCTTTGCCACAAGGGGTTGCTTATTTGTAATTTGCGCAACCAGCGGCGCGCCTGAAGGGTCTTCCCTCGCCCCAAACGTTATCGCTTGTTCGACAAAAACGAGCCCATCCTGCTCACCATTATTGATCAGGCTGCCCCAGCAACCGTTCTGACTTGCCTGCTGAGTGCTGAACAGGCAAGTCAGCTTTCCACCCGGCAAACTTTGTGATTTAAAGTCAAAGGAAAAACGAATGTCTTTTGCGTTCGCAGCCGGGCTAAATTTGCAAGAAATCTCACCCGAATGACCCAACGCGGTTACATTCGGATACGCGCAATGAATATCCCCTACCGCGCCCCCACTCTTATCACGAATATTAAAATCCACGCTGCTCGCCCCCGCCATTTGGGTGGGCCAGAAAATGTTTGAATACAAGAAATGGACAAAGAAAACCAATGTGATCCCGACCAACACCCAAAAAAGAATCCAGAGTAATTTGTTCACCCTGCTCCTGGATGGGTCAATGAACTTTTCATAATCAGTCTGCTCACGCTTGATTAAACTCGTTTTATCCTTCAGAAAAGAAACAACCCGCCCCACAAAAAGAGCAACCCGACTTTGCCCTGATTGATTGAACTTTTCATACCAAATCTGGCTGCGCTTGATAAACTTCGCTGTGTCCTTCTGAGAGGCAACAATCTGACTTTGCGCTGATTGAATGGCTCCGTCCCCGCTGGGTTTCTCCTGGCTATGGGTCATCACAAGCCCCCTCTCTGCTTGCATACTCTGGTGGGAAATCTACTCTTATTCTATACCAACATTCCTCGCAATACAATCAGGCGTCAGGTTTCTTATAGGGATCAGACAGGTTGACGGGTGGCGTTGCTAGAAATAGAAAGCACTCCCCATGAACAGGACCGCTTTCTCAGGGGAAGATGTTTGCCAATGGACAGGATGGCGATTGGCGCATGTCATGCCCCGCAGGGTATTGTAGAGACGGAAAGCACAAACACTTTCCAGAGGAGAAAAAAATGGACAACGGAAAGGGAATCTTCTACACAGTTTTTTTGCTGGTGGCGTTTGTCGCCGGCGCCGGTTTCCTGGGTTCCTCCTACTTGCAAGATCGCCACGAGATGCAAACGCAGCAGCAAACCATCGCCACCCTTCAGGCAGGCGTTGCCGCGCGCGATGCCACCATTGCCAATCTCTCCGCGCAGATTGCCCAATTGCGCAAGGAAGCCCAATCCAACCAGACTCGCCTCCTGCAAACAGAGGCAGCCTTAAAAAAGGCGTCTGACCAGAACGCAGTCCTCACCCTGAACGCGCAAGACCTGACCAAAAAGCTGGAAGCCGTCACCGCCCTCAACCAGTCCCTCACCGGGCAGAACCACGACCAGTTGACCAAAGCCAACGGCTTACAAACCCAGCTGCTCGCGCTTCAGGTGGAAAATAAAAACCTGCGCCAACAGTTGAGCGCATCAAAACCCGCCCCTGGGCAACCTGCGCAACCGCCATCCCTCACCCTGCAAACCTTCCTCCCCGCGGGCATTGCCCCCTGGCTGGCAGCCCTCCTCTTCATCGCCACCCTGCTCGCCCTCTTCCTGGTGACGCGCTACGAAAAGCTCCATCACAAAGTGCAGCAGCCTTACACCGTCACCGTCACTGCTGAAGAGCTGGATCACCTCATTCGCCGCCGCCGTGGCAAATAACCCCCTTGTACCCAATAAGTAGAATCTCCAGTTTGTTGATGAGTACCCGGTCAACAAACTGGAGATTATTCTCGCTTACTCCCTCCCCCACGCAGCGTCATCAAGTAGCGATCCCCGCAATAGGTGGTATGCGCAAACTCCACCGCGCGCCCATTCTCCAAAAACGTCACCTGCTCCGTCACCAAAAGGGGCGCGGGCAGGCTCATTTGCAGCAGCTCTGCCACCTCCTCGCTCGCCAGCGCGGATTCCACTGTAGTCAGCGTATCCGTCAGGCGTAAGCCGTAGCGGTTGCGCAGAATGTTAAACAAGCCTTCCTGCTGCACTGGCTGCGTCAAAATGCCGGGGCAGTAACGATACACAATATAATTTGCCTGCACCGCCATCGGTCGCCCATCCGCCAGACGCAGCCGCCTGAAATACGCCAGTTCCGCGTGCGTCTCAACCCCCAGGGTCTTTGCCAAAAACGGCGATGCCTGGGTCAGGTTGCTTTCCAGCAGCTGACTGGTGGGATGCAGCCCGCGTTGCACCATGTCATCCGTAAAGCTAATCAGCGGGTCGGCTTCCACCGCCTGCTTTTTATTTGCCACAAACAGCCCCTTGCCCGGAATGGCGTAAATTACCCCCTCGCTGATGAGTTCATTAATCGCGCGCCGCGCCGTCATCAGGCTGATGCCAAATTTTTCGCACAATTCCCGCTGCGAAGGCAGCTGACTGCCCGCCCCCAGCGCGCCCTCTTCTATCTCGTGAATCACATATTCCTTCACCTGGCTATACAGCGGCAGCATGGAGGGAGTGCTCATAAATTACCTCTTTCTCTTTTCCTGCACGGCGGAAAAGGGTATTCCTCACTCATACAACATACACCGCACCCAATGGGCATCATTTAACCAGCGCACCGGCGGCATGGCTTCGCGGCAGGCAGGCATCACCTGAGCGCAGCGCGGCGCAAACGGGCATCCCGGCGGCGGCTCAATCAGCGAAGGGATTTCGCCCCGCGCCGCCACCGCCTGATTGGTCCGCAGCCCGGCGTGCGGGTCTGGCACTGCTGAAATCAACACCCGCGTATAGGGGTGCGCCGGATGATGCATCAATTCCTCGCTTTCGCCGCCCTCCACCATCCGCCCGGCATACATCACCATCGTCTTATCGCCAATATAGCGCGCGCTCGCCAAATCGTGGGTGATGTAGATAAACGCAATCTGATTTTCTTCCTTCAACGCCTCAATCAGGTTCAGCACTCCCATGCGGATGGAGACATCCAGCATGGAAATCGGCTCATCCGCCAGAATCAGCTCTGGCTCCACCGCCAACGCCCGCGCAATCGCCACTCGCTGCCGCTGCCCCCCAGAAAGCTCATGCGGATACTTCCCCGCGAACTCCCAGGCGGGATTCAGCCCCACCGAAGTCAGCAATTCCTCCACGCGGCTCCGAATCTCCGCCCGCGTGGTCGCCTTGCCGTGAATCTGCAACGGTCGTTCCAGGTGATGCCCAATGGATTTCACCCCGTTCAGCGAACTAAACGGGTCCTGAAAAATCATCTGCACCTTGCTGCGATAGCGCAGCGAGGCGTGCGTCCGCTCGGTATGCAGCACATCTTCGCCCTGATACACAATCGAGCCGCGCGTAGCGTCAATCAGGCGCGCCACCATGCGGATGGTGGTACTCTTGCCGCTGCCTGATTCGCCCACCAACGCCACCACTTCGCCGCGCTGCACCTTAAAGCTCACATCTTCCACCGCATGTACAAAGCGCGTTTTGAAAAACGTTCCCATTGGAAAATGTTTGGTCAACCCCTGCACTTCCAAGAGGGGGAAACGCTCCCCTTCCTTCTCATTCACTATTGGCGCGGATTGGGTCATCGCTCGCCTCCTTCCAGCGGGAAATAACATACCACATGATGCCCATTTTCATCCATGGTGGGGGCAGGCACTTTCTCTGCGCAGCAGGCTTGCGCCGCCAAACAGCGCGGATGAAAGCGGCAGCCAGAGGGTGGTGCTACCATATCCGGCGGCGCACCCGGAATGCCCGTCAACCGCCGTTTCGGTCCGCTGATGGATGGAAACGAGTTCATCAGCCCCTGGGTATAGTGATGGCGTGGGTGGTCGAACAATTCGCGCGAACCTGCCTGCTCCACGATCTGCCCGGCGTACATGATCGCAATCGTATCCGCCAGCTCTACCAACAGGGATAAATCATGGGTGATGAACAGGATCGAGAAGCCAAAATCGCGCTTGAGGGCGATGATTTGGCGCAAAATTTCCTTCTGCACCACCACATCCAACGCCGTGGTGGGTTCATCCATAATCAGCAGCGGCGGATTGAGCGCCATGGCAATGGCAATCACCGCCCGCTGGCGCATTCCCCCTGAAAGCTCGTGCGGATAAGAATGCAGCCGCGCCGGGTCAATCCCTACCACGCGGAACAGCTCTGTCGCGCGCGCCTCCGCCTCTTTGCGCGGCATCTTCTGATGCACCATCATCGTATCCGTCACCTGATCCACCACGCTGACTACCGGATTCAGGGCGTTCATCGCGCTTTGGAACACCAACGCCACGTTCTTCCAGCGGAACGCCTCCAGCTGCTGCTGCGTCATCCCCAAAATATCGTCTCCGCGGAAGAGAATCTCGCCGCCGCTGATGACCGCTGGCGGGCGCAGGATGCGCAATACCGAATGGGCAATGGTACTCTTGCCGCTGCCCGATTCGCCTGCCAGCCCCACCACCTCCCCTGGCTGAATCTGAAACGAGACGTGATCTACCGCCTTCACCGCCCCGCGCGGGGTTAAATATTCCACGCTCAGGTCGCGGACTGCCAACAGCGCGCCTTTATCCTCCGCGTTCATGGCGTAAGACCGGGGTGGAACGGCGGGAACGAATGTGGAATCGTTTAAGGACACTGTCAATCTCCTTCTCGCTGCGCAGACGGGGGTTGGTCACCTCGTCCAGGGAATAAATCAACATGGTGGTAGCAAACGCCACCAGCGCAATACACAACCCCGGCGGCAAGATCGTCCACCACGCGCCGGTCAGCAGAGCGGAATTGTTGCCCGCCCAAAACAGCATCGTCCCCCATGAAACAATGCTGACGTTTTCAAAACCCAAAAATGCCAGCCCTGCATCCGCCCCAATGGCATAAATCACCGAGCCAAAGAACGAAGAGACCACCAGCGAGGTCATATTCGGCAAAATTTCGCGGAAAATGATGTTAAAGGTACTCTCGCCGCTGACCACCGCCGCCGAGACGAAATCCTTCTCGCGCAGCGTCAGGGTTTGCGCCCGAAACACGCGCGCCCCCCACGCCCACCCCGTCACACTGAGGACGATGATGATGGTCATTGCGCCAGGCGGCAGATACATCGCCAGGGTAATGAGCAGCGGCAAGCCGGGGATAATCAGAAAGACGTTGGTCGCGGTGGAAAGCACGCCATCCACCCAGCCGCGGAAGTAGCCCGCCGTCATGCCCAACGCCAGGCTGAGGAGGGTAATGAGCGCGCCGGTCAGGAAGCCCGTCCCCAACGAAAGCCGCGCCCCCCATACCATTTGCGCAAAGACATCCTTGCCCTGCCCGGTCGTCCCAAAAATAAATTTGGCAGTCGGCGCTTGATTTGCCCGCCCCACGATCCGGTTGGGGTCTTTAGGCGCAATCACGGGCGCAAACACCGCCATCAATAAGAAAATTGCCAGAATCACCAACCCGATCACTGCCTTCGGGTCGCGCAGCATCCGCGTGAACCAATCAAACTGCGCCAAACGCGGCGCGCGCCTGATTTTCGACCGCACTTCGGGCGTTTGTGCCTCTGTCACCGAGATTTGAGGAATATTCATCGCCTGTCCCTCTCTACCCGGCGCGCACGCGCGGGTCTAACCGGACGTAGAGCAAGTCTACGATAAAATTCGCCACCAACACCGCCAGGGTAATCATCAAAAACAAGGCTTGCATCAGCGAATAATCTTGCGTATTCACCGCCTTCACAAGATAGAACCCCAGCCCCGGGTACGAAAAGACCATCTCCGTCAGCAGCTGCCCGCTGAGGATGAAGCCCAACGACATCCCAAACTGGGTGATATTGGGCAAGATGGCGTTGCGCATGGCATAAGCAAACATCACCATGCGCTGCGGCAGCCCCTTGGCTTCCGCCATCACAATGTAATCTTCCGAAAGCACCCCCACCATCGTGCTGCGCATGGTCATCATCCACCCGCCCACCGAAACCAGCACCACCGAGCCAGCCGGCAGCACCATATGAACCAGCACGCTCTGGATAAACGTCCAGGTGAACGCCGGACTCAATTCATCTGCATAGGCATGCCGCAGCGGAAACCACCCCAGCTTGAACGCAAACAGGAACAGCATCACCAACGCCAGCCAGAAATACGGGAAAGACCCCATAAAAGTCAGCAAGCCCGGCAGGATCGTATCCGCCACGCCGCCGCGCCGCCAGGTGATGAACACGCCCAGCAGGTTGCCCACGATAAAGCTGATCAGCAAAGACACCACCCCCAGCAGAATCGTCCAAAACAACCCGGTGGAGATAATATCGCTGACCTTGACCGGGTAGGAAGAGATCGAAATGCCAAAATCACCGTGAAAGACGGCGTTTAAATATTGCAAATACTGCTGCCAGAGCGGTCCATCGGTGAACCCAAACGCCGCCTTGATGGACGCGATCTGTTCAGGCTTAATTTGCCCACGCATCCGGCTGATGAGCGACATCACCGGGTCGCCGGGCATGGCGCGCGGCAGCAAAAAGTTGAGGGTCAGCGCCGCCCACGCCGCCACCAGATACAGCCCCATCTGCTTCAAAAGATACTTCATGCGCTACCCTCCTCGTCTGCAAAGGGGGTGATTGAGGCGGAGTTGCCTCAATCACCCCCACATTCCATTTATTTAGGCTTGATGTTGGTCATCAGCATCAAACCGGTGATGTTAAACGGCGCGCCCACATACAGCGGGTTGTCTGCGCCGGGGAAGCCGGTGAAATTCTTGGTGCTATATTCGTACCAATCCGGTCCGGGGAACAGCGGAATGGCGGGCGCTTCCTTCACGAAGATCGCCTGAATTTGAGTCATAATCTCTTTTTGCTTGGCGGGGTCTGTTTCCGCGGTGAAGGCATCCAACAGCTTATCCGCGTCCTTATTGGTATAGCGCTGCCAGTTATCCGGCGCAGATTCGCCCACCGGCTTCGAACGGGTGGTCTTCATCTGCCCGGCATAGAAGCCGTAAGGCGTTGCCCCACCGTTCGACCAGCCAATGCTCATGGTAAACTGCCCCTTCGAGACGGTGTCATACCATGCGTTATATTCCAGGCTCTTGACCGAAGCGTTAATGCCGATGTCTTTTAGATTCTGCGCCATCATCTCGCAGGAAGAAACCCAGTCCGTCCAGCCAGAAACGACCAGCAGCTCATAGGTCATGGGTTTGCCATCCGGGGCAATGCGCGTGCCATCCGCGCCCTTCTTCAAGCCCGCTTTATCCAGCATGGCGTTGGCTTTGTCCACATTCAGCGTCACCCACTCTGCGCCCGCCTGAATGTTGCCCGCATCCTTCCAGGCTTTATACCCCTCATCGCTCAGACCAGTGGCGTCAGCGGGCTTGGTGTAATCAAATTCCGCCGCGCTCACAATCTGCTGCCGGTCAATCGCCATGCTGAGGGCTTTGCGCACATCAGGGTTGTCAAACGGCTTCATCGTGGTGTTGACGTAGAGCATCACCGAGCTGCCGGTGGTGGTGAACCAGTAATGATTATTGGCTTTGTCTTTGTCAAGATACGTGGTTTTGATGTCTGGGATAAAGTTTGCCCCCCAGTCCACTTCGCCATTCACCATTGCCATGTTCGCCTGATCGTTGCCGGGGAACGCCGGGAAGCGCAGCCCCTGAATATACGGCTTGCCGGGCTGCCAGTAGTTCGGGTTCTTTTCCAGCTGCCAGAATTGCGCATCAAAGCGGGTCACCTGCGTAAACGGACCGGTGGCAATCGGGTTGTCATTGGTATAGGTCACCGGGTCTTTCACGTCTTTCCACGCCTTTTCAGACACAACCACCTGAGCAACTGCCGCGTAGAGCGCTTCCGAATTAACCGTCTTGAACTTAATCACAAACGTGGTATCATCCGGCGCAGCCACGCTATCCACTTCATTATTCATAATCGAAGCCGCCGAGCCATTTGTGCCGGGCGTCTTGAGCAGATTAAAGGTAAACAGCACGTCCTTCGCCGTCATCGGGGAACCGTCTGAGAATTTCACCCCTTCGCGGATTTTCAGTTCCAGGGTCTTGCCGCTGTCTTTCCAGGCATAGGCAGTCGCCAGCCAGGGGGTCATCTCACTCTTGAGGGTGTTATAAATCATCAGCGGCTCGTAAATACCCATGCTGGTGGGCCACAGCGGGGTGGGCGCAAACGGGTTGAAGTTGCGCGTCCAGGTCGAATACAATTCGTTCGACATCGTCACAAAGCCCTTCGCGTCCCCCGTGGATGGGGCGGGCGCGGCAACCGTCGCTGTTGCAGCAGCCACGTCCGCTTTCGTGGGCGACTGGGTGGCGGTCGCATCCATCTTTGGCGCAGCCGTGGCGGTTGCTTCCACCTTGGGCGCAGCCGTATCCGTTGATTGAGCAAGTCCGCCCGTGCCTGGGGCAACTGGCGTAATACTGGCGCACGCCGAAAGCAGCATCGCCGCCAACATCACCACAGCAAATAAACGTACACTGATTTTAGACATTCCGCTTCTCCTAATCACATACAAAAGGTTGAAAGGTCGAGAAATACCGTTGCCGACAGCCCAAAGAATTCTCTCACCCACCCCCTCTCATCACTTGCTGCAATTCCCGCGCAGCCGATTCGCTGAGCAGCGGTTCGGGCGGATAGTGGGCGCGCAGAATAGCTTCCACCCGCTCGTGGGCGCGGGCGTAAATCTCTTTGCCGCCCGCCTGCATCCACCCATCCCAGCTGCCCTGATTAAACAAGCTGGATTGCCAATACACGCTGCGCAAATGCCGGACGGTATGCTCATCGCCCAGGTAACTGCCGCCAATCCCCACCCGCTGAATGGCATCTAACGCCAGGGTATCCTCGTTTACCTCCAGCCCATGACTGAAAATATGATCCAGGTAGCTGGCGTATTCGTTATCAATCACCACCTGCTCCAGACTGGTCGCCTGATCCGCCCCCACAATGCCAATTGCGCCAACGCCGGCAGCCCCACCCAACAGCGCCGCCATCGCCGTAGCGCCTTTCTCAAAGCCGCACTGAAAATCGGGCAGACAGGCGTCCGTTAGCCCTAAATTTAGCCAGAACGCATTAAACCCATAGGATCGCCCCAGCTGCATACCCGCCAGCTGCAGCAGCACATGATTCGGCGAGCCAAACGAACACATCGCATGGCGCGGATCCAGGGTTAATGCCACCGGCGACCAGCTGCCCGGCAGTCCCAGCAGGTGACACAACACCAGCCCGAGCAAATTCTCGGCGTTTTGCATCACCAGCGCGCCCGCCAGGGTGAACGGCGCGTCCATCCCTGCCATGACCATCGGCGCAACGCTCACGCTCTGCCCGGCATCCGCAAACGCCAGGGCAATTTCCAAACTGGGTTGGCTAAACGCCAGTGAACCGCTCGGCTCCAGCAAAAAATTCACCTTCGGGTCATCCGCGCGCCGCGCCGGTTCATCCTGCACGATGGCTTTCATGCGCAGTACGGTTTGCGCGGTAGCCAAATCGGAAAGATACACCCCAAACGGCTTTTTGGAATACAGCGCGCACAGGGCGTAGCCATACACATCGCCCAAACCATCCGGCACGTCTGTGGGCGTCACCAGCGGCATACAGCTATCAATGAACGGCAGCGTATTGCATAGCACAATGCCCTTCATCACGTCTTCACACGTACCTGCCCGCCGCGAGGTGGCGCCATAATCCACCATATTGGCTTCATTGCCCGGCGATACGCGGAAAGACGACCGCCGCGTAGATGCCCTGCCCGTCTGCGCATCCACCTGTTCCGAAAGTCCGCTGCTGGGTTTGGGCGTTTCGCGCAAAGCCTCTTCCACCAGGTCAGGCGGCAATTTCACCACCCCGCGCTCAAAATCCACCTGCGCGCCGGCTTCCGCCATCAACCCCAGCACGCGCGGATGGGGCATCTGTCCGCCCACCGTTTCCAGCACCGTCAACGTGGCTTGGTGCAGCCGGGCGATCTCTGCCGCGTCCAAAACCTCCACGCTCGAAAGCATCTGCTTCATGGCATCCTCAGCAAGCCAAACCGCTGCGCGCTGGTCTGAATCTGATCGCGCACAGCGGCATCCATCCCCACCTTCTGCGCCTCTAATGCCAATAACACCGCGCCGACCACCGGCTCGTACTGCGCGGAAACCACCTTTGCCATCGGCGCGCCCACCCGCAGTTCATCCGCAATGGCATAGGTCAGGAAGTTCCCCTTGCCAACTTTTCCTTTAAATACGCCGCCCGAAAGCACCACTTCCACCTCAATGCCGATCATTTCAAACTTGCGCAGATACACCAACACCAACTCCGCGCAGCCTTTGGCAAACCGACGCAAAATCCGTGTCGCCACCGCGTCCCCTGCCACAGCCGCCTCTATGACCAGCGGCGCCAGCCCCGGCACATTTTCCAGCTTACGCGCGTAGCAGCGTTTGCAAAGCTCATCCACATCGCGCAATTTGTAATGCGCCAGGATACATTCTTCCAGCAGAGTACCTTCTTCTCGCCCGGTGTAATTGCGGAAGATTGCCAGCAGCGCCTGACGGCTGATCGCTCCGCCGCCCTGCAACTCAGGGTCCGTGTAATAGCCATACACAAATTCGCGTCCATCCGGGGCGCGCACGGCGCAATTGCCGCCCGTCCCTGCGACCACAATCGCGCCATAACTCTTCTCGGTGCCGCCGCGCATGGCAACGATGCTGTCATTGGTGATCTTTACCTCTGAGCAAATCCCCAGGCGGCTGACGTTTTCTCGCAGCAGTTCATATTCCTCGAGCCAATCTGCGCCGGTCAGCCCGCCATAAATGAGCTTCACATCACCGGCATGCGCCCCGGCTCTTTGTAGAGCAATTTCCGCCGCCTCGCGCACGCGCTGCATGGCTGTTTCCATGCCGTTGTAGCTGTGGCACGCCCCCGCCACCCGTCCCGCCCCGCGAATTGTCCCGCTGAAATCGCAGACCGCCGCGCGTGTGGTTGTGCCGCCCTGGTCAATGCCTAAAACAAGGTCCATGCTCTTCCTCTACCCTTTAAAAAACTGCGGCAAAAAGGCGCGGTTGGCGTTTAACAGTTCTTCCAGCAGCGGCACAGCCACGTCATAATCCCCTACCAGGGGATGCGCCAACAGGGCTTGCAGCGCCAGACTGCGGCTGCCCGTCACGGCTGCCTGTACCGCCAGCTGCTCGTAATTCTTCACCGCCGCAATCAGCCCCCACACCGCCTGCGGAATATCCGGCGTAGCCAGCGGACGGATGCCCGCCGCGTCCACCAGGGCGGTCAATTCCAGCGCCGCGTCATCCGGCAAACTGCGCACCGCCCCGCGATTTGCCACGTTCACCACCAACGCCTGCGGGTGATTATTGTAGATGGCGTCAATCACGCTCAGGGCAATCTCAGAATAGCCGCCCCCGCCGCGTTTGGAGAGCGCATCCGGCTTGGTCATTTGCTGCGGATCGGCATAGGCGGCGAACACCTCTTTTTCCAGCGCCTGCACCACCTCGCCGCGCGTATGCTCTTTGTGCTGGGCGGCATCCACCACCTTGTGGCGATGATAAAAATATTGCAGATACGGGCTGGGCAGCAAACGCTGCGCGCGCATCAGCTCCGGCGACACGCTCCCGCCCATATAGCTCTCGGTCACGCGGTCAAATTCCGCATCCGTCAGCGGGCAGCCATTTACTTTCAGGTGATAGGCAAAATTCAGGTGATTTAACCCAAAATAATCATAGGTGACGCACTCCTTCGGCACGCCCAGGGCATTCGCCACCCCATCGCGCGGGAAGTAGCCGCCCGAACACAGACCCACAAAGTTTGCATGGCTATAATTCAACACCGCCTCGGCGTTCAAGCCGGTGGGGTTGGCATAATTCACAATCCAGGCATCCGGCGACAATTCTTCCACATCATGCGCCAGGGCAAGCTCCACCGGAATGGTGCGGAACGCTTTCATCATTCCGCCGGGACCGGTCGTCTCTTGCCCGATGATGCCATACTTGAGGGGAATCTTCTCATCCAACACGCGCTGCACATTGCCGCCCACCCGAATTTGCACGATGACAAAGCGCGCCCCCGCCACCGCCCGGCGTTGATCGGTAGTCGTTTCAATGGGGATCACATGCCCCAGGTGCTGCATAAACCGCCGGCAGAAGCCCGCCACCAGATTCATGCGCTCTTCGTTAATATCCATAAAGGTCAGCTGGGTCACGGGCAGGCTGTCCTTCAAGGCTGCCAACCGCTCAATCACCTCTGGGGTGTAACTGCTGCCCGCGCCAATAATTGCTACTTTAAAACCAGCCATCGAAAATGCCTCCCATCACAACGTAGACACAATTTTGCTGATATACCGGAAGCCCGGGATGCGCCCATCCGCCCGCGCCATCGCCTCTGCGCAGCACTGAATGGGCAAAATATCCAGCATCGGGCTTAAAAATTCATCCGTCCCTGACGGCGAGGGCGCAGGTTCATCCAACCCACGCAGCGCGCCATTTTCCATCACCAACACCTGCGCGCCCACCTCCGCCAGCTCCGCGCCCAGGCGCAGGGTAGATTCCGCGGATGCCGCCGTCTTGCCGGGCGCAGCAAACAGGATCACCCCGCTGCCTTTGCCTGCCGTCTCAATAAACCCATGCCGGAATGCGCCGATGCTAAAATGCAGCGCGATACGCTTGGGCCATTCCGCCATCGTCATGGCAGCCTGCCGCGCGGTGACGGCATGCGGTCCATGCCCTAAAAAGAGGATGTGACTGGATTGCGCAAAAAATTCCATCAGCCGCGCTGCGCTGCGTTCCCGCGCCGCCAAAATCCGCTCTGCCTGATCGGCAATGCGCAAAATCAGCGCAAAATCCGCCGCGTTCAAGCTCCCTGCCCACTGCCGCGCCATGAGCCAGACCAGCGCAAGCGAATTCAGGTAGGTCTTGCTGGCAATCAATTCCTCCGCGCCCGCAGTCACCAGCAGGGAAATATCTGCCTGCCTGCCCAGAACGCTATCCGCATGGTTGCCCAGCCCAATCACGCGCGCTCCAAAGGCTTTCGCCATCGCCAGGGTGGGCGCGACCTCGCCGCTGCTGCCTGACTGCGAGATATAGATCAGCGGGGCACAGGCGCGCAGCAAGCTGCCAGAATAATTTATCAGCTCGCTGGCTTCACAGGCAATGGCATTCTGCCCGCAGCTTTGCAGCATCAGCGCACCAATCATCGCCACGTGATAAGACGCGCCCATGCCCGTCAACAAGGTCTGCCCACCAGAAGGCAGCCCTGCCAGCAGTTCACTGCCCGCCCCATGTTGATAATAAGCAGCCAGGTTACGCAACGCAGCCGGCTGCTCAAGCAGTTCGTAGAGGAGTTCGCTCAATGGATGATCCTTTAAAAACCTATATATATCAGTGTATACCGATAGATACCAGTATAGGTCATCCTGCGCATTTGTCAAGCATGAAAAATAAAAACCGAATATTTGTGATATAAATCACAAATATTGATCAAATTTGTAATTTGTTTTTTCCCAATTTCCAGGTAAAATCAACTATTGGTTTGTTTACAGCGCGAAACGTTTTATTGTCAGGGAATAAAAATAATGATGAAAAACACCTCTCAACCTCGTCTCCTCTCGCCCGCCCCCGAAAAAGTGGGAGTTGGGTTTGTCAAGCTCCTCTCGCAATACCTGCTTACCCCTTATTTGCAGCAGATGACCCACCGCTACCTCCGCCTGGAGCCTGACCGCTCTGGCACACTGCCCGCGCCGGTAGAGGGTCACAATTACACCTTATACGTGCATGTGCCGTTCTGTGAATCGCTCTGCCCGTATTGCTCGTTCAACCGCTTCCTCTTTAACGATAGCCGCGCTCATCAATACTTTCATCAACTACGGACGGAAATGCGCATGGCGCACAAGCTGGGCTACGCCTTCACCTCCATGTACATTGGCGGCGGCACCCCCACCATCCTCATTGATGAACTCGCCGAAACCATAGACCTCGCCCGCCAGCTCTTCCCCATCCGTGAAGTCTCCTGCGAGACCAACCCCAACCACCTCATTCCTGAAATCATCGGCAAGCTGGAAGGGCGCGTGCAGCGGCTTTCGGTGGGCGTGCAATCCTTTGATAACGAACTGCTTCAGCAAATGGGGCGCTTTGCCAAGTTTGGCTCTGGCACGGAAATTGCCGAAAAGATTCGCCTGGCTGCCCCGCATTTCCTCTCGCTCAACGTGGATATGATCTACAACTTCCCCAACCAGACTGAGGAAATCCTCCGTGCCGATGTCCGCCAAGTAATCGCTACCGGCGCGCAGCAGACCACCTTCTACCCGCTGATGACCTCCCCCTCGGTGGCAAAATCGCTCAAACGCACGGTTGGGCAGGTGGATTACGGGCGCGAGGCGCGTTATTACGAGATTGTGATGGAAGAACTCGGCGCGGAGTTCAAGCCCCTCTCTGCCTGGACGTTTTTGCGCGGCAACGCCGGCATGATTGACGAATATATTGTGGAAGATGAAGAATACGTAGGCATCGGCTCTGGCGCGTTCAGCTACCTGGGCGGCACGCTCTACGTCAACACCTTCTCGTTAAAGGAATACGCCCAGGCGATCAACCAAGGGCGTATGTCCGTTTCGGCATATCAACACTACGGGCGGCGCGAGCAAATGCGCTACCGCTTTATGATGGAACTTTTCAGCCTGCGCTTTGACCGCCAACGCTTCAAACGCTCCTTCGGTCGTGCGCCGGAGCGCGGCTTGTGGCTCGAAATGCTCTTTATGTTCCTGATCGGGGCGTTTGCGCGCTTTACCCAATCCGCCATCTGGCTCACTCCGCGCGGAAAATACCTGGCGGTGGTGATGATGCGCGAATTTTTCTCGGGAGTCAACAACGTGCGTGACCAAGCCCGCTCTGCCCTCACCCCCGAAGAACAACTCTGCGCTACCCCGGTCAAAGATAAACCCCTGGGCGGCGCTGTCACTCTGCCGGGGGATTAAGAATCGCGGGTGCCCCTGCCCTTTAACCACGCCAGCAACTTATCTACCGACCAGGCGTTGATCACATGCTGGGGGCTTGCCCAGGCGCGCCTTGCCACCGACACGCCATAGACCGTCAGGTCGAGTTCGTTGGGCGAATGGGCGTCCGTGTTGATGGTGAGCGGAATGCCCAGCTGGATGGCGCGGCGGGCGTACACGTCCGTCAGATCCAGGCGGTACGGCGATGCGTTGATCTCCAGGGCAATCCCACTCTGGGCAGCAGCGGGCAAAATCACATCCCAATCCAGGTCTGCGCCCTCACGATTCGGCAATAATCGCCCGCTGGGATGCCCAATCACGTCTACATGCGGGTTGCGGATCGCCTTCAGCAGCCGGGCTGTGACCGCCTCACGGGGTTGGCGCAAGCTGGAATGTAGGGATGCGATCACAATATCCAGCTCGGCAAGGATTTCATCGGGGTAATCAATCGTCCCATCCGCCAAAATATCCACTTCTGTGCCATGCAGCAGGCGCAGCCGGTTGCCCAATTTTGCCTGCACCTGCTCCATTTCCGCCTTCTTCTGGCGCAGCCGTTCCACCGTCAAGCCATTGGCGATTCCCAAACTGGCGGAATGGTCGGTGATGGCTAAAACGCGCCGCCCGCGCTGGATGGCTGCCTCCGCCATTTCCGCAATGCTGGCAACCCCATCTGACCAGGTGGAATGGCAGTGCAGCTCGGCGCGAATATCCGCCACTTCAATCAAATCAGGCAGCTTGCCGCCCAGGGCAGCCTCTACCTCGCCGCGATCTTCGCGCAGCTCAGGGGCGATCCACGCCATGCCCAACGCGCGGTAAACGTCCTCCTCCTGCGCGTATTCCGTCAACGCCCCATCCGCGCCTTCCATGCCGCGCTCGGAAAGGGAATATTTGTGTTGAATCGCCACCTCGCGCAAGCGGATATTGTGCGCCTTGGAGCCGGTGGCATATATCCACAGGCTGCCCAACCTGCTGGCGGGCTGTGACCAGAGTTGAATGCGGGTACCGTCCCGCAGTTCCACGCTGGCTTTATTCTCGCCCTGCCCCAACACGCGCACCACGCTAGGGTGTTGGGTGAAGCGCGCCAGCAGCGGAGCAGGATCATCGCTGAGGGCGATCAGATCCAGGTCGCCAATGGTATCCTTCCAACGGCGCAGGCTGCCCGCCCATTCACCGCGCTGCACCTCGGGCTGCTGACGCAACCAGTCTAGCCACTCATCGGCGCGGCTGCGGGCAACCTCCAGCGACATGCGCCCGGTGCGGCGAGAGAGCGCCTCGATGCCCGCCAAAATGCGCGCCTCCGACTTCGCCCCCAGTCCGGGCAGCCCTTCCAGCTTGTGCGCCTGCGCCGCGGCTGCCAGATCCGCCAGGCTGGTGATGCCCGCCTCCTTCCAGAGCATCGCCACCCGCTTGGGACCCACGTCCGGCACTTGCAGCAGCTCCAACAGGCTGGGCGGCACTTCCTGCTCTAATTTTTCCAAAAATTCCAGCTTGCCGGTGGTCAGCAATTCTTCAATCTTCTTGGAAATCGCCTCGCCCACCCCCGGAATCTCCCCCAGGCGGTCTTCGGCGTACAGGCTGTTAACGTCCTCCGCCAGGGTACGCAAACTTTCCGCCACGTTTTGATAGGCGCGTACCTTAAAAACCACTTCCCCCTTAATTTGCAACAGGCTGGCAACCCGCTCAAACAGGATCGCCAGCTCTGCGTTCGTATACTGTATTTGATGTGGTGACATTTCACCGCTCCCATAGGAAAATTACGGATACCTGCACAGATGTCTGCGCAGACCAACCCTATTTCTTCCTATATTGTAGCAGTTTTTGGGCGATGGGGGATAAATAATCCGGGTAGATGCGCACTGCGTGCGCCCCACCTGGATTCATATTTGCGCGTTTCTATCGGGAATCGATCCTGCATACCTGGGCGCACGCAGTGCGCCACTACCGGTATTGGACGGCTTTTGCCCCGTTCTTTCTTCGTCCGCTGCCTGCTTGCGGGTTAGGGGTGGGGCGGGGCGCGGGGCTATTCTCCTCTTCCTCGCCCAACCGAAAATGTCCAAGGACCGCTTGCAATTCCCCGGCAAGCTCGGTCAAGGTATGGGCGGACGCGCTCATCTGCTGCACCTGCGCCGTCATCTGCTCGGTGGATGCGCTGACCTGCTCGATGGCTGCGCTGTTTTGCTCGCTGACCTCGGCAATCGCCGCCATATCCTGATTCACCTGTTCAGAATGGCTGCTCATCTCTTGCGTGGCGATCCTATTGCGCTCTACCACGCCTGAAACCTCATCCGAAGCGGCAGAAACTTCCTGGGCAGCCAAAGTCATCTTCTCGGTTGCCACGCCTGCCGTCAACCCGGCGCGGCGCTGCACGGTTTGGATGGCTTGCAAAATCCGCTCCAAATCCTGCCCGGCAGCTTCGGCGCGCAGCACCCCGCTTTCCACCTCAATCGAACCGGCTTGCATGGCAGTCACCGCCTCATCCACCGTTTGCTGAATGGCGGTGATGAGCGCGCTGATTTCCTTGGTAGATGCGGCGGAGCGTTCTGCCAGTTTGCGGACTTCGGATGCCACCACGGCGAACCCGCGCCCGCCTTCGCCCGCCCGCGCCGCCTCAATGGCTGCGTTCAACGCCAGCAAATTGGTCTGCGAGGCAATATCCTGAATGGTCTCCAAAATTTTGCCAATCTGCATGCTGCGTGCGCCCATTTCCTGCACCTTCTCGCTGGAAATGCCCACCTTTTGGCGGATGCTCTCCATGCCCGCAATCGTCTCGCGCACCGTCACCGTCCCATTTTGCGCGGATTGGGCGGCTTTCTCCGCTTCCTTTAATACCTCACGCGCATTGCCGGATACCTGCCGGATGGTTTCGGCAATTTGATCGGTGAGCTGCGAAGATTTTTGGACCGCCACCGCCTGATTACGCGTGCCCTCATCCACCCCCTGAATGGTCTCCGCCATCTGCGCCACGCGCTGGACGGTGCGGCTGACGGCTTGCGCCTGCTGGCTTGTGCCGCCCGCCACCTGCTGCAACGTGACGGCAATCTGACTGGTTGCCGCGTCTGCCTGACTGCTGACTTCATCCAACAACTGCGAGGCGATCAACACCTGCTGGCTGCTGCGCTGCACCTGACCCAAATTGCTGCGCAATTCACTGACCATACTCGTCAACGCCTGCCCCAGCAGGTCGCGCTGACTGCGCAAAGTCACCTGGGTCGTCAGGTCACCGGCGGCGATGCGCTCGGCAAGGGCGGTCATCTCCTGCAAATAGGTTTGCATGGCATCCGTAGCGCGCGCCAAACGCCCGATTTCATCCTTGCGCAAAAGGGTCATCTGCCTCATTTGCTGAATATGATCCGCCTGCGCGGTGGGCAAAGTGCTTACCAAAATCCCCTGCCCCATATTCTCCAGGGCAGCCGTCATACTCTTGATGGGGTAAGACAGGGCAGCGTCTAACAGCAGCCCCAAGAGGATCGAAACGGCAATGCCCGCCCCTGCCGCCGCCACCGAAAACCAGAGGACTTCCTTCATGCGGGACTGTAACCCGCCAGCCAGGGTGGCTGCCGCCTGCTTTTCATACTCCATCAGGTCGGTGATGCCCGCCTGCGCGCTCTGCAAACTGCTGAACGCCGCCCCACTGCCCAGGTTCGCCTGCGCATCCGTCCGCTTGCCCGCCCGTACCTGCTGCATTACCCCGTTCGCGGCGGATTCCACGTCCGTCAGCGCCGCGTCTATCTTCTGCACCCTGGCGATTTCCGCGCTCTCTAAGGTGGCAGGCGCATAATATTGGCTCATCAAATCGCGCACGGTTTGGATAGACTTCTTCACCGCCGCTTCTGCTGCCGGACGGTCTGCCTCAGCCAGGGCAAAGCGATACAACTCCGCGCGGATGGCGGTCAGTTCGGTTTGCATCTGCCCGTCCACCACCAGCTGCATGGTGCTATCTTCGTAAATTAACGTGGCTTGTTCCCCCAACATGCGCGGCGCGTTATATCCACCCAGGCTGATGGCGGCACACAGCAGCGCCATCAGCACAAAAACGCTAAGAAGTTTGGAACGAAGGGGCAAATTGCGAAAAAAATTCATAAGAGAATACCTTTTTTCTATAGATACCTCTCTTTATACCTGATCCTGCCCCTTGCGCCTATAAAAAATGAATTAAACTTTACCGCCTCGCATCCTTTCCTCCAATCATCCCGCGCTATGCGCCTTTTCCATCCGCCTCTGCTTTCCCTTTCTTTTTCTCCGCTGATTCATCGGATTCGTCTGCCGGGTCGGTGGGCGGTCCTGCGGGTGATCCATGCTCTGGACCAGACGGCGGCGGGGGCGTATCTGCGCCAGGGCTGATCTTGCCAGGGGTGGGCTTATTCTCGGCGGTCTTATCCTCCACCACCACGGGAGGGGCTTCCTTCGCGGGGGCAGCCGGCTCCACCAACCCATCCAGCAGCGAATCGGGCGTCTCATCCTTCTCTTTATCCTGGTGGATGTCTTCCAACGCTGCCGGGTTCAGGTAGCCATGCTCGGCGGCGTGTTTGCCAATATCATACGAATCATCCGCCAGCACCAACGCGCTGCCGGTCTCAATCACCTTCTTCGCCAATGCGCGGATCGCCTCCGGGCGCGTTCCGTCCTTGCTGACGTTGCGGATATACACCGCCAGCACGCGGCGCGGGTTTTCATCCACAATTTGAGTATAGATTTCAGGGTCTTCCTGCCCGCTATCCCCCAGCAAAATAAACGGCAGGCGCGGATAAAACGCCAACATCTGCTGAATGACCTTCAGCTTATAATTTTTATTATGCACCGGCAGCATCTCGTGTTCCGTCAGCCCCCAATCGCGCAAAAACAGCACCGGACCGACCGGAATGTGATGTAAATGGAAAAATTGCGCCAACAGGTCGTATAAATTCCACGGACTGGACGAAACATAAAACAGCGGGTTATATTCCTGCCCGCCTGCTCCGGCGAACAGGGCGCGATACAACGCCGCCACCCCCGGGAAGGGCAGCCGCGTGCGCGCATTGCCCAAAAATACGCTGCGCGCCATGTGCAGCAAATGCGCCATATCCGTGCGCAAAACCGTGTCATCAATATCGGAAATCACTACAAATTGCGCGGATGGCAGCGGCACAAACACCGTCCCCATCGTGCGGATGGGCTTCGGCTGATGCTCAGGCAGCGGCGCGATCAGCTCCAGCTCCACCTCATGCCAGACCTTGCCAGTGGGCAGCGGCTGGGTGGGGGTGATCCACGCCTCAAAAAAGCCTTCCTCGTCCGCCGTCACGGTTTGCGCCTGCCCCTGAAAGCGCACCGCCACCTGCGCATGCGGCACCTCGTGACTGTCGGCGCGCTTATACATATTCACCAGGTTATTCCAAATCTTATCGCGGTCGGTCGCCTCCTGAATATGGCGATCCTCCAGCACGCGCCCCTTCAGGTACATGCGTTCCGCCGTGCCATAGCCTGTGTACGCCTGGATAATGACGGGACCCAGCCCGCCCATCGCTGTGTGAAACCTCCAGCGCAGCGCGTCAAATTCGTTTTCGCTGCGAAAGGCAAATTCGTTGATTTTCGCTTTCCAATCGCTCACCTGTGCCATCCTTTCCCCCCTCCTTAATATTATAGCGCAGTTAAAAAACGACCCTACCTTGCAGATTCTGGTTCATTGGGGAGCGAACGCGCCAATCCCCAAGAAACCCCGATTCTTACAAGATAGGGTCATCTTTTATGAAAAAACTTAATGCTTCGTCACCACCGGCATAAAGGCGGAATAATTATTGACAGAGGGGTCCGTAATCCTTACAGCGGTTCCCAAACTGTTGGTTAAAATGGAAGCGCCCGAATGAGTCACCAGCGTCTGGCGGGGCGCATTCGTATGAAAGTTAATCGCAGTGTTCTGGGTTGCTTTCAACGCCTCAAATTCCACTGTCACCACCGTAAACTCACCAGACGGGAAGTTTGAAACCGTCCCAACGGTATAATCGAAATACCCATTCAAGTCATCCTTCTTATTTTGCATAATCATCGGCAAAATAGAAGAATTGGGGGTGATTGTCTTCATCTTCAACATTGTCGGGTCATAATCCAGACCCACCTGAACGCCATCCACCAGCTGGCTGCCTGAATTGACCTTAACCGCCACCTGAATGGTATCCCCTACTTTCATTGCTGTGTTGGAAGAGACCAGCTGAATGGTGACCGAGTCAGTCAATTTCACCACCTTATTTTGTTTCTCATTGACTGGTACAACGCTCGCCTGTCCAAAACTCAGGAAATTAGCGGCAAGCAGCGAGAAATCGTCAATCGCAATACAACCATCCTGGTTGAAATCAGCGCGCGCATCAAAATCAACGCCGCTAGAACACTTCCCAAACGTAGCGGCTAATACGGAGAAATCAAGTAGATTCACCTGGTCATCGCCGTTTGCATCCCCTTCTAGCAAGATGCCAGCGTTAATCTGATTCAACCCATCGGTAATGGTGAAATTATCCAATACCTTACTGAGGGTATGGCCTCCCTTGATAACCACCCGATACTGCCCCGGGGCAATATCAGAAGCCAGGAAAACGCCCTGCGCATCGGTATTCCCTGTGAAATGATACGCCAGGGTTGAACCCGAATACAAGTTGATCTCTAATGGCGTGATCCAACGAACATCAGGCGCGGTCGGACGACCTTGTAAGCCGACCGAAACCTGCAAAGATGGGCTGTTTGCGATGGAAATATTCCCGTTCATCGCTGAAAATGGGATGGATTGCCCGAGATAGGTGATCACGCTCTTGCGAGGCGCGTCTAATTGAAAGCCAAGGGGCGTGCTGACAGCTGCCGCTTTCGACCTGAACTCAATCGTTGCCAGCGTGAAGGTTGCCGTGGGGTGATTGGTGAGTGACCCGGCAGCATAATTGACCTGCCCCAGAATATTATCAAAGTAAGGCTGAGGGGAAAGAATCAAATCCAGTGTATTCCCTGGGGTGACCGCCACCACCTCTAAAACCGTTGGGTCAAAATTCAAGTGCATTTCAGCCCCATCCACCGGTTGATTATTCAACTGCACCAAAACATCCACGCTAAAGGCGCGCGCAACACTGGTATTCACTTCGGCAGGTTGAATGATCATGCTGGTACTCAAGACAGGCGCGCTTGTGGTAAACGACCACATCGAATCCGTTGCATCGGTCCGGCCAACCGAATTTTCCGCGTAGACCTGCCAATAATAGGTGTCGCCATTCTGATTCGGATCAATCGTAAAGGAAGTTTGCGAGCCAGCGTTTATCAAATTGGTGCAAGGGTGCGTTTCTGCATACGTACCCCAGCAAATGTAATAATTCAACGCATAATCGCTTGGCTGCCAACTCAATTGCACCGGACCGAGTACTGTCACCCCATCTTGAGGGGACAATTTCCCAAATGCGCCGGGGGGCGGGTTTGTACGGTAAATCCAAATATAATCATAGGCAGCATGACCAGATGCATCCTTCACAAATGCCGTGACTTGATTCCACTCGGGCAGCAAAGCGGAGGCATCGAAATCCATTTTGTAGGGCGCTGCGTTGACCGTTCCAATCGTCACAGATTGAAGGTTCACATAATCCCACCGCTCAAAAGTGACGGTCGTTGCCCCAGTGTTATTGCTGACGGCCGCTTCAAGGGAAACAATACCATTCACAACATCAAATCTTGCCCCACTGGTCACCGGAGAAACCCATGTGATCGCCAGGGGGTTTGTGTTTGCTGGCGGCGTCCGGAAAGTCCACCATGTTCCTGCATCCGCATCCCGCACCACATAAGCGCTATCCAAAGCAATCACCTGCCAGGAATACAGCGTATCTGGCTGTAAATCGGTGAGAACGGTGCCGGGGGTCAGTGTCATCCCCCAACTCCCGCTGTCGCATTGCGAATTATCGGTCGTATCCACGCAGTATTGATAACTCGTTGCCCCCGCACTGCTTCCCCAATTCAGATCCACCGCCACCCCGGTTAGCGTGGAGGTATTGGCAGGGCCCGTTTTCCCAAAGGGAGCCGGTCCGCTGCTGATGACGTGAATGGGATTGGGCAAGGTCTTTGTATCCAAGCTGCCTGAGCCGCTCACCGTCAGGCTGACGGTATAGTCGCCTACATTTGTATACGTATGACCAATCGTAGCAGCGCAGCTGGCGTTCGTCTGTTGATCGCCAAAATCCCAGGCGCAGCTATCATAACTTCCACTGGAAAGATTATTGAAAACCACCGCCAGTGGGGCAGTGCCGCTGGTTGGCGTGGCTGAGAAATCAGCCAACGGGGCAGCCAGAGGCGGCTCAGAAATGACAAACTGAGCGGATGGGTTATTCGCGCTGCTGCCGGAATCATTGGCGGCAGTCACCGTCCAGGTATACGTCCCTGGATATAACCCGCCCGCATGGAAAGCGGTATCTGTCATCCAATCCGAGCTGCGCACAAGATCAACGCCATTTGAAATGCTTGCAAAGTAGCGCGTTGCCCCTTGCGCTGCATTCCAGGTCAGGGTAACGTCCGCATTCCAATCGAGCGAAATGGCATCTATCGGAGATTGAAGGGTGGGAGCTGCTGGCGCGCAGCCATTTAACTTTTGCCAGTCCAAGGAAATGTGGGCAGCCCCTCCACTTTCGTTATAGTCTATTTGCAGCTGGCGCATCCCTGCCAGAACATTGACCGTGACGGTATCGGTTTGGGCGCTGCTCCATTGATCTAAATAATTCACCCCATCCATATAAAAACGCGCGCCATCATCGTGATTAATGGTAAAAAGGTATGTGCCGCATTCAAAATAAGCCTGGCGTGAAAACTTCGCGCTGAAATGATCTTCTGGAATCCCCCAACCGGGACCACTATAGCTCCAATCATGCGCCAAATTCCCTGTACCTTCGTTCACCGAGGCAAAAGCGTTCCAGCGCATATCCTGATTGATCCAATAATTGGCATACCACTGGTTGGGGTCTTGGGTATCCTGCGGCACCTCAAAACCAGGGCCAATCCACCAGGCGGTCACATAAGCAGACCCGGCGGTATCCGCAAAGTCAACCATGACCTGATGCGTACCCGCGCTGACATCATAGCCTTCATGCTTGGCGGTAGAGCCATTCCAATCGTTGACGTACAAATTTCCATCCACCCAAATGCGCGCCCAATCATCCGCATTTACCCAGAAGTCATAATGCCCCCCCTGGAAATACACATTGCTCACAAACCGCGCGCTAAAGTTATCCTGCGGGCAGTTTGAATTCGGCGCGGAATCACCCCAATCTTTATACACAAACGTTTGATCAAACGTATCGGTCCCACAAGAACTCGAAAGTTCTTTGTTGCTAAAATATTCAATGTTCCACTTTGCAGTCGGCAGCGGGTCCGGCTTGGGGGTGATGGTCGTATCCACCTTAAACGTCCACGTCTCGCTTTTCGGACCGAACCCCTGACTGTTATGGGGCCAGATCGCCCAATACAAGGTTTGCCCATTGTACTGGCTGGGGATCGTCTTGGTGACGCTCACCGCATCTTTACTCACGCTGTCATTGATGAACGGATTATTCTCAACATCTGCATGATCGGCAATGCGAATTTGATACGAATCCAGTGTATCGCACGCTTCCGAGTGCCAGGTGAAGTTCACATCTTGCCGATTGAAAACGGCTGTATCACGCGGAATGCCATTCGTTGGCGCAGTGCAGCTCGTTTGCGGTGGGGGGGTAACAGAGTCTGGCAAGATCATCACCACTTCGTTGCTCATTTTCCCCCAGGCATTATTAAGCGCATCCACCGAGTATTTATTATTCGCGCCGGCACTCTTGCCAGGGTCATTTACATAAACCGCCGTCACCGCCCCATTATCATTGACCTCTACCCCAATGAGTACCATATAGTGAGGGACATTCTTCCCCGCTGTACTCATATTCGTATACACGCCTAAAATCACAGGGTGACCTGCTTCAATTTCATGCTTCAACTGATCCGTTGTCCAATTGTATGCGTAATACGATTTGTTAAAATGCGCGTAATTTTTCGCCATTTCCACCATACGACCTTCCGCCGTATAGTATCCGCGATCCGCAGGGGTAATATACCGGTTGTCGCTATAGGTGCTTGCCAACCAGGCATTGATATTCCGAACATCGTTGTCGTTGGCAGGCGAATGATCATAAAATCCATAATAGTTATAAAGCATTGCCGAACTGGCAGGACCGCAACTTAAGGAAGAACTATGATCTGTCCAGTTTGGTAAAAATTGATCTGTGAAAGGCAAGTCTTTGGGTAAACGAATATCATGAACGCCCATCAGGTTGGCAGCTGGTGCAGATGCTTGCGCTTTTTGCGCCTGATAAGGGGAAAGGAAACTGAATGCCAGGCTAATAATGACCAGCCAGCGGAAGAAAGAAACAGCTTGCTTCAGCATAGTATAGTCCCTTTGTTTTTTTGACCATTTGAAGTTTGGGAAGAAGACACATTATCTTCTATCTAAAATTATACTACTCATTTCATTTTAATAATTGCCTTCTTTATGCGCTTTTTACAAAGTTTCGTAGGGTGACGCGGTCATCACCCCTTTGACCCGTCAACTTCACCTACCCGATGGATGAATTGCGCGGGCAGACTTCTTATAATAAATGAGATATAAGGTATTTTTTGATATTGTTGAAAACACAGATCGTTTTCAACAATATCAAAAAATACCTTATACCAGGTCATCGGGTGGACAAAAAGACTAAAATAGAGGGAAAGAGGGTTATGAGCGAAAGCAGCCTGAAAACGCCACACCGCATCCTGATCGTATCCGCCAACCCGCTGTTTGGCAACGGTCTGCGCAAATTGATGAGCGACCGTTGGCAGCAGACCGGCGCGCAGGTGCAAATGGCGACTGCTACCCTGGAAGCCGAAGCCTGGCTCATCCGCTGGCAGCCTGACCTGCTCATTGTGGATCAGGATGACCCCCAGCTTGACCGCGCCCTCTTCCTCCGCCACCTGCTGGAGGGACCGGATGAGCTTCAGGTGATGGTGGTGACGCTGCGCTCCACCTGCCAGGTGAAAGTCTATGACCGCCATACCCTCACCACGGATCAGGCGCAGGATTGGCTGGATTTGCCGTAAAAGACTATTTTCGATGGTTATTTTGACGTCCCCGTCAAAATAACCATCCAAGGTACCGATTTGTCAGAGAGGGATCATCATGAGCAGGTCTAAATCGTGGGGAGCATACGCGCTGATTGGGGTGGTGATCGTGGCGGGGTTGGCGATTGCCTTCCTGCCGCACCTGATCGCGCCCGCCCCGTTGCACGGTTCACCGCTCAACCCGCCCACCCTGGCTGCGGATTTCAGCCTGCCGCAAGTTGCCACAGGCGCACAAGCTGCCGCATCCAGCTTCACCCTGGCGGATCAGCGCGGCAAGGTGGTGCTGCTCTTTTTTGGCTATGCGAGTTGCACGGATGCCTGTCCGGCTGCCCTCTCCACCCTGCATCAAATGACCGCTCAGTTAGGCACAGATGCCCAGCGCGTGCAGGTGGTCTTTATCAGCGTTGACCCCGAGCGCGACACGTCCGCCATCACCCACCAGTACGCCGCCTCGTTTGACCCCGCCTTCACCGGTCTTTCTGGCACAGAGGCGCAGCTCAGCCCCGTCTGGCAGGCGTATGGCGTTTATCGTTCGATCCCCGCGCATGCCGCCGGCGCGCCTTATGAAGTCAGCCACGCCACGTCCATCTACCTAATTGACCCAGCCGGTCGCCTGCGCACCCTCTATCAGGCTCCTACCGCCGCCAACCTCGTTCAGGACGCGCAGACCTTATTAAAGGAAGGTAATTAACCATGCTGCGTAAAATTTTGGCTTCCCCTCGTTGGCTCATTGCCTGCATCATCGTGCTGGCTGCCTGCGCGGTGATGATTCGCCTGGGCTTCTGGCAGTTGGATCGCCTGGCAGAGCGCAAAGCCCTCAACGCCCAGGTGCAAGCCGCCGCGGATGCCCCCGCCATCAGCCTCAACGCCGAATTGACATCCGCCCGTCTCACGGCTGCCGGGCTGACGGACTTGCAGTATCACAACGTCACCGTCACCGGGCAGTACCGCCCCGCCGAGCAAGTTATCCTGCGCAACCAGGTGTATGGCAACCTGCCGGGTTATCACCTGCTGACCCCGCTGGCAATTGAGGGCAGCGATTACGTGATTTTGGTGGATCGCGGCTGGCTGCCGTTGGATCAATCCCATCCGGCGGACTGGGTTGGCTATGCGCAGCCTGGCAGCGTCACCCTCACCGGCAAGCTCCAGCTCCCCCAAAACCACTCCGCCCTCATCCCCGCCGACCCCACCCTGACCCCCGCGCAATCCCGCCTGGACGTGTGGACAATGGTCAACCTGACGCGCATCGCCAGTCAGGTGCAAGGCAAACTCCTGCCCGTCTACCTCATCCGCGCCGCTGACCCAGCTGCATCCGCTGCCCCGGCTACCCTCGCCAACCTGCCCCTCGCCCAGCCCCTGCAAGTGAACCTCTCCGAAGGCTCGCACCTTTCGTATGCCATCCAGTGGTTCAGCTTCACCGCCATCCTGCTGTTCGGCTTCCCCACCTATTTGCGCGCGCAGCTGAGTCACCCTGCAACCCCACCCCAAGCCCCTCCCCATGTCAGGCAAGGGGGATAGAGGGAAATTTTCGTTCCTGCTCAGGCATCACAATTGGGGTAGGGACTTCCGGCAGGAAGCCCAATCCGCATCCGCTTATTTCTGGTTCGCAAAGGTAATTTTCGACTGCGAACAGGCTTCCTGCCGGAAGTCCCTACGCGGATGGAGGTCCCCCTGCGAACAGGTGGGGGCGACTGAGGAGGAACGAAACTTTATTTTTACCGGTACCTTACTCTTTTGAGGAGAATTGTTATGACAAACCACCGACTCTTTCGCGCCACTGCCCTGACTGCCCTGCTGCTGACCTTTTTGCTGATGGTGGTGGGCAACGCCGTCCGTGTGATGGATGCCAGCCAAGGCTGCCCGGACTGGCCCACCTGTTACGGCGGATGGGCGCTCACCACTCAGGCGGTCGCCGCTGCCCCCAATGTCACCGCCCTGTATTTGCAATACGCCCACCGTGCGCTTGCCCTTGCCTCGGGGCTGTTTACGCTGATCGCCGCCGCCTGGGCGGTGCGCAGCTATCGGCAACTGCGTTGGGTGACGCTGCCGCTCGTCCTCGCACTCGTCAGCCTGACGGTGGAAGCTGCCCTGGGCGGCGAGCAGGCGATCCTGGGCAATTCGGGCGGATTTGCCCCCTGGCTGGCTGCCTTGCACATGGCGCTCGCCCTGCTCACCCTTGCGCTGGTGACTGCCGCCACTCTCGCCGTGTATACCATTGATTTTGCTGCCGCGCGCAGGCTTGCCGTCCGGCTCAACACGCCCTTCAACCGCCTGTCCGCCGCCACCCTGCTGGCAGTCTTTACGGTACTCATTAGCGGCACGCTCGTCACCGCCACGGGCGCGCAAACCGCCTGCGCGGGCTTCCCCTTGTGCCAAAATGGCGGACTGCCCACTCAGGCGCTGGGTTGGCTGGCGTTGGCGCACCGGATCATTGTTGCCGCCGTTGCCGTGCTGATGATCGCCCAATTTGCGCGCGCCTGGCGTTCGCAGCGCAGCCAACCAGTGACCTTAGCCGCCGCGACTGCCGCCGCCGTCCTGCTGATCGGTCAAAGCGTGATCGGCGCTGTGCGCGTACAGCGTGGGTTCGCAGCCGCCCCCGCTGACCTGATCGGCTTGCACGCCGCATCCGCCGCTGCCCTCTTCGCCGTGCAGGTCATCGTATTCCTCTCGGCAGGCTTTGCCGGACGCACCGCCGCCGATGAAGCCGCCGAATCTGCCCAACCGCTGGTGTTCCGCGCCCGCGCCCGTGACTTTTTGCAGCTCAACAAGCCCATCATCGTCCTGCTGCTACTTGCCACCACCTACGCGGGCATGGTGGTGGGCGGCAAATCCATCCCCGCCCTGCCTCTGGTCGCCTGGACGATGATCGGCGGCTTTTTGGCGGCAGGTGGGGCAAGCGCGCTCAACCAATATATTGACATCGAAATCGACCGCGCCATGCAGCGCACCGCCAAACGCCCCCTGCCGGACGGTCGCCTGATGCCCGCCGAAGCCCTGGCGTATGGCATCGCCGCCTGCCTGACCGCCTTCTTCCTGCTGACAATCACGGTCAACTTCCTGGCGGCGGTCTTATCCTTTGTGGGCATGGTGTATTACGTGCTGATCTATTCCGTGTGGCTGAAGCACATCACCGTCCAAAACATCGTCATTGGCGGCGGCGCGGGTGCAATTCCGCCCCTGGTGGGATGGGCAGCCGCTACTGGCGCGCTCAACATCCCCAGCCTGTTCCTCTTTGTGATCATCTTCTTGTGGACTCCGCCGCACTTTTGGGCGTTAGCCCTGGTGCGCAAAAACGACTACGCGCGCGGCAAAGTGCCCATGCTGCCCGTCATTCGCGGCGAAAAGGAAACCCGCCGCCAAATCTGGATATACACCCTGGAACTGGTGGGATTCACCCTGCTGCTGCCCGTCTTTCACCTGGCGGGCTGGGTTTACCTCATCTCCGCGCTGCTGCTGGGCGCATGGCTCACCCTGGCTGCCTGGCGCGTCTTCCGCACCGAAGGCAGTAACAAAGTCGCCTTCCGCATGTACCGCTATTCCAGTATGTACCTTGCCTTCCTCATGCTCGCCATGGTGCTGGATGTGCTGATTCATTAAAAACCCAAGGCGCTGCCCTGTGATCCCTCTCTTCTCCCCCTAGCCCCCTCCGCGAAACGGAGAGGGCTAGGGGGAGAAGTTCTGAAAAAGGGAGTAACTGGGATTAAAAATAATCAGAGAATTCGGCGAATCAGATGCAAAATAGAATTATGAACATAAGTCAAGTCCACGTCTAAATCTATCTGTATTTCAACCTCAAAAAAACATTGACAATCAGATTTGTTTGCGATTTAATGAATAAAACTTAATACATCAAAAAGGAAAATAGCAATGAATAAGAAATTGCAAGTTTTTTTGGTCTTACTAACTATAATTCTTCTAGGATTTTGTTTTTCGATGTATACAGCCAAGGTAAATGCTGCTGGAGTTAAAAAATTAGACGATACTCAACAAATTAAACAAGTAATTAATCAATATTTTGAGGCTCGTTATCACTCATTCAAGAGTCTTAAACGCGATAATTTCAACTCATTGACTTGAATCTATCTCCAAATAGTGAAATGCAAAAAGAATTTGATAAACTAGACCTGGAAGTATATAAAGCAAGTGTGTTTCAATTAAAATATCAAAGTTATCAATATTTTCTAGATTTCACAGACATCAAAATAGACTCCTCTATCAATACAGCAACGGTTGGGTTGACAGAGGGTTGTGATATTGTTTTTGAAGTATCGTCACCTTCTGTTTCACAGATGAGAGGGCAAAAACATATAATTCAATTACAAAAAGAAAGCGGTGTCTGGAAGATAGTAGCAGATGGCTATGAAGATTATTTATGGCGGTTAATCAAAGGGTCGAAGTTGTCCTATTCCGATCTTCGGAAGGGTATTACTGAATCAGCAAGTCAATGGACAAAACAATTAGCAACAGCCAGAGAGAATCCCTCCATAATTACCCAACCCTTCTCTTCCTCTCTGTCTTCATATCATACTATTAGTTATTATAAGCGTAATCAGGCAGTAGAATATGCGCACAATCATTGGTCACCAGAAACATATAATCCTGCTTATCCGGATTTTGGTAAGGGTGATAATGGACTTGACTGTACAAATTTTGTAAACCAGGCTATGTATTAAGGTGGTGGCGAGCCGATGACTGGTGCTACAAATATCAATGGTGTTACTATAGGCGGATGGTTTTACTATGGTCCGTCGCAACGCTCAACCAGTTGGGCAGGGGTAGATCAACTCTACGAATTTCTGATTAACGAAACGTATTTGTGGACTTTAGGACCATCAGGGATGGAGTTGAATTCACCTATTGGATTAGAAATAGGCGATATTATTCAATACGATTGGAAAAATGTTTCTCCGCAAGATACTTGGGTCTTTAATCATAGTGTAATCGTAGTAAGCGCATCAAATGCTGGATACCCTCTCATTGCTAGTCATTCCCCTGAATTATATATGTTCCCTTACACTTACTTTATTAGTCTTCATCAACAAAATGATTACCCAGTAAGGGTTCACTACATTCATATTCTATCATCCACACGTGATGCTTACTTGCCATCCATTACAAAGAGCGGTGTAACTTTGACCTCAGGTTACCCGGCTCCGGGACAAAACCTTAGTACAAACAATAATATAAATGCCAGCTACCCTGCGCCTGTACAAAATAATAAGTCCGCTGAACCAGGTCAAGCTTATCCGGCACCGTAACAACTGGAAAGAAATTGGATTGTGTATTTTTTTTGTATAAAATAGAGGAAATACTCCTCTCTTTTATACAAAATGAGAAACCAGTGTCAGAAATTGTTCATAGCGGTTGGTAAAAATGGCGAATGCGTCTTTGAGGATTGCGCCAATTCGAATAATCTTTTTTACGAAAGGCAAAAAAATATGAAATCAGGTAAATGGGCTTTCTTGCATTGGATGTGGATCGTGCTGCTATTAAACGCCTGCCAATCCGCGCCACAGCGGGTAGAAGTCACGCGGGTGGCGCCTCAGACGGTGGTTGTCACGCAAGAAGTGCCTGTGACCGTCACGCCAACGCTCACCCCCATTCTGCCGACGGGCACCCCCACGCCAAAGCGAATGCGCCCGCCCACCTCCACCCCCACGCTCGAACCCACCCCTACCCAGATTGATTACTCACAGCAGGATGGCAGTATCGCCGTGACGCAATACTACACCCTGTTGGGGCTGCATGAATATGAAAAAGCCTACTACATGTGGAGTCACACCGGCGGAGATGACCCGGCGCATAACCCGCGCAAAGAAAAGTTTATCAGCGAAACGTCTAGCTTCATGAAAGTAGTTAAGGTTTTGCAGGTGGTGCGCTACAATGATTGGCTGAAGCAGCAAAACTCATATACCTCACCCCCGCTCCGGTTAAGTGATGATTGGTATTGGGTATCCATTTATTCAGAAGGGGAGGATGGAGGCATTCCGCTTGGACCAACGAAAGGCATTCATGTGTTTTATGTGCTGGTGGTGAAGGAAAACGGCGAGTGGAAGCTGGAGCAGACCGCCGATACGCCCTTTCGGTAAAAATAAACGGGCGGCAGGCTCTCGTATCCGCCTCTATCTGATGAGAAGCGAGGCAGCCCTACCCACAAGCATGGCAGGGCTGCCTCGTCCTTTACTGCGCGTCCAATACCTCTTTTACCTTTGGCACTTCCTTCATAAACCCGGCGATCTTTTCGCAGCTGTGATATTCCGCGCAGACGCCGCAATTCGCCACGCCCTTTGCCTCGCCGCACGCGCGAATCTCGCATTCCGCGCAATGACCGCAGGCGCGCCCGGTATTTGCCTTGCAGCCATCGCACAACATGGTGTTGATGGTCATGCCCTCGGCGTGGTATTCTTCAACCCACTTTTTCAACAAGGCTTCCTGCGCCGCCACATCCCCCGATTGAGCCACTATATACGCCTCACACTCGGTGCAAATCAATCCACAGGTTGCTATCATGCGTTCCATGCTGTCCCTCCAAAAAAATTAGGTAAAGGATATTTCATAATTGCTCAAGTCTCCAGTCCATGTAGCGGCGCACTGCGTGCGCCCAGCGTGGGAGGAAAGCGGCCATTTCTATCCAGAGAATCACCAGCACACAGTTGGGCGCACGCAGTGCGCCGCTACACGGACTGGAAGCTTGAGCAATTACAGGTAACTTGATTGTAGCACAAACGTTCATCATTACAAGCCGGGCAGGGGGGTGATTTTTGGAAGAATTAGGCTTACAATAGACGTATGAATCGACCACGCAGGCACAAGATTTTCTCCGACATTACCGGCAGTCCCACCCGCTCGTTATTGGTGATCGCCTCCATCGCAGTAGGGCTGTTTGCCATTGGCATTATCGCCACGCTCTACACCATCCTCACCAACGACATGCACGTCAGCTATGCGGCGACGGCTCCGGCGAATATCCTGGTGCGCACGGATTTGATTCCGCAAGCCGAGGTGGATGCGCTGGGGCATTTGCCTGGGGTGGGGGTGGTGATGGGGGCGCGTCAGGTGGGTCTGCGGGTACGCAACGCCCAGGGCGCATGGCAAAGCATGGATTTTGCCGCCGTCCGCCAACCCGCCGCCATGCCGCTCAATCAGGCGCGCCTGCTGCAAGGCAGGTGGGCAACCCAAAGGGGCGAAATAGCGGTGGATCAGAGCAAATTTGGCGATTTAGGCATCCCCCTGGGCGGCTTTATCACGGTGGAACTGCCCTCCGGCAAGACCCGCGCTCTGCAAGTGGTCGGCTTATTGCAAGACCTGACCATTGGGGCGTTTACCGGCGGCGGCGGTTTTTTTGACGCTCCCCTGCAAGGCATCCTCCTGCCGGATACCCTGGAGCTGCTGGAGCAGGATCAAATTTATGATTATTCCGGCGTGTTTGCGCTCACCTCCACCCAGCCGGATGACCCGGCTCATGCCGCCGTGATCGCCGCCCAAATTAGCCGCGCCATCAAGGCGGATGGCTACGGGGTGGGTTCTTCCACCGCCCGCGCCGCCTCGGAACATCCCAATACCTACCTGATTAACGCCATCTCCGGGGTGCTGTTTATTTTGGGACTGCTGGTGCTGTTCCTCAGCGGCTTTCTCATCACCAACACCCTGCAATCCCTCATCGGGCAGCAAATTGGGCAGATTGGCATCATGAAAACCCTGGGCGCGCGCCGGATGCAGGTGGCGGTGATCTATACCGTGCTGATCGCCCTGTTTGGGGCAGTGGCGTTTGCCATCGCCAGCCCCTCGGCGAACTTCCTCTCCTTTGCGCTGCTTGACCTGCTGGCGGGCAAGCTCAATTTCGTCCCGCAAGGGCAGCGCATTTTGTGGCCCGTGTTGGCGGCGGAAGCCGGGCTGGCAATGCTCATGCCGCAGCTGGCTGCCTGGTGGCCCATCTGGCAAGGGACGCGCATCAGCGTGCAGGAAGCCCTGAGTGGCATCCGCGCAGGCGAAGGCAGCGGCGAAGAGGCGGGCAAGTCTGGCTTGCTGCACACGTTGGGGCGGATGCGGCTCGTTTCTCATCCCATGCTCATCGCCCTGCGCAACACCTTCCGGCGCAAAGGTCGCCTGCTGCTCACCCTCACCACCCTCACCCTGGGCGGCGCGGTGTTTATCTCTGCGTTTAACGTGCAGATTTCTATGGGTAAATATATGGAGCAAATCGGTCAATACTTTTTGGCGGATGTGAACGTGAACCTGGATGCGCCTTACCGCGTCAGCCGCGTGGATCAGGAGCTGATGGCGGTGCCGGGCGTGGCGCGGGTGGAAGCCTGGGCAGGCGCGCGCGGCGAAATCCTCTTGCCGGATGGCTCGTCCGGCGAATCGGTCAACGTGCAAGCCCCGCCCCCCTCCAGCACCCTGGTCAAGCCCATCCTGCTGCAAGGTCGCTGGCTGATCGAATCGGATAGCGATGCCATCGTCCTCAACGAGCTGTTCCTCTCCAAATATCCCGCCATTCACCTGGGCGACGTCATCCGTCTGCACATTGTAGGCAAAGATACGGACTGGCGGGTGGTGGGGTTCTTCCAGTTTGCCGGTAAAAACGGCGGATTGAACGCCTATACCCGCTACGAAAGGCTGGCAACCGTCACCGGACTCACCAATCAGGCAGCCACCTTCCGCGTAGTGGGGCAGAAATCCGGCATGACCGCCGCCGAGCAGGACGCGCTGGCTCAGCGGATTGAAGCGCGCCTGAAGGCTGCCCATATCAACGTCAGCGGCATCGAGACTGGCTCTTATGTGACGAGCATCGCTGGGGGTGGGTTCGCCATCCTCACCGCGTTCCTGCTCTTCCTGGCAGTCCTCACCGCCCTGGTCGGCAGCATTGGACTGACCGGCACAATGAGCATGAATGTGCTAGAGCGCACCCGCGAAATTGGCATCCTGCGCGCCATTGGCGCATCTGACCAGACGCTGATGAATATGATTTTGGTCGAGGGGATGTTGATTGGGTTGATTAGCTACGTGCTGGGCGCGCTGCTGGCGTTCCCCATCTCTAAGTTGTTGGCGGATAGCATCAGCCTGGCGGTGTTTGACGCGCCTTCCAACTTTGGCTTTACCCCGCTGGGGTTTGGCATCTGGCTGGGGCTGGTGATCGTGTTATCGTTTGCCGCCAGCGTTATCCCCGCCCGCAACGCCACCCGCCTGACGGTGCGCGAAGTGTTGGCGTATGAATAAAAAAATCCCTCATGGGATGAATCAGCAAGCTGTTTCATCCCATGAGGGAAAAGAAAACATCCAAGCCTATTTAAAATTAACCTCGCCAGCGGACTTGCCGTTGAGCATGACGGTATATTTGCCCGCTGGGTAGCCACCCAACGAAGCGACTACGCCTTCAAAGGGAAAGGCAGCGGTTGAGGAACATTCCGTGGGCTTAAGAACAAAAACATCTACGGCAATTTGATTATCCTTGGTCGGCGGCGTGATTTTCACCGCCAACCGATGACATTCCGATGGCATAGAGCCGCTCGCCCACACATCCGTATAACCGGCGGTCTCGGCGTTGGGGCGCAGCTCCATTTTCGTCACAGCAAACGGATCACTCAGCTTGTCAGCATCCGTAGCATTCACAGGGTACGCCGAAGTGCTTGCCCCTTGCGCAGAATTCACCGCTGAGGTAGTCGGGGCTGCTTGCAACGGATAGCCGTTCGCATCCGTTTTTCCGGCGGGCGTGGCAGCCGCAGGGGAACAAGCGGCAATCAATAAGGTAAAAATAATCGTTATCCATAAGGTTACGTTGCGCATGGGCAAATCCTCCAAATAAACTGAGCAGTTGGTTATTGCAACGGAGTTTACCTCTTTTTGAGCGTTAATGCAACAGGGAATCGCCCCTTTACGCCCTATCACAGGTTGAAATTCCGCATGGGGTGTGGTTTAATAAGAGCATGATGAATACACGGCGGAAAATATTGATGTATCTTTACAGCACCCCCAACCTGGTAGGCGCGGCGATGGGCTTGGCGGGCTTAGGCTTGTACTTCGGCGGGGTCATCCACGTCTTTTGGCTGCCAATTGTGGCGGGGCTATATGGCATTGGCGTGCTGGTGACGCCCAAAAACCCCACTCACGAACTGAGTTTGCGCAACCAGTTCCAGGAAGTGGATATACGCAACGAGCTGGAATCCCTGCTCAACCGCGTCCGCCGCCGCCTGCCCAAAGAATCTTACGACAAGGCGCTTTCCATCCGCAGCACCATTCAAGCCGCCCTGCCGCAGATCAGCGACCTGTCTTCCAGTGATTACAACATTTACCTCATCCAGCAAACCGCGCTCGATTATCTGCCCTCTGCGCTCGAAAGCTACCTGAATCTGCCGCGCGCCTACGCCAATTATCAGCCCATCAAAGACGGCAAGACCGCCCGTCAGCTGCTCTTTGACCAGCTTGATTTGTTGGATCGAGAGATGAAAGCCGTTGTGCGCGATATTTACCAGAACGATACCCAGAAATTGGTGGTGCATGGGCAATTCCTGAAAGATACGTTTGGCGATGCCGCCAGCGCCTACCAGCCGCAGCTGCCCGCGCAACAACCGCCAACGCAGCCCAAATAAGCCAAAAATAGTCCGAATATCCACCAACCAGGCGCAGCCAAGGGCTTTACAATACAACCAGCCTACTGCGCTTTTTTGATTCAAATTGCGGTAGGGGCAGCCTCTGTCAGCGTAGTGGCGCACTGCGTGCACTCATCAGCGGATCAGGATTATCGTGTTTTCGTCCGGAAAACAGGTTGTACGAGGTTGGGCGCACGCAGTGCGCCACTACGCTGACAGAGATATCTAAGCGACAATTTATCTTATAAGGAAACCTTTCATGAAACCTGCCTTCTTTCTCTTAATCGTATTTTCCCTCTTGCTGACGGGGTGCAGCCCTGCGCCCCTACCCATCCCCGACACCGGACCCATGGGACCGACCGGCACGCCCACGGTGGACATGTTCGCCGAGCCGCCCACCGCCACTCCATCGCCCACCCCGCGCCCCACCGCCACGCCTGACCCGCTGGTGTTGCAAAATTTTGCGGAGGCAAAAAAGCTAGGTCACGGCGTCAATTTTGGCAACACCCTGGAAGCGGGCAACGAAGGCGATTGGGGCGTCACCTTGCAGCCGGAATATTTCCAACAAATTCGCCTGGCGGGCTTTCAGACCGTGCGCGTCCCCATCTGCTGGGCATGTCACGCCGCCGATCAATCTCCCTATACCATTGATTCCACCTTCCTCAAGCGGATTGATTGGGTGGTGGAACAGGGCAGCCGAAATTCGCTCAATGTCATTTTGGATATGCACAGTTACACGGCGTTTATGTCCGATTCGCGCGGGCAGGAGGTGCGTTACCTGGCGATGTGGCAGCAGATCGCTGAGCATTTCAAATCCGCTCCCGCCAACGTGTATTTTGAACTGCTCAACGAACCGGATAACCAGGTGGACCCAGTCATCTGGAATGATATTTTGGTCAAAGCCTTGCATACCGTGCGACAATCCAACCCCACCCGCCCGGTCATTGTCGGCGGCGTCAACTGGAACGCCATTGACTCCCTGCCGGTGTTGAATTTGCCCGCCGATGACCACCATATCATCGTCACCTTTCATTATTACGCCCCCATGCAGTTCACCCACCAGGGCGTTTCCTTCTTCCCCGGGGCGGATAAATGGGTTGGCACCACCTGGTCTGCCAGCGGCGATCAGAAAGCCAGCCTGGATTATGACTTTCAGAAGGCAATCCAATGGGCAAAAGCAAGCCACCGTCCGCTCTTTGTAGGGGAATTTGGCTCCAATTTCCGCGCGGACATGCCCTCACGCGAACAGTGGAGCGCGGAAATCGCCCAAATTTGCAGCCAGAACGGCATCCCCTGGGCATATTGGTCCTTTGGCGGCGAAGATTTCGGCTTGTTTGACATTCAAAAACAAACCTGGGATACCACCCTGCTGCAAGCCCTGGGCGTGAAGTAAATCGGGATTTTAAGGATGAGCGTGGTAATAGAGGAGATGGGACGATCTTCTCCCCTACTACTACGCCAATCCCCAATGAACCATAAATCCACCAAACGGTTGACAGTTTCCTTAAGAACGTTTAAAGTTATCGAAAATTAGAAATAATGGGGATATTCATGGATTTTTCTCTCTATACCACTTTTCCAGAAGAGCTTTCTTCTGAATGGAACGCTTTGCTGGCGGAAAGCATTGAACACGTGCCTTTTTTGCGGCACGAATACCTGTCTACCTGGTGGGAGCTGCGCGGCGGCGGCGAATGGGGCGCGGATGCCCAGCTGACCATTGTCACCGCACGGCGCGATGGGCAGCTGATTGGGATTGCCCCCCTCTTTTTCGTCCCAGATTGGCAGGGCAAACCCACCCTGCTCACCCTTGGCGCAATCGAAATTTCCGATTACCTGGATATCATCTGCCGCCCGGCGGACTTAACTGCCTTCCTGGGCGAACTCCTTCCCTTTCTGGCGCAGTCCAGCGGGGCGCAGTCCGCGGATCTGCCGGCGTGGCAGCAGCTGGATTTGTATAACCTGCTCGATTCCTCGCCCACCCTGCCCGCCGTCCAGCAGCTCGCCCAGTCCTTGGGTTGGAAGGCGGAAGTCGAACAGCTGCAGCACTCCCCCTACATCCCCCTGCCGGGCGACTGGGAAACCTACCTTGCCGGGATTGATAAAAAGCAGCGTCACGAAATCAGACGCAAAATGCGCCGCGCCGAAAGCGCCGAAGTCCCCATCCGCTGGTATTTCGTTACCGACCCGGCTACCCTGGATGCGGAAATCGAAGCCTTCTTTGGGCTGATGCAGCAGGACGAGGATAAAGCCAAATTCCTGACCCCCGTCATGCGCGAACAAATGCACCGCACCGCCCGTTGTGCTTTCGATGCGGGCTGTCTCTCGCTCTCCTTCATGGAAATCAACGGCGAAAAGGCGGCTGGTTATTTCAGCCTGGATTACCTCAACCGCATTTGGGTCTATAATTCAGGCATCAGTCGCAGCGCGAACGAATTTTCGCCCGGCTGGGTGCTGCTCGGTAATTTATTGCGCTGGGCAAACGAAAACAAGCGCGAAGCCTTTGACTTTATGCGCGGCAACGAAGATTATAAATATCGCTTTGGCGGCGTAGATCGTTTTGTCATGCGCGCCCGCCTGCAGCGACCCTAAAGAATGGTATATTTCCGTTTCTATAAAATGAAGGCGAATATGCCTCCATTTTATAGAAACGGAAATGCACAAACTTAGATCGGAGACCTCACCCATGACCACGCCCCTTACCTTATTTGATACCTTCACCCGCACCGCGCGCGAATTTACGCCCCTCACCCCCGGCGGCGAAGTCGGCATGTATACCTGCGGACCCACCGTCTACGACTACGCGCACATTGGCAACCTGCGCACCTACATCTTCGAAGACATCCTGCGCCGCGTGCTGGAATGGAATCATTACCACGTCAAGCAAGTGATGAACATCACGGACGTGGGTCATCTGGTGTCTGACGCTGATTCGGGCGAAGATAAGATGGAAAAGGGCGCGCGCCGCACCGGTAAAACCGCCTGGGAAATTGCCACGTTCTATACCGAAGCCTTCCAAAACGACTTGCGCAGCCTGCACATCCAGGAACCCGCCATCTGGTGCCGCGCCACTGACCACATTCAGGAACAAATTGAACTGATCCGCTGCATGGAAGAAAAGGGCTTCACCTACCGCACCGCTGACGGCATCTACTTTGACACCGCCAAAATGCCCGATTACGGTCAATTGGCGCGGCTGGATATTGAAGGCTTGCAAGCCGGCATGCGCATTGACATGGGCGAAAAGCGCAGCCCCACCGACTTCGCCGTCTGGAAATTCTCCCCCGCCGATTCCAAACGTCAGATGGAATGGGATAGTCCCTGGGGGGTGGGCTTCCCCGGCTGGCACATCGAATGTTCCGCCATGTCCGCCAAATATTTAGGCAGCTTCTTTGACATCCACTGCGGCGGCGAAGATCATATCTCCGTCCATCACAGCAACGAAATTGCCCAAACCGAAGCCTGCTACGGCACTCGCCTGGCGAATTTCTGGATGCATGGCTACTTTTTGCAGCTCGACAGCGCCAAAATGTCCAAATCCAGCGGCGAATTTTTGCGCCTGCAAGTGTTAATGGACAAAGGCTATGATCCGCTTGCCTATCGCTTCTTCTGCCTGTCCGCCAACTACCGCGCCAAGCTCAACTTCAACTGGGAAGGGCTGGATGGCTCTGCCAAAGCCTTAGACCGCCTGTATCACGCCGTCTATGAACTGGGCGCGCCTGGGCAGCCGGATGAGGCAATGCTAGATCAGTTTACCGCCAGTCTTAACGATGACCTGAACATGCCGCGCGCTCTGGCTGTGGTGTGGGACGTATTAAAAGGAAGCCTGCCCGCCCCTGTCAAAAAAGCCACGCTGATTGAATTTGACCGTGTCCTGGCTCTGGGTCTGGCGGATTGGCAGCCCAAGGAAGAACCCGTCCCCGCCGAGCTGGTGGAATTGCTGGAAGCCCGCCGCGCCGCCCGCACCGAGAAACGTTGGAAAGACGCTGATGCCCTCCGCGACCAAATCACCGCCGCCGGTTACGACATCCTCGATACCGCCCAGGGCGCGAAACTCAAGAAGAAATAAAAATCACCCCACCCGCAGCGAGAAGATCACTCGCTTTGCCCTCCCCGCAAGCAGGGAGGGGAAGAAACCACCTTTTTCTTGTTCCCCTCCCTGCTTGCGGGGAGGGGTTAGGGGTGGGGTTGTCTGAACCAGAAAAATAAGCAAGGATTAAAATGACCCTCCCCCCTCCGTTACGCGGATCAGAAATCCCGTCCTTCACCCATTATTCCATCGTCACCCGCCTGCCGGAGATTGCGCGGCGCACGCTGGCGGAAAATGCCTTCTCCGCTGACGTGGTCGCCCGGATCGAAGCCCTCATTGCCGAAATCCCCTCCGGTCTCATCCGCCCATTGATGCTGCATGCCGCGCCGGATGCTTCCGCCTGGGATGCCTACACCGCCCCCTCCCAAACCCTCAACTGGCTGCAAATCCCCTGGTTTTTTGCCGAAGAATACTTCTACGAGCGCATTCTGGAAGCCACCGGCTACTTTGACCCTGCCAGCGCGGGCTTTGGCGTAGACCCCTACGCCCATCAAAAGCGATTAGGCTTAGAAACGACCCTGACCGAAACCCATCTGCTGGCGGATACCCTGGAAGCCTGGCGCGCCCTGCCCCTGCGCGAGCGCATCGCTGCCCTGCCCGCCCTGCTCCTGGCGGATTTATGGGGCAATCAGAATGACCTCAGCATGTGGCCCGCTGCCCACCCATCCGATGCCTCCCCCCATCCGCCTGCCCTGGAACTGCCCCAAAAGACCGATACCCTCCTGGCGGATGATCGCACCGCCGCGTTGGACTATCTGCTCGCCACGCCCCCTGCCAATCGTCAAATGGATCTGCTGTTGGATAACGCCGGTTACGAGCTGGTGTGTGACCTGGCATTGGCGGATTTTTTGCTCAACGGGCTGGCGGAGCGCGTGATTCTGCACGTCAAGCCCCGCCCGGTCTTCGTCTCGGATGCGATGCCCGCGGACGTGACCCAAACCATTGCGCGCCTGCAAGCCGAGCCGCACCCCGCCACCCAAAAATTCGCCTCGCGCCTAAGCGATTGGCTGCAAACCGGTCGCCTGCTCGTCCGTGAACACCCCTTCTGGGTCTCGCCGCTGCCCATCTGGAATTTGCCGCCCGCCCTCAGCGCCGCGCTCGAACCCTCCACCCTGCTCATCAGCAAAGGGGATGCCAACTACCGCCGCCTGCTGGGGGATCGCCACTGGCAGCACAGTCTGCCCTTTGCCGAAGTCATGCGCGGCAGCCTGCCCTGCCCCGTCTTGGCGATGCGCACCCTCAAGTCCGAAATCACCGTAGGCATCCGCACCCCGCCCACCACCGACCCTGAATGGATGATCAACGGGCGTTGGGGGCTGATCCAATTCGCAAAACCCAGTTGACGCCGCCCCTCACTTCCCCTATACTTAACCCAGATCGTCCAATCATTGCTTCTTTTGGGATGGGATATGAAAAAAATTTCGGTATGGGATATTCTAACCGGCGTGGTGCTGCTTTCCATCGTCTGCTTTTCGTGCGGGGCGCTGCAAGTGTTCCTCAACCCACACACGCCGCTTAATCCGCTGCCGCCGCGCGCGGAAGTCACCCTCACTTCGGTGACGCTGCCCGAGGTGAATTTGCAGCTGCCCACCCTCACCGTCAGCCCGCAAGGCGGTAAAGGATTATCCCTCACGCCAACGCCGGCGCAAGGTTTGGCTACGCGCACATTGCGCCCCTCCTCCACCCTGCCCCCCACCAACACCCCCTTCATCCCCCACACCCGCACGCCCCAGCCCACCAACACCCCCACCATTACCCTCACCGTGGCGGGCGCAAATTGCTACATCCTCAGCGAAGCCCCCGCCGATAACACCCCCTTTGCCCCTGGGCAATCCTTTGATAAATTCTGGGTCGTCAAAAACAACAGCGGGCAGACCTGGGAAAGCGCAAATTTAGACGTTCGCTACCGCTCTGGGGATAAACTCCAAACCGGCGGCGACGTCTACGACCTGCCCGGCGACGTTCCCAATCAGGGCAGCATCCAAATTACCATCCCCATGAAAGCCCCCGCCTCCAAAGGCACGTATACCTCTTCGTGGGCAATCATGGGCGATAAATCCTACTGCTCGTTCTTTGCCAAAATCGTGGTCAAGTAGCAAGTAGCCTTAAAAAAAAGACCCCACCCCGGCAGCTGCCCGGATGAGGTCTTTTTTCATTTCAAAAGAATTACATCGCTTCTGAAGCGTCTTCGTTTTTATCTTTGCGCAGGGCTTGCACCTTCTCGGTGATCTTCTGGCGTTGTTCTTCCAGCACGACCTGACCGCGATGCTGCAGGTCTTCGGCTTGGGTGCGCGCCCGCCCGGCAATCTCAGTTGCCCGCCCGCGTACCATATCCGCCGTATCGTTCACCTGACCGGCAGTCTCCTGCGCGGTTTCAGCGGCTTTGTCACGCAGTTCAATGGCGCGGTCGCGCAAAAATTCGCGCGTTTCCTCACCGGTTTGAGGCGCCATCAACAGCGATACCGCTGCCCCTGTCAACCCACCGATGATAAATCCAATTAAAAAGGCACCAAATTCATTTCGATCAGACATTGTAGCTCTCCTTTTGGTATGTAGAGACGGTTAACTTGCCAACGAGATTCTCGTCAGCAATGAGGATCATCAACGTTTGCCTATGTGCATCAAATCCATGAACTGCTTAAGGCCCGCCATCGCCGAGTTCAGCTTGATGACCGGCTCGGTCAGGTTATCACTGAGGAACATCACCGTGCCGCGCAGGGTATTGACCGTTTCGTTGGTGGACTGCACAATGGGCTTAATCTCATTTTGCAGCAAGTTAATCAAGGTTGCCAGCTGCACGATGAGAATGACCAACGCTGCGCCAATCACAATGGATTCCAACGCCATGAGGATAATAAAAACGTCACGCACGCGCCCGGTGGTAGCATTATCTGACATAATCAGCAGCACCACCCCGACGATAATGCCAATCACAATCAGCGCGCCCACAATGCCCGCTGCCACAGCCGCCTTGTTGCTGCCGCCCTTTGGCTTTATCGTCTGCTCAGCAGATTGCGCCGCAGAACCACTCCCATGGGTATCAGGGGAAGGTAACGCGGGAAGGGTTGAATGTTCTTCCATAGACTCTCCATTTAAGGCGTATTGGCTGTCTGAACAGGATCAGACGCTGGAGCAGCAAAAACCCGCTGTTGACTCGCTGCTTTGCTGTTTTCTCCCACTTTCAAAGCAGTTGTTAAGATTATATCACGCGCAACCCAAAAGGGGTCATCCTTTTGGGGGACTTTCTGGAGGATTTTCCCCAACCCTCTGGGGTACATCACCCACAGGGGGGAGGGGGAAAGAACTGAGGGTTGTAGATGATCGCTCGGCGTGCATGCCGTTTTCCTCTACCCCTGAATCAGCAGCTTATCCACCGCGTCCGCCAACTGCGCCAGGTTCGACACCTGAAACACCTTCCCGCAGTAGGGCGCATACTTCAGCATATCTGAATCGCCCGACCCCCACAGACCGGCCGGCTCAGGGTTCAGCCAGATCGTCGCCCGGCTGCGGCGTGTGATCAGCTGGAACAAGTCGGTGCGCGGGTCGTTGAAATTGTTGCGCCCATCCCCCACAAAAATCACCGTACTGCGATGGTCAATCGTATCCAAATAGCGTTTGGTCAGGTCATCCAGGCTGCGCCCCAGGTCGGTATTATAGTGACCGGTGGGCATTTCGTCCAAAATTTCGCGCACCGCTTGCGAGGGATCATGTCCCTCAAAGTGCGGGCTGATATATTGGATGTGATCAATGAACGCGAATGCCTGCGTTTTGCTGACCTGATCCTGAATGGCGTACAGCATACTGAGCATCAGCTCCGAGGTGTAACGCATAGAGGTACTCACGTCACAAATCGCGACCACCTTGGGCTTCAGGGTGTGATCGCGGTGCTTGAGTTCAATCGGCACGCCGCTATGCTTCATGTTGGCGCGCAGGGTGCTTTTGCTATCCAGCTGACCGGTGCGGGCGCGCTTCAGACGCAACGCCAACCGCGTGCGCAACACCGCCGCCAACCGGCGCACTTCCTTGCGCAGCACGAACATATCCTCTTCCGTCAGCGCGCGAAACGGACGGTTGACCGCCCCCTCTGCATCCTCCGCGCGTGGCTTCTGGCTCATATTTTTGGCAATGGATTCGCCGGCATGCTGCTTAATCTGCTGACTGAGCGCTTGCTGATTTTCCTGCATCATCTGGCGCAGCCGGTCCACCTGCTGGCGATTCATCCCCAACCCGCGCAGCATCTTCATTAATTCTTCCATCGCCTGGCGGACTTCCTTAAACTGCATCGCCTCTTCCATCTGGCGCGCCAACCAGTTCTGATAGCGCATGTCCGTCATCCCCTCCATGTTCATCATCGCGTCCATCTGCTGCATTTCCTCTTTAGAAAGGGGTTGCCCTTGCAGCATCTTTTCCAACATCTCGCGCATCTGCTCGGTGAATTGGCGCAGCGCCTGGGCAAGCATCTGCGCATCTTGCGGGCTCAGGTCTTGGGTGGCATCCGTCATGGGCGGGGGCGCAGACGACTGAAAGAACAGGGGGAAGAACTTCTCGAACGTCCCCAGGTCTTTGGCTTCCTTCACCAACGTGGCGCGCAGGCTGATCCGAAAGGCATCTTTGTCCGTCACGCCCATCTGCTCAATCGCCTGAAAAGCGTCCGCCGTCTCTGCCAGACTAATGCGCACCCCGCTCGCCCGCAGCGCAGCGATAAACTGGGCAATCCGCTCATCCATGGCGCATTGCCTTAGTTCTGCCAGCGGGCATTGTTAAAGTTTTGATCCGACCGCCGCCCCGTGCCGCCTGGCGGATTAAACAGCTGACGTTTGGCGCGCTGCAGGTCGCTTTCATGCTTCAGCAGCACGCTCAGGGTCGTCTCCAACGTCTCCTTATCCAGGCTATCGGCGTTTAACGTGACCAATGCCTTCGCCCAGTCCAAAGTCTCGCTGATGGAGGGTGATTTGCGCAATTCCATCCCGCGCAAACTTTGCACCAATTCCACCGCCTGCCGCGCCAGCTTGGGCGCAAGCTCCGGCACGCGCATCCGCACCACCGCCAGCTCCTGCTCTAAGGTCGGATAATCAATAAACAGGTACAAGCAGCGCCGCTTTAACGCCTCAGAAAGCTCGCGGGTATTGTTGGAAGTCAGCAGCACCAACGGGCGATGCACCGCCTTCAACGTGCCAATTTCCGGCACGCTGATCTGAAAATCGCTCAACACTTCCAGCAAAAACGCCTCAAACTCGGCATCCGCGCGGTCAATTTCATCAATCAGCAGCACCGTAGGCTTCTCACTCAGGATCGCCTTTAACAATGGGCGTTGCAGCAAGAAGCGCATCGAGAAAAATACGTCCTCCTCCTTGCTGATCCGGTCGGCGGCATCGCGCAAATTGGTGGAATCCGCCAGCGTATCCTGCAACTTATCGCGCAATAACTGGGTATACAGGAGCTGCTTGGCGTATTCCCATTCATACAGCGCCTTGGTTTCGTCTAAGCCTTCGTAACATTGCAGCCGAATCAGCTCCCTGCCGGTGGCGGCAGCCATCGCCTTGGCAAGCTCCGTTTTGCCCACCCCAGCGGGCCCTTCCGCCAGCACTGGTTTGCCCAACTGCTGCGCCAGGTACATGATGGTGGTAATCTCATCGCTCGCGATGTATTTTTGTTGCGCTAAAGTCGTCTTTAAGGTTTCCATGGAGCTATTGCGTAAGTCGGTCATTGAAAATATCCTCTTTTCGCAGAAATCATAAAAGCGCGCGGCAGCCCATCTCCCCCATTTGGCTGCAATCCGCTGCTCCACCTATAGGGGAATAGCATCCCCTGATAAATGGTCGCCTATTTTGGTATCTGCTATCAGTATACTTTAAGTATCCTCGTCTTACCAGTCCATTAATAAGGATATTGATCGTTTCTGGACGTAAGGATGGCACGGAAAGTGGGCGTAGCGGCGCGCCTTTCCGCTATAATAAGATTATTCGTGACTGCTCAGGCATCCCAGTCCGCGTAGTGGCTTCCGGCAGGAAGCCCAATTCTCATCCGCTCATTTCTAGTATGCAAGGGATATTTTCGACCGCTGCCGGGCTTCCTGCCGGAAGCCACTACGCGGATGGAGATCACCCCTGCGAACAGGCGTACGGATGCCTGAATACTGATCCAATAACCTTACGAATCGAGGCGATGGTATGCCGGGAACAATCTTAGTCGTGGATGATGACGCGCTGCTGCGGCGCTCGCTGGCGTTTAACTTAGAGCAGGCTGGCTATCACGCCTTCACTGCCGCCAACGCCGAGGATGCCCTCGCCCAGGCGCAGCTTGCCCTGCCGGACCTGGTCTTGCTGGATATTGGCTTGCCCGGCATGGATGGCTTAGATGCGCTGCGCCAGTTCAAGGATCGCCTGCATGTGCCGGTCATCTTCGTCACCGCCCGCCGCCGCGAACTGGACGAAGTCCTCGGCTTAGAACTTGGCGGGGACGATTACATCACCAAGCCGTTCGAGTTTGACGTGCTGAACGCGCACATCAAAGCCGTCTTGCGCCGCGCCGACCTGACCGCCCGCCGCGCCCAGCCCGCCACCGCCCTGCATGTGGGTGACCTGATGATTGACCCAGCTGCCCACACCGTCACCATTGCCGCCCGTCCAGTGGAACTCACCCCGCGCGAATTTGACCTGCTGCACGCCCTCGCCCTGCAAGCCGGCAACGTGGTCCCCACCGATGACCTGCTCACCCGCGTGTGGGGCGCGGAATTTGTCGGTCAGCCCCAGGTCGTCTACGTCCACATCCGCTGGCTGCGCGAAAAAATTGAGGAAGAACCCAACGCCCCCCGCAGGCTGCTCACCGTGCGCGGCGTAGGCTATAAATTGATGGAGGGTGGAAAATCCCCCCATCCCTAGCGAGAAGATCACCCCACCCTGGCGAGAAGACCGCTCGCCAGGGTGGGGTGATCTTCCACCCATTTTTTACTTATTTTTTACTCCAAAATAACTAAGAACCCTTTACAGGGTATTGGTATTTTTTAAATTTCGGGTAGAATGATTAACAATTGCCCAAATCAATCATTTCTCTAAAAAAATATCGTATGAACGCCAAAAAATGTTAAAAATGAGTTTCTACCCTTCACGCTACAGCCGATCCACGCGCTTTTTCGCTGCGCTGATCGGGTTCGCGCTCTTCGTTCTGATCGAAATCATCCTCCAAAATGTCCCCGAAGTGCTGCGCTATGCCATCATTCCCCTGCTCGCTCTGTTCATCACCTGGCTCATGGGCGTCCTCAGCGGGGTCATCAGCGTCCTCTTCAGCTTCCTCATCCTGTATCTTCTCACCCCTGAGCAATTCATCTCCGCCTTGGGGCAGCGCGGCGAGTACATGGTGTTGATTACCGGCTGCGCCGCCTGCCTGCTGCTGGGCGCATTCCTAAAACACGCCGAGCGGAATCACAAACGCCTGCGCATGATGGAAGAGCAAATCCGCCTAGCGCATGCCAAAGTCACCGCCGCCGATCAGGAACTCGCCCTCGCCCAAAAGCAGATGCGCCACCTGGCGCTCATCAACAACATCGCCAGCGTTATCAACCGCCCCATCGAATCGCGCGCCATTCTCAAAGCCACCGTAGAATGCCTGGTCGAAGCCACCGGCATGGATGAAGCCTCGGTAGGGTTATTTGACGAAGAAAAGCGCGTGGTGCGCATTGTGGCGGAACATACCGTGCCCGGCGACAAACAGCAAACCGGCATGGAATTTCCGCTGGATCATAATGAAATCATCATCTGGTTAGAGCGTGAACGCCGCCCCCTTTATATCCCCAACGCGCAAACCAACCCGCTCACCGCCCAAGGGGTGGGCAAATTAGGCAGCGTGCCCATCCGCGCCGCCTTTTTCCTGCCCATGATTATCAGCGATGAGATGATTGGCATCATTGAATGTGGCTCGCGCACCACCCGCGATTCCATCCCCCAGGAAGATTTCGAGCTGGCGCAAACCATCACCAACCTGGCTACCATCCGCACCGCGCAGGCGCAGTTATATGAACAGGAACGCCGCCGCTCCACCGAACTTGCCCTGCTGCACGCCACCCTGCTGGATATTGCCTCCGCCAGCACCATCTCCACCCTGCTGCAAACCATCGTCCAGCGCGCCGCCTGGCTATTGGATGCCTCGGAAGGTCTTTTTTACCTCTACGAAAGCGAAGGCGAAGAATTGCGCTGCATGGTCAGCTTTAATACGCAGCTCGACTTTGTGGGCAGCGTATTAAAGGTAGGCGAAGGCGCAGTTGGCAAAGCCGCCGAACTCCGCGTCCCCGTCAATATCCCCAACTACGCGCAATGGAGCGGTCGCATCGCAGATGAAATAGATGGCGTCACCCCGCCCGCCTGCATCCTCAGTGTGCCAGTCATCTGGCAAAATCGGCTGACGGGTGTCTTGCAGCTCACCCGCCCAACGCCGACTGCCCCCTTTGGCGAAAATGACATGAATTTGCTGCTGCTCTTTTCCAACCAAGCTGCCATCGCCATCGAAAACGCGCGGCTGTACGGCGAAGTGCAAACCTTAGCCGTCACCGACCCCATGACCGGCGTCTTCAACCGGCGCGGCTTCTTTGACGTAGGTCAACGCCAAATCGAGCGCGCCCGCCACAATCACCACCCGTACGCCGTCCTCATGCTCGACCTGGATCACTTCAAGCGGGTCAACGACACCTACGGACACCCCGCCGGTGACGAGGTGCTGGCGGAAATTGGCAAAGAATGTCGCCGCAACATCCGCAGCATTGATGTCATCGGTCGCTACGGCGGCGAAGAATTTGTCATCGTCCTGCTCGAAAGCTCCGCTCAGGCAGCCATGCGGGTCGCAGAGCGCATCTGCCGCAGCATCGCCGCCCACGAATTTATCACCCAGGCAGCTGCCGTTCGCCTGACCGTCTCCATTGGCGTCAACGCCTTCCCCGCCGATGAAGGTCCCACCGACCTGTACGCCCTCATCGAACAAGCCGACCAATCTTTGTATCTGGCGAAGAACAGCGGGCGAAATTGTGTTAAACTATATCAGGATGGAATAGGGTCACCCCATCCCTAGCCCTTCCCCAAAGAACAGGGAAGGGGATAAGAACAAAGCACTTTTCTTACCCTCCCTGTTCATTGGGGAGGGACAGGCGAGCGATCTTCTCGCCAGGGTGGGTGATCCCTGAATCGTACCAAATATCCTTTTGAGGTGCCTTGATGAGCCGTTTACCGCGCGTTCGTGCTGTCTATTGTGACTATCGTTCCGCAGATGAGGAAGTCTTTCAGGCGTTAAAGCGCGCCACCGACCCCTTAACCGACACGTGGGATCGCCTGAGCCGCGCACGCCGGATTGGCATCAAATTTAACCAGGATTGGCCCCTTCATCGCATGAAAATCCACGAGGGGCATCGTCAGCAGCTGGTTTCGGATACGGTTGCCCGCGCCACCCTGCGCCTGCTGCGTGAACGCACCGCCGCCGACCTGTTTGCAGTGGATTGGGGCGTGGAGGCGAGCTATAACAACGTCTCGCGGGTAGAATCTACCCACGTCCTGCCCATCTGCCGCGAATTTAATGTCCCTTTCCTGGATGGACCCGATCAGCCCGTGCAGTGGGTGGGCGTGCCGGGCGGCGGACAAATGTTTGAGCGTTACCCCATCCTGCAATGCTGCGCCGAAGCCGATGAAATCATCTCGGTGCAAAAATTAAAAAATCACGCCTTCATGGGCATCACCCTGTGCCTGAAAAACCTGTTTGGACTCATGCCCACCCAACCGCTCGGTCGTCCGCGCCCCTATTATCACCACCTGACGCGTATGCCCTACATGCTGGCAGACCTGGGGCGCATTTATAAACCCGCCCTTAACATCCTGGATGGCATCGTCAGTCAGGCGGGGCAGGAATGGGGGGATGGGCAATATCCGCGCATCGGCAATACCCTGGTCGCCGGCGAGCAGGTCATCGCTACGGATGCGGTGGGCGCGGCGCTGATGGGTCACGACCCACGCGCCGATTGGCTGACCCCGCCCTTCCACCGTGACCGCAACGCCCTCTTGGTAGCTGCCGAGGGTGGCTTTGGCACCGTTGACCTGAGTCAAATTGATTATCAAACCGAAGTCACCGCCCCAGTAGCCGAATTTTTCAGCATGTCCTACGACTCGCGCGAGACGGTGCTTTCCTGGCAGCGTTCCACCGCCGAGCAAGCCCTCTTTTACCGCGATCATCAACGCCAATTTGTGGATCAATACGCCGGGCAATACATTCTGCTGCAAATGAACGAAGTTCGCTGGGCAGACCCTTCCGGCATTATACGAGGCAGCCGCCGCGACCTCTCCGGTGCGCATCCCGAGCAAGCCATGTGGCTTAAGTATGTAGACCCCGAAGAAGCCGAAGGCGAACACTTTGAAGTCTACGAACGCGCCCTGCAAAACTTTCCCAAAGAATAAAAGAAAATTAAAAAAGATGATCCTGTTATTTGACCTCTGGTCAAATAACAGGATCATCTTTTTTAATTTCGTTAATCCGGCAGCAGGGTATTTATCAACATTAGCACGCCCGCCGCAATCAGCAGCAGGGGCCAATAAAACGCAAGGTTAATGTTAAACAAAAAGACGAACGCCACGGCAAACATAAACAGGCTGCTGGTCAATGCGCTGCGCGCCTGCCGCGTCAGCCGCCCATTCATCCGGTAAAAGCCATACGCCTGACTGAGCGAGCCTGCCGCAGGGATCAAAATAAACAACGCCCACCAGTTTTGCAGATAGAACAACCCGGTATTTTGCAGCAAAAACGCCGCGCCCAGTACAATTAACACCAGCCCGGCGATCCATCCGCCCGAATGGCGCGCCTCACGGCGTTCCGCACGGCGTTCATCGCGCCATTCGCGGCGCTGCTCGCGCCAATCCGCTGGGGATTGCTCAGAGGGCGGCGTTGAGGGGGTGGGGTTTGGGATATTGTCGTTATTCATCCGTACATCTCCGTAAAGAAATCAGTCATCTTCTCTCTATTATACGCGCAGCCTGGTCAGAAGGTTGCAAATTTCGACCCGATAGAGGGGGGCGGTATGCACGCCAAGAGCTTCATCTATAATCTTAAATTCTTTAGCAAAAGTCAAATTGCCCCTCTCGTGATACAATATTCCTAATGAACCTCTCCATCGTCTTTATGGGATCGCCTGAATTTGCCGCCGTCACCCTGCGCCGCCTGGCGGAACGCTACGCCGTGCGCGGGGTCGTTACCCAGCCGGATCGCCCGTCCGGGCGCGGGCGAACGCTCACCCCGCCCGCCGTCAAGCTCACCGCTGACCAGCTGGGCATCGAAACCATCCAACCCGAACGCCTGAAAGAGCCGGAAGCTCAAGCCGCCCTGCAACGCTGGTCGCCAGACCTGATTGTGGTTGCTGCCTTTGGGCAAATTCTGCGCAAAAGCGTGCTTACCCTGCCGCGCTACGGCTGCCTCAACGTGCATGCCTCACTGCTGCCCCGTTGGCGCGGCGCTGCTCCCATCCAGGCAGCCATTTTGGCGGGGGATGCCTTCAGCGGCGTCACCCTTATGCAAATGGACCCCGGCATAGACACCGGACCCACCCTCGCCCAAGAATCGCTCCCCATCCACCCCAGCGACACCGCCCTCACCCTGAGCGCGCGCCTGGCAGACCTGGGCGCGGAGCTGCTCTTGCGCAGCCTGCCCGCCTACCTGAACGGCGAGCTGCTCTCCGTCCCGCAGGAGGATGCCGCCTCCACCTATGCGCCCATGCTGCAAAAAGAGGAAGGCGCGCTGGATTTTAATCAACCGGCAGATGCCCTGGAACGCCGCGTGCGCGCCTTTGACCCGTGGCCCGGCGCGTATTTCGCATGGCAGGGCAGCCCGCTCAAAGTCCTGCGCGCCCAAGTGACGGAAGCGACCCCACCGCAGTCTCTCGCGATTGGCGCGCATTGGATCTATCAAGGGCAGCCCGCCATCCAATGCGGCGTTGGCAGCCTGCTCCTGACCGAAGTGCAGCCCGCTGGCAAAAAAGCCATGCCCGGCAAAGCCTTCCTGGCAGGCGCGCGCAGTTGGGCGCAAACGCCGGCGCAAACGCCGGGGGCAGATCAACCATGAGTGACTCTTCCACGGCTTTCCCTCCCTTGCGCGTACTCTGCTTTGGCGTGGGCGCAATTGGCACGTATTTGGGCGGCAGCCTCGCCCTGGCAGGCAACCGCGTGGTCTTCATCGAACGACCCGAAATCGCCTCGCAAGTCCGCGCCAATGGACTTAGCCTGCAACAGGGTGACCTGATCCGCCGCCTGCCGCAGCCGGAAGTTGCCGATTCCATTGCAGCCGCCCTGGCGGGAGCCGCAGCTGAGGCTCCGTTTGACGTTTGCCTGCTGGCGATCAAAGCCTACGACACGCCCGCCTTTGCTGAATCGCTGCGCCCGTACCTGGGTCAACTGCCGCCGCTGCTCTCGTTCCAAAACGGCGTAGAAAACGAACCGCGCCTGGCAGTGGTGCTGGGGGCGGAGAACGTCATCGCGGGCACAGTGACCACCGCCATTGGACGGCATGGCGCGGGGCAAATCGGGGTCGAACGCCTGCGCGGCATTGGCATCAGCGCCACTCACCCCCTCAGCCCGCGCCTGATCCACGCCGCCAACGCTGCCGGACTGCGCGCCACCGCCTACCCCAACCCCGCCGCCATGAAATGGTCGAAAATGCTCACCAACCTGTTGGCGAACGCCTCTTCTGCCATTTTGGATTTCCCCCCCGCCGCCATTTTCGATCACGCAGGCTTATTTGACCTGGAAATGCGCCAACTGCACGAAGCCCTCGCCGTCATGCACGCGCTGGGCATCCCCGTCACCGACCTGCCCGCCACCCCCGTCCGCCTGCTGACCTTTGTGGCAGGGCTGCCGCGCTGGCTCTCCCGTCCGCTCCTGCGCCGCGCGTTAGGCTCCGGTCGCGGCACCAAAATGCCCTCGTTTCACATCGACCTGTATGCCGGTCGCCCGCAAAGTGAAGTGGATGACCTGAACGGCGCAGTCGTCCGCTTTGGGCAGCAATTGGGCATCCCCACCCCGGTCAACCGCGCCCTCACCCGCCTGCTGCTGCGCCTGACGGGCGGCGAATTACCCCTCTCCACCTTCGCCCACCAGCCCCAAAAGCTGCTGGACGCGGTGGAAAAATTAAAGAATATTGAGAATTAGGAAGATGGCAGTCGAGCGGGAAGATCTTCCTAATTCTCAATGAGTAAAGGATCGGAGCGTTTCCTATGTCCGTCCCCACCTGGGTGCAAGATGCCATTTTTTATCAAATCTTCCCGGATCGCTTTGCCAACGGCGACCCCTCAATTGACCCCGCCAACGTCCAGCCCTGGGGAACAGCCCCCACCGTGCGCGGATTTCAGGGCGGCGACTTGCCCGGCGTGATCCAGCATTTTGATTACCTGCTCGACCTGGGTATCAACGCCCTCTACTTCAACCCCATCTTCCAATCCCCCTCCACCCACCGCTACAACGCCACCGATTATCTGCGGATTGACCCACGCCTGGGGACGCTGGCGGATTTTCACGCTCTGCTAGAGGTTGCCCACCGCAACGGCGTGCGCGTCATCCTGGATGGCGTTTTCAATCACTGCGGGCGCGGATTCTTTGCCTTCAATGACCTGCTTGAAAATGGCGCAGATTCCCCCTACGTGGATTGGTTCTACATCAAACGTTTCCCCCTCGGCGCGTATTCTGCCGGCAACGCCCACAACTTCAAAGCCTGGTGGGGCATCAAGAGCCTGCCCAAATTCAACACCGCCAACCCCGAAGTCCGCCGGTATTTGCTTTCGGTGGCGAAATATTGGATCGAACAAGACGCGGATGGCTGGCGATTAGACGTCCCCAATGAAATTGACGATGATACCTTCTGGGCGGCGTTTCATCAAACGGTGCGCGCCGCCAACCCGGATGCCTACATCCTGGGCGAAATTTGGGACGTGGGCGCGCGCTGGCTGAGTGAAAATCACTTTGACGGGCTGATGAATTACCCCGTCCGCACTGCCGTGCTCAACCTGCTGACTGGCGCGTCCACCGCTGTTGAATTTGCCAACCGCGTGGAGGAGCTGCTCACCATTTATCCACGTGAATATACCTATGCGCAGTATAACCTGCTCGGCAGTCACGATACCGAGCGCATCCTCACCCTGTGCGGCGGCAACCTGGATAAAGTCAAGCTGGCAGCCCTGTTCCTCTTTGCCTACCCCGGCGCGCCTTCCATTTATTATGGCGATGAAATCGGTCTGCAGGGCGGCAAAGACCCCGACTGCCGCCGTCCCTTCCCCTGGCAGCCTGAATCCTGGGATTCTGACCTGCGCGCCTGGTTCAAGACCCTGATCGCCGTCCGCAAAGCCCAGCCTGCCCTGCGCCGCGGGGAACTGCATCACCTGGCATCCTTCGCCAACCCCAACGTCTACGCCTTTACGCGCGGCGAGGGCGCGGACGCCATCCTCACCGTCCTCAACGCCTCGGATCACCGCGCCACCCTCCAGTTGCCGGTCAACCTGCCCGGCAGCGCGCACGACCAAATGCGCTCGCTGCTGCATCCTCAGCAAACCTGCCCCATCCACGCCGGTGAAGTCCACATCACGCTTGAAGCCTGGCAGGGCGATATGCTGATGGGATAAAATCGGAAGGAGGGGGCGATTTTTATTTCTGGGTTCATTCCAAGAGTTCCAACGGATGCCATGCGGACAATCGGCAGAAAATATGATATGATTTTAGCTGTATCCGCATTGTGGAGGAGCGAAAGCGCATGTCAATTTTAGCCAGGGAGAAACGTCACCGATTACGCAACACGTTAATCTTCCTCATTCTTTTAAGCATACCGTGTTACTGCGTGGGACTGGGCGTGTTGCAAGTGGGCAATTGGGCAAATCAGCCGACTGGCACGCCCACGAATACGCCCACCATCACGCGCACCGGCACGCCCGCGCCGTTTACCGCCACCCCGCTGATTACCGGCACGGTGACGGCGACCGCGTCTATTACGCCCACGCTGACCGCTTCCTTAACCTTAACCGCGTTCCTGACGCCCACCAAAACGCCTACCGGCACGCCGCCGCCTACCCTGACGGTGACGCCCACCTCTACGATCACCCATACCCCGCTGCCGACCAATACCCCTGTGCCACCCACGCCGGTACCGCCGACCAATACCCCCATGCCGCCTACGGTTGCGCCCGCCACCGATACTCCGGTTCCGCCCGCGCTGCCTACCGATACGCCAAAGCCGTAACCCTCTCAGACAGATACCAGGATGCTTATGACTGACTTAAAACCCTTCCTCAAATCCCTGATGCGCCTGCCGGGCGTTTCTGGGTATGAATCACCGGTGCGGGATGCGATCCGCGCTGAATGGCAACCCTTGGTGGACGAATTGACCGTCTCGCCTATCGGCAGTTTGCATGGACTCAAACGCGGCGCGGGCGAAAATCCCCCCCGCCTGATGCTTTCCACCCACATGGATGCCATCGGTCTGATGGTAACGGGCATCACCCCGGGCGGATTTTTGCGCATCTTCCGCGTGGGCGGGGTGGATCCGCGCATCCTGCCAGGCATGCCAGTCGCCATCCAGACCCAAACCGGCGCGCTGGCAGGGGTGATCGCCGCGCCGGTGGATCGTCTGCTGCCTGCCAGCGCGCGCGGCAAGCCTGTTCGCCTGGAACATTTGCTGATTGATACCGGCTTGCCGGAAGCAGATGTGCGCCAAAAGGTGCGCGTGGGCGATGAAGTGGCGTTTGATACCCAGCCGCTGGAACTGTCCGGCGATACCCTGGTGGGGCATACCTTGGATAACCGCGCCTCCGTTGCCGCCGTCACCGAATGTCTGCGCCAGCTGCAGGGCGTACCGCATGCCTGGGACGTAGTCGCCGCTGCCACCGTTCAGGAAGAAGAAACCCTGGGCGGCGCACTCACCTCCCCCTACAGCATCGCCCCACAGCTTGCCATCGCCATTGACGTCACCCACGCCAAGGGTCCCGGCGCATCCGACTGGCGCACTGCCCCGCTTGGCGAAGGAATCACCTTGGATTGGGGACCCAATACCCATCCGCTGCTGTTTGAAAGCCTGCGGGATGCCGCCGATGCCCTCGAAGTGCCGTATTCCGTCTCGGTGTACCCTTCCGGCTCTGGCACAGACGCGATGGGCTTGCAAATTGTGGGCGAAGGCATCCCCACTGCAGTCATCAGCCTGCCGCTGCGCTACATGCACACCCCGGTCGAGCTGATTTCGCTCAAAGACGTGGCGCGCTGCGCTCGCCTGCTGGCAGGGTGGATCAGCCGCCTGCAGCCGGAATTTTTGGATAAGTTGACGAGCTGGGAATAAGACCCCAGCCCCCTGCCCCCTCGCCCACATGTGGGGAGGGGGAAAGAAGAGGGCGTAATTTATTCTCTTTCTTCTTCGTTGTGCTTTTCCCCCCTCCCCCCGTGTGGGTGAGGGGGCAGGGGGCTGGGGTGAATTCCAAAGAATTACGCAATTCAAAGAGAGGTTTGCTTTTATGGATCAAATCCCTGACGAATGGGCGCGGCTGACGGATAGCCAACTTGCCCTGTTTGAAAAATTATGCAACGCGGCGGGCGTTTCCGGCGATGAAGGCGAAGTCCGCGCGCTGGTGCTGGAGCAAGTGCGCCCGCTGGCGGATGAGGTCAAGGTGGATGCCCTTGGCAGCGTGCTGGTCACCCGTCACGCCCGCAACACTGATCCTCCCCTGCGCGTCATGCTGGATGCGCACCTGGATGAGGTGGGGTTGCTGATCGTTTCGGACGAAGATAACGGCTTGTACCGCTTCACCAAGGTCGGCGGGATTGATGACCGCGCCCTGCCCGGCAAGATGGTGAAGGTGGGCAAAGACAAAACCCCCGGTGTGATCGGCGCAAAAGCCATTCACCTGACCGAACCCGGCGAAACCGACAACAAAATCCCGCTGGATACCCTGCGGATTGACTTGGGTCCGGGCGGCAAAGCCAAACCGGGGGATCGCGCGGTGTTTGCGACCCCGTTTCAGCAGATGGGCGCATCTTTCCTGTGCAAAGCCTTTGATAACCGCGTGGGCTGCCTGTTGCTGATCGAGTTGCTGCGCCGCGCCAAAGACTCCGCCGCGTTGGACGGCTTAGAGCTGCTGCTGTCTTTCTCGGTGCAGGAAGAAATTGGCTTGCGCGGGGCTAGAGCCGCCGCCTATCACTTTGACCCTGATCTGGCAATTGCCTTTGACTCCACCCCCGCCTCTGACCTGCCTACGTTTGATGAGGGCGAAGACGGCGCGTTGGAGGATGCAGGCTATAACGTAAAGCTGGACGGCGGTCCTGCCATTTATTTGGCGGACGCGGGAACGTTGGCAGACCCACGCCTGGCGCGCTATGTGCTGCAGACCGCCGAACGCGCTGGCATTGCGTATCAAATTCGCCAACCGGGGGGCGGCGGCACCGATGCCGGTGCGATCCACCGCGTGCGGGCGGGCGTGCCTGCCATTTCCATCTCGGTGCCGGCGCGCTATTTACATTCCGCCGCTTGCCTTGCCCGCCGCGCCGATACCGAAGCCACCTTCGCCCTCGCCTGGCAATTGCTCATCGGCTTGGATCGCAGTGTGCTGGAGGGGGAGAGATAAGAATTCTTTTCCAATTTATTTTTTGCATTCGCAAAAAAATAAATTGGAAATTAACAGCTTACGTATCTTCGTTAGAAATATGAGAATATCTGAGGAACTACTCGGAAAATAGTTATTTTTACACAGGAGTCACTTTTATGAAAGCATTAATCCAAGAATTGACCCAATTGGTGGGACCTTCTGGCTATGAAGGCACAGTGCGCGCGGCGGTGCGGGAACACGTGAAAGACCTGTGCGATGAAATCCGCGTGGATGCGCTTGGCAACCTGATTTGCCGGATGGGCGCAAAGGCAGAGGGCGGGATGCGCATCATGCTCTCGGCGCACATAGACGAAATCGGGCTGATCGTCACCCACATCGACGAGCGCGGCTTTGTGCGCGTGGCGGGGGTGGGCGGGGTGTACGCGGCAAACTGCATCGGCGGGCGCGTGCGCTTTGTGGGCGGCGCGCAAGGGCTGATCTACGCCGACCGCATGGATTCGCCCGAAAAACGCCCCGGCGTCGAGCATCTTTACCTCGATCTGGGCGCATCTTCGCGCGCGGATTGCCCGGTGAAGGTGGGCGACATGGCTATTTTTGATCGCCCCTTTATGGAATTGGGCGACCGGCTCGTCTCGAAGGCAATGGATGATCGCGTGGCGGCGGCGGTGTTGATTGAAACCATGCGCGCTTTACAGGGCAAGCCCAGCCCGAACGAGCTGGTTTTCGTCTTCAGCACGCAGGAGGAAGTGGGCTTGCGTGGGGCAACCACCGCCGCGTATGGCGTTGACCCTGACCTTGGCGTGGCGGTAGACGTCACCGGCACGGGCGACACTCCCAAGGGCGGGCGCATGGAAGTCAGCTTGGGCATGGGACCGGCGATCAAAGTACGGGATGGCGGCATGTTGTCTGATCCGCGCGTCATTCGCTGGATGGTAGCGGGCGCGGAAGCCGCCGGACTGCCGTATCAGATGGAAGTGCTGGAAGGCGGCACCACCGATGCGCGCGCCATCCAGCTGACCCGCGCCGGCGTGCCGGTGGGCTGCGTCTCCATCCCCTGCCGTTACATCCACAGTCCCTCTGAAATGGTGGATTTGCGCGATGTGCAAAATTCCGTCCATCTGCTGGCGGCGTTACTGGCTGCACAGGTGACTCTATAAGCGGACAGAGGTTACGCCAAGCGTTACGCCAGGCGTTACGCCCAAAGCGGCGTGCGTGGCAGTGGATCAGCCGATCCAGCGCCATCTTGTTGGCGTTGCTGCTGCTAGCCACCACCCTGGGCTGCGAAACGGTCAGCGCATGGCTCAAGCCCGCTCCAAATCCTATACCGAACGGTATCGTAACGCCAGGGAATGCGTTAACGATTGTACCGAGCAGTATACCAATATTCCTGACGCGCACGGCAACTCCGCGCGTGACGACCGTAACCGGAACGCCCACCGTCAGTACGCCTGTAAATAGTACGCCGTCCACGCCGAACAGCCTCACCTTGTGGCTGCCGCCCGTGTTTGACCCCAGCCAGCCCAGCCGCGCGGGTCAACTGCTTACCGCGCGCCTGCAAAATTTTGAGAGGCTCTACGGCGTGCAGGTGAATGTGCGTATTAAGGAAGTGGATGGCGCGGGCGGTCTGTTGGATGCGCTGACGGCTGCCTCGGCGGCTGCCCCGCTGGTGCTGCCTTCGGTCATCGCCCTGCCGCGCTCTGATTTAGAGACCGCCGCCCAAAAGGGCTTGGTGCAGCCCCTGGATGGGCTTTCCACCGCCATTGACGAGGCGGATTGGTACACCTACGCGCGCGAATTGGCGATGGTACAGGGCAAACCCTATGCGCTGCCCTTTGCCGGGGATACCCTGGTGATGGTGTTCCGCTCCGGCAAGCTGTCTGAGCCGCCGACATCGTGGGATGCCATCTTACGCCTGGCGCAGCCGGTGGCATTTCCGGCGGGGGACTCGCAGGCGATGCTGCAATTTGCCCTGTATCAATCCTTGGGCGGCAAGTTAGTAGACCCGCAGCGCCACCCCTCGGTGCAGGTGGATGCGCTGACCCGCCTGCTGCAATTGTTCGTGCAAGGCGAACAGCGCGGGGTCTTCCCATATTGGCTATCGCAATATGAAACCTATGCCCAAACCTGGCAAGCCTACCGCGAGCTAAAGGTCAACGCGCTGCCCGTCTGGGCGACGATGTATCTGGCGGACATGCCCACCGAAAGCGAAGTATTGCCGCTGCCCTCGTTGGGCACAAGCGCGGGCGCAAATGCGGGCGCAGGCTCGAATTCCGCTGCCATCACCACCGGCTGGGGCTGGTCTGTCACCGATCCACGCCCGGAGCGGCGCGCGCTGGCTGCCCGCCTGGCGGAATACCTCTCGGCTGCCGAATTTCAATCTCAGTGGACGGAAATAGCGGGTTGGCTGCCCACTCGTCCCTCGGCAATGGCGAGCTGGTCGAATCACACCCTGCAGAGCCTTTTTTCGCCCGTGTTAGCCTCAGCCCATGCCAGACCCGCCGCCGAGTTACTCCAGGGGTCCGGTCCCGCGCTGCGTGACGCCACCCTCAAAGTCCTCAAGCGCGATCAAGACGCCGCCCAAGCCGCCCAAGCCGCCGCCGACCGTCTGAACGGTTCGCAGCTGAAGTAAAAACGTTGCTTTTAGGATGAGGATGACTACGTCACGCTCATCCTAAAAGCAACGGAACAGGGAAATAAAGGAAAATCTATGCTGAAATCGTTGCGTATCCTGCTATTGATTGCCATTTGCGCCCTGCTGCTGACCGTCTCGCTGGCGCGTCCAGTGACTGCTGCTCAGACTACAGCCCAAGGGATTGGCGCCACGCCCACGGCCGTCATGCCCGGGCTGATCACCCCCACCCACACCCCCTTCCCGCCCGAATATCTGCACAATAGCGACCAGGCGGTCGGCATTACCCTGGGCGCGCTGGCGGTAGTGATCATTATCATCGTGGGCGCGCTGGTGTTCATGCCCAAACACAAGAAGCCGTAAAGAGCTTATTCTTTTTTTCTACGCAAAGTGTAAATATGGCATACCCATATTTACACTTTGCGCTTTAAATGGAAATATGATTTCGCTATAATTGCTCAAGCATACCAATCCCCGTAGTGGCGCACTGCGTGCGCCTAATCCCCAATAAACAAATTTGCGTTTCCATCGGAAAAATCCGCTGCATAGGGTAGGCGCACGCAGTGCACCGCTACGCAGACACGCCTGATCCATCCAATCCGCGTATAATTAACTTAAAATTATTCTTTATTTTCTGGGAGGCTGCTTATGCGCCGCGTTCATTATGTTCTGAGTACCCATTGGGATCGGGAATGGTATCAGGGTTTCCAGGATTTTCGCTACCGCCTGGTGCAAATGGTGGACCGCGTGATGGCGGGCTGGGAGCGCGAGACGTTGGGCGGCGCGTTCCAGACGGACGGGCAGGCAATTTTGTTGGAGGATTACCTGGAGGTGCGCCCCGAGCAAGCCGAGCAGGTGCATCAGCGGGTGGCGGACGGGCATTTTAAGGTCGGTCCCTGGTACGTGCTGCCGGATGAATTTTTAGTCTCCGGCGAGTCGTTGATACGCAATTTACGCCTGGGGCGGCAGCTGGCGCGGGGTTGGGGCGGCGTGCCTTCGGATGCGGGCTTCCTGTGCGATATGTTTGGGCATAACAGTCAGATGCCCCAAATTTTCGCGCAAATTGGGGTGCGCGGGGCGTTCGTGTGGCGCGGCACCAACTTGCTCAACAATCGCCTGTTCCTGTGGCGTGGCGCGGATGGCACTGAACTGCCCACCTACCGCTTCGGACGGATTGGCTACTGCACCTTTGCCATTCAAGTCCGTCAGAGCGACTTGACCCAACCCCTATTGAAAGCGGAAGACTTAAATGCCCGCCTGGATGCCTTCTTAAAGGAAGAGGACGAGCAGGTGCCGGTGGGTCCGATGCTGGCGTTTGATGGCTGCGACCATGCCGAATGGGATTCAGCCGCCTATCGCGTGCTTGCGGAACGCATGGAACATCCCGATGGCAAGCCTGTTGGCAAGTATGAGATCGTGCATACCACCCTGGATGATTACCTGACGGAGCTGCTGGCGGTGCGCGGGGAAATCCGGCAGGTGCTGGAGGGCGAACTGCGCGAGCCGGGTCTTTTCCCCGGTGAAAAAGAGGCTCAATGGCTGATTCCGGGGGTAGATTCTAGCCGGGTGCGCCTCAAACAAGCCAATGCCGCCTGCGAGACGACATTATGCCACTGGGCGGAACCCCTCAGCGCGTTTGCCCATGCCGCCGCCGGTCTGCCTTACCCCACCGGCTATTTGGAGGTTGCCTGGCGCTGGCTGCTGCAAAATCACCCGCACGATTCCATTTGTGGATGCAGCATTGATGCGGTTCATCAGGATATGCGCTACCGCTTCCATCAATCTCAGTCCATTGCGGATCGGCTGACCACCGAAGCTGCCCGCGCCATTGCCCTCGGCGCGGTCACGCCAAGCGCGGCTGCCACTGAAAATCAACAAGCAGAGGGGCAGCCACAAGCGCGGGTGGTGGTGTTTAATCCGCTGCCGCGCGCGGTGGATGAAATTGTCACCCTGGAGGTGGATGTGCCAACGGACTGGCCCGGCTGGTCCGAGATGACCTCGTTTGAAACGCGCGCCGGCTTGCAAATTTTGGATGCGGACGGGCAAGCGGTGATGTATCAGCGCATTGGGCAAAAATTGAATCAACCGCGCTTCCGCGTGTATGATACGACCTTCCCGCGCGGCTACAACGTCCACGCCCTGAAAATTGCCCTGCCGGTGCAGCTGCCGCCCCTGGGATACACCACCCTCAGCCTGCGCCCGGGGCAGCTCGGCATGCCTACCCTTCCGGCAAGCGGCGCAAACCTGGTGACTGGCGTCCGCAGCATGGCAAATGATTACCTCTCCGTGACGTTCGAGACCAACGGCGCGATCACCATCCTGGATCGGCGCAGCGGCAACAGCTACCGCGGTCTGCTGACTTTTGAAGATTGCGCCGACATTGGGGATGGCTGGAATCATGGACCGGCGACCAATGACGAGGTGTTTCTGTCCATTGCCTCCGCCGCCGAAGTCTCGCTGGTCAGCCATGGCCCGCTGATGGCGTCCTTCCGCGTGCGAGTGTGCATGCGCGTCCCGGCCGGGTTTGATGCGCAAACCGGCGGGCGTTCTACCCAACGCGCGGATTTGGTGATTGACAGTCTGGTCAGCCTGCGGGCTGGGGCGGAGTGCGTAAGCGTGCAAACCACCGTCTATAACACCATCCGCGACCATCGCCTGCGGGTGTTGTTCCCCTCTCAGGCGGTGCGGGCGCGTTCCTATCTGGCGGATACGCCCTTTGACGTGGTGGAGCGATCCATTGCGTTGCGCGCGGATAACGCTCAATACCGCGAGCCAGAGGTGGAAACCAAGCCGCAGCAGAATTGGACGGCTGTGTTTGACGGCCAACGCGGGCTGGCGATCATCGCGCCGGGGTTATACGAAAGCGCTGTGCTGGATACCGCCGAGCGGACGGTTGCCCTCACCCTGCTGCGCGCCACCCAGCGCACGGTCAACACCGCCGGCGAGCCGGAGGGGCAGGTGCAAGGGGAGCTGCATTATGCGTTTGAGATCATGCCGCTGAATGGCGCGCCGGACCGCGTGAGGTTGTTTGACCGCGCCACCCTTCTCGCCGCCGGACTGCGCACGGTGCAGCTGCTGCCGGAAGATTTGAGCAACTTGGCGCAAAGCGCGGCGCGTTCCGAGCGAGAGGTGATGCCGCTGCCGCCAACCGCGGGCTTCCTCAGCCTGAGCGGGGCGGTCACGCTGACCAGCGTCCGCCGCACGGCTGCTGGGCTGGAGCTGCGCATCTTTAATCCCACCTCGCAGCCCACCCAGGCGCACCTTTCGCTCTACGAACTGCGCATCACGGCTGCCCGCCGTCCGGCGTCACGGCATGCGCAGTGGGTCAACCTGGAATCCACGCCGCTTTCCAAGCCCTTTGCCCTGGATGGCAATACCCTGACGTTTGAGGTGCATCCCAAGCAAATCCGCACCTTGTGCTTGATCGAGTAGGTATCCCCTGTATACATAGGCGTATCGCGTAGTGGCGCATTACACCTGTGTATGCAGGGGATTTTCCTGGTGGAAACGCAAATTTGTTCATTTGGGGTTGGGCTTCCTGCCGTCAGTCCCTACACGGACGGGGGGACTCCATTGCGAATATAGGGGATGCCATTGTGAATATGGGGGATGCCTGAGCAGTGACATAGGATAACAAAAAAAAGCCCACTCTTTGCAGAGTGGGCTTTTTTGGTTACATGGTTGAGAAAAAGACTAAAGGGGGTTGACCTTAGCGGCCTGAAGACCCTTGGGTCCTTTTTCGATAGAGAATTCAACTTTCTGTCCTTCGGTCAACGAGCGATAGCCCGCGCCTTCAATGGCAGAAAAGTGAACGAATACGTCTGGGCCGTTTTCCTGAGATAAAAAGCCATAACCTTTTTCATTGTTGAACCATTTAACCGTACCGGTGATACGTTCAGTCATTTGCTTGCCTCCTTGGTGGCAGGGTAAAAATTTGATGGTGCTTGTGTTTCATCGGTTCGGTTAAAAAAACAGCCCATGAGCAATGCCCTGAGCCGTTGTGTTACCTTCGCCAACGAGAACTTCTTCGCATCCTTCAGGCTTGTATTGTACTTGCATGTTATGTATTCGTCAAGGGTTTTGCTAAAATCAATTTTGGCAGTCTCAAGAAAGGGGACAAAAGAGGATTGCTCTATTCACGCTATTCCTCACCACTCGCAAAGGCGGCAATTGGCGGACAAGCTGCATGGATTGGGTTGGCTACGCTGTTACGCGCGATTGTTTATCCAAAGCACTTTGAACGGATTCTTTTGGATATAAGAGTTGCGCCATGCGATGGAACCCAATTGATTGGCGATTTCCTTGGGCGAAAGGACATAATCGATATGATCAATTTCGATTGCGTTTATCGGCATGGATTTTGAGGCAGCGGTTGCAGGCGTTTGGGCGATGGTTACGCCTCCTTTTTCTTTCAGAATCTTAAGTCCTTCTGCCCCATCGGAACCTTCGCCGGAAAGGACGATTCCGATAGACCCGCGGGCTTGATCCTTTGCCAGGGAAAAAAGAAAATGATCAATGGCGCTGTTCACCGGTTTGTTGGGGCGAGGAATGAGGATAAGTGACTCTCCTTCGATTTCCATGAATTTATCAGGAGGCAAAATGTAGATGTGATTAGGGAGTATTTTTTGATTCCCCTCTCTCACTTGCACAACGGGCATTTCCGTGGAGCGGGATAGGATTTCGGGGAGCAGACTTTTTGATCCGCGCAGAATATGCGAGAGCAAGACAAACGCCATTCCTGTGTCCGCTGGCAAGTTTTCGATCAGCTGTTGGAAAGCAGCTAAACCTCCCGCTGATGCGCCAATGGCTACTATATTCGGAAAGCTCAATTCGTCCATGCTGTTCCCTCCCTTGAATGAGATGAATTTGCCAATTGTCCCTTTTGCTGAACGCCATCCGTGCAGCGCTATACTGACTATTCTTAATAAAATAGGAGGGTAGATGCCCTCCTATTTTATTGAAATTTTAATTTACGGTTTTATTGCAATCTTCGACTTAGTAACGGCGATTGCCGCTGCCACCGGTGCCGCCACGGCGATCTTGCCCGCCGCCGCCACCGCTGCCACGGCGATCTTGCCCGTAGCCGCCACCACCGCCGCCGCCACCGCCACGATTACCGTAGCCGCCGCCGCCGCCACCCTGCGGGCGATCTTCGCGCGGGCGCGCTGCGCTGACGCGAATTTCTCGGTTGCCCAGGCTGCGACCGTTCAGTACCTGAATCGCATTGTCTGCTTCGCTCTGAGAACTCATGGTTACGAACGCGAATCCCTTCGAGGAACCCGTATCACGATCTTTGATCACATCAACCGAAGCGACTGTGCCAGCTTGCGCAAACAAGGTGCGCAGTTCATCTTCAGTGGTTTGGTAGGAAAGGTTTCCTACATACAGTTTTGGTTCCATTCTAACGATCTCCTTTATCTAAACACGGAACAGACGGATTCACGAAAGATGTCGGAAACGGTTTCCTTCAAAGTTTCGCATTCACAAGGCCATTGTATCATATATTTATTCAAATGTTTTATACGAAAAAGCGAATTTTGCAAGGGAATTTAGAAGGAATATCTGCCCGTTTTTTTATTCCGCGCGGATCACTTCTTCCCAACTCTGATAAACCTGCATGACGTTTTGCGGCTGCGAGCCTGCGCTAAATTCGCATTGGGCAATTACCCCGCCCTGAGCATACAGGGCCGCCGCCACTCGACTGACGGCATCCGCCACTTGGGCGGGCGTGCCAAACGGCAGCAGGTTCTGACGGTCAATTTCGCCCCAAAAGGTCATCTTCCCCTTAAATTTTCGCCCAATTTCCTCAATATCCATGCAAAATAGCTGGCTGTTGAGCGCGTCCAGCCCCAATTCCACCAGATCGGCGAAAATATCCAGCGTATAACCGTCCGAATGCATAAAAATCTTCTTGCCGTAGGCGTGCGCCAGGTCAATGTAGTCTTTATAGAGCGGCTTGAAGAGCTTCCGCCACATGCGCGGGGCAATCAGCAGACGATTCTGCGCGCCCCAGTCGTCCATGAACATCAACCCGTCCACGTCCGTTTTTGCCCAGGCTTCCAGCTCCTTCAGGTAAAATTCATGCACGGTATGCAGCAGTTCCATCATTTGCGCGGACTGCTCGCCCAGGTCAAGGTAGAGCTGCGCACTGCCGCGCAGGAATTGCAGCCGCTCGAAGGGACGCGGGCAGCAGCCGCCCATCACAAACTGATCCGTAGTCTGGCAAAAGGCGTTGACGGCGGCAGCGTCAAAATGGAGCATACCTTCTGGCACGCGCAGATTGGGCAAATCGTCCCAGGTGGAGATAGCGGCATCCTTCACTTCGCCGATCACCCCGCGCTGGTTGCCGGTGAAGATGCAGCCCCATTCGTCAATGAACGTGCCCACCTCGTAAGCGTCCCCCTGCACGTGGGCAACCCGCCCCGGCGCGGGCGCGGTGACAAAATCCGAGGGGAAACGCTCGATCAGGGCTTGCGTCTGCTGCGGATAATTCATCCACGCCCAGGGCAGCAGCCACACGTCGCGCGGAATACGGCGCGGCGCGGCAAATTCTAAGGTTTGATAGACCAATGTACGCGAAGTTTCCATCAAAAAAAAAGTCTCCTCAAGGGAAAAATGGGCTGATTATTCCTCTGCAATCACCTCTAATGCCGCCCGCACGGCGCGGAGGCTCGTCTCTAACCCCATGTTCGCCTGCGCCGCCTTCCCAGTCAATAGCCGCTCGGCTGTCTGTTGCGGCAGAGAGGGCAGGTGGATAAAGCCGCCCAGCGGGGAATTGCGCCCGTCCTGTTCGGCAAAATGCAGCAGCGCATACAACACTTGATTGCACAGGAACGCCCCCGCGCTGAGGGATAGCTCGCACGGGATGCCTTCCGCCAGCAGCCGCTCATACATGCGCCGCGTGGGCAGGGTGACAAAATACGCCGCAGGGCAGCCTGCGATCACCGCCTGATCCACCACCTGCTGACCGGCATTATCCGCAATCCGATAATCCAGCAAATTGACCGCCACCCGCTCAATGGAGACGCACGCCCTGCCCGCTGCTTCGCCCAGGCACAACACGGCTTTTGGAGAATGCTGCGCCAGGGCATCCATGAGGGCTTGCGGGGCGCGCTGCCCATCCACCGGCAGAATGGCGCACCGAATTTCCTGCCCGGCGATGATCGCCCCATCCAAAGCGCGCGCTGCCTGCTCGGAAGGGTTGACGCGGCTGCCTGCAAACGGTTCAAACCCGGTCAAAAGAATGGTCATGGTCCCTTTCCTTTAAAATCGCCCCAGCCTCCCTAACCCATCCCCGTGTCGAGCAAAGAACTCTCGACTTGGCAAGGAGGGGGAAAAGAAGCAGGTACTAAGATCACCCCACCCCTGGCGAGAAGACCACTCGCCTTGCCCCCTCCCCGAAGATCAGGGAGGGGGGAAAAGAAAATGCTTTGCTCTTTCTTCACCCTCCCTGATCTTCGGGGAGGGACAGGCGAGTGATCTTCTCGCCAGGGTGGGGTGATCTTTGCTCGACGCGGGGACGGGCAAGCAACGAGGAGAACAAGAACGAGGTTTTTCCTGTCCCCCTCCCTGATCTTCGGGGAGGGACAGGCGAGCGTTCTTTGCTCGCCAGGGTGGGGCGATTTAAAACGTACTCGCCGCCGCCTCATCCACCCACCAACGCAGGCGACCTGTGTTCGGGCGGATGCTCTGCGCCGGGTAGCGTTCCGGCTGATCGCTGCCATACAGCACCGTCACCAGGGTACTCGCCTTATTCGCCCCCGCCACCAGGAACAACACCTGCGCGGCGCGGTTGAATAAGGCCGGCGTGAGCGATATTCGCCAAGCGGAGAGCTTCTCGACATATTCCGCCGATACCCAGTGGGTAGGTTCAGAGACTGCCAACGTGCCGGGGAACAGCGAGGCGGTATGCCCCTCATCGCCCATGCCCAATAAGACCAGGTCAAAGGCGGCACGTTCGCGGTCTTCCTCCAGCTCCAACGCGCCAAAATAACGAAGCAAGGTTTCTTCATATTGGCGGGCGGCTTTTTGCGGCTCCATTTCTGCCGGAATGCGATAAATATTCCCTTCTGGAATCGGGACGCGCTGCAGCAGCCGGCTGCGCGCGTTGCCATAATTGCTCTGCGGCGAATCGGGCGGCACGCAACGCTCATCCCCCCAAAAGACATACACCCGCCCCCAATCCACCTGCGAACGCAGCGGCTCTTCCGCCAGATGCGCATACATCGCCTGCGGGGTGGATCCGCCCGAAAGCGCCACGCTGAAGCGCCCATGCAGTTCGATGGATGCCTGCGACAGGCGCGCAAATTCATGCGCCGCGCGCTCTGCCAGCATTTCGGGGGTGGGGAAAATGGTCACTTCTGGCAAAAATCCGCTCATTTTTTACCCTCTGCCGCTTCGGCTGCCTCCTCGCCAGCTTTGCCCAAAGCCACAATGTCCCCCTTTTGGAACAAAATCGCCTTTAAGGTGGCGCGGAATACCGGCTTCTGACGCATCAACCATTCCAAATCCATCCCAAAATGCTTAAATTCCTCTTGCTGCGCGTCTTCCATAATATCATGGGCAGAGGAGTCCTTCTCGACCGACATGCGTTGTTCGTACCAGTTAATCGCTTCCGCCTCTTCAATCATAGAGGTGATGATGCGTACAAAGCTGCGCGCTTCCTTCGACATTTCTTCAGCAGGTTCGTGATATTGTTCGTAGCCCATGCGTATTCTCCTTGAAAAAGTTTGATGAATATCGCCCCGGCATCCAAACCACAGGGCACTTTTCTAAATTAGTTATAGCATAAAAGCCAATTTGCTGCTCAGTCTTCTCAAATTCCCCTTGACTCTATAATATTCTCGTGATAGAATATTCTATAGATAGGATATTGATATGACCGATTTGACGAATGCTGAACTGGTGCTGATGGGGCTACTGGCGGAAGTGCCGCGCCATGCTTACCAGCTGCAACAGGAAATTCAGGCGCGCGGCATGCGCAGCTGGGCGGAAATGGGCTTTTCTTCCATCTACGCCCAGCTCAACCGGCTGGAAAGCGCGGGTCTGCTCTGTTCTGGTCCGGCGGTAGAAGAAGCAGTGGAAGGGAGTGGCGCAGGGAAGGCGGCAAGGGGCGGGCATCGTCAGGGGCATAGCCGTCAGCGGCGCGTCTATCAGCTGACGGCGGCAGGTTGGCAGGCATATCACCAGGCGGTTTATCAGCGGCTCAGCCACCCCAGACCGCACGGGGCGGATTTTGACCTCGCGCTGGCGCACCTGCCCGCCCTCTCGCCCGAAGAAACGCGCGCCGCTTTGCAAACCTATATTAATGAAATGCAGACCAGCATCCAACACGTGCAAAACAAATGGCAGGCGGACGGCGCGGCAAGCAACCTGCCCGCCCACGTAAACGCGCTGTTCGCCCACTCCCTGGCAGGCATGCAAGCCGAGTTAAATTGGGTGACAGGCTATCTGAATCAAATCAAACAGGAGGATTAAAATGGACAAGTTCGATTGGAAGAAAGACCTGAAAGCGTTGTATTTCCCGCCTATGGCGACTGCCGCGACCGCTGGACTGACTGCGCCGGTGGTGGTGGACGTGCCGCCTATACAATATCTGATGGTGGATGGGCAGGGCAACCCCAACAACAACCCCGTCTACCAGGCGGCGGTAGAGGCACTCTACAGCCTGGCGTATACCCTCAAATTCGCCCTCAAAAAGGCGGATCGGCTGGACTACGCCGTCTTTCCGCTGGAGGGGCTGTGGTGGGAAGAGGATATGAGCCAGTTTAGCGTGGAGAGCAAATCGCGCTGGCAGTGGCGCATGATGATTGCCCAGCCGTCCGCCGTGACCGCGGAAGACGTTGACCGGGCGCGGGCGGAGGCGCTGCGCAAAAAAGGCATCACCACTGCGGATGTGCGCCTGGAGACCTACGCGGAGGGGCGCGCCGCCCAGCTTATGCACCTCGGACCCTACTCTGCCGAAAAAGAGAATATTGCCCGCCTGCACGCCTTCATCGCCAGCCAGGGCTGTGCGCTGCGCGGCTTGCACCACGAAATTTACCTCTCAGACCCCAACCGCGCCGCACCCGACAAACTGAAAACCGTCATCCGTCAGCCTATGGAGTAAAAAATGGAACTCTGAGGGTTTGCGTTATCGTAGAGGAGAGCGGAAGATCGTCCCTCTCCTCACCTACAACGCAAACCCTCAATGAACCTAAAAATCCATCTAAAAAAATAGGAGCGCGCGCGCTCCTATTTTTTTAGATGGATTGATAATTTTTACCCGAACAGGCTTTTGAGAATTTGCGCCTGATGCGAGCCGGACATGCTATTCAGCTGCGCCACGGCTGCCTCTTGCGGCAGGTCAGTGGCGGATGGGGCAGCCTGCGATGGTTCATCGCGCTGCTGCAAGCCCATAATGGCGCGCATATTATCTGAAAGCAGCTGATTGAACAGCATCTGCTCGGCGGATTGACTGCCTGCCTGACTGTTCACGGCTTTCACCGCGCCGGTCGCGCCGGCTGCCTCGGCAGAAATTTCAGCCTTATCCACGCTTTGCGCGCCGACTTGCGCGCCTTGCGCCGCCTGTTGTCCAGCAACTTGCTGTGCAGCGGTTTGCTGTGCAGCAAGTTGCTGTGCAGCGGTTTGCTGCTGATTGAGCGTATTCAATGGATCCAACGGATTTGTTTTGGGGAAATTAACCGGTTCCATACCTATCACCTCCTTGCGAAATCAAACTCAGGATGAATTCCGTTTCACCTGATGTCTAAACGTATGCACTCATTGCCCGCATCCCCCAAAAATAGCGGGAATACGAGTTGATCAGAGTATAGCGCAAGAGGCAGAGGAGTACAAGGGGCAAAATTTTTACTCTCTCATCCGCCGACCGCAGGATTGGCATTCCCTAACAGCGGACTATCCACCTTGGCATCGGTCATCTGCGGCTGCGAGGTTTCTACATCCTTTTCCTCCGCCTGATAGACCTTCACCAGGTTGCGCCCGGCATTTTTCGCCTGATACAACGCCCGGTCTGCCATAATCAGCAGGGTATCCAGGGTCATGCGCGGCGCAAGGGTCGCCAACCCCATGCTGATGGTAATCTGTACCACAGATTCTGGCGTAGAAACTTCAATGGTATTCACCATGCTGCGGATGCGTTCCGCCGTGCGCGCCGCCGCTTCCAGATCCGTTTCAGGCAGGAGGATCACAAATTCATCGCCGCCATACCGCCCCATCACGTCTGAAGAGCGCAGCCCCTTGCTGCACATACTCGCCACCGCTCGCACCACGTCATCGCCCGTCGCGTGACCGTAAGTATCGTTGAATTTCTTGAAATGATCAATATCCATCATCAAGACTGCCAGCGGATGCCCGTAGCGTTGCGCGCGCTCAATTTCCACCTTCGCCAGCTGGGTAAAGTGCCAGCGGGTGAACACCCCGGTCAGGCTGTCGGTGGATGCGATCATCCGCAGCTGCTTGAAGATTTGGGCATTCTCCAACGCCATTGCCGCCTGGTGGGCAATCGTTTCAAATAGGCGGATTTCGTCCTGGGTGTAGCCATCCGCAGGGTCACGTTGAATGGACATCACCCCAATCACGCGGTCACGCACAATCAGAGGCACGCCCAAATAGGTGCGCGTGGGTTGGTCACCAAAACGGATAATTTGATATTGTTTTTCCACCTCCGGCAAGGTGGAATCGGGCAGGTAGAGGGTGCGGCGGCTAAAGATGACCTCGCCGCTCAGTCCGGGGCTTTCGGTCAACAGGCGCGCCGGTATTTTCAGATACCCGCCATCCCCATAATAGATGGGAATTTCCAGCTGATCGGTATGCGCGTCATACAACCCCACGTAAAAGCAATCGTTGGGCAGCACCTGCCCGCACTGTGAATGCAAGGTCGCCAAGACATCATCGAGTTCTACGCCCTGGGTAAGGGTGAGACCCATCTGGTAGAGGGTGGTCATTTGAGCAGCACGCGATTGCGCCTCAGCGAACAGGCGCGAATTTTCCATAGCAATGGCTGCCTGGTTGGCAAATGCCTGCACCCGCGCGGCGTCTTTGGCGGTGAAAAAATTGGGGATAGGGCTATCTACGTTTAAAATGCCCAACATCTGCCCACGCGCGCGGATGGCAACCCCAATGTAGGAGCGCGTCCAGGTGTTGCCTTCCATAACCACCCAATCCGCGTCTTGGGTTACATCCGGGATCAACAACGGTTCATCAAATTGCGAAACCCGCCGGAACGTGTTCCACTGGCTGGAGGGCAGCGCTACTCGGCGGATCAAGTCGTTCATTTCTTCCGGGTAGCCATGCCCCTGATGGATGCGCAGGGTACCATCCGCCTCCACCATGGCGATATTAGCCCCCTGATGCGGAATCACGCGCTCCAGGTTGACCAAAATGCGGTCCAGCACATCCTCAAAGCTGGATGCGCTGATGAGGGCGGAGGAAATATCGCGCAGCACCTCCGCCAATACGCGCTGACTGCG